>NZ_JAJGPW010000003.1:0-469644 GCF_020889605.1 Rhizobium sp. 'Codium 1'
GTCAATAATCCAATCCCGCCCAACCCAAGTCGGGCAAAAAAACCAGCGTCTCAGCCAATTTTCAGAGATTTTCAAGAACGAAGGACTTCGTCGCTAGCAGCGCCGCCGCCCTCGTCAGTGAGCGGATGTATAGATTCGCTTCTCCAACCAGTCAACAGGCTTCTCCGATAAAATTTCAGAAAAGCGACAAGGCATTGAAAAAATGTAGTTTTTCTATTCGCCCCTGTTTTGCGTTCAGAATTCGGCTGCCAAACAGCGCTTTGCTCACGCACCAACCGGCCCTCTTGCCCCTTGCGGGAGAGGCCTTGCGGCATCCCTTACATGCGTGCGGGCGCGCGTGCCGCGCTAATTCCTTATTTGGCTGATCTGAAGGGGCTCTCCTCCCCGCCGATTTGACGGGTTGGTCCAAAACATGAGACATGAGCAGCGTGATCCAGTTCATCGACAGGCCGGGGCCCAGCCCCGACGCCGCATCAAGCAATATGGACAGCAAGACGGGCAGCAAATCGGAATGACGACAGACCGTGACCTGATGCGTTCGCTCGGTGGCGAGCCTCCGATCCTGGCGGATGGACTTCGGGCGCCCGATCGCCGTGAAATCTCGTTGCGCTGGCTCTCGGGCACCTTCCTGACGGGCATCACCTCCTGCATCCTGATGGGTGTGGCCCTGTTTGCCGCGCTCGACGGGCGCCAGCAGCTCGCCATCCCCGCGGAAGCCTTTGCCCTCACCCCGCCGGATGATGCGACCACCCCGGCAGACGACACGGTTCGCGGGGCGCGCATCTTCGCACCGAAAATTGCGGCCCGACCCGTCGACAAGGCGATCCTCGACGTTCCCACCGTCTTCAAGGATGGCGAGCGCGAGGTGGTTCGCAAATTGCCCTTTGCCCATGTGAAGATGGTGCTTGCCGCCGACTACGCCAATCAGGAGCGCTATCCGAAGTTCGATCCTCTTGCGATCTTTGCCACGGACGAGGCCACGCCGTCCGTCGCCAATCGCACCGGTTCGCTTTACGGCTCCGACGTCGAATCCGAAGTCATCCTCAAGTCGAGCCCCTTCCCCACCGTTCCGGACAAGCCGCTCGTCGGCGAGATGACCTTTGACGAGGTCGAGGAAAACGTGCGTTCGAACGGCTCGGTCCTCACCGATGGCGACATCCAGGTCGCCGCGCTCTACTACATCGACCCCCGCCGCTTCGACACCGAAGACACCGGCCTCGATCTCGCCGTCGGCCTCTCTGCCCGTATCCTCGAAGAAAACATGAGTGTGGCCGAAGCGGAAATCATCACGCCGATGACCCCGGAATATGCCGACGACATTCTGCCGGCGCGCCGCCCCCAGTCGGTGGTGAGCCTGATGACGGCAGCCGGCTATCCGGAATCCAAGGCCGAGGATGTCGCCGAAGCTCTGGCGCCCTTCATGAAGGAGGAGGAGCTCACCGAAGGCGACATCATCCGGGTCGGGCTCCTCCAGCGCGGCGAGGAGGTCCGGCTGGTTCGCTTCTCGCTCTACCACCGCACGGATCATATCGCGACACTCGCCGTGAACGATGTCGGCCGGCTGGTCGAGGGCGCGGAGCCGCCGCAACTCGACGCGATCTCGGGTGCTTTCGACAGCTCGCAGCCGGCCATGATGTCGGGCCGCGACCTGCCGCGTGTTTATGACGGGATCTACCGTGCGGCGCTTTCCTATGGAATGAACCAGGATCTCACCGCCCAGGTCGTCCGCCTGCTCGCAGCCAATGTCGACTTCCAGGCGCAGCTCAAGCCGTCCGACATGCTCGAAGCCGTGTTTTCGGTCACGGACGACGAGGGCCGGGCGACCGACGATAGCGAACTCCTCTATGTGCGGGCACGGTTCGGCGACACGATCACCCAGTTCTATCGCTTCCAGGACCCGCAGGACGGTTCGATCGATTTCTTCGACGAAAACGGCAAGTCGATCCGCCAGTTCCTTTTGCGCAATCCCGTTCCGAACGGCCGCTTCACCTCGGGCTTCGGCATGCGCCGTCACCCGATCCTCGGTTATTCGCGCATGCATACCGGCGTCGACTGGGCGGCCCCCCGTGGCACGCCGATCATTGCCTCGGGCAACGGCACCGTTGAAAAGGCCGGCTGGGCCTCCGGCTATGGCAACCAGACCATGATCCGCCATGCCAATGGGTACGTCACCTCCTACAACCACCAGAGCGGCATCGCCAAGGGCATCACGCCCGGCGCCAAGGTGAAGCAGGGCCAGGTCATCGGCTATGTCGGCTCGACCGGCTCCTCGACCGGTTCACACCTGCATTACGAGCTGATCGTCAATGGCACCAAGGTGGATGCGATGAAGGTCCGTCTGCCGGGCGGCAAGGCCCTGGATGGGCCGGTGCTCGCCGCCTTCCAGCAGGAGAGGCAGCGCATCGACACGATGCTGCAGTCGGGCGGTCGCCCCGCCCAGGTTGCGAGCCGCTGAGGCAAAAGACAGCCCCATCAAGCCAACGCAAAACGGCGGCCCCAAGGACCGCCGTTTTTTCATTCTGCCCGGAAGCTCCGTTAGGCTGCGGCACTCACCGGAGCCTTGGGCGTGATCAGCAGCCGGTCGCTGCCCGCTTCGATCGTAACCTCGCATCCGTCCAGCACCTGACCCGAGAGGATCTGTTCGGCAAGCGGATCCTGGAGATATTTCTGGATCACCCGCTTCAAGGGTCGTGCCCCGTAGACCGGGTCATAACCCTTGTCGGCGAGCCAGGCACGCGCATCCGGCGTGAGATCGATGCGGATCTTGCGCTCCGAAAGCAGGGACAAGAGCCGCTTCATCTGGATATCCACAATCGCCCCCATTTCCGTCCTGCGCAGACGATGGAAGAGGATGATCTCGTCGACACGATTGAGGAATTCCGGCCGGAACGAGGCCTTGACCACGTCCATGACCTGATCGCGCACCTGATCGACATCCTGATCCTCGCCGAGACCGGTCAGATAATCGGCCCCGAGATTGGAGGTCATGATGATGATCGTGTTCTTGAAGTCGATGGTGCGGCCCTGTCCGTCGGTGAGGCGCCCGTCGTCGAGCACCTGCAGGAGAACGTTGAAAACGTCGGGATGCGCCTTCTCGATCTCGTCGAACAGCACGACCTGGTAGGGCTTGCGCCGCACCGCTTCGGTCAGCGCCCCGCCTTCCTCGTAACCGACATAACCCGGAGGCGCTCCGATCAGCCGGGCGACCGAGTGCTTCTCCATGTATTCGGACATGTCGAGGCGAACCATGGCCGACTCGTCATCGAACAGGAACCGCGCCAGCGACTTCGTGAGCTCGGTCTTGCCGACGCCGGTTGGACCGAGGAAGATGAACGAGCCGATCGGCCGGTTCGGATCCTGCAGGCCGGCGCGGGCGCGGCGGACCGCACGCGAAACCGCCTGCACGGCATCCCCCTGGCCGACAACGGACTTGGCCAGATCGTCTTCCATCCTGAGCAGCTTCTCACGCTCGCCTTCCAGCATCTTGTCGACCGGAATGCCGGTCCAGCGGGATACGACATGGGCGATGCCGTCGGGGGTGACGACTTCCTGGACCATGTTGCCGGGGCCGGACCCGTCCTGCGCTTCCGCCTCCACCAGTTCCTTCTCGAGCTTCGGGATCATGCCATAGGCGAGTTCACCGGCCCGCTGGAATTCGCCCTGACGCTGCGCGATCGCAAGTTCGTTCCGGGCTTCGTCCAGCTGGCGCTTGAGGTCTGCGGCAAGGCCCAGCTTCTGCTTTTCCGCCTGCCAGCGGGCCGTCAGGGCGTCGGCTTCTTCCTCAAGCGAGGTCAGTTCGGTGTCGAGCCGGGTCAGCCGGTCGGCAGACGCTGCATCTGTCTCCTTCTTCAGCGCCTCGCGCTCGATCTTCAGCTGCATGATGCGACGGTCGAGTTCGTCGAGTTCCTCCGGCTTGCTGTCCACCTGCATGCGCAGCCGCGATGCCGCCTCGTCCATCAGATCGATGGCCTTGTCGGGCAAAAACCGGTCGGTGATGTAGCGGTTCGACAATGTGGCTGCCGCGACAAGGGCCGAATCCGAGATCCGCACCTTGTGATGCTGCTCGTATTTCTCCTTCAGGCCGCGCAGGATCGAGATCGTATCCTCGACATTGGGCTCGTTGACCATGACCGGCTGGAAGCGCCGGGCGAGCGCCGCATCTTTCTCGACATGCTTGCGGTATTCGTCGAGCGTGGTCGCCCCGACGCAATGCAGCTCGCCGCGCGCAAGCGCCGGCTTCAGCAGGTTGGAGGCATCCATCGCGCCATCGGCCTTGCCGGCACCGACCAGCGTGTGCATCTCGTCGATGAACAGGATGATCTCGCCGTTTTCGGACTGGACCTCGTTCAGCACGGCCTTCAGACGTTCCTCGAACTCGCCGCGATACTTTGCACCAGCGATAAGCGCGCCCATATCGAGCGCCATCAGCTTCTTGTCTTTCAGGCTTTCCGGCACGTCGCCGTTGACGATGCGCAAGGCAAGGCCCTCGGCAATCGCCGTCTTGCCGACGCCGGGTTCACCGATCAGGACAGGGTTGTTCTTGGTCCGGCGCGACAGGACCTGGATCGTGCGACGGATCTCGTCGTCTCGGCCGATCACAGGATCGAGGCGACCTTCGCGTGCCTCCTCGGTCAGGTCGCGCGCATATTTCTTCAGCGCGTCGAAACCGGCCTCGGCATTGGCACCATCGGCGGTTCGGCCCTTGCGGATCTCGTTGATCACCTGGTTCAGCGCATTCGCCGTCACGCCCCCCTTCTTCAAGGAGGCCGATGTCGAGGCGGAGGATTCGATCGCAAGCGCGAGCAGCAGGCGCTCGACCGTGACGAAGCTGTCACCGGCCTTCTTTGCAGCGTCTTCTGCCGTCGAAAACACCTTGGCGAGTGGCTGGGCCAGATAGACCTGTCCATTGCCGCCAGACACCTTGGGAAGCTTGGCAAGAGCCGTATCATTGGCGATCCGCACGGCCTTGGCATCGCCACCGGCACGGCTGATCAGCGAAGACGCCATGCCCTGTTCGTCATCGAGCAGAACCTTCAGCACATGTTCCGGCGTGAATTGCTGGTGCCCTTCCGACAGGGCATGGGTCTGCGCGGATTGCAGAAAACCGCGCACGCGTTCGGAATATTTCTCGATATTCATCGTCACTCTCCCTTGTCTCCGCCCTGCCCGCATTCGGCACAGGTCGGATGGTGTGGATGAGGCCCCCGCTGGCGGCGGACCCCGGAGCGCTTACCGCTCCCTCAAACGAGATATGGGAGCGCGATTTTGCCCTTTAAAGAGGCAGTTAAACGAAAAACTCCGGGCCAGAGCCCGGAGTTTTGCAATCGTCAAATCGAGCCGGAAAAGCTCATTCGGTATCAACCTCGGCGAGAACGGGGGCTTCGCCACCTTCGCCGTTTCCACCAGTCTCTCCGCCAGCGTCACCACCTTCGTCGCTACCCGCGGCGCGGCGCGGTTGACGGCGCGGACGGTTGCCAGCGGTGCGGCGTCGCGGCTGGCGTTCGCCACCGGCGTCTGCTGCGCTTTCGGCAGCGGCGGCTGCAGCTTCCACCGGCATGTCCTCGATGACGGGCTGCGGGCCCGAGCCGGCGATTTCCGGCTGCGGCTGCGGCTCTGGCTGACGTTGCGGCCGGTTCTGCTGCTGCGGACGGTTCTGCTGTTGCGGGCGGGGCTGCTGCTGCGGCGCCTGCTGGTTCCCGCGATCACCACCACGATCACCATTCTGACCGGTGTTTTCGTCCGAGCCGTCGAAATCCTCGCCGTCGCGCTCGTTATAGTCCTGGCGGTCGTCACGGTCCTCGCCGCCATCGCGGTCGTCGCGCTGGAAACGCTCCTGCATCTGCGCCTGGGCAGCCGCGATGATGCGGTTGTAGTGCTCGGCATGCTGCAGGTAGTTTTCCGCCATGACGCGATCACCTGCGCTTTGCGCGTCGCGTGCCAAAGTCGAATACTTCTCGGCAACGTGCTGAGCGGTACCGCGGATTTTCACATCGGGGCCGGAGCTGTCATAGGTCCGGGTAAGCGGGTTCTGGCCTTTGCGGTTGAAATTGTTGTTTCCACCGCCGCCGCCACCGCCGCTATTGTTGTTACGCCCCCGACCACGCTTGTTCTGCTGTCCTGGCCTCATAGATGCTTCACCTGAATGTCTTTGTTGTGCTGATAAAGGGCAACGTCATTGGCTCTGGTTGAACCGGACCAAGTCTATGCGCGCCGCCGACAGACCGCGCTCTCGCCTTGCTCGCCGCTGGTGAAAGTCGAGTTTACTGAGCTACGCATCGGTCCTGTCGTGCTTCGCGGAGTTCGAAAGCGAACCTTTTTCGAAGCCGGCCCAGTCGTGAACGAATCTTCGTTCTTTCCCCGCCGCCCGTTGCGTGCCCGCAAACTATTACGCTTCATCCGGAAATCCAAGCCTTTTTCTGGCTTTCCGGCAATTATCCTTAGCAACCGCAGCAAACCGGCTAATCAAGCCTTGGCGCAAACACCAGGACGCGGTCATTGCCACCATAGTCCCGACGCTCCTCGAGAAGAGAAAACCCAGCCCCTTCAAAGATTTGCACGACGTCGTCCCGCTGGTCGAAACCGATTTCCAGACCGACCAGCCCATGATCCTCGAGATGGTCTCGCGCCTCTGCCGCTATGCAACGATAGGCCTCCAGGCCGTCCGGTCCCCCGTCCAGCGCGGCCATCGGATCGAAATTTGCGACTTCCGGCTCCAGACCCGTCACCACATCACTCCGGATGTAGGGCGGGTTGGAGACGATGATGTCGAAACGCTCCGGTGTTTGGTCGAACCAGGGGCCGAGCCGCGTGGCGAAACGCGATCCGAGCCCGTTGCGCTCGGCATTTCCGGTCGCCGTCCTCAGCGCATCCTGGGAAATATCGATGCCAAGAGCATCGGCTTGCGGACATTCATGCAGCAATGCCAGGGCGATTGCTCCGGTTCCCGTGCCGAGATCCACGATATGCGGCTTCAAACCTTTGGTCACCATATCGAGAAGTTGTGGCAAGATCACGTCAACCAGGATCTCCGTATCCGGACGTGGCTCCAGGGTCCCGGCGGAAAGTGCCAGATCGAGACCGTAGAATTCGCGCCGGCCGAGAATTCGGTGCACTGGTTCATGCCGGATCCGGCGCGTGATGGCGTCTTCCACCTGTGCCACTGTGTCGGGCGCTACCGGTCTGTCGCCTTCGAGAAGCAGCGCGGTCGGACGAATGTCGAGAAGGCCACAGACCAGCACCCTGGCATCTGTTGCTGGATCGCCAAGTCCGGCCGCCTCGAAACGCCGGCGCGCATCAGCAATCAGGGATCGGGCGGAAGGCACAGCCCCGCTCACTGGGCCTCACCCAGCTGCGCAAGCTGGCCGGCCTGATAGTCGGAAATCAGCGCATCGAGCATTTCATCAAGATCGCCTTCGATCATCCGGTCGAGCTTGTAGAGCGTCAGGTTGATCCGATGGTCCGTCACTCGCCCCTGCGGGAAGTTATAGGTGCGAATTCGCTCCGAACGGTCCCCCGAGCCGACCTGGCTCTTGCGGTTCGCAGACCGCTCGCTGTCCACCTTTTGCCGCTCGATGTCGTAGAGCCGGGAGCGCAGCACCTGCATCGCCTTGGCGCGGTTCTGGTGCTGCGATTTTTCCGAGGACGTCACGATCAGCCCCGTCGGCAGGTGCGTGATGCGCACGGCCGAGTCCGTCGTGTTGACGTGCTGTCCACCCGCGCCAGATGCACGCATCGTATCGATGCGGATATCCTCGGGCTTGATCTCGATGTCGATATCTTCGGCTTCCGGCAGAACCGCGACGGTGGCGGCCGACGTGTGAATACGCCCGCTCGCTTCCGTCTCCGGCACGCGCTGCACGCGGTGCACACCGGATTCGAACTTCAGCTTGGAGAACACGCCCCGCCCGCTGATCGTCGCAATGATTTCCTTGTAGCCGCCGGCTTCGCCCTCGCTCGCGGAGAGCACGTCCACCTTCCAGCCCTTGGTCGAGGCGAAACGCTCATACATGCGGAAGAGATCGCCGGCAAAGAGCGCCGCTTCTGATCCGCCCGTGCCCGCGCGGATTTCGAGGATTGCGCTCTTTTCGTCGGCAGCGTCCTTCGGCAGAAGCAAAATCTGCATCTCGTTTTCGAGCGCCTCGATCCGCGTCTCCAGCTCCGGCAGCTCCATTTCGGCCAGATCGCGCATCTCGCGATCGGTCGTCCTGTCGGCCAGCATGGCGCGCAGATCCCCCGCCTCGTCCATCGCGGACTGGTATTCGCGGATCTTTTTCACCACGGGCTCGAGTTCGGAATATTCCGATGCGAGCTTCACATAGACGTCGGCCGCCGGACCCGCCGACATTCGCGCCTCGATCTCGCCGAACCGGCGTTCGAGCTCGCGCATTTTTTCGACAGGAAGCTTCGCCACCCTTTACTCCAGGTCAGTCGTCGGTCTCAGACGGGGATCTTGTTCACTTCCGCATGGCGGACAAGCAGGTCGCGCACTGACACGCCCGGGGTGTCGTCGTCAAGCGCAGCCGTCAGGACCTCCGTCAGCTGGCCGACGTCGAGGCCGAGCAACATTGCCTTGACCGGACCGATCGCCGTCGGTGACATCGAGATCGAGCGGAAGCCGATTCCGAGCAGTGCCATGGCCGAAAGAGGCTTCGAGGCCATCTCGCCGCACAGCGTCACGGGCGTCTTGTTCCGCTCGCCGGCACGAACGATGTCGCGTAGAATGCGAAGGAAAGGCCGCCCGAGCACATCGAAACGATCGGATACCCGCGCATTGCCCCGGTCGACCGCCATGGCGAACTGGAACAGGTCGTTCGAACCGACAGACACGAAATCGACCTCGTCCATCAGCTCGTCGAGCTGCCAGAGGAGCGCCGGCACTTCCAGCATGGCCCCGAACTGCA
The DNA here is from genome assembly GCF_020889605.1 of Rhizobium sp. 'Codium 1'. Classification (NCBI taxonomy): domain Bacteria; kingdom Pseudomonadati; phylum Pseudomonadota; class Alphaproteobacteria; order Hyphomicrobiales; family Rhizobiaceae; genus Rhizobium; species Rhizobium sp. 'Codium 1'. The sequence continues at coordinate 8,901 of NZ_JAJGPW010000003.1, forward strand.
GCTTCTTGGGCAGCTGATGACCGAACTTCGAGATGTGCTGGATCTCCTTCTGCATCAGCTCGCGCACCTGCCGGATCTCCGAAACTTCGGTCACCATCGGCAGCATCATCTTAAGCTCGACGCCGGAGGCCGCCTTGAGCAGTGCGCGCAGCTGTGTCCGCAACAGCCCCGGACGATCGAGCGACAGGCGGATCGCCCGCCAGCCAAGCGCCGGGTTCTCTTCTTCCTGGGACCGGAAATAGGGGACGACCTTGTCACCGCCGATATCGAGCGTGCGGAATGTCACCGGACGGCCGGCGGCCTGCTTCAAGACATTGCGATAGAAGCTCTCCTGTTCCTCGCCCTTCGGCATGGTCGAAGAGATCATGAACTGCAGTTCGGTTCGGAAGAGCCCGATCCCGTCGGCACCGGAATCTGCAAGCTGTGGCAGATCGACCAGAAGGCCGGCATTCATCTGCAGTTTGATCCGATGTCCGTCCTTCGTCAGCGGTTCGACGTCGCGCAGCGCCCGGAACTGTTCCTGCCGCTTGGCCCGGAGCTTGACCTTTTCCTCATAGGCCCGCTGCAGGTCCGCCACGGGACGGACATGCACCTTGCCGTCGTCACCGTCGATGATGGCAGGATCGCCATTTTCAGCCAGCGCCACCGCCCCCGCCGCCTGACCGACGACCGCAATGCCCATGGCCCGCGCAACGATGACGACATGGCTTGTGACAGCGCCCTCCTCGAGCACGAGGCCGCGCAGGTTGGCGCGCGGATAATCCAGAAGTTCCGCCGCACCCATCGCACGGGCAAAGACGATGGCGTCGTTCGGGAAACCTTCAGCCGCGCTGTGCGGCGAAAACCCGGTCAACTGGCGCAGCAACCGGTTCGCAAGATCGTCGAAATCATGCATGCGCTCGCGCAGGTAAGGATCCGTCAGGCGCATCATGCGCGCCTTGGTGTCGCTCTGCACCTTCTCGACAGCCGCCTCCGCCGTCAGGCCATTGTGGATAGCCTCTTCCATGCGCCGCACCCAACCCTGGTCATGGGCAAACATGCGGTAGGTCTCCAGGACGTCGCGGTGCTCGCCCTCCATGGAGATTTCGCGCCGCGACAGCATGTCGTCGATCGAGATCCTGAGCGAGCCCAGCGCATCGGCCAGCCTGCGGATTTCCTTCTCACTGTCTTCGTTGAGGAGATTGGTGACGACGATGCGAGGCTCGTGCAGCACCACGTAACCGAGGCCGATGCCTTCGGAATAGCTGTCACCCTCGATCGAGACGGGCCGGGTCAGGTCGAGCTCCAGCCCCGGCCGGGTGATCTTCTTCAATTCGCCGGTGGCGATCATCTCGGCGAGCACCATCGCTGTCGTTTCCAGCGCTTCGAGCTCGTCCTCGCGATAATTGCGTTGCGCCTTGTTCTGCACGACAAGGACGCCAAGGCTTCGCCCGGCCCGCAGGATCGGCACGCCGAGGAAGGAATGGTAGATCTCTTCGCCGGTTTCCGGCAGGTAGCGGAAGGCCGGATGCGCCTGGGCATCCGAAAGATTGAGCGACTGGGCCGAAGCCGCGATCGTGCCGACCAGACCCTGGCCCATCTTCAGCTGGGCAAGGTGCACCGCATCCTTGTTCAGACCTTCGGTCGCATAAAGTTCGAGGACGCCGTCCGAGCGGAGAACATAGGCGGAGCACACCTCTGCGACCATGTTGTTCGCGATCTGGCGAACGATCCGGTCCAGTCGCTCCTGCGGCTCGAGCGGCTCCGCCATCAGTTCGCGCAGCCGCTTGAGCAGGACGCGGGGACCCGCAGAAAGGTCTCTCATCGCGTTTTTGCTCCACTTCCCATTGGTCAGCGGATTGTTACCCTTGCCTTTTCAGGGGGTCGGGTCACGCGTGTCCGCTCTCAGGAATCAATTCTTATCCAGACCGTAGCAGGAATGCAAAGTCCGAACAGCGAGCTCGGCATAGGGGCCATCGATCAGGATGGAGATCTTGATCTCCGAGGTCGTGATCGCCTTGATGTTGATGCCCTTGTCCGCCAGCGCCCTGAATGCGGTTGCCGCGACGCCTGCATGGCTGCGCATGCCGATGCCGATGACGGAAACCTTGACGAGACCCTTCTCGCTCTGGACGACGTCGAAACCGATCTTCTCCTTGTTGGAGCCGAGAACGGCGAGCGCCTTGTCCACGTCACCGGAGGGAACCGTGAAGGTCATGTCGGTCTTGGAACCGTCTTCCGAGATGTTCTGGACGATCATGTCGACATTGATGTGGGATTCGGCGAGCGGTCCGAAGATCGCGGCCGACACACCCGGCCGGTCGGCCAGTCGGCGCAGCGAAATCTGGGCTTCATCCTTGGCATAGGCAATACCGGTGACGACTTCCTGTTCCACGATCTCTTCCTCATCACAAATCAGCGTACCGGGCGGGTTCAACAGATCGCCCATGCCCGGTGCATCGGGATCTTCAAAGCTGGAGCGCACGAAGGTGCGAACCTTGTGCACCATGGCGAGCTCGACGGAACGGACCTGAAGAACTTTGGCGCCGAGCGAGGCCATTTCGAGCATTTCCTCGAAAGCGATCTTCTTCAGGCGCCGCGCCTTCGGCTCGATGCGCGGATCGGTCGTGTAGACGCCGTCGACGTCGGTATAGATGTCGCAGCGATCGGCCTTCACACCGGCGGCAATCGCGACGGCCGAGGTATCCGAGCCACCGCGACCGAGCGTCGCGATGCGATTGTCAGGACCGATGCCCTGGAAACCTGCAACGACGGCGACCTGGCCCTCGCCCATGCGGCGGATGATGTCGGCGCCGTCGATCTCCTGGATGCGGGCCGCGCCATGAGCGTTGTCGGTCTTGATCGGGATCTGCCAGCCTTGCCAGGACCGGGCATTGACGCCCATCGACTGGAGTGCAATGGCGAGCAACCCGGATGTCACCTGTTCGCCCGATGCGACGATGGCATCATATTCGCGCGCATCGTAGAACGGCGAGTCGGCACCGGCCACCTTCGGCATGGTCTGAACCCAGTCGACCAGCTCATTGGTCTTGCCCGACATCGCCGAGACGACCACGGCCACTTCGTGACCCGCATCCACTTCGCGTTTCACATGACGCGCGACGTTATAGATGCGATCCAGATTGGCGACGGATGTCCCGCCGAACTTCATGACGATGCGAGCCATAGACTTGAACCATATGCCCTTGAAAGACGCCGGAACTCCGGCACGAAAACGATCGCCTGGGCACAAAGCCGCAAGCTGGCCGGGCTTTTAGTCTATCTGGCCGAGGGGCGCAACGGCCACTTGCCCCCCAAACGGTACGGCGTGGCCGGCATTTTTGTCTTGCAGATCGGCATGGTGAAGGCGGCCCGCTCGAGACGCGGGCATAAGAAAAGGGGGCCATGGGGCCCCCTCGAAAGTTCAAGCTGGCTGTCAGGATGTCAGCGGCAGGCGCTGGGATCCCGCTCGCAACGCTCCCGCATCATGCGAAAGACAGGATGCCGGTCCCGATCGTCCTGCGGCTCAAAGTCTCGGCGGACGCGGCGATCATCCTCGCGTCCGCGCCGATCGCTTTCTGCACGGCGGTCACGATCGCGATCCCCGTCCCGGCGATCGTCACCATCCCGCCAGCGATCACGATCGCGGTAGAAAGGGCGCCCGCGATAATGGTCATCCCAATAGCGGCCGATACTGAAGGTCACGGTCGGAATGCCGAGCGGCCGGTAATACTGTGGCCCGACGCTGACGCGGCGCTGCGAATAGGTGGTCTGCAGATAGGAACCCGAGACCCAGCCACGATAGCCGGCGAACGCCACATCGCACCAGTTGGCACTGGACATGCAGCCGCGGATGTCGACACGACTGCCTGCGGGCACAACAATGACGGCAGGATAACGTGTGCTCGGCCCTGACCGCATGTTGACATTGGCTGTCGAGAAGGCGACGGCCGCTTCGGCCACCGCCGGCAGCGCCCCCGCAGAGACGGCAAACGCTGCGATGAACCACATTCTTTTCATGATCTTCGATCTCCTTTCACCGCCAGCCGGCCAGGGCTGCGATTCACGCCTCAACGTTTGGCCTCGATGGAGGTTCCTCGAGCAGTTGTCACTGCGACGTCCCTGCCCTTGACTTTGCAAGCCATCGGGACGACTTCATGGCCAATCGTTGCAGGAGGTTCCGTCATGAGTGCAGAGGCACGCACCACCATCGATCAGGCCGAAGTCGACCGCTTTTCCGCCATGGCCGCGGAATGGTGGGATCCGACCGGCAAGTTCAAGCCGCTGCACAAGATCAATCCGGTTCGCCTCGCCTATATCAGGGACAAGGTGGTCGAGCATTACGGCCGCGACCTGCGAAGCGCCCGTCCGCTTGAGGGATTGCGCGTGCTGGACATTGGTTGCGGCGGCGGCCTTCTGTCCGAGCCCGTCGCCCGCATGGGCGCGAGCGTGCTCGGTGCCGATGCCTCGGAGAAGAACATCAAGATCGCCATGACCCACTCCGCCCAGAGCGGCGTGGAAGTCGACTATCGGGCCGTGACGGCAGAGGAACTGGCAGCCCAGGGCGAGACCTTTGACATCGTACTGAATATGGAAGTCGTCGAACACGTCGCGGATGTGGATTTCTTCCTTTCGACCTGCGCTTCCATGGTCCGGCCCGGCGGCCTCATGCTGGTCTCCACAATCAACCGCACGCTGAAGGCAGCCGCCCTCGCCATCGTCGGCGCCGAATATGTGCTCCGCTGGCTGCCCCGTGGCACCCATCAGTACGAGAAGCTGGTGCGACCCGAGGAAATCGAGCGTCCGCTCTCGGCAAGCGGCATGCAGATCATCGAGCGCAAGGGCGTCTTCTTCAATCCGCTGCAGAACCAGTGGAACCTCTCGGCCGATATCGACGTGAACTACATGATGCTCGCCAGCCGTCCGGGGGACGCAGCATGAGTTCGCCGCAATCCGTTGTCGACTTCTGGAAGCAGGCAGGCCGGCAGAAGTGGTTCTCCAAGGATGATGCGTTCGACACGAGCATTCGCGAGGCCTTCGAGCGCCTGCATTTTCGCGCCGCCCGCAACGAACTCGCCGACTGGATGAACACGCCGCAGGGCGCTCTGGCCCTCATAATCCTGCTTGATCAGTTTCCACGCAATCTGTTCCGAAACTCGGGGCATGCCTTCGCCACCGATCCATTGGCTCTGTCATTGGCCCGGCGAGCGATTGAACTCGGCCATGACGCGGCAACAGAGCCGGACCTTGCCGCCTTCTTCTATCTGCCTTTCGAGCATGCCGAAGATCTCGCAGAGCAGGAACGGAGCGTAGTTCTGTTCAAGGCGCTAGCGGAGAGGGGCGGGCCGGAAGACTATCTCGATTATGCGGTCACGCACCGTGACGTCATCGCCCGGTTCGGGCGTTTCCCCCACCGAAATGCCGCCCTTGGCCGGACGACGACACCGGACGAGCAGGCCTTTCTGGACGGTGGTGGCTTCCAGGGCTAACCGGTCTTAGACGGGCAGCTTGAGGACTGCATCAAGCAGCCCGCCTTGCGCCGCTACATTCCCCGCTGCCAACTGCTTGACCAATGAACGGTCGACTGCCGTCGGCATACGGTGCGGACCGTAAGGTTCCTTGAAGGTGAAACACTGCGGTCCGCTGCCGTGGTCAACGAGCATCTCCAGCCGCTCGACCCCGTCCTTCCATTCCGGTCGCTGGCCTGCAGGCACCCAAAAGAGCACCATCGGCGGCCATTCCTGCACCACGTTCCAGTGCCTTGCATGCTTGAGAGCGTCCGCATGCACGCCGGTATATGTGAAAGCCATCAAACTCTCGAGATCCCGCCAGAGCGAGAGCTGCGAGACGCCGGCACCACCGCTGTGCTGGGACAAGAAGCGCGGAAAGACGAGCTGCCCCCAGCTACGAGGCCCGGGAACGCCCTGATATCCGGACCGCGCGATAAAACCGGGTGCCCGCTCTGCTGCCGCAAAATTCAAGGGCTCTCGCAGAGCGAAGCCGCGCACCGCAACGCTCTCTGAACTGTCGACATGAATGCCGAAATTGTAGACCGCCAGATGATGGGAGCCCGCCGTCAATTCACATCATCAGGCAAGACCGGCAGCGGCGCGATCTCGATGCCTTCCTCGATCAGCGACTTCACCTCCACTGGCGAGGCCTGGCCGATGATCCCCCGGGCTTCCGTTTCCCCGTAGTGGATCTTGCGAGCCTCCTCGGGAAACTTCTCGCCCACATCCTCGCTGCTTGCGCGGATTTCGCGGATGGCGTCCTTGAGCTTCACCAAGGCCTGCTTCTGCGCTGTCGACACCGCCAGCGCCTGGGTGTCTTCCTTCTGCCGCGCCGTGGAAACCGCAGGCGCCATCAGCACCTTGGACACGTCCGCGGATCCGCAGACGGGACAGGTCAGGTAACCCGATGCCTTCTGCCGGTCGAAATCGGCGCTTTCCGAAAACCAGCCCTCGAATTCATGCGCCTTCTCGCAGCTGAGCGAATAGCGGATCAAACCGTGACGCCTCCCTTGGCGAGGACTGGCGCGATATCGAGCTGGAAGTCGCGGCCGTTCTTGAGGTTCGGAATTTTCGCCCGGCAGGTCTTGACCGCCTCGAGATCGATCTCGGCCACCACCACGTCTTCGCCCGAACCGCCGGCAGCCGCCAGCACCTTGCCCCAGGGATCGACGATCATCGAATGCCCGAAGGTCTCGCGGCCGTCTTCATGCACGCCCGCCTGGGCGGCCGAGATGACATAGGCGCCGTTCTCGATCGCCCGCGCCCGAAGCAGGATCTCCCAATGCGCTTCGCCGGTCTGTTTGGTGAAGGCCGCCGGCGTGGTCAGGATTTCGGCACCGGCCATGGCTTCGGCCCGGAACAGATGCGGGAAGCGCACGTCGTAACAGACACCGAAGCCGAGCTTGGCGAAGGGCAGGTCCGCAACAACGGCCCGCTCGCCGGGACGATAGACAGAGCTTTCGCGCCAGCTCTCGCCATTGTCGAGATCGACGTCGAACATGTGGATCTTGTCGTAGAATGTGATCTTCTTTCCGTCGGGTCCGAACAGGAAGGCCCGATTGGCGATCTTGCCATCGGCAAGCTTGATGGCGGTCGAACCGACATGCAGATGGATGCCGCGCTCCTTGGCGAGCTCCGAAGCCTTTTGGACGATGAGATCCGTCTCCTCGTCGCGCAGCACGGCGGCAAGACCGGCACGATCCTTCTGCACCGCGCCCGTCATTTCAGGCGTCTGAACATAGATCGCCCCGCGACGAGCGGCCTCGCGCACGAGCCGTGCCATGCTTTCGGCATTCTTCTCCGGATCGATCCCGGAGCACATCTGGACGGCGGCAGCCTTGAACACCATGAACAATCAGTCCTTACTTTGCGAGAAGCGGATCGAGCTTGCCGGCCCGATCGAGTGCATGCAGGTCGTCGCAGCCACCGACATGCCGGCTGCCGATGAAGATCTGCGGGAAAGTATTGCGGCCGGACTTGGCGATCATTTCCTCACGCAGATCCGGCTTGCCTGTCGCGTCATGCTCGACATAGGCGACGCCTTTGCTGTCGAGCAGGGCCTTGGCGCTGGCGCAGTAGCCGCAGAATTGCCGTGTGTAGATCGTGACGTCAGCCATGAAGTTCTCCGCCGGAAAGCGTCGGGTAGATAGGGGGTTGATCCCCTCATATAGGCCCGGTGAGTGCCCTTGCAAAGGTCAAAACAGTGACATCCGCAGCGCCTGCCTTTTTCAGGGCAGTCGTTGCGGCACTCACTGTCGCTCCCGTCGTGTAGACATCGTCGACCAACACGATCCGCTTGCCGAAAACGAGATCCTCTCTGCCCTCCGGCACACCGAAGGCGCCCCGCACATTCAGCGACCGCTGGTTCGCCGTCAGCCCCACCTGCTGGCGGGTCCGTTTGCGCCGCACCAGCGCCTCAGCCAAGAAGGGCTTGCCGGATTGCGCGGACAGATGTCGGGCGAGTTCCGCCGACTGATTGAACATCCGCCGGAATATCCGCATCCGATGCAGCGGCACGGCGACGATCGCGTCCGCTTCGGCCACCTCGGCCGAGGCCGCCCTTAACATCCAGCCCGCCATCATCGGCGCCAGGTCCACCCTGTCGCGATATTTGAGGCCATGCACGAGGTGCCGCGCCACCCCTTCATGCAAAGCCACGGATCGCAACCGGTCGAAGACCGGCGGATGGGCCATCGCCTGCGGCGACACCATGCCCTCGCCCGGGTCATGCGCGAAAGGCAGACCGAGAACAGGACAATAGGGCTTCTCGATCAGCCGCATCTCGCCCCAGCAGCGTGGGCAGAGCGCGTGGTGGCTGGCCACATGGATGTGGCAATGGGCGCAGGCCGGTGGATAGATGACATGAAACAAGCCACGCAGCACCGCTCCGGCACGATACCGGCTGACGGATGCAGATTTCTGCACTAAGTGAGCCCACATGCATCGACTTTACGCCCACGTCGGCGTTCAGCCAATGCGGGAAATCTTGTGAGAGCCCTGCCGAAAACCGGGAATGCCGCCATGAATGACCTGTTCGACGAAGCCCTGATCGCCCGCAACCGCGCCCGAGCGCTCGCCCGCAACGCCCCTGGCAGCGATTTTCTGCTGGACCTGACCGCGCGCGAACTCGCCGATCGGCTGGCCCTGGTCGAGCGCCGCTTCGAGGACGCCGTCGAACTTTTCGGTGGAACCGGTCTTGCGGCAAAGGCAGCGTTGGCGACGGGCAAGATCGAGCGGCTGCGCCGGATCGAAACCGATGCGGCCTTCGGCGAGGACGGGCAGGCTGTGGCCGTCGCGAATTACGAGAGCGTTCCGCTCGAGGCGCAATCGGTGAACCTCATTCTCTCGCCGCTGGCGTTGCATCTGACCAATGACACACCCGGGGTGCTGATCCAGATGCGCCGCGCCCTCAAGCCCGATGGCCTGCTTCTGGCCGCGATCCCCGGAGCAGGAACGCTGACGGAACTCCGGGAAGTCATGCTGGCGGCGGAAACGGAGATCTATGGCGGTGCGAGCCCCCGCGTCGTGCCCTTCGCCGATATCCGCGATGTCGGCTCACTCCTCCAGCGTGCCGGCTTCGCGCTTCCCGTCATCGACGAGGAAACCTTCACCGTGCGCTACGATCATATCTTCGCCCTGATGCGGGATCTGAAAGCCATGGGCATGGCGAACCCGCTGCAGGGCCGCAGCCGCCGCCCGGTTTCCCGCCGCTTCTTCCTCAGGGCGGCCGAACTTTATGCCGAGCGATTTTCCGACCCGGACGGCCGCATCCGCGCCACCTTCGCGATCATCTTCGTTTCGGGATGGGCACCGCATGAAAGCCAGCAGAAGCCGCTGAAGCCCGGCTCGGCCAAGATGCGCCTCGCCGACGCTCTCGACCCAACCAGGCGCACCACGTGATCGAGCCGCGCTCGGATTACTTTCCGGCGTTGGTGACTTCAGTCCCGACGGTGTTGAAGGTTCCCATCAACGCGCCCGTGAAGGCGCCGTAGCCGCTGATCAGAGCGACGCTCATGATCGCGGCAATCAGGCCGTATTCAATGGCCGTGGCCCCACGAAGGTCCGAGAGCAATTGGCGGAAAAGGCGCATTCTCACCCCCTCGTTGATGTGATCCCAGGCACCGCACCCCTACGAATGCCGGCCCTTTCATTCGTCTTCAGCAGGCCTGGCCCGAAGCATAGCCGTCGACGATACACACCGAACCCGGTGTCTCCTGCAGCACGCTGCGACGGATCGTGTATCGCTTGCCGCTGTCGTCCTTCGGGATGGAACCGGTGGTGATCATGTCGAATTCGTCCGGCTGGAAAGCCAGGGTCTTGCGATCGGACTTGGACGCAAGCATCGGCGTCAGAACGAGCGAAAGCGCGATCGCAGCCGTGCCGAACAGCAGCGCGATGTTGAGGACCCCGGTCCTGCCCGTCTTGATCGAAGACCGCTCTCGAGACCGTGCGGCCTTCCAGAAATCCTCGTTTGCCATATTCCGCTCCACACACGTGTTCGACGCATGAACAGAGGGTATATTGCGGTGGCGGGTATAAACTTTTGATTAACGACGCTGCGTTGATGAGCGTTTTGTCAGAGAAGATCCTGGAGAACCGGAATGAGCGGTTCATCCGCCGGCGGCATCGGATAGTCGCGAAGCGCCTTGGCCTTGACCCACTTGATCGCCTGCCCCTCCCGCCCCTGCGGAATGCCCTCATAGCGACGGCAGACATAGAGCGGCATCAGGAGGTGGAAACTCTCATAGGTATGGCTGGCAAACGTCAGTGGCGCGAGGCAGGCGACCTTGGTCTTGATGCCGAGTTCTTCCTCGAGTTCGCGCACCAGCGTTTCCTCCGGCGTCTCTCCGGCCTCGACCTTGCCGCCGGGAAATTCCCAGAGGCCCGCGAGGGACTTGCCCTCGGGACGTTGCGCCAGCAGGATCCGGTTGTCCGTATCGACGAGCGCACAGGCCACGACCAGCAGGATGGGCTTCTTCACCTCGGTCATGCGGACGCCTTTCGCCAGTAGGCGTAGCGATAGGCCTCCTCGAAACCCATCTTGCGGTAGAGAGCCAATGCCTGCGCATTCTCGGCCACCACCTGCAGCCAGGCTGTCCGCGCACCGCGCATCCGGGCCCAGCGAAGCGCCGAACTCAGGATCTCGATCCCAAGCCCCTGCCGGCGGCGGTCCGCCCTGACCGCGAGCGACATGATGCCTGCGAGATCATTGTCCTGAACGCAGAGAGCAGCCGCCAGCGGCCCCTCGGCTGCATCCTCGATGACGAACAGTCCGGATGGCGGCTTGATGCCGGTGATGATTTCCGCGAGCGCCGGCTTCAGGGACGCATCGCCGCCATGCACCGCGATATCCGCATCCACATAGCGCCCGACATCCTGCGTCGGCAGGTGGTCCAGCGTGTCTGGGAACGTCATGTGGCCGAGATCGGCGGTCATCGTCACCACCTCCTCGAAACGCTCCCAGCCATCGGCCGCGAGAAAGTCGATCAGCGGCTTCGGCGACAATGGCGTCTGGCGCACCAGCAGTGGCCGTCCATGCGCCTCGAAGCGTTTGCCCGCCTTCTCGATCCGGATCGCGATGTCGCGGCTGTCGGAAGGGTCGAGCGGCACGATGCAGTTCAGCCGCTTGCCGGGATGACCGCCGGTCAAGCGAACCTGCCAGCTGCCGTCATAGATGACACTGCTCGCCGGCCAGGCGCGAAAACCGACCGCTTCAAGGCGCCGGACGAGCGGCAGGTTGGGATTGCTTACCATTGCATGCATTCGGATGTCAGCTCCGATAGTCGCCGTTGATGGCGACATATTCCTTCGTCAGGTCGCAGGTCCAGACTGTGGCTTTGCCGGAGCCGAGACCGATATCCACGGTAACGGGAATGTCCTCCCGCTCCATCACGGCCGTCGTCGCCTCCTCGGAATAGGCCGGGTCCCGCTCGCCGTTGACGGCGACGCGCACGTCACCGAACCAGATGGCAAGCCGGTCGCGATCGGCCATTTCGCCGGACTTGCCCACCGCCATGACGATACGGCCCCAATTGGCATCCTCGCCCGCAACTGCAGTCTTGACCAGCGGCGAATTGGCGATCGACAGCGCGATCTTCTTCGCCGCGAGGTCGCTTTCCGCGCCCTTGACGGTGATCTCCACCATCTTGCGCGCGCCTTCACCATCGCGAACGACCTGGAGCGCCAGATCCTTCAACAGGTCGTTGAGTGCCAGACGAAACGCGCCGAGGCGCGCATCGTCTGCCTGCTCGATCCTGGCCTGACCGTCGCCAGAGGCGACACCGGTCGCAAACAGCATCAGCGTGTCGGATGTCGAAGTGTCACTGTCGACAGTGATCGCATTGAAGCTCGGCTCGACACCTTCAGAGAGAAGCCCCTGCAGGGCATGAGGCGCGATGTCGGCATCGGTCACAACGAAGGAGAGCATGGTCGCCATATCGGGCGCGATCATACCGGCACCCTTGGCAATCCCGTTGATCGTGACCGTCACACCATCGATATCGGCGCTACGCGTCGCAACCTTCGGATAGGTGTCCGTGGTCATGATCGCCTTGGCGGCCTCGAACCAGGTGTCGCCCCTCGCCTGCTGCGCCATCTGGTCCAGCACGCCGGAAAACTTGGTTGCATCCAGCGGCTCGCCGATGACGCCGGTCGATGCGAGATAGATTTCGTTTTCGCCACAGCCCAGCGCCCCGGCCGCCGACTTCGCGGTCAGTTCTGTCGCAGCCTTGCCCTTCGCGCCGGTGAAGGCATTGGCATTGCCCGAATTGACGACGACGCCGCGCGCCATGCCATGCGCGAGGTTCTGCCGGCAGAAATCGACCGGCGCCGACGGGCACTTCGACTTGGTGAAGACACCAGCGACGGATGCCGGCTGGTCGAAGGCCATCAGGAGCACGTCGGTGCGATTCTTGTACTTGATGCCTGCGGCAGCCGTCGCCATCCGCACACCGCGGATGACGGGCATGTCGGCATAGGTTTTCGGCGCGAGGGGAGAAATGCTGGAAGACATGGCTGCGGCCCGTAATGGAAGGCCCGCAAACTGCGGGCCTGAAGATGGATTCGGATGAAGGAGCTTACTGCTGCTCTGGCTGTTGCTCTGCCTTGTTGGCGTCTTCGTAACCCTTGCGAAGCGCCTCGTCGACGATCTCGATCGTCTGCTCGGCCTTCGCCTTTTCGATCAGTGCGAGATACTTGTCGCGCATGACCAGCTGGCGAACCTGCTGCTCGACGGCCTCGAAGGCCGGCGGGGGCGCATCACGCTTGTCTTCGAGAAGAATGACGTGGAAGCCGAACTGGGTCTGAACCGGGGTTTTCGTATAGGCACCCTTTTCGAGCGCGAAGGCGACTTCCTCGAATTCCGGGACCATGCGGCCCTTGGTGAAATAGCCGAGATCGCCGCCTTCCGTCTTGTTCGGGTCGGTTGACTTTTCCTTGGCGATTTCGATGAAATCCTTGCCGGCGTCGAGATCGGCGATGATCTGCTTGGCCTCTTCCTCGGTCTTCACCAGGATGTGGCGGGCGCGCACTTCCTCCTGCTTCGGAAGTGCAGCGATTTCCTTGTCGTAGCGCGCCTTCACTTCGTCGGCGGTAACAGCATCCACGACGTTCTTCTTGAAGAAGGCATTGTGCAATTCGCGCTCGGCAATGAAGGCCAGGCGGCGCTTGTATTCCGGATCGTCCTGCAGGCCGTCGGCGGTCGCATTTGCGGCAAGCAGCTTCACATCGATGGCGCCGGAGAGGGCCGCGACCTTCTTCTGCTCATCGGGAAGCTGCGCGAGCTGCGGATCGAGGTTTGCAATGGCAAGGTCGAGTTCGGACTGGGTGATTTCGACATCACCGACCTTGGCGACCACGGTCGCGTCCTGTGCGGAAGCCGCACCGTAGAGAGCAGAGAGGGAAACGCAGGCGGCAAGCACGATTTTATTGAGGCGGAGCATGAAAGACCTTTCGGATGATGAACCGTTTGAAGACCGTTCGAATCGGGCAAAAGATTGTCAGATGCCCGGCGACCGGGGGGATTTGCGACCTGCCTGCGCCGTTGACATCATTCGACCCCCCTCTTATCTGTCACGCAACCTCGCGTCCAGAGCAGTTTCAGGACGCATTGTGCCTATTCGTCTGCGCCGAGTGTGCTCCGATGGGTACATCAACGATATGACGAAGGTCAGAAAGGACCATCGATATGGTCAGTCTTGGTGGACTTGCGCGCAAAATATTCGGCTCGTCGAATGAGCGCCGCGTGCGTTCCTATAATCCCCGCGTCGCTGCAATCGGGGCGCTTGAGGAAAAGCTGAGGACGCTGACCGACGAACAGCTCGCGGCAAAGACCGTCGAATTCCGCGCGGAGCTTGCCGCCGGCAAGACGCTCGACGATATCCTCGTCCCCGCATTTGCGGTTGCCCGCGAAGGCTCCCGCCGCGCGCTCGGCATGCGTCCATTCGACGTCCAGCTGGTCGGCGCGATGATCCTCAACGACAATTCCATTGCCGAAATGAAGACCGGCGAAGGCAAAACCCTTGTTGCCACGCTGGCGGTCTACCTGAATGCGCTGGCCGGCAAGGGCGTACACGTCGTCACCGTCAACGATTACCTCGCCAGCCGCGACGCGGCCACCATGTCGAAGCTCTACGGCTTCCTCGGGCTGACCACGGGCGTCATCGTGCATGGGCTCAGCGACGACGAGCGCCGCGCGGCCTATGCCTGCGACGTTACCTATGCGACCAACAACGAACTCGGTTTCGACTATCTGCGCGACAACATGAAGTATGAGCGCGGCCAGATGGTGCAGCGCGGCCACAACTTCGCGATCGTCGACGAAGTGGACTCGATCCTTGTCGACGAGGCGCGTACCCCGCTGATCATCTCCGGCCCGCTCGACGATCGCTCGGACCTCTACACCACGATCGATGCCTTCATCCCGCTGCTGTCGGAAGAAGACTACGAAATCGACGAAAAGCAGCGCTCGGCCAACTTCTCCGAAGTCGGCACGGAGAAGCTGGAAAATCTCCTCCGCGAGGCCGGACTTCTGAAGGGCGAGAGCCTCTACGACGTAGAAAACGTCGCGATCGTCCATCACATCAACAATGCGCTGAAGGCCCACAAGCTTTTCCTGCGCGACAAGGACTACATCGTCCGCAACGGCGAAATCGTCATCATCGATGAATTCACCGGCCGCATGATGCCGGGCCGCCGCTATTCGGAAGGCCAGCACCAGGCACTGGAAGCGAAGGAAAAGGTCCAGATCCAGCCCGAGAACCAGACACTCGCCTCGATCACTTTCCAGAACTACTTCCGCATGTACAAGAAGCTGGCCGGCATGACCGGAACGGCAGCGACCGAAGCCGAAGAATTCGCCAACATCTACGGCCTCGAAGTGGTCGAAGTCCCGACCAACCTTCCGATCCAGCGTATTGACGAGGACGACGAGGTCTACCGGACGGTCGACGAAAAGTTCAAGGCGATCATCGAGGAGATCAAGGCCGCCAGCGATCGCAACCAGCCCGTTCTCGTCGGCACCACCTCGATCGAAAAGTCCGAACTTCTCGCCAACATGCTGAGCCAGTCCGGATTCAAGGACTTCAAGGTCCTGAACGCCCGTTATCACGAACAGGAGGCCTATATCGTCTCCCAGGCCGGTGTGCCCGGCGCCGTCACCATCGCCACCAACATGGCCGGCCGCGGTACCGACATCCAGCTCGGCGGCAATCTCGACATGCGCCTCGAACACGAACTGGCCGAAATGGAGCCGGGTCCGGAACGCGAGGCCAAAGCCGAAACCATCAAGGCGGAGATCGCAGCCCTCAAGCAGAAGGCGCTCGAAGCCGGCGGCCTCTACGTCATCGCCACCGAACGTCACGAAAGCCGCCGTATCGACAACCAGCTGCGCGGCCGTTCCGGTCGTCAGGGCGACCCGGGTCGCTCGAAATTCTACCTGTCGCTCCAGGACGATCTAATGCGCATCTTCGGATCCGACCGTATGGACGGCATGCTGCAGAAGCTCGGCCTGAAGGACGGCGAAGCCATCGTCCACCCCTGGATCAACAAGGCGCTCGAACGCGCTCAGAAGAAAGTCGAAGCCCGCAACTTCGACATCCGCAAGAACCTTCTGAAGTATGACGACGTCATCAACGACCAGCGCAAGGTGATCTTCGAGCAGCGCATCGAGCTGATGGACTCGACAGATGTCTCGACCACCGTGACCGACATGCGCCACGAAGTCATCGAGACCATGGTCGCCATCCATGTGCCGCCGAACGCCTATGCCGAACAGTGGGACGTTGCCGGCCTCAAGCAGAAGGTTGCAGCCACGCTGAACCTCGACCTGCCGGTCGACGCCTGGGCCGCCGAGGAAGGCATCGCCGAGGACGACATTTACAACCGCCTCATGGAAGCCGCCGACAAGGCTTATTCCGACAAGGCCGAGCGTTTCGGCGCGGAATTGATGGCCTATGTCGAGCGCTCGGTCGTTCTGCAGACCATCGACAATCTGTGGCGCGAGCACATCGTCAACCTCGATCATTTGCGCTCGGTCGTCGGTTTCCGCGGCTATGCCCAGCGCGATCCGCTGCAGGAATACAAAGCCGAAGCCTTTGAACTCTTCCAGGCCCTGCTCGCCAACCTGCGCGATGCCGTGACCACGCAGATGTCGCGCGTCGAACTCGTGCGCGAAGCACCGCCGGCCCCGACCCCGCCGCCAATGACCGGCCATCACGTCGACGCCACCACTGGCGAGGACGATTTTGCCGACGGTGCCCAGGTGCCGCCGCAGGATCGCGACCCGCAGGACCCCAAGACCTGGGGCGCCATCGGCCGCAACGAACCCTGCCCCTGCGGCTCCGGCAAGAAATACAAGCATTGCCACGGCGTGCTTGAGGCTTGATCGTGAGGCCTTGAGGCTTTCTCAATCTTTCGCTGGCAGCTTCTGCCTGTTGAGGGGAACCGCGCCATCCGGCCCGGTTCCCCTTTCTTTCGGAGGACAGGATGTCGGCTGGGTCAGCGCGGGAGCACCATTGGGATTCGCTGCGCGCTTTTCTGATGCTTCTCGGCATCCCCTATCACGCCGCAATGGCCTACAACACACGCGTTTTGTGGGACATTCAGTCGCCGGATAAGAGCGAATTTCTCACTTTTGTGAGCGGCGTTTTCGTCACCTTCCGCATGCCGGCCTTCTTCATCGTCGCCGGCTATTTCGCCGCCATGATGCTGGAGCGAAGGCCCCCGGCCCTTTGGCTTCGCAGCCGCCTGACGCGGCTCGGCATTCCCTTCCTGACTGGCCTTGCGCTGCTGGCCCCCTTGCAGATCGTCCTGATCGACCTCAATGAAGCCGTGACCGGTGTTATGCCGATGGCAACTGCGCTCGGCCGCGCTGCAGAAGACGTCACCCATCCGGGCTTCGGCTGGATCATGCACCTGTGGTTTCTACCGGCATTGCTGGCCTACAGTCTCCTGCTGGTCCTGCTGCAGCCATGGATCCGCCAGGGGCCGATCGCCGATGGGCTTGCCGCTCTTCGTCTTCGTTGCGCAGGACACCCCCACGCCGCGCTCGCAATGCTGCTCATGGTCCTCGCGACATGGGAGATTGTGGTCTATCTCTCGCATCAAGCCATGCTCGCAAGCGACGGCACCCTGCCCTATCTCCTCGCCCATGGCATTGATCCCTATCTCCGCTATCTGCCGTTCTTTCTGATCGGCGTTGCCCTGAGAGGCGCGCCCGACGTCCGAGCGCTTTTCGTCTGGCAAAAGGGTTGGGCACTTCCCACACTCGCCGGAATCACGGCCGTTTCCGCTTCCCTCTTGCGCGGGCGGACCACGACAGACCTCGAAATCGCCTACAACGCCGTGGATGGTGCAGCGGCCCTCCTTGCCAGCTTCGTTGTGATCGGCATCGCCCGGCGCTTCTGGAACCGTGGCGACCCGCGCATAGATCGCATCGTCGATGCCTCCTTCAGCATCTACCTGCTGCATCACCCCATCATCTACGCCTTGTCGACCCTCTTTCTCCTCACTACCTGGCCGCCCGTCGCGGAGTTCGCTGTGGTCTGCATCGCGACGTCAGTGCTCTCCTATGCGGCGCACCGCCTCATCCGGCGCTCCCCGCTGGCACTTTTCCTCTTCAACGGCGTGCCTCGCACGCCACGCGACACCGACAGCCAGCAGGTCCGCATCACCACACTTCGTTAACCCTGATCTGTCATCACTGGAGCCCATATCCGACCCAGCGAGAAGTATTGCGTCCGTACCGATGACTGTTCTGGAAAGCGCGGAAAAATGGTTGCCCGCAGGCCCGCGTCTGGTCCGTGCGCTCTTGGCCGAGGACGAGACGGCCCGCGCCCGGCGCATGGCAGCGAGGGACTTTGCCGATCCGCGTGACCTGACGCCCCGGCGGGAGGCCGTCCGCCCATGACAGAACGCATCTACAACGAGAGCATGAACAGCGACGCCAATCGACTGGTGGGAAGTCTCGCAGGCGGCGCTCCGGCGCCGGTTGCCGAGATGGAAGTCGCGGTCGGCCGCCCCGGTCGTCGTCTCAGCGTTTATCCCGGCCAGATGGGTTATGAACTCCAGGACGAACTCGAATACCTGACCTATCGCGTCATGGAGCCCAATGTCTTCTTTGCCCCGCGTTTCCTCGCCCCTGCCATGCCGCGGCTGGAAGAGCGCCAGGTCCGCTTTGCCGTCGTGCGCGACGAAGACGAACGCCGTTCGCGCCTGCGCCTGCTTTTCCCCTTCTCGGTCGAGAAACCAGGCTTCTCCGTCGGCCCCTCGATCATCCGCGTCTGGGCCAATCCCTTCGGTCCGCTCGGCACGCCCCTGGTCGATGCGGAAGGGGCCGCCGAGACGATCGACAACCTGCTCGAAGCGCTGGCCCGCCCCGAAGCCCGCCTGCCGGCCCTGCTCGTCATTCCGGATCTGCGCCTGGAAGGCCGTTTCGCCCAGCTCGCCCGTGCCGTGGCGCTCGCCCGCGACCTGCCGCTGACAGTCACCAACGAATACCAGCGCCCCATGCTGCAGAGTTACGAGGACGGCCCGAACTATTTGCAGGCGGCCCTCAACAAGAACCATCTGCGCGAGATGCGCCGCCAGTTCCGGCTCCTCTCGGAGCAGGGTTCCGTGACCTACAACGTCGCCCGCCAGCCGGAAGAGATCCGCGCCCGCATGGAAGAATTCCTGGCGCTGGAAGCGAGCGGCTGGAAGGGGCGCAAGCGCTCCGCCATGGTCAACGACCGCCTGCGCGCCGCCTTTGCCCGAGAAGCCATCACCAATCTGGCCGAAGCCGACGCGGTCCGCATCCACACGCTCGACCTGGAAGGCCGCGCCATCGCCTCCATGGTGGTCTTCATCATGGCGGGCGAGGCTTATACCTGGAAGACGGCCTATGACGAGACCTATGCCCGCTTCTCACCGGGCAAGCTCCTGATGGCTGATCTCACCGAATGGCACCTCGACGACGCCAACATCCAGCGCACGGACAGTTGTGCCGTGCCTGATCATCCGATCATGAGCCGCTTCTGGAAGGAACGTGAAGCCATGGGCACGCTGGTGGTCGGCCTGAAGCCCAATGCCGACCGCGACGTGCGCCAGGTCGGCGCGCAGCTGCACATGTACCGCAACACCCGCAACATCGCCCGCATCCTGCGCGACAAGGTTCTCAATCGCCGCTTCGGCGGCTGATCAGGGGCTCGTCGGAACACGGCACCCGCCCCGGCTCAGCTCGCCCTGGCGATTTCCTGGTCCCGCAGCAGCCTGCGGATCACCTTGCCGCTGGTGGTCAGTGGCAGCTCCGCCACGAATTCGATCTCGCGCGGATATTCGTGCATCGACAGCCGGTTCTTCACCCAGTCGCGAACCTCTGCGGCAAGCGCCGGTCCCGGCTCGTGGCCCGCCTGCACAACGACGAAAGCCTTGACGATCTCGGTTCTGAGCACGTCCGGCTTGCCGATCACAGCCGCAAGCCGCACCGCCGGATGGCCGATCAGGCAATCCTCGATCTCGGCCGGCCCGATCCGGTAGCCCGACGACGTAATCACGTCGTCGTCGCGGCCGAAGAACTGCACGTAGCCGTCCTCGTCCTGCCGGCCGAGATCGCCCGTCTTCATCCAGTCGCCGACGAATTTGTCCGCCGTCGCCTTCGCATTGTTCCAGTAACCGAGGAACATCACGGGATCGGGTCGCCGGATCGCCACCTGACCCGTCTCACCGACCGGCACTTCGCGGCCCCCGGCATCGATGATCGCGACCTCGTGCCCCGGCACTGCCTTGCCAATGAAGCCACCCTTGGTGACGCCGAGATGGGCGGCTGACGACAGCACGAAATTGCACTCCGTCTGGCCATAGAATTCGTTTGGCACGATCCCCAGCGCGGACTTCACCCATTCATAGGTCTCGCGCCCGAGCGATTCCCCTGCAGAGCCTATGCTGCGCAGCACCAGGTCGTAAGCCTCGCGCGGCCGCTCCACGGCCTTCAGCAACCTGAGGGCCGTCGGCGGAATGAACGCGTTGCGGACCTTCATTTCGGCCATGATCCGGAATGCCATATGCGGATCGAATTTCTGCGCTGGCGACGAAACGACCGGCACGCCGAGCATCAACGCCGGCAGCAAGGCATTGAGCAAACCGCCCGCCCAGGCCCAGTCCGAGGGCGTCCAGACCCTGTCGTCGGGCTGCGGCAGGTAGTCATGCGCCAGCTGAAAACCCGGAATATGGCCAGCCAGTACGCGATGACCGTGCAAAGCGCCCTTCGGCGGCCCCGTTGTGCCCGAGGTATAGATCATCAACGCCGGCATATCGGGCCCGCTCCCGGCGATCTCGAACACGGATGGCTTGCTGTCGATCACCGCATGGAAACCGACAATGTCGGGACCGGCACCATCGATCGAAATCACCGTCTGCAGTTCCGGCAGGCGCGCCTTGATTGTCTTCAGCCGCTGCAAGCCGAAACCATTCGTGATCACGACCCGCGCACCGGCGTCCCGCAGCCGGTACTCCAGCGCCTCCTCGCCGAAAAGCAGCGCCAGCGGCAAGGCGATCGCACCCATCTTGTAGATCGCGACATGCGCGATGACGGTCTCGAAGCATTGCGGCAGAAGCAGCGCCACCCGGTCACCGGCAAGAACACCGAGATCCGTCAATCCATGCGCGAGCGCCGAGGAATGCGCCGCAAGCACGCCATAGGTCATCGTGAGGTGGTCGCCATCGGGCGAGAAATGTTGAAGGCAGATGCGCTCTGGCGCCTTGGCGGCCCAGTCGTCGGAGACCACGCGCCCGATGTTGAAATCGGCGGGAATATTCCAATGGAAATCGCGGCGAAGCGCCTCGAAAGTGTCGCGCGGCTCAAGCAGCATGGCTGAGATTCCGGATCCTCATGCTGTCTCAGCTAGCACTCATCTCGCAGATGCACAATGAGCGGCTGGTTATAGCGTAAATCACGCGCAAACGCCTCACCGGAAAGTGGGTGGTGGCTCGCCGCAAGTCGCGGTCGCTTCAAGGGAAAATCGCCTGGACCCCTCGGGCGGCGGCCGATGCCACCCCGTCTGTCAGGTCTTGTTCTGCGCCGCTTCCGCCCGCATCAGCGCGACCAGCGCCTTCAATTCTCCGCCGCGCACCATCTGGGCCGGTGTGCGACCGCCGAAAGCCTCAAGATGCTGGCTGCGATACCACTTTTCGGCCGCGTCCTGCGAACCGAGCCGCCTCATCGCCAGCGCCAGCACCAGGGCCTTGGCATCCGCCGGCGAAACCGTACCCGCCTCGATCGCGGCATCGACCCGCGCGATCTGCGATTGGACCGACTGCTGCTTCAACTTCTGCCGCATGGCCGCCACCTGCGGCGCGACCGGCGCCACGATGTTGACCTTCGCCGTGCCATCGACGGCAGCGGCCGGCTTGGCAACCACTGGCGCCGCAGCCTTTGTCTTGCGCTTGCCCTTGGCAGAAACGGGCTGTGCCGGAGCCTTCGGCAACAGCGTAGCATCCACGACAACCTGCTTGACGGACTGGGGGATGCGGATCTTCTTGGCCGGAGTGGTCATGCGTCTTGCTTTCCGTGGATGTGAAATCGTCCCGACGACACGCCAGGCCCCCCACAGGACTGCTCGTGCGGGTCGCGCCTTGTCTAGCATTCCGGCAAAGTCGCTTCAACACGCTACGCAATCAGCCCGGTCTGGAACCAGGCCCGTCGGCGCCCAAACGATCCCCACAGAAACGGCATTCGACACCCCTTGCAAGCTCGCCGCAGCCCATGGTAAGTCGCCTGCGTCCAGACCGTGCCCCATTGGCGGAACTGGTAGACGCGCTCGACTCAAAATCGAGTTCCGAAAGGAGTGCTGGTTCGATTCCGGCATGGGGCACCATTTTTCAACGAAATTCTCCCGACCTCAGTCGGAAAGCGGCTCGAGCCTGGTTCTCCCACCCGTCTGTCGCGCTGGGTGTATCGCCTGGTTGGGCGAATGCGCCAATCGACCCGCTGGTTGCGCCTTATTCTCAAGCCGCCTTCCTCGCGCCTCGGCAAGAAATCGCTGCGAATGTTGCATGCAGACAGGGCGCCAGAGCGGGCCGCGGCCAATGATTCTTGCGCCGCTCGAACACCGTCAAATGCCAAGAGGTTTGCCAAATTGCTCTATGTGCTGGTCACCGATCATCTCTGGTTGATAGGACCCTCAGCATGCCCTACCTATCGAGAATTATGAGAACAATTCGCGGCAGTCTCCACGGTGAGCTGCACCGCAGGGCCGGGATGATTTATGGAGCGATATGCACCGGGCAAGGCCCAAAAATTCGTCGTCATGGCAATTGTGGTTGCGTGGGCAGGCTTTATCGCATTGGCGTCATCCTGGGCCTTTCAATCTTACCACGCGACTGTCAAAGCGGCGGAAGACCGCGTCTCCACGTCAAGCCTTGTCGTCGCGACCCATGCAAAATGGATCTATGAGTTCGGAGCCCAGGCAACAGGGCGACTGGTTGACCTCGTGGAAAGCGGTCGGGCACCGTTGCGGGTTGGCGCGGTGCAAGACATCCGCGGCACCCTGCAGGGGTTGCCCGGGACGGTCCAGGCTTACGTGGTCGCAGCGGACGGAAAGACCCTGTACTCTACAGATCCCAATCTGAAGCCCATAGACATCCGTGATCGAGAATACTTCAAGGCTCTGGCGGCAGGCCGTGAGGATTACGTCTCCTCCCTCCTGATCAGCCGCCTGGATGGCGATCAGATTTTTGTGTTCAGCCGTCGGTTTGAAGAAGGAGGCGTTTTTGCGGGTGTCGTGACCGTGTCGCTCTCGACCGAGCTGATGAAGCCGATTTGGGAAGCCGTCAATCTCGGTGGCAATTTTGCTGTCAGCTTCATCCGGGAGGACGGGCAGCTGGTTGCGCGCTACCCCAAGCCGAAAGCCGGCCTCGACATGAGTGACTATGTCCTGTTTACGGATTACCTCAAGAATGCACCGACGGGCACATACATAGCTGAGGCGTCTCCGCTTGACGGCGTGAGACGGATCGTCGGCTACAGGCAGGTGGAAGGTACACCTTTCGTTGCCCTTGCCGCTGCGGACTTGGGTCTGCTCATGCGGCCCTTCTGGCACAACATCGCGATCTTGTCGGTCGTGACCGCGCTTGCCTGTCTCGGCTCGTTCGGCGCGGCACTCCGTATCAGGAGCCTTCTGCGCATTCAGGACGCACAGGCTGCAGCACTTCAGACCGCGCTGGACAAGAACGAGCTTCTGCTTCGAGAAATCCATCACCGGGTGAAGAACAACCTTCAGTCGGTCATGTCCCTGATTCGTGTCCATCTCAAGCCTGGAGAACAATCGCAGGCGCTGACAGACCGCATCAAGGCCATGGTCGCCGTGCACGAACTCATTTACCAGCACGATGCCTATGCTGCTCTCGATGCCGCACAGCTCATCCGACGCGTCACGGAAAACGTGATTGGCGCCTATGGTGGTGGCGTGCATGTAGACTTCGATCTTGCACCCTCAAGCGTTTCCAACGACCGGGCGACAGCCCTCGCGCTTCTCATCAACGAGGTTGTCAGCAACAGTCTCAAATACGCATTCGAGACCCCCGCAAGCGGCAGGATCGAGATCAGTCTTCGCAAGGGTGAGACCGACGACATGTCGACGCTGAAGATCTCGGACAATGGCATCGGCTTCGACCCGGCGACTGCAGTGAAAGGCACCGGAACCAAGCTTATGGAAGGCTCCCTTCGCCAACTCGACGGCAGCTATACGCTGGATGGCAGCGACGGCACCTGTTTTACGGCGCAACTGAAGCTGCTTTAGGTCACGGCTTGCGGTGACATCCGCCGAGCGCCAGCCAGTTTTCAGGACGCCAGCCACGACACCGAAAGATGCGGCGAGGCCGGCAAGCCGGATGGCGCTGGCCTTGCATCACGCAGACTTGCACTGGTGGTCCCGGCCACCGGTGATTTACACGCTTTCGCAAACGCAATAGAACCCGGCAGGTCCGGCGCTGATGCCGGCGACGTAGAAATCAGCCGCAGGCCAGATCCGATGCTCGCAATTCTCAATCGCCACCCCGACCGCGCGGCGGCCGTTCTCGTCACCTCAGGCATGGCGATCGTCGTCGGCACGGCCCTCGGCTTCGAGCATATCGGCGGCTATGTGCCCTGCGCGCTCTGCCTGTTGCAGCGCAATCCCTATTACATTGGTATCGGCGTCGGTTTCCTCGCCGTTCTCTCCGCCGTCTTCCGCCTGCCGCCTGTCGTCACCAAGCTCCTCTTGATTTCGGTAGCACTGCTGATGCTGGTCGGCATGGGCCTTGGCATCTATCATTCCGGCGTCGAGTGGAAATTCTGGGATGGCCCCGCCACCTGCTCGATCGGCGCGACCGGTGGCGATACGCCGGTCAATGTCCTGGAAGCGCTGAACGCGACCAAGGCGCCGTCCTGCACCGAGGCGACGCTCAGGGTGCTGGGCCTGTCCTTTGCCGGCTGGAATGTGCTGACCAGCGCAGCGCTTGCTGCCGTCGCGCTCTGGGGCGCGCTGCGCAAACCCACGGCCTGAGGCAGATAACGGAGCCTTACGGCTGCAGTTCGGTATCCCAGTAGAGATAATCGACCCAGCTTTCATGCAGATAGTTCGGTGGGAAGAGCCGGCCATTGTTGTGCAGGTCCTGCACCGTCGGGCGGTACGGCCTTTGATGCGGAACCATGCCGGCCTGCTTGGGCAGCTTCGAGCCCTTGCGCAAATTGCAGGGCGAACAGGCTGCGACGACGTTATCCCAGGTCGTCTCTCCGCCATGGGCGCGCGGGATGACATGGTCGAAGGTCAGATCGTCGGGCGAGCCGCAATACTGGCATTCGAACCTGTCGCGCAGGAAGACATTGAAGCGGGTGAAGGCCGGGTTCCGGGTCGGTTGAACATAGGTCTTGAGGCTGACCACGCTCGGCAGCCGCATCGAGAAACTCGGCGAGCAGACGGAATGTTCGTACTCGGCGATGATGTTCACACGGTCAAGGAAGACCGCCTTGATCGCGTCCTGCCAGGACCAGAGCGACAAGGGATAATAACTCAGTGGCCGGTAGTCGGCGTTCAGGACGAGCGCCGGCAGGGCCTGGGGAGAAACTGCAATCGTCAAGGCGAACTCC
This sequence comes from Rhizobium sp. 'Codium 1', assembly GCF_020889605.1. Lineage (NCBI taxonomy): Bacteria > Pseudomonadati > Pseudomonadota > Alphaproteobacteria > Hyphomicrobiales > Rhizobiaceae > Rhizobium > Rhizobium sp. 'Codium 1'. The sequence continues at coordinate 33,990 of NZ_JAJGPW010000003.1, forward strand.
TGATCGATTCGGCATCTGCCCTTCTATATTAGGTCCGTTGTTACAGCATTGTGAAGCCTGAATCTTTGAGCCGTGTTGCGACCTTCAGGTGCGCCCCCTATCGCGGCAACGCCACGCGTCCGGTGATGCGTGCATAATGCGCCCAGAACAGCCGGGCTGCGACCGAGCGCACCGGCGACCAGACCTCGGCAAGCTCGGCCACCTGCTCCGGCAAGGGCCGCTCACCGGCGAAGAAAACATCGCCGACCGAGATCCGGAGCGCGACATCTCCGACCGGGAAAATGTCGGGATGACCACCGCAGAACATCAGGTAGACCTCGGCCGTCCAGGGGCCGACCCCTTTCAGTCCCGTCAGCGCGGCGATCGCGGCGTCCGCTGGCATGTCCGCCAGTTCGTCGAGCCGGAAGGGCCCGCCGAGATCGGCCTTGGCCGCGGCTTCGAGCGCCTGCGCCTTGCCGCGCGACAGCCCGAATGTGCCCACGAGTTCCGGGCCGAGCGCGAGATAGTCCTCCGCCAGCGGCCGGTTGCCAAGCACTGCCGTCATCCGCCGCCAGATGGCATCGGCACTGGCCCGCGACACCATCTGGGAAACGATGATCGAGGCAAGCCCCGCAAAGCCCGGCGCCGACAGCCGGAGTGGCAGGGGAGAGCAGGCGTCCGCGATTGCACAGAGCCGCGGATCGCGTGTCAGCAAAAGGGAAAGCCCCGCAGCGAGATCTGCCTCGCATCGGATCGTCGTCAAATCCGTCCCCTTTTCCTCATTCCACTCTCATGCGAAGGAAAAGCATGACCGAACCGTCACGTCAAACCGTGGGCCACGATGCCCCCGTCTTTCGCTTTGCGCCGAGCCCCAATGGGCGCCTGCATCTCGGCCACGCACTCTCGGCCCTCTTGAACGCTGACATGGCTGAAAAAATGGGTGGCCGCCTCCTGCTGCGCATCGAGGATATCGACCTTGCCCGCTGCAGCAGGGAACTCGAACAGGCCGTTTTCGACGATCTTGCCTGGCTCGGGATCCCCTTTGAAACCCCTGCCCGCCGCCAATCGGAGCATTTTCCGCTTTACCGGGAAGCGCTCGACCGATTGCAGGCCATGGGCCTCATCTATCCCGCCTTCCTCTCGCGCGGCGAGGTGAAGGCCCGCGTCTCGGCCCATGAGCGCGAGGGCGCCATCTGGCCGCGAGATCCTGACGGTGCACCGCTCTATCCGACAGAGGAGCGCTTCCTCTCCGAGGCCGAGAGAACTGAAAGACTGGCGACCACAGAGCGCCATGCCTGGCGGCTCGACATCGACAAGGCACGCGCCCTCGTTGGCAAGCGGCTCACCTGGGAGGAAACCGGCGACGGGCCGCGGGGGGAGATCGAAGCCGACCCGGCCGCCTGGGGGGATGTGGTGCTCTGGCGCTCCGATGCGCCGGCGAGTTACCATCTGGCCGTCACCGTGGACGATGCGGCCCAAGGGGTGACCCATGTCGTGCGCGGTCTCGACCTCTTCCACGCAACCTCCGTGCACCGCCTCTTGCAGGCCCTGCTCGGCCTGCCGACACCGGTCTATCACCACCACCGGCTGATATCGGGGCCGGACGGCCGCAAACTGTCGAAGAGCCTTGGTGACACCGCACTGGCAGCGCTCTGGGCCGAAGGGCGGACGCCGTCAGATATCCGCGCCATGGTCGGGATTTGAGATCCCGCCCGCAGGCCCGCCCTTCACCGGCACCACTCGGAATTTGAGCAGGGCCGCATTGAACTCCGCCCCGATGATGAAGATCGCACCGACCATGTAGAGGAAGACCAGCACGATCATGATCGAGGCGAGACCGGCATAGGTCGCGGCGTAGTTGGCGAAGGAGGCGAGGTAATAGGCGAAGAGCAGGGCCCCGACGAGCCAGAGCGCCAGTGTCAGCAGCACGCCGGGCAGCACATCGATCAGCCGCCTGCGCCCGTCGGGCAGGCCGAGATGAAACACGACAAGCGTGACAACCAGGAAGGCCACCGTGCCGTAGATGCGCCAGTTGGCGACGGTGGCGAGAAAGTTTTTCAGAAAAGGAAAGAGCCTTTCCGCATAGGCGAGTGCCACGGGCACCGCGACCAGAAGAGCGCTGATGGCCGCCAGCACCACGACCGCCGCCAGGACGAAGCCGAGGCTCATCAGGCGGGTGATGTACCAGGGTCGCGTCTCGGCGACCCGGTAGGCACGGTTGAGAGAAACCCTGAGCGCCTCCACCCCGTTCGAGGCGAAATACGCCGCCGCCAGCACCGAGATGGTCAACAGGCCGCCGCGGGGAATGGTCAGCACCTCGACGACCTGGTCTGACAGCGGCTTGGCGATCGTTTCCGGCCAGGTGTCGAAGATCAGATGCACTGCCGTCTCGGCGAACTGGTCAGCGCCGAGGAAGCTTGCGAGCGCCGTGCCGAAGATCAGGAAGGGGAAGAGCGCGAGAATGGCCGACAGCGCCACATGGCTCGCCATGGCCCAGCCGTCGTCCTCGGTGAAGTGCCAGAACGCATCGAAACCGACCTTGTAGAGCATACGCAGGAAAGTCGGCATCAAGTCTCCTCGGAATACACGCACGATTGCAGGCTGCGGCCGAATATGGGAAACCGATCGCCGTTTGTACAGGAAAGACGAGGTATAGCCTGTGAAGAGCATCATCGTCACCGGCTGTTCGTCCGGCATTGGCGCCTATTGTGCGGAGGCCCTGAAGGGCGATGGCTGGCGGGTTTTTGCGACCGTGCGCAAGCGGGAGGACCTCGCGGCTCTGGAAGCCAGAGGACTTGAGGCGCTGCTCATGGATTACACCGATCCTGGCAGCATCGAGGCGCTCGTGGCGACCGTCTTCGAGCGAACCGGTGGTCGGCTCGATGCCCTCTTCAACAATGGCGCCTATGGCCAGCCGGGCGCGGTGGAGGATCTGCCGACGGACGCGCTCAGGGCCCAGTTCGAAACTAATCTCTTCGGCTGGCACGACCTCACCCGCCGGGTGATTCCGGCGATGCGGGCGCAAGGGTCGGGTCGCATCGTGCAATGCTCCTCGATCCTCGGCATCATCCCCTATCGCTGGCGCGGCGCTTACACCGCCTCGAAATTCGCGCTGGAAGGCCTGTCGCTGACGCTGCGGATGGAGCTTGAAGGCTCCGGTGTGCAGGTGAGCCTGATCGAGCCCGGCCCGATCGAGAGCCGCTTCACCGCCAGTGCGCTCACCCATATCCGCCAGGCCATCGATCTCGAAAACTCCGTGCATGCCCAGGAGTACCGCCGGCAGTTGGCGCGACTTGATGGCACAGGCCCCGTGAACCGCCACAAACTCGGGCCGGATGCCGTCTACAAAGTCCTCACCCATGCCTTGACCGCCCGGCGCGCCCGCCCACATTATCTCGTGACCAAGCCGGCCAGGCAGGGGGCCTTCATCAAGCGCTGGCTGCCGGCCGACCTCTTCTATCGATTGATGCGCTCGCTGGACTGACCGGCGACGAACAAAGGTTCTTCCATCGCAATGTCCACATTCACCTATGTCCTCGCCATCATCGTCATGGGGCTCGTCGCTCTCGTTCTCGTCCGGGGGCTCTTCAACATGCTGAAGGGCGGAGACGGCAACACGTCGAACAAGCTCATGCAGGCACGCATCGTTCTGCAGGCGATCGCGCTTGCGCTGATCATGCTGACGCTCTGGCTGACCGGCGGCGGACGGTAAACCCATGGTCAAGCTCAACAAGATCTACACGCGCACCGGCGATGACGGCACCACGGCACTGGTCACCGGCCCGCGCCGCCTGAAACACGACCTGCGCGTCGACGCCTATGGCACGATCGACGAGACCAATTCGGCGATCGGCATTGCCCGGCTCCATACGGCAGACATGCCCGAGCTCGACACCATGCTGATGCGCATCCAGAACGATCTCTTCGACCTCGGCGCCGATCTGGCCGCCCCGGAAACCGGCGAAGTGCTCTCCTACGAGCCGCTCCGCGTCATCGAGGCCCAGGTCGACCGGATCGAAAAGGAAATCGACCAACTGAACGCCGACCTCGACCCGCTCAAATCCTTCATCCTGCCCGGTGGTACGCCCGCCGCCGCCTATCTGCACCTCGCCCGCACCACCTCCCGCCGGGCGGAGCGCATCATGGTCGAACTGTCGCGCTTCGAGGGCGAGGATGTTGGCGAGCCGGCGCTGAAATATGTGAACCGGCTGTCGGACTTTCTGTTCGTCGCGGCACGCCATGCGAATGATGGCGGCAAGGCGGATATTCTCTGGGTGCCGGGGAAGAACAGGTAAGAATCGACAGATCTCCCCTTGCGGGAGAGTTGCAAAATCGAGGGCTGTGCCCGATCAGGGCTAGATCGCAGATTTTGCTGAGGGGATCGACGTTGCGGGCACGACGAACGGCTTCCCTCACTTGCGATTTCTAATGTCCAGGCGGCCTACGCTCGCCTAAGCCGTTTCACTGCCTTCGCACGGCGTCGCGCTCAGGCCTTCGTTCGCTGAAATCCATTCACCGGATCGATTTCTGGCCTTCGGCCACCGCTTCGAAGCTTCCCCACCAAGGGAGAGATGGGCTCCGCGCTGGCGGCCCGCGCTCCCCCGCTCCAGAAACTGAACTGTCAAATAACCCAAGCTTCGCCGCCGGTCGGGACCGCTCCCTCCGGGTGGGCTGAAACTTTCCTCGGGTTGAACCCGAGGGTCGGACGAGGCGCCAGAAGCAACCTGTCTAAGGTGTTTTATGTGGCTCCTTCCGGCGCCCCGTTCGGCGTCTTGTCCCGCTGCATGCGTCTCTCTGGCAAGGCGGCGACGGTCCTTGGAACTTGCGTTCCAGGGATGACCGGGCGCGGGTCCGGCTTTGGCAGAGTCCTCCCGAAGAAGTGTCTGCCATAGCCTGGCCGGTGGCCCGGGAGGTTCCCGCCGGATGGTGCACCAATCCGACCGGGACCCTCGCCCGGGGGATGATCGTCTGGCCATTTGCGGCCCGGCGCGCATCCCCGCCGTTTTGTCCGCCCCGCCATCGGTCAAGTTCGCGACGACGTGGGCGCCTTGTCTGTGTGCCTCTGAGGCACGTCCTTCCGATCAGGGTATCCAGGTTTTGGGGCGCATCCGACCCCGTCACCTTAGTCCAGCCCTTCGTCCGGAGGGAGACCGTTGCAGCGGGCCGGGGGTTTGTGCCTGCGAGAGTACTCGCCCCCGGCGCCGGCCCCGCCTCGCCTGACATCGCATCGTCAGGTGTATCCGAGGGCGGGACGGGGATGAGTCTACGAGCGGAAAAATGGGCGGGGATGAAAAAATCTTGTTTCGTTGATTCTGTTGGGGGATTTTTAGAAGTCGTCCCCCTTTTTTCCAGCAGGAGCGGCATTTTCTCGTGATCCGTCTGGCGTGGGAAGGCCTGTGTCTGGATCCTCGGGTCAAGCCCGAGGATGACGGAGGTTAGGGGGAGGGAAATGGTATTCTCCTCAGGACTCGTGCGATTGGGAACGGTAGAGGAATACCTGCGGCTTCCCCACCCGGCGTCATCCTCGGTTCGGATTTCACCGAGGATGACCCGAGGATCCAGTCACAAGCCTCGGGATGCCCGATCAGGGCCAAACCTAGAGATTTCGCAAGAGAGGGGCTCGGTGAGGTAGTCGCCTAGGGAACCGTGCCCCTCTGCAGGAAAATCTGAAGCTTAGGCGGCTTGCGCTAACCTCAAGCCTTCGATTTTCCGTCCTCCCCCGCTTGGGGGGAGGTTCGGCGCCGACGAGGCGGTGCCCGCCGCTAACACCGCAACTCCCCCTGTCCCCGCACTCCATCCTGCGCTAGCATCCGTCCACCCCACCCCGGCCAAACCCGACGAGGCGCGATGTTCATTCCCCTGCATGACCGAAACGCGCTCAAACATATTCGCAAGCAATATGTGACGCTGGGGCTGATCCTCGCCAATGTCGTGACCCATGCGCTGGCGACCCTCGCGCCGGAGGCGCTTTACGAGATCGGGGTCTATGGCATGGGCTTCATCCCGGCCGTTGCCTTCAACATCGCTGAACTCGATCCGCGGCTGGTGCTGGTGCCGGAAAGTGCAACCTACCTCACCTATTCCTTCCTGCATGGCAGCTGGCTGCATCTGGGCTCGAACATGCTCTTCCTCTGGGTCTTCGGCGACAATGTCGAAGATGCCATGGGGCACTTCAAGTTCCTGTTCTTCTACCTCGCCTGCGCCGCAGCCGGCGCGCTCGTGCATGGGCTGGTTCTGCCCGTGAGCCAGGCGCCGTTGATCGGCGCGTCCGGCGCCGTGTCGGGGGTGGTTGCCGCCTATCTGATGCTGCATCCGAAGGTGCGCGTCTGGGTGCTGGTCTTCATGCGGTTTCCCCTGCCGCTGCCGGCCTTCATCCCGCTCCTCTTCTGGGTCGGGCAACAATTCGTCATGCTGGTGATCGACGGCAACAGCAATGTCTCCTGGGGTGCCCATGTCGGCGGCATCCTGGCAGGCGCCGTGCTGGTGCTCTTTTTGCGACGTCCAGGCGTGCCGCTCTTCGATCGCGCGATCGTCACGCCCAAGGCTGTGGAACATGAAGCCCCGTCCGTCGATGCCGGAACGGGAGGTCCCTGGGGTACACCCGCCTCTGCCTCGCGGGCCCGGCATGAGGAGAAACCGCCGGAAACCGGGAGCCGGAAGCCCACACGCCCCGTCACCCACTGGGGACGATGACAAGAGGTCGCGGCCTCGGCATATTGACGTGCACGTCAACGTCAACTATTGCTGTCGGCCAAACGGTATCGATCGTTGTGTTTGGGGAAAAAATGCGTATCGATGTCGCCAATCGACAAACGGGGAAGCGCACATGAGCGCATTTTCCGGCGGAAGCTTTGAAGAGAGGAACCCATGAAGATACTCGTCCCAGTCAAGCGGGTTGTGGATTACAACGTCAAGATCCGCGTCAAGCCTGATGGTTCCGGCGTCGAGCTGGCCAACGTCAAGATGTCCATGAACCCCTTCGACGAGATCTCCGTCGAGGAGGCTCTGCGCCTGAAGGAAGCCGGCAAGGCGGAGGAAGTGGTGATCGTCTCGATCGGCCCTGCCAAGGCCGAGGAAACCATCCGTACCGCGCTCGCCATGGGCGCTGACCGCGGCATCCTGATCGAAACAGACGAAGCCGTCGAGCCGCTCGCTGTCGCCAAGCTGCTGAAGGGCGTGGTCGAAGCGGAAGCTCCGGGCCTCGTGATCGTCGGCAAGCAGGCGATCGACGACGATTCGAACCAGACCGGCCAGATGCTGGCAGCACTCCTCGGCTGGGGACAGGCGACCTTTGCCTCCAAGCTGGAACTCGGTGCCGACAAGGCAACCGTGACCCGCGAAGTCGACGGCGGTCTGCAGACCATCGACGTGAAACTGCCGGCGATCGTCACCACCGACCTGCGCCTGAACGAGCCGCGTTATGCCTCGCTGCCGAACATCATGAAGGCGAAGAAGAAGCCGCTCGACAAGAAGGCTCCGGCCGATTTCGACGTCGACGTTGCCCCGCGCCTGAAGGTTCTGAAGACCGAGGAGCCGGGTGGCCGCAAGGCAGGCATCAAGGTGAAGAGCGTCGCCGAACTGGTCGACAAGCTCAAGAACGAAGCCGGCGTGCTTTAATGAAATCCGTGAGGCCCGCCTGCAAAGGGCGGGTCGCTGCGCTTCCGGTGCTCACGTACGTGAAGTACGCGTCCCTCCGGTTCTCGCACCCCGCGCTTTTCGGCTCGGCCTGACGGATTTCCACGGAAACCTATTCGAGGATTGAACCATGGCTATTCTTCTTCTCGCAGAACACGACAACGCGACCGTCTCCGAACAGACCGCGAAGGCGCTGACGGCCGCCACCAAGATCGGTGGCGACGTGCATGTGCTGGTCGCCGGTTCCGGCGCAAAGGCTGCCGCCGATGCGGCTGCAAAGCTCTCGGGCGTCTCCAAGGTGCTGCTGGCTGACGACGCGTCGCTCGGCAACAACCTGGCAGAGCCGCTGGCGGCTCTCATCGTTTCGCTCGCCGGCTCCTATGACACGATCGTCACGGCTGCGACCTCGGTCGGCAAGAACGTCATGCCGCGCGTGGCCGCCCTTCTCGACGTCATGCAGGTGTCGGAAATCACCGAGGTCGTCTCCGCCGACACGTTCAAGCGGCCGATCTATGCCGGCAACGCCATCCAGACCGTCCAGTCGACCGATGCCAAGAAGGTGATCACGGTGCGCACCGCGTCCTTCACTGCCGCCGGTGACGGTGGTTCGGCGGCGGTCGAGACAATCCCGGCGGCTGCGAACCCTGGCGTCTCCACCCATGTTTCCGACGCTCTCTCGTCGTCGGACCGTCCGGAACTCGCCTCTGCCAAGATCATCATTTCAGGTGGTCGTGCCCTTGGCTCCTCGGAGAAGTTCCAGGAAGTGATCCTGCCCGTCGCCGACAAGCTGGGCGCTGCCGTCGGCGCGTCCCGCGCGGCCGTCGATGCCGGCTACGCACCGAACGACTGGCAGGTCGGCCAGACCGGCAAGGTCGTCGCCCCGCAGCTCTACATCGCCTGCGGCATCTCGGGCGCCATCCAGCACCTCGCCGGTATGAAAGATTCGAAAGTCATCGTCGCAATCAACAAGGACGAGGAAGCGCCGATCTTCCAGGTCGCCGATTACGGCCTCGTCGCCGACATTTTTGAAGCCCTGCCGGAGCTCGAGAAGGCGCTCTGAGCGCCATCTCGCAGTTGCGAAAGGACTGGTCAAAGACCCCTTTGCGGTCTATCAATCAGCCGGGTCCGCGATAAGCGGGTCCGGCATATTTGCGGGTGAAGACTGGAACGGGTGAGGAGCGAGACGATGACGGACAAGATCAGCAATGTGGGTGTCGTGGGTGCCGGCCAGATGGGCTGCGGCATCGCACAGGTCTCCGCCGCCGCCGGCTACAGGGTCACGATCTACGATCTCTCCAAGGAGCGGATCGAGGCAGGTCTCGCCACCATCAACGGCAACCTCGCCCGCCAGGTGACCAACGGCAAGATGACGGACGAGGACCGCAAGGCCGCCCTCGCGCTGATTTCCGGCAGCTCCGACGTCAACGACCTCGCTCCGTCGGATCTCGTCATCGAGGCAGCGACCGAGGACGAAACGGTCAAGCGCAAGATCTTCGCGGCCCTCTGCCCGGTGCTGAAGCCCGAGGCGCTGATCGCGACCAACACCTCGTCGCTCTCGATTACACGCCTCGCCTCGGCCACAGACCGGCCGGAGCGTTTCATGGGCATCCACTTCATGAACCCTGTGCCGGTCATGAAGCTCGTCGAGCTGGTGCGCGGTATCGCGACCGACGAGACGACTTTCAAGACAGCCAAGGAGTTCGTCTCCTCGCTCGACAAGACGATTACGGTGGCGGAAGATTTTCCCGCCTTCATCGTCAACCGCATCCTGCTGCCGATGATCAACGAGGCAATTTATACGCTTTACGAAGGTGTCGGCTCGGTGGAAGCCATCGACACGGCCATGAAGCTCGGCGCCAACCACCCGATGGGGCCGCTGCAGCTTGCCGATTTCATCGGCCTCGATACGTGTCTTTCGATCATGCAGGTGCTGCATGAGGGCCTGTCGGATTCGAAGTACCGACCCTGCCCGCTGCTGGTCAAATATGTCGAGGCAGGCTGGCTCGGTCGCAAGTCCGGCCGCGGCTTCTACGACTATCGCGGCGAAGTGCCGATTCCGACCCGCTGACGGACCATTCCGGCGGGGCACGATCCGACGGAAAGATATTTGCCCCTCGGGGTAATCATTGGTCGGCCATTCCTCGGAAGTGCTGAACCGACACTCTAGTTTGCGGGCTCGATACCGATCCCGCATTCCGGAGCTCAAGTTCATGAAACGCCTTCTCCTCGTCAGCGCAGCGCTCGCCGCCCTCTCTCTGCCGGTTTCGGCCGGCGCCGCCGACAAGCTGCTCAACGCTTCCTATGACATTGCCCGCGAGATCTTCGCCGCGGAGAACGAGGCCTTCATCAAGGCCAATCCGGGCGTGACGATCGACCAGTCGCATGGCGGCACCTCCAAGCAGGCGCGCGCGATTGTCGAGGGTCTGGAAGCCGACGTCGTGACCTTCAACCAGGTCACCGACATCGAGTTTCTCGTGAAGAACGGCTTCGTCTCCGAAGACTGGAAGAACGAGTTCCCCAACAGCGCCTCGCCCTTCTATTCCTTCCCGTCCTTCCTGGTTCGCGCCGGCAATCCGAAAAACATCAAGGATTGGGACGACCTCGCCCGCGATGACGTCAAGGTGATCTTCCCCAACCCGAAGACATCCGGCAATGCCCGCTACACCTATCTGGCGGCAACGGCCTATGCGAAGGAGAAATTCGCAGGCGACGAGGCCAAGGTGACGGAATTCGTCGACAAGATCTTCGACAACGTGCCGGTCTTCGACACCGGCGGTCGCGCCGCAACCACCACCTTCGTCGAGCGCGAGACCGGCGACGTGATCATCACCTTTGAAGCCGAGACCAAGTCGATCGCCAAGCAGTATGGCGAGGACAAGTTCCAGCAGGTGGTGCCGTCGGTGAGCCTGCTCGCCGAATTCCCGGTGGCGATCGTCGACAAGGTTGCCGATGCCAAGGGAAGCCAAGCGCTTGCCAAGACGTATCTCGACTTCCTCTACTCGCCGGAAGGCCAGAAGATTGCCGCCGATTTCGGTCACCGCGTTCATGACGAGGCGGTTGCCGCCGAATACAAGGACCAGTTCCCCGAAATCCGTCTCGTCACTGTCGAGGATGTCTTCGGCGGCTGGGACAAGGTCTCCAAGGAGCACTTTGCCGAAGGTGGCATCCTTGATGGGATCTATGGCAGCCGCTAAGAACGGCCTCCGATCAAATCCAGGACCGGCGGATTCTCCGCCGGTTTTCTCATGAAAGGACGACACCGTTGAAACGCCGCGTACTGCCCGGCTTCAGACTGTCCCTCGGGATCACCCTGGTCTATGCCGCGATCATCATTCTCTTGCCGCTCGCGGCCCTGATCTTCAAGGCGGCGAGCCTTGGACCATCGGACTACTGGCGTATCGTCTCCTCCGAGCGCGCCGTGGCGAGCTATGTCGTGACGGTCGGCTCGGCCCTGATCGCGACCCTGTTCAACCTTGTCTTCGGCCTGGCGCTTGCCTGGGTCCTCGTGCGTTACCGGTTCCCCGGGCGCCGCATTGTCGACGCCCTCGTCGACCTACCCTTTGCCCTGCCGACGGCGGTTGCCGGCATTTCGCTGACGACGCTGTTTGCCTCGAACGGCTGGTTCGGTTCGGCGCTCGGCGAAATCGGCATCAAGGTCGCCTATACGCCGCTCGGCATCATGGTCGCCATGGCCTTTACCAGCCTGCCCTTCATCGTGCGCACGGTGCAGCCGGTGCTGGAAGAGCTTGACCCGGCGCTCGAAGAGGCCGGCCAGACCTTGGGCTCCAGTGACGTGTCGATTTTCCGCCGTGTGATCCTGCCGCTGCTGACGCCCGCCCTTCTCGCAGGCACCTCGCTGGCCTTTGCCCGCAGCCTGGGCGAATTCGGCGCAATCATCTTCATCGCCGGCAACCAGCCTTTCTCGACCGAGATCACGGCGCTTCTCGCCTTCATCCGGCTTGAGGAATACGACTATCCGGCGTCTGCCGCGATCGCCTCTGTCATGCTGATCGCCGCCTTCGTCATGCTGGCTGTCACCAACTACCTGCAGGCCCGCGCGCTGCGCTACACGGTGAAAGGCTGAGCCATGAGCCATGTCACGACCACACGACGCCCGCCCCGTGTCGGCGATGCGCCCGTCTTCAAATACACCCTGATCGGCCTGGTCCTGCTGCTGGTGGCCTTTTTCATCGTCGCACCGCTGGCGGTCATTGGCATCCAGGCGTTTTCCAAGGGGCTTCCCTATTTCCTCCAGACGATCGCAGACGCCGATACCCGCCACGCGATAGGACTGACGGTCCTGACGGCCCTGATCGCGGTGCCGCTCAACACCATCTTCGGGGTGGCGGCCGCCTGGGCGATCACCAAACACGATTTTCGCGGCAAGCGGATATTGACCATCCTGATCGAGATCCCCTTCTCCGTCTCGCCGGTCGTGGCAGGCGTCGCCTATCTCTTTGTCTATGGCCTGCAGGGCATTTTCGGCCCCGCCCTCGACAGTGCCGGCCTGAAGATCCTCTTCGCCCTGCCGGGCATCGTGCTCGCCTCGATGTTCGTCACGGCACCCTTCGTGGCACGCGAGCTGATCCCGCTGATGCAGGCGCAAGGGCGCGATCTCGAGGAGGCGGCCACCTCGCTTGGCGCGGGCGGTTTGCGCACCTTCATGTCGGTGACGCTGCCCAACATCAAATGGGCCATGCTCTACGGCGTCGTGCTCTGCAATGCCCGCGTCATGGGTGAATTCGGCGCCGTGTCGATCGTGTCGGGCAATATCCGCGGCCAGACCAATACGCTGCCGCTGCATATCGAACTGCTGTACCAGGACTACAATGCCGTCGGCGCATTCGCGGCCGCCTCGATCCTCGCCGCTCTGGCCCTTGTCACGCTCGTGGCCAAGGTTCTGCTCGAACGCCAGGGGGCAGGACGCCGAAACCGTCCCGCCACGCTTGCCGGCAATACTTCGGAGATGAATTCGTGAACATTCGCCTCGACACGGTCGTCAAGACCTTCGAAACCTTCCGCGCCGTGCATGGCGTCTCGCTCGACATCAAGAGCGGCGAACTGGTGGCATTGCTCGGTCCCTCCGGTTCCGGCAAGACGACCATTCTGCGCATGGTGGCCGGCCTGGAATTCGCCGATGGTGGCCAGATCCATTTTGGCGAAGAGAATGCGACGGACATTCCGGTGCGCGACCGCGGCGTCGGCTTCGTCTTCCAGCATTATGCGCTCTTCCCGCACATGACGGTGGCGGAAAACATCGCCTTCGGCATGAAGGTATCGAAGGTCAAGCGGTCAAATGCCGACATCGACAAGCGCGTCAATGAACTGCTGGCCCTTGTGCAGCTTGCCGGTTTGGGTGAGCGCTTCCCGGGCCAGATCTCCGGCGGCCAGCGGCAGCGCGTGGCACTTGCCCGGGCACTCGCCGTCGATCCGCGCGTTCTGCTGCTCGACGAGCCCTTCGGCGCGCTGGACGCCAATGTCCGTCGCGACCTGCGCCGCTGGTTGCGCTCCATCCATGACGAGCTTGGCATCACCACCCTCTTCGTCACCCATGACCAGGAAGAGGCCCTCGACCTCGCCGATCGCGTGGTCATCCTCGACAAGGGCAAGATCGTTCAGCAGGGCACGCCGGAAGAGGTCTGCCGCCAGCCCGCCAATGCCTTCGTGATGCGTTTCCTCGGCGACACAAACGCGCTGAAAGCCACTGTTGCGGCTGGCAAGGCAAAAGTGGATGCCATGGTCTATGCGGCCGACGGCCTGAAGGATGGGCCGGCGGAGCTTCTGTTTCGGCCGACCGACGTCGAATGGAGCAACGACCCTTCCAAAGGTGTGGCCGCAACCATTCTGCGCGTTCTCGACCGTCCGGGCTCGAAACGGGTACTGTCCAGGACCACCGACGGGACCGTCATCGAATTCGACGTCGCGCCGGAATTTTCAGCCACGATGGGCCAGTCGGGCTTCATCGAGATCCTGCGGCCACGCCTTTTTCAAGATTGAGACGCTGACCGGACCGGAAGCAATCAGCTTCCGGTCGCTGCCGCCGTCACCAGCGCCTTGGCATCCGCACCGTCCCAGGCCGCCGGACCGTTCATGCTGCCGAGCAGACACCCCTTGCCATCGACGAGCAGCGTGACGGGCAGGCCGAAGGCGAGACCTTCGCGCTTCAACTGGTTGAAGACCCCCATCGAGGCATCGCGGTAGAGCCCAAGCTGATCGACGCCGGTCTCTTCAAGGAAGGTCTGCGGCTTCTCGACATCGCCGGTATCGATATTGATCGCGAGCACCTGGAAGGCATCGCCACCGGCGGCCTCCTGCAGGTTGTTGAGCGCCGGCATTTCTTCGCGGCAGGGCACGCACCAGGTGGCCCAGAGATTTATGAGAACCGTCTTGCCGGCGAAGTTTGCCATGGTCATGGGCGCACCGGCCTTGTCCTGGAAGGTAAGCCCCTGGATGAGCTTCGGCTCGCTGACGGGGATCATCGCAGCGACATCGCCCTTCAGATAGGGGGTAAGGGTCTCCGCCCTGGCGACGGAACCCTCGCATTGCGCGGCATCTGCAGTCTCCACGGCATTGCCAGACATGGTCTGCTTCACGTATACCGCAGCCGCGCCGGCGACGATGCCGGCCACCGCCGCGATCGCAACCAGCTTGGTGGGGAAGAGACGCTCAGGTCTTTTTTCTGTCATGTCATTCTCCAGGACGGGCATTCCATGGCCGAGGCAACCAAAGACACCAAATCCTCCAACCAGATGTGGGGCGGTCGCTTCGCCTCCGGCCCGTCGGCCATCATGGAGGAGATAAATGCCTCCATCGGTTTCGACAAGAAGCTTTACGCCCAGGACATCCGCGGCTCAAAGGCGCATGCGACCATGCTGGCGCACCAAGGCATTATCTCGGCCGAAGATAAAGACAAGATCCTTCACGGCCTGGACACGATCCTGTCAGAGATTGAAAGCGGAAGCTTCACCTTCTCGCGCAAGCTCGAAGACATCCATATGAACATCGAGGCGCGCCTTGCCGACCTGATCGGCCCGGCCGCCGGTCGCCTGCATACCGCCCGCTCGCGCAATGATCAGGTGGCGCTCGACTTCCGCCTCTGGGTCAAAGAAGAACTGCAGAAGACCGAAGCAGCCTTGTCCGGCCTGATCGCGGCCTTCCTCGACCGCGCCGAAGAACATGCCGACACGGTCATGCCAGGCTTCACCCATCTCCAGACGGCCCAGCCGGTGACCTTCGGTCATCACTGCATGGCCTATGTCGAGATGTTTGGCCGCGACCGCCAGCGCGTGCGCCACGCGATCGAACACCTGGACGAGAGCCCGATCGGGGCAGCGGCACTCGCCGGCACCGGTTATCCGATCGACCGCCACATGACGGCGGCCGCACTCGGCTTCCGCGAACCGACCCGCAATTCGATCGACACGGTCTCCGACCGCGACTTCGCGCTGGAATTCCTCTCGATCGCCTCGATTGCCGCCGTGCACCTGTCGCGGCTTGCCGAAGAGATCGTCATCTGGTCGACGCCGCAATTCGGCTTCATCCGCCTGTCGGACGCCTTCTCGACCGGCTCCTCGATCATGCCGCAGAAGAAGAACCCGGATGCGGCCGAACTGGTGCGCGCCAAGACCGGCCGCATCAACGGCTCTCTGATTGCGCTGCTGACCGTCATGAAGGGCCTGCCGCTTGCCTATTCCAAGGATATGCAGGAAGACAAGGAACAGGTCTTCGACGCCGCTGAAAGCCTGGAACTGGCGATTGCCGCCATGACCGGCATGGTCACCGACATGACGATCCGCACCGACCGCATGAAGGCTGCCGCCGGCACCGGTTATTCGACGGCAACCGACCTCGCCGACTGGCTGGTGCGCGAAGCCGGCCTTCCCTTCCGCGATGCCCATCATGTGACCGGCAATGCGGTCGCCCTGGCCGAGAAGAAGGGCTGCGATCTGGCCGAGCTTTCGCTGGACGAACTGCAGGGCATCAACGCGGCAATCACCGCGGATGTCTTCAACGTCTTGACCGTGGAAGCCTCGGTTGCCAGCCGCAAGAGCTTTGGCGGCACGGCGCCTTCGGAAGTGCGCAAGCAGATCGCCTGGTGGCGGGCGCGCAACTGATCACCCGCACTTGCGGGACACATCACGACAAGAGGGGTGCACAAGCGCCCCTTTTTTCGCTAGAGCCTAGAACAACAACATTTCTATGGACCGGGTCATGGTGAATTCGCTGAAACGCACGACGCTCACGCTCTCTCTGGTGCTGGCCGCCTCGCTGGCCCTGTCCGCCTGCGGCCGCAAGGGCGATCTCGACCCGCCGAGCACGCCGGTCGACCAGCAGAACAAGCGCGGTGTCGAGGCAGAAAAGACTCCTGACACCCCCTTCCTCCTCGATCCGCTTCTTTGACAGGGCTGAACCCGTGAACCACTTCGAGTATCGCGACGGCGTCCTCTACGCCGAGGGCGTGGCCATTCCCGAGATCGCCCGTGCCGTCGGCACGCCCTTCTACTGCTATTCGACCGCGACGCTGGAGCGCCACTACAAGGTCTTCTCCAAGGCTTTCGACGGGGTCGACGCCCTCGTCTGCTATGCCATGAAGGCGAATTCCAACCAGGCCGTCCTGAAGACGCTGGGTCGCCTCGGCGCCGGCGTGGACGTGGTCTCGGAAGGCGAACTCCGCCGCGCGCTGGCCGCCGGCATTCCGGCAAGCCGCATCATGTTCTCCGGCGTCGGCAAGACACCGAGCGAGATGGATTTGGCCCTCGAAGCCGGAATCTACTGCTTCAACATCGAGAGCGAGCCGGAACTGGAAGTGCTGAACCAGCGCGCCATCAAGGCCGGCAAGAAGGCGCATGTGTCCTTCCGCGTCAATCCGGATGTCGACGCCAAGACCCATGCCAAGATCTCGACGGGCAAGAAGGAAAACAAGTTCGGCATTTCCTTCGAGCGCGCCCGTGCCGTTTACGCGCGTGCTGCAAGCCTGGAAGGCATTCAGGTAACCGGTATCGACATGCATATCGGCAGCCAGATCACCGATCTGCAGCCCTTCGAAGACGCCTTCGGCCTGTTGCGTGAACTGGTCGAAACGCTGCGTGGCGACGGTCACACGATCGAACATGTCGACGTCGGCGGTGGCCTCGGCATTCCCTACAAGGACGACAACAATCCGCCGCCTGAGCCGGACGCCTATGCCCGGATCGTCAAGGACCAGCTGTCAAGCCTGAATTGCCGGATCGTCACCGAGCCCGGCCGCCTGATCGTCGGCAATGCCGGCATTCTGGTGACCGAGGTCATCTACGTGAAGGACGGCGGCGACAAGACCTTCGTCATCGTCGACGGCGCGATGAACGACCTGATCCGCCCGACGCTTTACGAGGCCTATCACGAGATCAAGCCTGTCGTGATTTCGGCAGCGAATGCCCCGCGCATCAAGGCTGATGTCGTGGGACCCGTCTGCGAGACCGGCGATTATCTGGCACTCGACCGGGAGATGGCCATGCCGAAGCCGGGCGATCTGATCGCGGTAGGCTCCGCTGGCGCCTATGGCGCCGTGCAGGCCGGCACCTACAACACCCGCCGGCTGGTGCCGGAGGTGCTGGTCAACGGCAACGACTTCCACGTGATTCGCCCGCGCCCGAGCTATGACGATCTGATCGCGCTCGATTCGGTGCCGGACTGGCTGGCCTGATCCATTCACAATTCGGCGATGAGGCGGGAAAAACTCCTGCCTCGTCCCGGCCGCCCTCGTCTTCGCCACAAAGACTGCTATCTTCGAGAACAATCCGCCGTGCCTGACGCGTGGCGAACTCGGAGACCAGACGGATGAGCTCTTCCCGCCCGGCCGGCCACAGGAAAGGCGCCTTCAAGGACGACCCGGCGCTCGCACGTCGCGTCGGTCTCAAACGTGTGCTCGCCCGCTCCGTGCTGTTTGCCGAGCGCCTGCTGCCGCTCTTCCTGCCGGTCGCAGGCACCGCCGCCCTCTTCGTCTCGCTCGCCTGGTTCGGTGTCTACCGCGAAGTGCCTGACATCCTTCGCCTCGCGATCGTCTTCATCCTCGTCTTTGCCTTCGTCGGCTCGTTCCTGCCCTTCCTGAAGCTCAGGCTGCCGAGCATCTCCGAGGCCGACCGGCTGCTCGAAGAGCGCAACGGCCTTGCCCACCAGCCGGTCGCGGTGCAGGACGACCAGATCGCGGCCGACACGCCCTTTGCCCGGGCGCTCTGGCAGGAGCACCAGCGGCGCATGGCCGAACGGATTGCAGCTCTCGACGCCGGCCTGCCGCAGCCGGACATCGCCCGCCACGACCGTTACGCGCTGCGCGCCGTGCCGGCGCTGCTCTTTGTCACCGCCCTTGCCTATTCCGGCTCCAACGGCGCCGGCTCCATCGCCGATGCCTTCCGACAGCATGTGCCGGAGAGCGAGGCGCCATCGATCCGCATCGACGCCTGGATCACGCCTCCGAGTTATACCGGCCAGCCGCCGGTCTTTCTTTCGGGCCTCGGCACACAGGACACGGCCGGCGTCACCGTACCGCAGAAATCCAAGGTCACTGTCCGCATCAGCGGCGGAGTTTCCGACGAGAAGGTTCTCTTTGTTCAGCAGTCGGACGGCACAGTCCTCGACGTGGCGGAGAAGGACGATGCGGCCGGTACGCTCACGGCCGGCTCCGAGATGGACGCCAGCAGTCAGACGACCGTCCCGACCCCACCAGCGCCAGCGCCGGCGCCCAGCGCATCCATGACGGCGCGCACCCATGAACTGGAACTTGCGGAAGCGGGCGAACTGCGCGTCGCCGACCGCCTCTGGACGATTGGCGTTACGCCGGACAAGGCCCCCGAGATCGCTTTCGACGGCGTGCCGCGCCGCGCGATCAATGGCGCGCTCGAAATCGCCTTCATCGCCAGGGACGATTACGGCCTGCAGAAGGCGCATGCCGAGATCGTGCCGGTCGAGGAGCAGCCGGGCGCCACACCGCTCTACCCCCTGCCCGAATACAAGCTCGACCTGCCGCGGCACAATGCCCGCGACACCAAGGGGGTTGCGAGCCGCAACATCACCGAACACCCGCTCGCCGGCCAGATGGTGGAGATCACGCTTGTTGCAACAGACGGCGCCGGTCAGACGGGCCGCAGCGAGCCGATCGAGATGCAATTGCCCGCGCGCAATTTCAGCGAACCGCTCGCGGCCTCGGTCGCGGAGCAGCGGCAGGTCTTTGCGCTCGATACCCGTCAGATGCCGCGGGCGATCGCCTTCAACGAGGCACTGGTCCTGCGCGCCGACGAGACCATCCCCGACCTCGGCAACTTCATCGCGCTCGAAAGCGCGCGGGCGCGCATGAACATGGCACGCGGCGAAGAACGGCTGAAGGACACGGCGGACTATCTCTGGGAAATCGCACTCGGCATCGAGGATGGTGACCTTTCGCTTGCCGAACGCCGGCTGCGGGACGCCCAGCAGGCCCTGTCCGAAGCGTTGGAAAATGGTGCCTCCGACGAGGAGATCCAGCGGCTGATGGCAGAGCTGCGCAACGCGATGCAGGAATTTCTTCAGGCGCTGGCCGAGCGCATGCCCAACCAGCAGGGCGAACCGCAGCAGAATGCCCAAAACATGCTGCGCCAGCAGGATCTCGACAACATGCTCGACCAGCTGGAAAACCTCGCCCGCTCCGGCAATCGCGACCAGGCCCAGCAGCTGTTGTCCGAACTGCAGCGCATGATGAACAACCTGCAGGCCGGCCGGCCGCAACAGGGCCAGCAGCAGCAGAGCAGCGAGGCCCGTCGCCAGATCGACAAGCTCGGCGAGATCATGCAGCAGCAGCAGCGGCTGATGGACGAGACCTTTCGCCTCGATCAGGCACTGCGCGACCGCATGCAGCGCGGCGATCCACAGCAGGGTGAAGAGGGCGCCGAAGGCCAGCAACAACAGGGCGAGCAGCAACAGGGCGAGCAGCAACAGGGCGAGCAGGGTCAGCAGAACCTCGACGGCATGACCGCCGAGCAGCTGCGCGAAGCTCTGCGACAGCTGCGCGAGCAACAGGACCAACTCGGCCAGCAGCTCGGCGACTTGCAGGAAGGCCTCAAGGGCCTCGGCATGGAACCGGGTCCGGGCTTCGGCGAGGCACAAGGAGAAATGCAGGGCGCCGGCGAAGCGCTGGGCCAGGGCCAGGGTGGCCCGGCCGTCGAGGGCCAGGGACGCGCCATGGAGGCGCTCCGCCAGGGCGCTCGCGACATGATGAACCAGATGATGCAGGCGCAGCAGGGCCAAGGCGGCCAGGGCCCGCAAATGGGTCAAGGCCAGGGCAACCAGGACGGCCGCGACCCGCTCGGTCGTCCACGTGCCACGAGCGGCCCCGACTTCGGCGAACAGGTCAAGGTTCCCGACGAGATCGACGTCCAGCGCGCCCGCGAGATCCTTGAAGCCATTCGCGAGAAGCTCGGCGAGAACACGAGCCCCGAGATCGAACGGCGCTACCTGGAACGGCTGCTCGACATCCAGTGAGGCCTGAGGCCTCACTGGAGCGACGGCGCCTGGTCACCAGGGTGTCACGCCGTCCGGCTCGTGAAAGCCTCCCGAGCCGCCCCTCTGGCCCAGGGCGAACAGCACGGGAAGCCTTGCCCCCTCTTCGGGCGTCATGAAGCCTTGGCCGGTCAGATCTGTCTTCACGAAACCCGGGCTGACGGAATTCACCGTGATCCCGGCGTCCTTCAGTATTTCATGCAGCTGGATGGTCAGCATGTTGAGCGCAGCCTTCGAGGCATTGTAGCCGATGAAGCGTGCAGCATAGTAGGGCGAGGTCGGATCGCTGTTGACACGGAGCGACCCGAGCGAACTCGCCAGATTGACGATCCGCGCCTCCTGTGACTTGTGCAACAGCGGCAGCATGGCCTGCGTGACAGCTAGCGTGCCGAGGAAATTGGTTTCCATGACCCGGCGCACGGCATCGAGCGAAGCCGTATCCGGCGGGCCATCGGCGAAATCGAATATGCCGGCATTGTTGACGAGGACGTCGAGACGGCCGAATTCCTCCGCGACAGACCGTGCGGCAGAACTGATGGAAGCCTGATCGAGGAGATCGAGCGGCACGACAGAGACGGATCGGCCGCTCCGGGCGAGATGCTCAGCTTCAACGGCAAGCTTCTGCGGGTCACGCGCGGCCATGATCACATGCACCCCTGAAGCGGCCAGCTGACGCGCGATCTCCAGGCCTATCCCCTTGTTTGCACCCGTGATGAGGGCAATCGATATTTCTGTCATGAATGGTCCTTCCGTTGCTGACGATGAGCCGGCATAATATGAAGGATCGTTCAGTTTGAGGATTCGCATTTGGCACCGGTCACGCCACAGTCGCTTTCCCCCCGGAAAAGGCCGCGTCAGGCCCGCGCGGCCGCGACCGTGGATGCGATCTACGAGGCGACCATTCAGGTTTTGCTGAGCGACGGACCACAGCGGCTGACGACCACGCGTGTGGCCGAACGCGCCGGCGTCTCGGTTGGCACCATGTACCAGTATTTTCCGCAGAAGCGGGCCCTGATCCATGCGCTCAACGAGCGCTACCTGGACATTCTCGCCGAGAGGATCGAAGCCACCTGCCGCCAGCAGCACGGCGCGTCGGCCGGCATGATGGTCGTGGCCCTGATCGAGACCTATTGGCAGGCAAAGACGGAAAGGCCGGAGGTGACGCGTGCGCTCTACCGTTCGGTTGCCGATCTCGACAATTCTGCCCTGATCGAGAGTTTCGCCCAAAGGGTCGATTCCGCAACGACCGGGATGCTGGAAAGCGCCAGCGACAGCTGCTTTCAGGACCTGGCGCTGGTCAATCGCACGCTGGTGACGACCATCTTCGGTGCGGTGCGCAATGCTTTCGAGCGGCAACTCGCAGACCAGGAGGCAGCCGGCATCATGCAACAGCTCGCGCTCATGTGCCGGGCCTATATCGAAGCAGTGTCAGGCCCTCGGTAGGACCGGGGACTTCAGCCAGAGAGCGCCGAAGCCACGGCCTTGCGGATATCAGGCAGGGCGAAAGGCTTGGAGACGACATCGACGATCTTCGCCGAAAGGTCGTCGGCACGCTCGCGCTGTTCCGCATAGCCCGTCATCAGCAGGATCTTCATCTCGGGAAATTCGGAATGGGCGCGATGGGCGAGCTCGATGCCGTCCATCACGGGCATGCGGATATCCGACAGCAAAAGATCGAAGGCACCTTCCGAAAGCTTTTCCAGGCCTTCGGCGCCATCGGCGGCTTCGTGCGTTTCATGGCCGTCGAGGCGAAGCGCCCGGGCGACGAAGGAGCGCAGGGAGTCTTCGTCTTCGGTGATGAGGATTCTCGCCATGGTTGAATACTACTCCCGCGTCTTTTGAGCCTTGCGAGAGGCAAATCACCAGACTTTCCTTGTCGAGTGGTAAACGCGGGACGCTTCGTCCCGCGCGATGGTTAACAGCTCACTGCCGTCGGGTGGTGCGATGTCCCCTTGCGGGACGGGTCAGGCGTCGCCCGTGACCACGCCGACAAAGGGCAGTTCGCGGAATGCATAGGCCACGTCCATGCCATAGCCGACGACGAAGTAGTCGGGGCATTCGAAACCGACGTAATCGGCCTCAAATACTTCTTTCCGCTTCACTTTCTTGTCGAGAAGAACGGCGATCGTGACACTGGCGGCGCCGCGCTCATACATCAGTTCCTTGGCGAATAGCAGGGTGCGACCGGACTCGAGAATATCGTCGATGAGGAGGATATTGCGCCCCTTCACGTCACTGTCGATGTCCTTGATGATCTTCACGCCCTGGGAGACCGTGCCTGTGCCATAGCTGGACAGGGTGATGAACTCGACTTCAGGCGCCAGGCCCACGTCATGCAACGCACGAATGAGGTCTGCGGCGAAGATGAAGGAACCCTTGAGCACCGAGATGACCAGAAGGTCGTCGCAGGGACCCTTGATGATATCCTGTGCGAGTTCGAGATTGCGCTGCCGGATCTGCTCGGCGGTAAAGAGCGGTTCGATATTCTTTCCGCGAACAACGGGCATGGGAAACTCCTAGCGTGTCGACCTGAGGTCCTTGAGCCGGCAACCTGCCGGAAAGGCAAGGCCCTTAGCACACGGGAGCCTGTTAGACACCCGCCTCTTCGAAGGAAAGCCGGACTTCCGGCGTTTTTCCACCAGGATGCTGAAGCCGGGTGACGATCCCGCGGCTCTCACCGCCATCGAGGCTTGCCACCGGTGGCTCTATATAGGTGCTGGCGACAACCTGCCCATCGAGCAGGAGATCGGCCCGGAGCTTGGGCAGGGTCACCGCACGGCCGGTGCGGTTCTCAAGGATGGCGTTGAGCAGCAGAACCCGCATGCCGTTGCGATCCTGCGGCGTGAGGTTCACATGGGTGAAATCGAGCGGCTTGGCAGCGATCTCGGGATGTTCGCCGCCGCCGAAAACAAGCTGGCCGGCGAGGGAAAACATGGACACGAAGGCGATGGCGACCAGAAGCGAGAAGGCGACATCCGAGAGTTGTTGAAGCCGGGTTTCGACGCGTTCAATCCCCCTGCGCAGCAAAGCGCGGAGATCAGAGGGCGCCGGCGCCGAGAACGGGGCGGCGGACGGACGCGGCGACGGCTTCGGAGTCTCGCGCACGGTGATGAATTGCGCATCGACGACATCGGCACGCCCCATGCGCTGATGGGGCTCGATCCGGCGGCGGGCACGATCCGGCGGCAGGAGGTCGAGGTCCGCAGCTGCGGCCTGCTTCTGATGACGGAAAGCGCTCATGCGTGCGGACCTTTCGCACAGCCAAATCGGATACCCGAAAGTCGGCGGTTGAAACGAATCCTCTCCAGACGTAAATTCAAATGGTTAATGCTTCGGAAACACGGGCGGAAAAGCCTGGAATCGGGAAGCATGTTTACCGGCCGTTGACGATCTTCGTTTACGAGCCCCAAACCTCGGACATCTCAGACTGGGCCCCCTTTGATCCATTTCGAAAATGTCGGCCTGCGCTATGGAATGGGACCGGAGATCCTCCGCGACCTGACCTTCGACCTGCCGAAAGGGTCCTTCCAGTTCCTGACTGGCCCGTCCGGCGCCGGCAAGACGACGCTGTTGCGGCTGCTCTTCATGTCCCTGCAGCCGACGCGCGGACTGATCAAGAGCTTCGGCCGCGACATCACCAGCATTCCGCGCGGCGAACTGCCCATGCTGCGCCGCCGCGTCGGCATCGTCTTCCAGGATTTTCGCCTGCTCGACCATCTGACCACGTATGAGAACGTGGCGCTGCCGCTGCGTGTGCGCGGCAAGGCGGAACAGACCTACAAGCAGGATGTCATCGAGCTCCTGAAATGGGTGGGTCTCGGCGAGCGCATCAACGTGCTGCCGCCGGTGCTTTCGGGTGGGGAAAAGCAACGCGTGGCGATTGCCCGCGCCCTGATCGACCGGCCGGAAATCCTGCTCGCCGACGAGCCGACGGGCAATGTCGATCCGCCCATGGCGCGCCGGCTTTTGAGCCTTTTCCTGGAACTCAACCGCCTCGGCACGGCGGTGGTCATCGCGACCCACGATCTCGCGCTGATGGACCAGGTGGATGCGCGACGGATGATCCTCACCGACGGGCGGCTCGACATCTATGAATGAGATCACCCCAAATCCCGGCCAGAAGAAGCGCCGCGTCGAGATGACAGTGCGGCCGACCGGCCCGATCCTGCCGCCGTCGAACATCCAGGGCAATGCCCTGATGGTGGTGATCGCCATCATGGCCTTCCTCGCCTGCCTGACGCTTGGCGGCGTTTCCATGGTGCGCGCGACGGCATCCAGCTGGCAAAGCGAGATTTCCCGCGAAATCACCATCCAGATCACGCCCGCAGACGGGCTCGACATGGGGGCAGCGCTCGTCAAGGCCCGCGACCTGGCGCTGACCTTTGTCGGCACACGCGACGGCCAGATCATGGACGACAGCGCAACGGCCCGCCTGCTCGAACCCTGGCTGGGCACCGGATTGAACCTGGAGGACCTGCCGGTTCCTCGGCTGATCGTCATCACCATCGACGAGAGCAATCCGCCGGATTTCGAGGCCATGCGCGCGCTGCTGAAGGTGGAGGTGCCGCAGGCATTCCTCGACGATCACCGCACCTGGGTCGACCGACTGGTGCAGATGGCAAGCACGACGGTGCTGATTGGCTCCGGCATCCTCATCCTCGTCTTCACGGCCATGGTGCTGACCGTGGTCTTCGCGACCCGCGGCGCCCTGTCCGGCAACCGCCACATCATCGAAGTGCTGCACTTCGTCGGCGCCGAAGGAAGCTTCGTCGCGCAGGAGTTCCAGAAGCACTTCCTGAAGATCAGCCTCAAGGGGGCGGCAGCCGGCGGCCTGCTCGCCGCAGTCTTCTTCGCGCTGGCCGGTTTCTGGCAGAGTCGCTCGCTGGCGACCCCGGAAAGTGACCAGGCGACCGCGCTCTTCGGCACCTTCACCATTGGCTGGGGAGGTTATGTCGGCATTTTCGCGACCATGGTCGTCATCGCGCTTTTGACCACGATCACGGCACGGTTGACGGTGATGCGGACGATCTACGAAATCGACCTGATCCGCTCGGATCCGGCCCGCACCGACGGCTTGCTGGACGACTAACGAAAACTCGCATGTTGACTTGCCTTAAAGCCGCCTGTTCGCTGTGGGAAATCCCGGCTAATCACGGGCAATGAGCATGGATCGCATGACGCCAAATCAACCATTGCGAGACGGCGACCGGCCCCGTTCGGACGCCGGCCTTTTCGCGCGGAAAGGCCTGATCCGCAGGGTTTTGCGCTATGGCGGCATGCTTGTCATCCTGTGCACGGCCGTGCTCGTGGCTGGCTTCCTCGTCTTTGCTGATTCGGTCACCGGCATGCGACCGCCCGAGACGGTGAAGGCCGATGCAATCGTTGTGCTGACCGGCGGCTATCAGCGAATCGAGCAGGCGATCGACCTTTTGAAGCGCGGCTACGGTGAAAGACTGCTGATTTCGGGCGTCAATCCGGCAACGACGCCCGGCCAGATCCGCAAGGCGACGCGAACCTCGCCGGATGTTTTCGAATGCTGCGTGGACATCGGTTACGGTGCAATCGACACGATCGGCAATGCGAACGAGACGGCGATCTGGATCCGCGACAAGGGCTACGGTTCCGTTCTGGTCGTGACCAGCAATTACCATCTGGCCCGCAGCCTGATGGAACTGCGGCGCGGCGCACCAGACACCGAGTTCATCGGCTACCCCGTGGTGAACGCCGACCTGAAGACCCGGGCCTGGTACAGCGAGCCGGACGCGATGCGCACCATGCTGGCGGAATATGTCAAGACGGTTGTCGCCTATGTCCGGGGCGTGACCGGCTGGAGCCGGGACCAGGGACTGCGCCCGGAAGGCGAAATCACCGAATCTGGCCGCAGCTCCTGACGGATCAGCGCAAGCGAGCGCTTTTGCTCATCGCAGTTTTCCTCTAAGCACGTCTTTGCCCGCCCTCGAGAGCCACATGATATGATCCAACTGCGTTCAATCCTCTTCAACATCGCCTTCTATGCAAATCTGATCCTCAGGATGATCGTGCTGTCACCGATCTATTTCCTGCTGCCGCGCAAGAAGGCCTTCTTTGTGCCGAAGGACTGGGCGCGCTCCAACCACTGGCTGATGGAGAAGATCGTCGGCACGACCTTCACTGTGGAGGGACTGGAAAACATCCCGAAAAGCGGTGGTTATATTCTTGCCCCGAAACATCAGTCTTTCTGGGACACCTATGCGCTGCTGCCCTGGCTGGATGACCCGGTCTATATTCTCAAGCGCGAATTGATGTGGATCCCGATCTTCGGCTGGTATGTGGCCAAACAGCGCATGATTCCGGTCAATCGCGGCGCCAAGGGCAAGGTGATGGCGCAGGTGATCGAGCGCACCAAGCTGGAAATGGCGAACGGCCGTCAGCTGATCATCTATCCCGAAGGTACACGGCGCCCGCCGGGTGCAGCGCCGGACTACAAATATGGCATCGCGCGCCTCTACCGGGACATCAATGTGCCGGTCGTGCCGGTTGCCATGCATCCCGGCCTGTTCTGGCCGCGCCGCAAGTTCCTGCGCTTTCCGGGACATTTCGTCGTGCGCATCCTGCCACCGATCGAGCCGGGTCTCGACCCCGACGTTTTCCATGAGACGCTGATGCAGCGGCTGGAGGCGGCAAGCGACGAATTGCTGGTGAAAACGGCGAGGGAGAACCCTGATCTGCCGCTGCCGCCAACCGCCGTCAACAGGCTGAAGGAACTCGAAGCGCGCCAGACGCATTCCTAGGAAGAAGACGATCAGTCTCCGGACGGATCCGGGACGATCGCCGATGCCACGCTTTCGAGCCAGTGGTCGCGAATCCCGAGTTCTCGCAGATGCGCGACCGTATTGGCGACGTAGACCGGATTGGGACCGGACCGGCCCACAGCGCCCTCGACGATGCGGGCCGCCGCCTCGACGGTGATGGCGCCTGCATACTGCGGATGGGCTCGGTCGATGACATAGGTCAGGGCGCGGATCTCGCGTCCATCGGCGACACGGGTGCGGACATGGCGTTCGAGATAGACACTGGTGACCAGCTCGCGTTCACGCAGATAGTCCACCGTGGACTGCCAGTCGGAAGGCGCCACGCGAAAGGCGACACCCTTGCAGGAACCACCCCGGTCGAGCCCGAGCACGAGACCCGGACGCTCTTGCGTCCCGCGATGGACATAGGACCGGACACAGAGCGCACGGCGATAGCCGCCGAGATGGGCAAGTACCCGCTCTTGATAGGGGAAGCCCGGATTCCACATCAGCGAGCCGTAGCCAAAGACCCAAAATTCGTCCATATCGCACGCCAATCCAAGTCACAGCAGTGATCGCAACGAGGAGCAACCATGGCCATGTCGACCGCGCCGGAAAGCCCGATCAGCCGAAAGGTCGTCCGGCTCGGGGTTTTGATCGTCCTCGTCATCGCTGTCTATAGCGTCGGGTGGTATTTCGCTGCAGAATTCCTGAAGAATCGCATTCTGGCCTTCTTCGGCGGCGGAAATCCGGCAGGCGTCACCGCATCCTGCGAAGACGCAACGATGGGCGGCTATCCCTTCCGCTTCCGTCTCAATTGCTCGCGGCTCACAGTCGACGATCACTTCCAGGGCGTCGCGGCCTCCTTCGGCCCGGTGCGGGCGGCAGCCCAGATCTACAATCCGGGCCACATCGTCTGGGAGATGGATGCACCGGCCGAGATCCGCTCCGCGCTTGGCTTCAATACGGCACTCGATTGGACCAACATGCAGTCGAGCTTCCGCATCGGCCTTTCCGGCCTGTCGCGCAGCTCGCTGATGCTGGAGGGGCTGAACGCGACGGTGACCTCGACAGCCTCCAGTCTGGCTTTGCAGGTGACAGCGCCCAGCGCCCAGTCGCACGTACGCCAGAACGAGGGCAACCTCGACTATGCGACATTGGTGCGTGATATGGTCGTGTCCGTCGGGGGGGAAAAGATCGCACTGCCGCCGATCTCGACGAGCCTCGATGCGACGCTTGCCGACAAGGGGGGCCTGCTCGACCCGCGGGTGGCGCAGGACCAGCGGCTCTACGGCACCCGTGGCGAGATCCGCCGGATGGTCGTCGATCTCGGTGAAGGCCGGGTGCTGACCCTGAGCGGCCCCTTCGAAGTGGGCGAGGACGGGCTGATTTCCGGGCGCATCAAGGTCGAAGTCGAACAGGTCCGTGCCTGGCGCGATGCCATGAAAACAGCCTATCCGGAAGAGGCCGACATGATCGACAATGTCGCCAACGTGCTTCGGGCCCTCGCGTTCGGCCGTGACAACAGCGAGGCCGAAATCACCATCCAGAACGGCGTGGCCGCCCTCGGTTTCATCCCGCTTGGACAGATCCCGCCGCTCTGAGGCCGCGGGACTGGCTCACTTGTCCAGCGAGTGGCGGCCGAAGTCTGGCACGTCGACGTCCTGGCCAGCCTGGACGATCGAGCGGCGGATGGTGCGGGTCCGCGAAAACAGCTCGAACAGCTTGTCCCCCTCGCCCCAGCGGATCGCCCGCTGCAGATAGGCGAGATCTTCCGAAAAGCGCGCCAGCATTTCGAGGATGGCATCCCTGTTGTGCAGGCACACATCCCGCCACATGGTCGGATCCGAAGCGGCAAGACGCGTGAAGTCGCGGAAACCGGACGCCGAATATTTGATGACTTCCGATTCCGTCACCGTCTCCAGATCATCGGCCGTACCGACGATGTTGTAGGCAATGATGTGCGGCAGGTGCGAGACAATGGCGAGCACCTTGTCGTGGTGGTGCGGGTCCATCTCGTCACACATCGATCCCAGCGCTTCCCAGAAGCCGCGCAGGCGGGCGAGCGCCTGGCCGTCGGTGCCCTCGAGCGGTGTGAAGATGCACCAGCGGCCCTTGAAGAGACCCGCAAAACCGGCGTCCGGGCCGGACTTTTCCGTCCCCGCCAGCGGGTGGCCGGGAATGAAATGCACGCCGTCTGGCATGTGCGGCGCCATCTGCGCGATAACGGACGCCTTGGTCGAGCCGACATCGGTGACGATGGCACCGGCCTTCAGGTGCGGCGCAATCTGTTTGGCGACGGCTTCCGATGCGCCGACGGGCACGGATACGATGACAAGATCGGCGTCCCTGACCGCCTCGGCTGCGGAGGCGTTGTAAGCCGTGCCGAGCTCCAGCTCTTCCGCCCGCCTCAGCGTCTCGGCGCTGCGGGTCGAGATGACGACCTCTTTCGCCAGACCGAGCCTCTTGACGTCGCGGGCGATCGACGAGCCGATGAGGCCGATACCGATCAGGGCGATGCGGTCGAACAGGATTTCAGACATCACGTGCGTTCCATGAATTCTGTGAGGGCGGCGATCACACCGATATTGGCCTCTTCGCTGCCGATCGTCATGCGGAGTGCATCTGGAAAACCATAGGACGAGACGGCGCGCAAGACGAAGCCGCGTTCTGTCAGGAAGCGATCGGCATCTGCGGCCCGCTTCCCGTCCCGGTTGGGGAAGTGGATCAGAAGAAAATTGGTGACCGAAGGCGTGACGTCGAGGCCGAGCGCGGTGAATGCCTCGGAGACGCGTGCGCGCCAGACCTCGTTGTGCTCGACGGCCTTTGCCACATGCGCCTGGTCGCGCATGGCGGCGGCACCGGCGAGGAGCGCCGGCGTGTTGATGTTGAACGGGCCACGCACCCGGTTCATCGCATCGATGATGTCGACCGGTCCAAAGATCCAACCGATGCGCAGAGCCGCAAGCCCGTAGACCTTGGCGAAGGTCCGGGTCATCACGACGTTGCGGTTGGCAGAGACGAGTTCCACTCCGGCCTCGTAGTCATTGCGGCGGACATATTCGGCATAGGCTGCGTCAAGTACCAGGATCACATGCGATGGCAGGGCCGCATGCAGCCGCTTGATGTCGGCATAGGGCACATAGGTGCCGGTCGGATTGCCGGGATTGGTGAGGAACACGATCTTCGTGCGCCCGGTAACGGCGGCCAGGATCGCATCGACATCGACGCGCCGATCGTTTTCCTTGACCGTCACCGGTGTTCCACCGGCCGCCAGGATCTGGATCCGGTAGAGCAGGAATCCATGCTCCGTGATGATGCCCTCGTCGCCCGGTCCAAGATAGATATTGGCAAGCAGGGCAAGCAATTCGCCCGAACCATTGCCGCAGAGGATGTTGGCCGGGTTCAGGCCATGGACCTCGGCGATCGTATCCCGGAGCATACGGGCCTGACCGTCGGGATAGATCTCGAGCGTTTCGGCAGCGATGCGGAAGGCATCCATGGCCTTCGGGCTCGGGCCGACAGGTGTTTCATTGGACGACAGCTTGAAGACACGCGCAACGCCGCCCGCATGGTCCTTGCCAGGAACATAAGCGGCGATTTCCATAACCCCCGGACGGGGTACCGGCTTTATCGAGGCGTTCATGAGGCTCATTCCCGGCCGTCGGGCGGCAAGAGGCCACCCCTTCACTTGGGGCTTGGGATTACTTCGGAACGCAGCGTTTGTCGAGGCAGGCGAGCGCCGCAGCCCGTCGCGGTGACGAATGCAATGTCAAAGGGTCAGACCAGAGGCAGCCGGTTGCGCGTCGTCGGCACACCCTGCGGCGCGAGAACGGGGGCGAAGACGCGGCGCGAGGCACGCGAGGCGACCGGAAGCCCCTGATAGAGCCTTTTCTGAGCCTCGACCACGATGACACCGGAAAAGGCAGGCCAGAGCACGCTGCCGAGACGCTCGAAACCGCGCCGAAGTCTCAAGATCGCCCGGATTTTCGACGGCGGGAAAAACAAGGCCTCCGCCGAGGCACCGGGCGTGAAATTGGTTTCGCGCATGAGCGAGGTGAGCTGCCCGCGCGAATAGGGACGGCCCGAGCCGAAGGGCGTATGCTCCATGCGGGCCCAGACGCCGCGACGATTGGGCACGACGATGACCAGGCGCCCGCCCGGCGCCAGCACCCGCCAGACCTCCTTCAGCGTCTCGCGCGGGTTCTCTGCAAATTCCAGCGAATGGACCATCAGCACGCGGTCGACGGAACTGTCCGGCAGCGGCAGTTCCTCATCGAAAACCAGCGCCGTGGCCGAGGGTTCGCCGACCGGCCAGTTCACCGCGCCCTGCCCGGCCGGCATGAAGGCCATCGTGCGCTCGGTATCGGCACGGAAGCGATCGAGAAAGGGACTGCAGTAGCCGAGGCCGACCAGCCGCTCCTGCGGCAGCCGTGCCCAGACCGACGACAACGCCTGCGCAATCGACTGCTCCGCAACCCGGCCGAGCATCGTATAATAAAACTGCCTTAGATCGACGATATCGACATGCATGAACTTATTGTTAGCAGCCCATCATTGGACTTCAAGACGTGAGCAGGTACATTCGCTGCAAAGAGGTGGGACATAAAAAGCGGGTCGACAATGAAATCTCTGCAGATTGAAGTTTTCATCTGCCGAAGTGACAACTTCGGCGTACTTCTTCATTGCCCCGAGACGGGTGAGACGGCCTCGATCGACGCCCCGGAATTCGATCCGATCGTCAAGGCAGCCGAAAAACACGGCTGGACGATCACCCATATCTTCACCACGCATCATCATGGCGACCATGTCGATGCCAATTTGGCGCTGAAGGAAAAATACGGCTGCGAGATCATCGGCCCGCGCAACGAGGCTGCAGCGATCCCCGGTATCGACCGAACCGTCGGCGATGGCGACGAGTTCACCTTCGGCAAGCGACCGGTGCGCGTGATCGAGACGCCGGGCCACACGGCAGGTCACATCTGCTTTCACCTGCCCGACGACATGCTGCTCTTTGCTGCCGATACGCTGTTTGCGCTCGGATGCGGGCGGCTTTTCGAACGCTCGGCGCTCGACATGTGGCACTCGCTGCAGAAACTCGCCGCACTGCCAGACGAAACGATCGTCTATTTCGGCCATGAATACACGCTCTCGAATGCACGTTTCGCGGTGACCATCGATCCGGAAAACACCCGGCTGAGATCCCGCGCAGAACTGATCGAGATGCAGCGCAAGCGCGGCGATTTCACCGTTCCGACGACGATCGGCCTCGAGAAGGAGACCAACCCCTTCCTGCGCGCCGGCGACCCGGACGTCCGCAGGACGCTCGGCATGGAAGACGCGACCAATGACGAGGTCTTCGCCGATATCCGCAAGCGCAAGGACACGTTTTGATGCAGCCAGCCGACATCATCGAAACCCTCGGCATGCAGCGCCATCCCGAGGGGGGCTGGTATGTGGAAACCTGGCGTGACGCAAACGGCGGATCGCGGGGGCATTCGACGGCGATCTACTACCTCCTCCAGGCCGGCGAGCGATCGCACTGGCACAAGGTGAAGGATGCGGCCGAGGCCTGGCACTACTATGCCGGTGCGCCGCTCGCACTTCATCGCTCGAAGGATGGGGTCACACAGGAAACCGTGGTGCTTGGCCTGGACTTTGCCGCAGGTCAGCGCCCCCAGGCGATCATCGCGGCGGATGAATGGCAGTCCGCCGAGAGTCTGGGCGCCTTCACCCTCGTCGGCTGCACGGTCGCACCCGGCTTCGACTTCTCCGTCTTCGAAATGGCCCCGCCTGGATGGGCCCCTGGCCCCTAGTTTCTCCGGTCAGTAGATGGACAGCGTAAGCGTCAGGACCACTTGCGCCGCATAATAGGTCACCCAGACAATATAGGCAGCGACACCATCCATCGGATGGTCGGGTCCGAACCAGTATTTCCGCATCGTCAGGATGAGATCGGACAGCATGAAGAGGCTGGCGCCGACGAAGACGAGCGGGTTCTGGAGACCAAGGGTCAGCCAGACAAACGCCATGAAAAGCAGGATATAGAGGCCAATCGGAAGCGCAAGCCGCCCGGCCGGTTTCCAGATGCGCACGAGGACGCCGAGTGTGAGGACAGCGATGAGGCCGCCTGCAACGACGCGCCAGAGCGCAGCGAAAGCGATCGACGGATCGGCGATGGAAATCAGAAGCAGGACATAGGCAACATGTGCGAGCAGGAAGGCTGCGACACCGCCGATAAAGGCACGTTCACCGTCGAAGGCAAGCGATAGATCGCCAAGCGCCCCGAGTGCCAGCGCGGCCACCAGCAAGGGTGGGGCGTCGACCGCAAAGGCGTAGAGCGCGAGCAGAAGGACCGGCAGCGTCTTCCACACGGCCCGCAAGACGGTCTTGTCCCGCGGCAGGATCCAGAGATAGCCACTGCCGAGCGCGATCGAGAGCCAGAGAATACTGGTCGCACTTGCCATTCAGCCCTCCGTCAGGTTGCCCGTTCCCTTTTCCGGAAGACCATATCGCGAGCGGCAAGCATGGCGCCACCGGTGATCAGCAGGCAGGCCAGGCCAATATTGACACTGAGTTCGCCGAAACCGGACAGGATCAGGATCAGCGTGGAAAAGAGCGGCGCGGCATAGCTGGATGCGCCGAGGATCTGGATGTCGCCGTTCTTCACGCCATAGTCCCAGACATAGAAGGCCAGTCCGACGGGAAAGAGGCCAAGCCCGACCACGGCGGCCCATTGTGCCAGATCGTCGGGCCAGACGGTGGTTTCGAGGACGAGATGGCAAGCGAGGGAGAGGAGGGATGTGGCCAGGCACAAGCCGGTCACCACGTCCGTGGAGACCTTCTCGAACTTGCGGCTGATGAGCGAATAGGCGGCCCAGGTGAAGGCGCAGAGAAAGGCGGTGAAATAGCCGAGGCTATAGGCCGGATCAAAGGCAAAGCCGTTCTTGCCGACGATTAGCGCGGTGCCTACAAGACCGCAGAGCGCTCCGACAATGTGGTGCCAGCCGAGCTTTTCGCCCGGCAGGAATGCCGAGCCGACGACGATCAGAAGCGGCCAGAGATAGGCAATAAGTCCGGCCTCGACGGCCGGCGCGTTCCGAAGCGCAGTAAAATAGAAGAAATGATAGCCGAAGAGGCCACCGACACCGGCGAGCCAGACCTTCGGCGACTGGCGAAGTCCCTTCAGGCGCGCAGGCTGGGCGATGAAGAGCAGAATGCCCGGCAGGCTGCCGATGGCAAAGGTGATGGCCGAAAGCTGGAAGGGCGGCATGGTGCCGGAGGCAGCCGTCATGAGGGCGAGGAAGGACCACATCAGGATCGCCGTGAACCCGATGAGCGTTGCCTTGGTCTTCATGAAGTCCCCCTGAGGCGGGGCTCGCCCGCTGCACTCTAGCCGTCGAATTTCTCTGCGGTCACATGCACCGTCCCGTAACGCGTCGGGATCTTCGCATAGACGGGAGCATATAGCTTCAGCGTCGCCGTCTTGGCAAACCAGATCTCCATGCCGGTGACCGACTTCAGGTATTCGATGTCCTTGCGTCCCTTGCGATAGCCGGACTTCGGCACATAGCGGACCGAGCAGACGATCGCCTCACCCTTCGCGCTGCCGGCCGTAAACCTGGATAAGCGGTTCGGTGACAGGACGAGATCCATGCGGCTCTCTCCGTCATAGACCGGCAGGGTCTGCCCGCAGACATCCGCATCGCCGGGGATCAGCAGTGCCCCGATCGGATCCAGCACCGCCTTGAGGTCAGAGGCCTTCACGGGCACCCAGGAGCCCGGCTTGGGGCGCTCGGGCTTGACGCGGGTCTCCACGACATTGCCGCCTGAAAACAGGACTTCATAGGTGCTTGCCCGCTTCCCACTCTTGTAATCCAGCGCATAACGCCGGGGCAGCATTCGCCCACCGGTCATCGTACCGCTGACCGTGCTTTTGGCGGCGACCTCGCGGACGATGTCGACGAGCCCGGAAGAGTGGAACTGGCCGGAAATCGTGTAGCGATCGGAGATCACTTCCGTCTGGAAAGTCATGCGCGCAATGGGCAGGATGCCCAGCGCCACGCTGTAGCTGGTATGGTATCGATAATCTTCGGCACCGGCGCCTGGAGGCATCAGGGCGAGGAAGGCAAGGGAAAGGCCGATGAAACGCAAGGCGCCATCTCCATTTGGGGGGG
This sequence comes from Rhizobium sp. 'Codium 1', assembly GCF_020889605.1. Lineage (NCBI taxonomy): Bacteria > Pseudomonadati > Pseudomonadota > Alphaproteobacteria > Hyphomicrobiales > Rhizobiaceae > Rhizobium > Rhizobium sp. 'Codium 1'. Next base: position 69,058 of record NZ_JAJGPW010000003.1, read on the forward strand.
CAGCGCCGGAATGCCGGCGCAATCGAGCATGCATACTTGCCACGGACTGTGGCAAGAAAATATCCGAGAGATCGGCCAGAGCCGGAAAATCCAAGGTTTGGCTTGACGCGCCGGTTCTCACTGACTATAGAACCGCAACTTTCCAATCAGACGCTGTTGGATTGCCTCGCCGGCATTTGGCCGGAAGCGATGCGATAGCCTAGAAAAACAATAGGTGTACCATGTCCCGCAGTTGCGAATTGACCGGCAAGGGCGTCCAGTCGGGCAACAATGTAAGCCACGCGAACAACAAGACCAGGCGCCGGTTCCTGCCGAACCTGTGCGACGTCACGTTGATCTCGGATGCTCTGAACCAGCGCTTCCGCCTGCGCGTTTCGGCTGCCGCCCTGCGCACCGTCGAACATCGCGGTGGCCTCGACGCATTCCTGCTCAAGGCTTCCGAAACCGATCTGAGCATGCGCGCTCGTCTGCTGCGTCGCCAGATCGTCAAGAAGACCGCTGAAGCCGCGTAATTACGCCATTCGGCCAGATTTTCGAAAGGCTTGACCGGATCGCCGGGCAAGCCTTTTCGTTTTGGGTGAACATGCACGGCAGAAAGCCCGGCACGCGCACCAGACCAACATCCCTGTCCCTCCAACTGGTGGCATCACCCAGGATAAAAAAATGCTGAACAAGCGCTATTTCCTTCTCTACAGCCTGCTGATGACGGCCGTCGTGGTCGCCTCGAACTTCCTCGTCCAGCACCCGGTCAACGGCGTCCTGGCCGGCATCAATCTCGCCGATCTCCTGACCTTCGGCGCTTTCACCTATCCCATCGCATTTCTCGTCACCGACCTGACCAACCGTCAGTTCGGACCGCAGGCGGCACGCCGCGTGGTCCTCGTCGGCTTCATCGCCGGCGTTCTCCTGTCGATCCTGCTCGCCACGCCGCGCATCGCGGTTGCCTCGGGCACGGCTTTCCTGGTCGGCCAGTTGCTCGACATTTCGGTCTTCAACAGGCTTCGCCAGAAGTCCTGGTGGAAGGCGCCGCTGATGGGTTCGCTGATCGGTTCCGTGCTCGACACGCTCATCTTCTTCTCGCTCTCCTTCGCGCCGGCCTTCGGCTTTATCGGGCCGAACGACGAATTCGCCATCGCTGCGGCCCCGATCCTCGGCGTCATGGCTTCGGAAGCACCGCGCTGGATCTCCTGGGCGATCGCCGACTTCGGCGTGAAGATGCTGATCGGCGTGATCATGCTCCTGCCCTATGGCGCCCTGATGAGCGTCGTGCGCCCCATGCCGACGGCTTCGCGCCCGACCTGACGCGAGCACGAGCAACGCAATGACACAGCCCCGGGAGACCGGGGCTGTTTTCATTTGTGAAATACGACGAAATCAGTCCTGTGGCGCGAGCCGGAACTCGAGCATGAGCGTGCGCTGCAGGATCGAATGGTTGTCGTCGGAGACGACGATCAGCCGGACGGATCCATCGGGCTCGGGGAGGACGTCGAGGCCTTCCATATTGTCGATCTGCGACCGGTAATTCGCCTCGAACAGGATCTCCCCGTCGACAACCGCGTCCGGGAGAATACTGACCGCCTCGATCCGCCGCAGGCGCATGCCGACACCGGTGGCGATCGAGAAGCGGCGCTCGAGCAGGAGAAGATCCCCGTCAGGCAGGTAAGCCGCGTCGGTTATCTCGAAGTTGTCACGCGGCCGCACACGAAACTGACCGGCCCGTGGCCCGCCGAGGATGGCCGCGTAGATATTGCCGTTCTCGTCGAAACTCTTTTCCGTAATCGCCACCAGGGCACCCTCGATCGGGCTGCCCTTGGGCGCGATCACGAGAGATTCGAACCCGCCATTGCTATGAAGGATGTCGAGGTCGAAGGGGAAAGCGAGCGGGTCAGACGGCAAAGCCTTGCCGAGATCGGCAAGAGGCGCATAGGTCACCACGCGATGCCGCTGCTCGAAGCCGACAAAGGCGCGGTCGCCATCCAGCGCAAGGCTTTCGGCATCGACCAGGAACTTGCTCGGGCTCTCTCGTCCCGAAACATCGAGGAGCGGCGCAAGGCGGACGGCTTCGAGCCCCGAGATACGGCCCTCGGCATTACGTTGCAGACGGCCCTCGATCCAGTAGCCGGTGTCGAAGACCCCGAGGAAGGATTGTGCGTCGCGGAAGCGGATCGACGAAAACGCGCCGAAGAGCGGCTCGGACGACGAAAGTTCGACGCCACCTACGAATGTGAGCCCCGGCGACAGCGTCGGGTTGCCGCCAAGCTCGGTGATCACGTCACCTTCGACCGTGATGGGGAGCATCTCGCCGGGCGGGATGATGGCGGGCGTGCAGGATGCGAGTGCGACAAGGACCGACAGGGCACATACACCACCCAGCATCCGTGCGGATCGCTCAGGCACGCAGGCGCGCCCGGCCTGAGCCACCGGAGGGCTTTTCCTCGAAGAGCGAGGCGAGCTGCTCCGTCATCGCGCCGGCCAGTTCATCGGCATCGACGATCGTGACGGCTCGGCGATAATACCGGGTGACGTCATGGCCGATACCGATCGCCAGCAGTTCGACCGGAGACTTCGTCTCAATCTGCTCGATCACGGCGCGCAGATGCCGCTCGAGATAATTGCCGGGATTCACTGACAGCGTCGAATCATCGACCGGCGCACCATCGGAGATCATCATCAGGATCTTGCGCTGTTCGCGCCGACCGATCAGACGATTATGCGCCCACATCAATGCTTCGCCGTCGATATTCTCCTTGAGCAGACCCTCGCGCATCATCAAGCCGAGATTGCGGCGCGACCGGCGCCAGGGGGCGTCAGCGGACTTGTAGATGATGTGGCGCAGGTCGTTGAGGCGTCCCGGCGCCGATGGCTTGCCACCCGCCAGCCACTTTTCTCTGGACTGACCGCCCTTCCAGGCCTTGGTTGTAAAGCCGAGGATCTCGACCTTGACGCCGCAGCGCTCTAGCGTCCGCGCCAGAATATCGGCGCAGGAGGCGGCAACCGTGATCGGGCGTCCGCGCATCGAGCCGGAATTGTCGATGACCAGCGTCACGACGGTATCGCGGAACTTGGTGTCCTTCTCCTTCTTGAAGGAGAGCGGCTGCATCGGATCGATGATCAGGCGCGTCAGGCGTGCCGGGTCGAGGTAACCCTCTTCGAGGTCGAAGTCCCAGGAGCGGTTCTGCTGCGCCATAAGGCGGCGCTGCAATCGGTTGGCAAGCCGGCCGACGGCACCCTGGAGATGCGCGAGCTGTTTGTCGAGGAAGGCGCGCAGCCGCTCAAGCTCGGCCTCGTCGCAGAGCTCTTCTGCCGTGATTTCCTCGTCGAAATCCTGGGTGAAGATCTTGTAGTCGACCTTCTCGTTGAAATCATCGAATGGAGTCGCCGGTCGGCGCATCTCGCCGGGCGTCTCGCTGTCGTCGTCGCCCTCGTCCGACATTTCCTCTTCGGAGATCTCGGCGCCGTCCATCTCGCCATCGTCGAGCTGCTCCTGCGACGCTTCGCTCTCCTCCGCAGGCGCGGACTCCTGGCCTGCCTCTTCCTCGGCGCTTTCCTGGTCCTGCTCGCCGCTGCGCGGCTGCTCCTCATCGGTGGACTGATCGTCTTCCCCCTGCTCCTCGTCGTCACCGACGTCCTCGGCCATTTCCATGGACGACAGCATGTGGCGGATCACGCGGGAGAAGGCCTGCTGGTCTTCGATGACGGTGGAGAGATTGTCGAGGTCGGCGCCAGCCTTGTCCTCGATGAAGGGACGCCAGAGATCGAGCACCTTGCCTGCCGATTCAGGAGCCTTCTTTCCGGTCAGCTTTTCACGCACCAGCATGGCGACCGCTTCGCCGATCGGCGCGTCTTCCTGCCGGCTGATGGTCGAGAAATTCGCCTTGGCATATTTCTCGGTGTTCATAGACTGAATGTTGGAGGCGACGCCCGGCATGCGCAGCGAACCGAGCGATTCCACGCGTGCTTGCTCGACCGCATCGAAGATGGCGCGCGCATCGGCACCCTGCGGCGCCATGCTGGCATGGACCTTCTGGTCGTGACAGGCGAGGCGTAGGGCCATCGAGTCACCGAGACCACGGGTCACGGCCAGTTCATGCGCGGTCGGACGCTTGGAGATTTCCGGCAGGCGGATACGCTCGCCGGCGAGTCCCGGACGATCATTGGCGAAGGCGACCTCGACCTGCGGATCACCCGCGATCGACCGCACGCAACCGGTGATGGCACGGCGCAGCGGCTCGGTGTCCACTCCGCCGGTGGCCTTGGCCTTCGAATTGTCGCCGCGCCCTGCCATGCTTCTCAGTCCTTATGCGCCGAGTACGATATTGGCCGCACTTTCCTTGAGTTCCACGCCGAAGGCGCGCTGATACTGTTCGGCCACCAGCGTGCGCTCGAGCTCGTCGCACTTGTTGAGGAAGGTGACGCGGAACGCAAAGGCGACATCGCCGAAGATCTCGGCATTTTCCGCCCAGGTGATGACGGTACGCGGGCTCATGACGGTCGAAAGATCGCCGTTGACGAAGGCGGCGCGCGTCAGATCCGCAAGGCGGACCATACGCGAGACGGTGTCGCGACCCTCGGCGGTCGAACCGAAGCTCTTGACCTTGGCCGAGACGATATCGACTTCCTTGTCATGCGGCAGATAGTTCAGCGTTGTGACGATGGACCAGCGGTCCATCTGCGCCTGGTTGATCTGCTGCGTACCGTGATAGAGGCCGGTCGTGTCGCCGAGGCCGACCGTGTTGGCGGTCGCGAAGATACGGAAGGCGGGATGCGGACGGATGACGCGGCTCTGGTCGAGCAGCGTCAGGCGGCCCGAGCTTTCCAGCACGCGCTGGATGACGAACATGACGTCGGGGCGGCCGGCATCGTATTCGTCGAAGACCAGTGCCACATTGTGCTGGTAGGCCCAGGGCAGGATGCCGTCCTTGAATTCGGTGATCTGTTTGCCGTCCTTGAGGACGATGGCGTCCTTGCCGACGAGATCGATACGGCTGACATGGCTGTCGAGATTGACGCGCACGCAGGGCCAGTTGAGACGGGCAGCGACCTGCTCGATATGCGTCGACTTGCCGGTGCCGTGGAAGCCGGAGACCATGACGCGGCGATTGTGCGCGAAACCGGCGAGAATGGCGAGCGTGGTTTCCCGGTCGAAAAGATAGTCCGGATCGAGGTCCGGTACATAGGCATCGCCCTTGGAATAGGCCGGGACGCGGATGTCGCTGTCGATACCAAACACCTCGCGCACCGACACAGTGGTGTCGGGGAGATTGGTAATATCAAGATCAATTTTGCTCATCGTTTCTCCATGCCGGGCGCCACCGACCGGCCGCATCTCATCGCTGCTGTGTGTTCGGACTAACAGAAACCGGCCTGCTTTAACAATTTGTAGGCTTCAATGACAGCGCGAAAACGCTCTTCGGAAGCCCTGTCTCCGCCATTTGCGTCAGGATGGTGTTTTTTTACAAGCTCCTTGTAGCGGGTCTTGATATCGGTCGGCGTGGAGCTGACGGTAAGACCGAGTGTATCCAGTGCCTTTGCCTCCAGCGTCTTGAGTTTGCGGTCCGAGGACTGGTACCGGGAGGCCCCGCCGCGCCCCTGCTGAACGAAGCCGAAGGGATCCTTCATGCGCGCCTGTGACGCAGCCGATCCCGACCGCATTGTCGATTGCAGCGGGCTTGCCTTCGCCGCCTTGTTGACGCCGACTGTCCAGGTTGGACGATGTCCGGTGATCGCCTCCTTCTGATAACGCGCAATCTCGGTATCGGAGAGACCGGAGAAGTAGTTGTAGCCCTTGTTGTAATCCTTGACGTGTTCGAAGCAGAACAGGAAGAACTGGCCTTCGGCATGGCGCCCCACCGGCGCACGATGGGCCCCCGGCTTGTCGCAGCCGTCCCATTGGCACACAGGATTGGATGGCTCGGGCTCTGCCTCCCGCTTGCGCCGGGTGCGGATCCCATCAAAGTATTTCGAGTCGAGTTTCATCCGGTAATTATGGGGCGTCGGCAGGGGGCGGACAAGAATTGACAAACCGGTTTGTTGCGCGCTTTGTGGGGCTTTTTGCGAAGCAGCAGGAAGAGGCAGACCATGTCGGTGAAGAGCCGGATCGAGACCCGTCTCAACGAGGCCTTCGGCCCGGAGCGGCTCGTCGTGATCGACGAGAGCCATCATCATGCAGGTCACCAGCCTGATATTACCGGCACCGGCGAGACCCATATGCGGGTCCGCATCGTCGCCGAAGCCTTTTCGGGCATGACCCGGCTTGCACGCCACCGTGCGATCACCGATGTGCTGAAGCCGGAACTGGATGCCGGCCTTCATGCGCTCGCAATCGAGCCGGCAGCCCCTGGAGAGGCGACGCGCTGGTAGTAGGCTCGCCCCTCAGGCCTCCGGCACGGCGGCATCGATCGGACGGATGCGCAGCCGGGTGATGCGATTCTTCTCGCGCTTCAGCACGATGAAGCGTTTGCCATAGAAGGTGAAGGCCTGCCGCTCCTCCGGGATCGACTTCGATTCGTGAATGACGAGACCGGCGATCGTCGTTGCCTCTTCGTCCGGCAGCAGCCAGTCCATGGCGCGATTGAGGTCGCGGATCGGCACACCCCCGTCAACGACGATCGAGCCGTCGCTGTCCTGCCGCACGCCCTGGATCTCCAGATCGTGCTCGTCCGAGATGTCCCCGACGATCTCCTCCAGGATGTCTTCGAGCGTCACGACGCCCTGGACCTCGCCATATTCATCGACCACGACGGCGAAATGCGTCTTGCGGCGGAGGAAGGCGTTGAGCTGATCCTTGAGATTGGTGGTGTCTGGTACGAACCAGGGCTTCTGGGCGATCTTGACGATGTCGATGTCCTGCGGCTCGACATGTGGCTCGGCCAGCGCCCGGATCAGGTCCTTGGCATGAATCACGCCGATGATGTTGTCGGTGGCGCCGCGCCACACCGGCATGCGGGTATAGGGGCTTTCAAGAATGTTGCGGATCGCCACTTCCGGCGGCTCGTCGGCATTGACGGCCCGCATCGCGGTACGGTGGATCATGATGTCGGAGACTTCGAGCTCGCCGAGATCGAGAACCCCGCCGAGACGGTCGCGGTCAGCCTTGATCACGGATCCTTCGCGATGGAGCAGCGCCACGGCGCCGCGCAGCTCCTCATGCGCCGAAAGCATCGACGCTTCCCCGGAGATCGACACGCCGAACATGCCAAGCATTTTGCGAACGAGCCCGTTGACGAGGCTGGAAAGCGGACCGACGACGGCAACGAAGGGCCGGACCAGGGGCGCAACGACGAGGGCAAAGCGCTCTGGCGCAGAAATGGCCCAGCTCTTCGGCAGGACCTCCGAGAAGATGACGAGCAGAACGGTCATCAGGAGCGTGGCGATTGCAACGCCGGAATCGCCGAAAAGCCCAAGAAACAGGCTGGTTGTCAGCGACGAGGCGAGAATGTTGACGAGGTTGTTGCCGATCAGCAGCGCTCCGATCAACCGGTCGCGCCGTTCGATCAGGATATTCACCACGCCCGCACGATCGTCGCCGTTGACCTCCAGGCTGTGCATGCGGGCGCGCGACGTGGCGGTCAGCGCCGTCTCAGAGCCGGAAAAGAAGCCCGAACAGCAGATCAACAGAAAGATGGCGAGCAGTGTGAGCCAGTATTCGCCGAGAATGGCCAGGATTTGCTGGATCATGATGGGCGCATCTCCTCGATGAAACGCTGAACTTCGGAGGTCGGCACGTCATCGGCGACAAAGGACTGGCCGAGACCGCGGGTGAGGATGAAGGTCAGCTTGCCGCTCTTGACCTTCTTGTCCTGGGCGATGGTGTCCATCAACACGTCTGTCGGCGGCAGTTCGCCGGGGATCTGATCCATGCGCGTTGGCAGGCCGACGGCCTTCAGATGCGCCTCGACGCGATCCGCGAGATCGGGACTGACAAGGTTCATGCGCGCCGAGAACCGATGCGCCAGCACCATGCCGATGGAGACACCTTCGCCATGCACAAGTCGGCTGCTGTCGTACTGGGTCGCGGCCTCCAATGCGTGACCGAATGTATGGCCAAGATTGAGAAGGGCGCGACGACCGTTCTCCCGTTCGTCGGCGGCGACCACATCGGCCTTGGCCTGACAGGAGACGGCGATCGCTTCGATGCGGGCGGATCCGCCGGCGAAGACCTCGCGCCAGTTCGTCTCGAGCCAGTCGAAGAAGTCGGGCTTGTCGATGAGTCCATACTTGGCGACTTCCGCGTAACCGGCGCGAAACTCGCGCTCCGACAGCGTGTCGAGCACGTCGGTATCGGCGAGCACCAGATCCGGCTGGTTGAAGATGCCGATCAGGTTCTTGCCCTGTCGGGCATTGATGCCGGTCTTGCCGCCGACGGAACTGTCGACCTGCGAGAGCAGCGAGGTCGGGATCTGCACGAAGCGGACACCCCGGCGCACGATGCCGGCGGCAAAGCCGGTGAGGTCGCCGATGACGCCGCCGCCAAGCGCGATGACGGTATCATTGCGCTCGATGCGGGCCTCGAGCAGCACGTCGCAGACAGTGGTAAGATGGTCGAAGCTCTTGGTCTTTTCGCCGGCCGGCAGTGTCACCGAGACGGCTTCGATGCCGTCGGTCTGCAGGCTGTCCATCAGACCGTCGAGGTAGCGCGATCCGACATTCTCGTCGGTGACGATGGCGGCACGGCGGCCCTTGATGCGGGTCGAGATCTCACCGCCGGCGCGAGCCATGAGACCAGGGCCGATCAGGATGTCATAGGAGCGCTCACCCAGCGGCACATGCACCAGGCGTTCCGATGTCTCGAGCTTCGTCATAACGTCTTGTCCTTGCCGATATAGTCGATCACCGAGGTCAGAACCTCATTGGCGATGACTTCCTTGCGTACGTCGCGCGAATGGACGGTGATATCCGCAAGCGCATAGATCGGATAGCGCTTGTCCATCAGGTCCTTCAATGTCTGCTTCGGGTTTTCCGTCTTGAGCAGCGGCCGATGATCACGCTTGTTCACCCGCTCCCAGAGCACGTCGAGGTCTGCATTGAGCCAAACGGACAGCCCGCCGCGCTCGATCTGCTTGCGGGTCTTCTCGTTGACGAAGGCGCCGCCGCCCGTGGAAACGACACGCGGGCCGGTGCGCAGCAGGCGCTTGATGACCCTTGTCTCGAGGGCGCGAAACTCGTCCTCGCCATAGGCCGCAAACAGCTCGCTGATGGTCATCCGGGAGACCCGCTCGATTTCGGTATCGGTATCGACAAAGGACAGGCCGAGTTGCTGCGCCACGATACGGCCGATCGCCGACTTGCCCGCACCCATGAGGCCGACGAGAACGAGATTGCGTTTGCCGAGCGCCGCCTTGGCGCGCTCGCCCAGACTGGGAGCAAGGTTGAGGATCGTATCGGTCATCGGCCTGTTCACGACTGTTTCATGACCTATTGACATATAGGAGGCTAGCGTCAAGCCATGGCTGCATTTCCGCAAGGCCTGTCCCGGCCTTGGTAAACTCCATGTTTCGACCTATTTATTCAAACGACTGCCCGAGGACCGACCATGCCCACACTGTTTCGCTTCCTGTTCATTTGCGGGACCATCGTCGGGCTGGTCTATCTGACAATGTGGTCGTTCGCGGTCTTCGTCGAACCGCGGGAGCGGGATGTGACGGTGCGCATCCCATCCGAGCGGATCAATCCGGTCGATCAATAGCAGGAACCCAGGATGTCGGATCTGAGCCAAGCCCGCGTCGAAGCCTTCCTGGAAATGCTGAGCGCGGAGCGCGGGGCAGCCGAAAATACGCTCATCTCCTATGAACGCGACCTGGACGACCTCTCCGACTTTCTTTCCGGCAGAAGGGTAAGCCTCGGCGCAGCGACGCGAGAGGACCTGTCCGCCTATCTTTCCGATCTGGCAAGACGCGGTTTCCAGCCGACCTCGCAGGCCAGACGCCTGTCGGCCATGCGCCAGTTCTACAAGTTTCTTTACGCCGAGGGGCTGCGCAGCGATGATCCCACCGCCATCCTCGATGCGCCCAGGAAGCCACGGTCCCTGCCCAAGGTGCTGTCGGTCGAGGACGTGACGGGACTGCTGTCGCTTGCCGAGCAGGAGGCAAGCCTGGAGGGACCCGACCAGCCGGCGCGCATCCGGCGGCTTGTCCTTCTCGAGCTGCTCTACGCCACGGGCATGCGCGTCAGCGAACTGGTGTCGCTGCCGGTCAAGGTTCTCACGCAGGAAGGCCGCTTCCTGCTGGTGCGCGGCAAGGGCGACAAGGAAAGGCTGGTGCCGCTGTCGCGAACGGCAATCGAGGCCTTGGCACGATACGGCAAAACACGGGGCGCCGATCCGGCACAGGCAGACAGTCCCTTCCTCTTCCCGGCAAACAGCAAGGAAGGTTATCTTCCGCGCCAGGTTTTCGCCCGCGAGCTGAAGGACCTGGCCGTCCGAGCCGGTTTATCAGCGGATGTCGTGTCCCCGCACGTGCTTCGCCATGCTTTTGCGAGCCACCTGCTCGGCAATGGCGCGGACCTGCGCGCCGTGCAGGAATTGCTCGGTCACAGCGACATTTCAACGACACAAATCTACACGCATGTGCTCGATGAGCGCCTGCAGCAACTGGTGCATACGCACCACCCCCTTGCAAAACAGGCCAAAAACCCCGATTAGGACCGGCAAAGCCGGTTCCCTGCGGGCGGCGAGCGCCAGGAACGAACGATCGGAACGGAGTTCATGCACAACTATCTCGACTTCGAAAAGCCCATCTCCGACCTCGAGGCCAAGATCCGCGACCTGAAAAAGATCGCGGAAGAGGACGAGAGCATCGACACCTCGGAAGAGATCAGCCGGCTGGAAAGCCGCGTCGAAGAGGCGATGGTGGAGATTTATTCGAAGCTCAACGCCTGGCAGAAGACGCAGGTCGCGCGCCATCCGCAGCGTCCGCATTTCGTCGACTATGCCGAAGCGCTGTTTACCGACTTCACCCCGCTGGCCGGCGACCGCAAGTTCGCCGAAGATGCCGCCATCCAGGCCGGCCTCGCCCGCTTCCGCGGCCAGCCGGTCGCCGTGATCGGTCAGGAAAAGGGCCACGACACCAAGTCGCGCATCAAGCACAATTTCGGCAGCCCGCGTCCGGAAGGCTATCGCAAGGCGATCCGCGTCATGGAAATGGCCGACCGTTTCGGACTGCCTGTGATCACGCTCATCGACACGGCCGGTGCCTATCCGGGCGTCGGCGCGGAAGAACGCGGCCAGGCGGAAGCGATTGCCCGCTCCACCGAGACGTGCCTCGGCCTGAAGGTGCCGATGGTCTCGGTCGTGATCGGCGAAGGCGGTTCGGGCGGCGCGATTGCGATCGCGACCGGCAACCGCGTCTATATGCTGGAACACGCGATCTACTCGGTCATCTCGCCGGAAGGTGCAGCATCGATCCTCTGGCGCGATTCCACCCGCGCCAAGGAAGCCGCCACCAACATGAAGATTACGGCAGAGGACCTGAAGGGTCTCGGCATCATCGACGCGATCATACCGGAGCCCGTCGGCGGCGCGCATCGTGCCCCGGACCGGGTGATCGGCATGACCGGCGACGTGATCGCCAGCGCACTGGCAGAACTCACGCCCCTGCCGGGTGACAAGCTGCGCTCCGATCGCCGCAAGAAGTTCCTGGATATCGGCCGGAATCTCTGAGGCTTCCGCGCCGTTGTGTGGCCTTTTGCCATCACTCCGCCGCTTTGAAGGACTAGCGGCGGGATGCGAATGGCGAAATCGGCCGTCATTGGTTTATAATTTGTGAAGAAAGCAGTTCTAGACTACGCCTGACCGGCTCATTGCGAGCCACAACTTCGAGACTGGAAAGAGCGTTTGCGCATGCGCTTGACATCGACGGCCCTGGTCCTGATTTTCGCCGCCGCCCTCGCCGGCTGCAACGACGCGCTGGAGAGTGCGGCTTATGACACGCCGCGTGTATCCAACAAGGTCGCGCAGCCGCTGCCCGCCCGCCTCATTGCCGAAATCCAGAAGAAGGGCATGGAGCGCAACTCGCCGATCATGATCCGGATCTTCAAGGAAGAGGGCAAGCTCGAGGTCTGGAAGGCAAAGACCAATAATCGCTTCGACAAGGTCGTGGAATACGACATTTGTGCCTGGTCGGGCCGTCTCGGCCCCAAGGTGAAGGAAGGTGATCGCCAGGCGCCGGAAGGTTTCTATCCGCTGACGCCCTATCACCTGAACCCGAATTCCAAATACTTCCTCGCGATCAATACCGGTTACCCGAACCAGTTCGATCGGGCGAACGGCCGCAGCGGATCCCATCTGATGATCCACGGCGCCTGCTCGTCTTCGGGCTGCTACTCCATGACCGACGCCCAGATGCTGGAAATCTATGCCTTCGCGCGTGACGCCTTCAAGGGTGGCCAGCAGGCTGTCCAGCTCCAGGCCTTCCCCTTCCGCATGACGGCGGAGAACATGGCGCGACACCGCCACAGCCCGCATTACGACTTCTGGAAGACGCTGAAGGTCGGCTACGATCACTTCGAAGTGACCAAGCGCCCGCCGGAGGTCAATGTCTGCGAGAAGAAATACGTCTTCAACCAGACGGCACCGGCAGGGTCCAGCTTCGATCCGCAGGGCGCCTGCCCGGCGATCAGCACGCCACCGGCACTGTCGGTCGCGCTGAATGGCTATAACGAGGCCTACGACACCGCCTATTCCAAGGCGCTGAAGAAATACGACGGCAAGATCTGGTACGATCCGACCGAGGCCGAGCGCAAGGCGCTGGTGGCTGACCTGCGCAAGTCGCGCTCGCACGATCTCGCTTTTGCACCGACGGGTTCCGCCCTGAAGGCCGGCAAGCTGCTGGATATCGACGACGTGATCCCGGCACCGGAGACGGCTGCCAATGGCACCGCGGCCGTCAATCAGATGGCGACCAACCCGAACGGCGATCCGCAGACCGCGCAACCACAGACGGCAACCTCGACGGGAGCCGTTGCGGCACCGGCGACGACGGCTGTGCCTGTGCCGCAGCCCAACCCGCTCGCCCCTGCTCCCCAGACCGCTGAGGCGGCACCGGCTGCCTCCCCGAAGAAGCCTTTCTGGAAGCTCTGGTAGGGCGATGGTCGACGCAATCGTTTATGATTTGAGGGGGCTTAAATGCCCCCTTCCCGTTTTAAAGACGCGCCGCCGCATGGCCGACTTGCAGCCGGGCGACGAACTGATCGTCGAAACGACCGATCCGCTCGCCGGCATCGACATCCCGCACTTCTGCAAGGAAGATGGCCACGAGCTGGTGACACAAGAGCGCCTCGATGCGGGCCACCGCTTCCACATTCGCAAGCGCGAAACCGAGATTGACTAGAACTTGAAACCGGGAATCGACAGCGGGTTCTCCATCATCGCGGCCCGGTCGGGGCGGTCGATCGCGACCTTGCCGGTAAAGGCACCGAACAGATCTCGCACATAACTCTCCGACAGGTCCTTGGTGATCAGCACCAGCCGCGTCTTGCGATCCGACCCGTCAGGCCAGGACGGCAGGCGCACCGGCGGATGAAAGATCGACTGCACACCGTGCAGAACCAGGGGCTTGTCCGGTCGGTCGGTGAGCGCCACGATGGCCTTCATCCTGAGAAGCTTTTCACCATGGGTGGAGCGCAGGAGATCGATGAACATGTTGATCGCCATCGGATCGATCGGCTCGTCATGTAGGATGGAATAAGACCGGATCGAAGCGCCGTGACGGTTCACGTCATGGGCATGGTGATGATCGTGGTCATGATGGTGCCCATGGTCGCGATGGTGATCATGGTGATGGTGATCGGCAGCCGCCGCCATCTCATCCTTCAGCCAGCGATCGACATCTGCGATCTTGCCTGAAGGGTCGTAGAGACCGTTGACCAGCATCGCAGCCGAGCCCGCATCCTCGGCATCCCCGTCGGCAATTGGAGCGCGCGGATTGAGCAGACGCAGGCGCTGGGTGAGCGCCGAGATGGTCGCTTCGTCGGCGAGCGTCTTCTTGGTCAGGATCAGCCGGTCGGCCACCGCCACCTGTTTATAGGCTTCCGGATAGGTGTCGATCGTCGAGAGCCCGTTCACCGCATCGACGACGGTCACGACGCCATCGAGGTCGAAATGCTGGGCAACCGAGGGATGGCCCATGACCGACTGCATGACGGGCGCCGGATCGGCAAGCCCGGTCGTTTCGATGACCACCCGCGATAGAGGCTTGATCTTGCCAGTCTGCATGCCGTCGATCAGTTCGGCCAGCGTATCCACCAGTTCACCGCGCACCGTGCAGCAGAGGCAGCCGTCGGAGAGTTCAACCACGGCGTCGTTGGATGCCTCAACCAGCAGGTGATCGATCCCGACCTCACCAAACTCGTTGATGATGACGGCAGCATCCTTCATCTCCGGATCCTTGAGGAGCCGGTTGAGAAGCGTCGATTTCCCCGCCCCGAGGAAGCCGGTGAGGATGGAGACGGGAATGCGGGACTGACTCATGACTTCTCTCAGAATGTCGGACGCGGCTTCGGGATCGGCACATTGGCGATCTCGCCGATGCCGCCTCCCTTTGCGGTCTGGACGGGTTCGCTGCCCGGAATCAATCCGGCGTAACTCATTGCCGGCGACCGGCCCATCTCGCGAATATAGGGAGAGAGCAGTTTCATGCGACCGGCCTCGTCCCGACCTTCGCTGCGCACCTTGCGGGCCTGCGGATTGCAGATCTCTGCGCTGATGTCGGTCACTTGGTCCTGTCCCTCGCCATAAGGCGCGAGCTGCTCCAGCCGGCTGCCGGCGACGGATGTCGTCAGCCCCTTCTGCAGGAGATCCGCGGACAAATCGGCACGCGCACCCAGACTGTCGGCCCCGAGCACGACAGAGATTACAGTTCGACCGTTGCGGGTGGCAGACGACACCTGGTTGAAGCCGGAGGCGCAGACATAACCGGTCTTCATCCCGTCAGCACCGGGGAACCGTCCCACGAGGAGGTTGTAGTTCGGATAGTCCTTCTTGCCCGTCGTCACCCCTTCGAGCGCGAAATAACCTGCATATTCCGGGAATTCACGCCGGATGGTCGCCGCGAGAAGCGCCATGTCGCGGGCGGTCGTATACTGACCCTTGCCCGGCAACCCGTTTGGGTTGACGAAGCGGGTGGAGGTCATGCCGAGCCGTTGCGCCTCCTGGTTCATCCGTTGAACAAAGGCCGGTTCGCTGCCGCTCACGGTTTCACCGATCGCAACGGCAACGTCATTGGCCGACTTGATGATCAGGAGCTTCAATGCGCTGTCGAGCGTCAGCTTGGAACCCGGCTTGAAATACATCTTGCTGGCCGGCTGGTCTGCGGCATGCTTGCTCATCACGACCACCGTTTCCGGCGAAAGCTCGCCTGATCGCATAGAGCGGAAGGTCGTATAGGCCGTCATCAGCTTGGTGAGAGAGGCCGGATACCATTTTCGGAAGGCTTCCTGATGCGCGATGACCCGGCCGCTGCCCACATCGACGACCATCATCGGATTGGCGGCGGCGGCACCTGGCAGAACCAGGGCTACCAGCGAGACGGCGACCGCCAGTCGGCGGATGGATCCGGGTGAAGACAACATGCGGGGACGTTTCGTAAACACGACTTCGATCCTCTTGTTCGGCTGGTCACTCGCCAAAGCATGGCGAAATCTTATGTAGGGAAGGAATGGCAAAGCCCATTGAATACGTCAATTGAAAGGCGCACATTCTTGGTCGACAATCACGTGATGCCTGTCATGCGTGACTAGGAATGAACCCAGGACGAGAGAATGCCGCTTCTGAACCGAGCCTCCGAACTTCAGTCGGAGGCCACCGAATGGCGCCGCCATCTGCATGCCAATCCGGAAATCCTCTACGACGTCGACAACACCGCAGCCTTCGTCGAGGCGCGCCTTCGGGACTTCGGTGTCGATGAAATCGTGACCGGCCTCGGTCGCACCGGTGTCGTCGGCATCATCAAGGGATCGGGCGGCGCGGGCCGGACCATTGGCCTTCGGGCAGACATGGATGCCCTGCCACTGGAAGAGATCACGGGCAAGCCATGGGCATCGACGATCACGGGCCGCATGCATGCCTGCGGCCATGACGGCCATACCGCCATGCTGCTCGGGGCGGCCAAGCATCTCGCCGAAACCCGCAACTTCTCCGGCCGCGTGGCCGTTGTCTTTCAGCCGGCCGAGGAAGGCGGGCGCGGCGCACTCGCCATGGTCGAAGACGGATTGATGGATCGTTTCGGCATCGAAGAGATCTACGGCATGCACAATATGCCCGGAAGACCTGTCGGGACCTTTGCCATCCGCAAGGGCG
The DNA here is from genome assembly GCF_020889605.1 of Rhizobium sp. 'Codium 1'. Classification (NCBI taxonomy): domain Bacteria; kingdom Pseudomonadati; phylum Pseudomonadota; class Alphaproteobacteria; order Hyphomicrobiales; family Rhizobiaceae; genus Rhizobium; species Rhizobium sp. 'Codium 1'. The sequence continues at coordinate 85,349 of NZ_JAJGPW010000003.1, forward strand.
GCATCATGGCCGCACCCGACAAGTTCCAGCTCAAGCTGACCGGTCTTGGTGGCCACGCCGCCGAACCGCACAACACAGCCGACACCATCGTCATCGGTGCGCAAATCGTCGGAGCCCTTCAGACCATCGCGGCCCGCAACGCCAATCCGCTCCGCTCCGTGGTTGTATCCGTGACGCAGTTCCATGCCGGCACGACCCACAACATCATCCCCGAAGAGGCCTTTATTTCCGGCACAGTCCGCTCACTGGACGAAGGTGTGCGCGATCTGGCCGAGCGCCGCATCGGCGAAATCGCAGCCGGCATCGCCTCCGCCCATGGTGCCACCATCGAATATGAATTCGAACGCGCCTGCCCCGTGACCGTCAATCATCCCGCCGAGACCGATTACGCGGCGCGTGCTGCAATCGATGTCGTTGGCGCGGACAAAGTCGACACCGAAGTCGATCCGAGCATGGCGGGCGAGGATTTCGCTTTCATGCTGCAGGCACGCCCCGGCGCCTACATCATGATCGGCAACGGCGACACTGCCGGCCTGCACAATCCGGCATATGACTTCAACGACGAGGCGATCGCCGCGGGAATTTCCTATTGGGTGCGCCTCGCCGAACAGCGCTTGCCGCGCTGAGCCATGTCATTGCATCACGCAAAACCGCTTGGCTTGCCGGCTCGGCTTTTGTATGGAGGAGGAAGTGGTCCCGTAGCTCAGCAGGATAGAGCATCAGATTCCTAATCTGAGGGTCACGCGTTCGAATCGCGTCGGGATCACCATTTCACGCAAGTCAGTTATCGCCATTGCGAATCTAGGGTTGCGTTCAAACCGTGATACGGCATGATGGTCCATGCCACGCTGACGGGTGCTTACTCTCTTATCGTCGGCCTCGAACGGAGGGAATGCCATGGCATCGAGCCCCCTCGGCAAGAATCAGGAAGACAGCGCAACCGTCGAACGCGCAATTGTCGAACGCGCCGTCCGGCGCCTATATGGGCGCAAGCATCTGGACCCTGACCTGGAGCAAAATGCATCCGCTCTGGTCCAGTACCTGGTCAAAAGCGGCATTCACGACGAGGACGACCTCGTCGAACTGGCCTGCATTGCCAATGGCAAACGCTATGATCCGAGCAGCGGCAGCTTCAGTTGAAGCGGCGATCCGTCCACATGGGTGCTACTGACGCCCACCGAAGGGGCGAGTGTCTGCATTTTCACCCTTCCGGTAGAGTTCACGGGCTGCAGCATCGCTGTTTACGCGCTCACCGCGGCTGAGCCGGCGTTGCCTCATGATGGCATAGAAAATGGCACCGCCGAGCAGAACCGGACCGAGCATGACGACGGCAAGCCAGAAATAATTGATCATGATGTGTCCTTTCGTGGCTGAGGGGACCAGCAAGGCCAACCCAAGCAAGCACAAAAGGTTCCGACCTTGTCAGGTTTCGGTTTCGGCGCTCGTCTGCTTTTCGTCGAGCGCTGCCTGCAGCTCGATCGCAAGCTTGACCAGATGCGGCGGCACAGCCTCGCGACGCGTGTCCTCCATGAGGGCATCGAGTTTGTCGCGTACGATCCCACCCGTGCGGTCGCGGCGAGCCTCGATGGATGTGAGTTTCGGTTTTTCCATTCAGGCCTCCGACTTCATGCTTCTCGCGAACCATCGCATATGTTCCGCTATAAATCTCGATACGACGACTGGTTTGCGCCGGATCAACAGCAATTCGGCTGATCTCGGCATTCGCCTTAGCTCAGGCTTTCATCAGCCTCTGGAAAGGCCGCAACCAATGCTTCCCGATCGCCATAGTCGACCGCCTTGCCCTGAAGCACCACGCGCAGACTGTCGGAGACATCCACCGGGCCGTCATGTTCGAGTTCGATCCGGTCTCCGGACAACAGGACCAGCGTCGCGCGGGACTTGAATCCCTGCCGGATCAACCAGTCGCGCGGCGCCTGCATTTCAACCGTGGCGCGATAGTGCGAACCAAGACGCTCCACCGCGACATGATAGGTGATGGGCGAGAGAAGCTCGCCGATAAGCACTTGGCCCTGGCCATCGACATTTTGCACATGCGTCATGGTTCTCTCACTTCCGTTGGGATTCGTCCTGCCTGAAAACCCGTGATTCCGGGCATAGTTCCACTCGAAAAAAGCGGCGCCCCTCTGGAACCACGGCCCGGTCGGGACGTTCCTCCGACGGGCTCCCGGGGGAGAGCGAGAGTTGAGAGGAACCGATGAGCAGCCCATGTCAGACAATCAATCTCAAAGAACCGGATCGGACGTCGGATCCCGTTGAATGCGAGGTTGTGTTCGACACGTTCGGGAAGAGCAAGCTCACCTTTCTTCATCAGGATGAGATCAGAGATGAAAAACGCGGCCGGTTCAACCGATGTGCAGGCCGTCGCTGATGTTTGCCAGCTTCACAGACCGTTCGCATTATCGGGAACCAAGGCATGGGGCGTGCGTTTTCGCGTCATTGTGCCTTGTGCCACAGACATTGGAGGATGGCGACCTTGACGACCCGTAAAGCCGAGCTTGCCGCACAGTCCGAAGTGGTCGAGTTGATACCGGCATTGCGCGCCTTTGCGCGGACATTCTGCCAGAAACCGGAAGAAGCCGATGACCTTGTTCAGGAGACCCTGACAAAGGCGCTTGCCAATCTCGACAAGTTCGAGCCGGGCACGAGGCTGAAATCCTGGCTCTTCACGATCATGCGCAACACGTTTTGCACACGGTTCAAGAAAAGCAGCCGCGAAACGATAGGGTTGCCGGATGCCGTCACGGCCCGGTTGACCACGGAGCCGAGCCAGGAGTGGACGGTGCAGGCCGATGAGGTCCGGCGGGCGCTCAACCGGCTTCCGGAACATCACCGTGAAATGCTGGTGCTCATTGTCATGCTGGGCGAGCGCTACGAGGATGCAGCCGAAATCTGTGGCTGCGCCGTTGGAACGGTGAAAAGTCGCCTGAGCCGGGCCCGCCAGCAACTGCGCCGGGAACTCGGGGAAATGGGAACGGACAGCCCTGTCGCATGACAAAGACGGACGGCGCGACCGCAGCGGTCTCTGATTCGGCACCTTCACCGGACGATGCCCCGGAACTGGCTGAAATCGGGCTGGTGTATTGTACGGATGCCCAACCGGGCATCTCCAGGCGGAAGAGAGGCAAGGGCTTCTCTTACCACCTTCCCGACGGCATGCGGGTGGACGACCCGACCCTTCTTGCACGCATTCGCAGCCTCGCCCTGCCGCCCGCCTATGAGCGCGTCTGGATCAGCATGGAACCGCGAAGCCATTTGCAGGCCACCGGCTATGATTCCAGGGGCCGCAAGCAATATCGCTATCACGCAGATTGGGCCGCTTGGCGCAGCGAACGCAAGTTCGGCGAGCTGATCGCCTTTGGCGAAGCACTGCCGGGGATCCGCAGGCGGATTGCCCGCGATCTCGCCGAACACGAGGATGAGGGCTATTTCCTTCTATCCGCGCTGATCAGCCTGTTGGACGTGACCTATATGCGTGTCGGCAACCGGGCTTATGCCGAGGAAAACCGCACCTATGGCGCAACCACCCTGCAGAAGCGCCATTTGACCTTCGAGCCCGATGGCATTCGCCTGAGCTTCATTGCCAAGGGCGGAACGAGGGTGCGGCGAAAGCTGCGGCATCCGCGATTGCAGAAAATACTGGAGGAAATCGCCGACCTTCCGGGCCGCGATCTATTTTCCTGGCGGGACCAGGATGGGCAGTTGCACCGCATCGATTCGGGCCGGCTGAACGCCTATCTATGCGAAATCACCAAGGCAAGCCTGTCTGCCAAGACCTTCCGCACCTGGGGAGGCAGCGTGGCGGCCTTCGCTGAAGCCTGGCGACGGATCGAAGGCGGAGAACGCCCGACGATCCGCCAGATGTGTGAGGTGGCTTCGGACCGGCTGCACAATACACCGACCATCTGCCGCACCAGCTACGTCCATCCGGCGATCCTGACGCTCGCCGACAAGGCAACGGATCTCGAGACAGTGCGCGCGCAGCTGCGTGCAGCGCCGACCCGTGCCCTGTTGCGGGTCGATGAAAACAGGCTGATGGCCTTCCTGCGCAACCAGCCGGCGGCAAAGGATATCCCGGCCTGAGGCACTGCTGGAAAAACTGAAAAAGGGCCGGCAGAACCGGCCCTTCCATCAGGATGCAGACAGCGATCAGGCCGCCTTCTTTTGTGCCGCCGCGTTGACCGCCTGCTCCGCCAGCTCTGTCAGCAGTTCGTCGGTCTTGGATTCCTCGGCAAGCGTCTCGTCGAGCAGCTTCACCGCATCCTTGTAGCCGAGCTGCTGGGCCCAGGCGCGCAGGGTACCGTAACGGCTGATCTCATAGTGTTCGACAGCCTGGGCCGCAGCCAGAAGGCCGGCATCCAGAGCAGGCGAACCCTTGAATTCTTCCATGATCTCTTCGCCCTCCTCGACGATGCCGTCGATGGCGGGGCAGGTCTTGGCGCGCGGGCGCTTGCCGATGATCTCGAAGACCTGCTGCAGGCGCTCGACCTGGCCTTCGGTTTCTTCCTTGTGCTGCTGGAAGGCGGCCTTCAGCTTCTCGTTCTGAGCGCCGCGAGCCATCTTCGGCAGCGCCTTCAGGATCTTGCGCTCGGCATAATAGATGTCCTTGAGGGTTTCGTGAAAAAGATCTTCGAGTGTCTTGGTAGCCATGATGTCTGTCTCCTCGGGGTTGGTGAATGCCTCCAGTAACCGGCGCCGTGGCCCCTTTGTTCCTGGCTTTATTCCTCCACAGACAAGGAACGAACGAGCGACATCTCAGTTGGCCTGAGGCGGGCTGAACCCGCCTTCCCGACCGAAAGGAGGACACAATGGTCAACCGGAACTACAACTGGGACAACGAACAGCCACGTGGCGAAGGTCAGCGCCGCGGGCCGACGGGAAACTATGGTCCAGGCGAAAGCGGCTTTGTGCGCGGCTACGGCGAAAACCGACCGGATGCGGATCGCTATGACGCGGAACGCCAGCGCGACTACGGGATGGACGGCGGCTATGGCGCGAGTGGATCACGATATCCACGCATGGGACGCGCCGACTGGACCACCGACGACCTCGCATATGCCGGGGAATTGAGCGACCGGGGCTATGGCGATGACACCGGTCGATATGCCCGGGGTGCCGGACGCGCCTATTACCCTTCTGACAGACCCTCTTATCGCGGCGGCTATGGCCGCCCGGACCGGGACCATGGCGACGGGCGCGGCTTCGTTGATCGCGCCAGCGATGAGGTTGCATCCTGGTTCGGTGATGAGGAAGCGGCACGCCGGCGCGAGATGGACGACCATCGCGGCAAGGGTCCAAGGGGGTATCGCCGCTCGGACGCACGCATTCTCGAAGACGCCAACGACCGTCTGGCCGACGATCCGGCCATCGATGCGTCGGACATCGAGGTCACGGTAAAGGACGCCGAGGTGACACTCGACGGCCATGTGACCGACCGTTTCGAGAAGCGCCGTGCCGAAGACTGCGTCGAACGTGTCAGTGGTGTGAAGCATGTGCAGAACAATCTGCGCATCCGGATATCAGGCGAAGGCAGCGTCATGACGCAGGCCTGACATGCTGCAGGCCTGCCCGGCGAACTCAGCCACGAAGGGCGCGCAGGGCGTTCAGGATGACGGCGACGTCGATCACTTCCTGGAGAAGCGCACCCTGGACCGGCGTCAGGTAGCCGAAGGCGGCAAGCACCATGGCGCCGCCCGACAATACGAGCCCGGCAATGGCACTTTGCCGGGCAATGTTGCGCGATCGCCTGGCGATGCCGCAAGCCAAGGGCAGTCTTGCCAGATCATCCGCAAGCAGTACCGCATCTGCCGCTTCGGACGAGGCGGCGGAACCCCGCACCCCGATCGCCACCCCGACATCGGATAGGGCAAGCGCCGGCGCGTCGTTGACACCGTCCCCCACCATCATCACCACACCGTCGAGGCGTTCCCGGCGAATGAGCTCCAGCTTGTCTTCCGGCGTGAGATCGCCGGCAACGGCATCGAGGCCGAGCGTGGCTGAAGCCTTCTCGGCGACATCCGTACGGTCCCCGGACGCCATGACGATGCGGCGGATGCCACCGGCACGGAAGGCGGCAATCGCGACATCCGCATCCTGGCGAATGGGGTCGGACAACAGAATGAGGCCGGCGGCCCGTCCGTCAATGCCAACTGCGACGATAGCGGTGCCGCTGTCGACGCCGGTACGGGTGAAGGCTTCACCTGCCGAAAGCTGGGACAGAACATACCGGCTGCCACCAAGCGCGACGCGACGGTCACCCACCAGACCGGACAGACCGCGGCCTGCATCCTCGACGACAGTCTGGGGAAGGACCAGGGCAAGCCCGCGCGCGGTCGCCGCCCGGACGAGCGCTTCGGCAGCGACGTGGCCCGAGGCCTGGTCGAGCGAGGCGGCAAGTGCGAGAACGTCATCAGCGGTGAAGCCCGGTTCCGGCCTGATATCGCCGACTTCGGGGCGTGCCGAGGTGATGGTGCCGGTCTTGTCAACCACGACTGTTGTGACGGCGGCCAGCGCTTCCAGTGCGCCGGCGGTCTTCACCAGCACGCCATGGGAGGCGACCCGCGACATGCCGGCAATCACGGCAACCGGCACGGCGAGGATCAACGGACAGGGCGTGGCAACAACGAGCACGGCGAGCGCTCGCGTCGGATCGCCGCTCCACCACCAGGCGCCACCGGCAAGGAGAAGTGTAACGGCGAGAAAGACAAGCGCATAACGATCTGCCATGCGCGCCATCGGAGCCCGGCTGGCCTGCGCCTGTTCGACGAGACGCACGATGCCGGCATAGGTGCTTTCCGCGGATTCGCGCAGCACCAGCAGATCGAAGGCGTCGCCGAGAACAGTGGCACCACTCGGCACTTCATGGCCCCGCTGGATGGGCACCGGGAGAGATTCCCCCGTCAGCGCCGAAAGATCGAGAACTGCGGACGGAGCAAGCAGGCGGCCATCGACAGGAACCACTTCGCCCTTGCGCACGAGGATCCGATCTCGCGGCTGAAGCGCCTCGATGGGTACGCTTTCCAGGCTCTGGTTCCGATAGAGCATGGCGGTGCGCGAGACACGTCCGAGCAACGCCGTCATATCGCGCCGGGCGCGACCTTCGGCGAAGCTTTCGAGCAACTGCCCGCCGGCATACATGACCGCAACGATGGCGGCGGCGAGGTTCTCGCCCAGCGCGAGGCCGACGCCGATCGAAAGCGCGGCAATGGCATCCACACCCATCCGGCCGTTCAGAAGTGCACGCAGGATATCGAGGACGAGGGCGACGAGCACGGCACCGCCGCCGAAGAACCAGATCCTCGCCGCCTGGTCGGACTGGCCCGCAAGAAAGAACACCCCACCGCCGACAAGGCAGACAAAGGCAAGCGCCGCGAGGAGGATCGGCAGGCTTTCACGCAATCGTGTCGGCTTTAACAAGTCCGGCATTCTCCCTTTCCAGAGGTGCTGGCGAAAGGTCGAATCCGACCTCTCTTGCTGGTCTTCTCTTTCCCTTGTAGAGCCTTCTGAGCATGAAGCAATCGGACGTAAGAAGCATGATCGACAATGCCCGGCCCCGGCGCCTCTCAGTCCTCGGCTCGACCGGCTCGATCGGTGTGAACACGCTGGACGTCATTGACCAGCTCGGCGGCCGCGACAGTTTCGAGATCATGGCGCTGACCGGCAACGGCAATCTCGACCTGCTGGCCGAACAGGCGCGGCGCACCGGGGCCAAGCTCGCGGTGACCGCCGACGAGAGCCAGTACATGACGCTCAAGGACCTCCTGTCAGGATCGGGCATCGACGTGGCCGCCGGCACAAGCGGCCTGGACGAGGCCGCCGATATGGATGCCGGCTGGGTGATGGCCGCGATCGTCGGCACGGCAGGTCTTGCGCCCACATTGAAAGCCGCAGCACGCGGCGCCGACATCGCGCTCGCCAACAAGGAATGCCTCGTCTCTGCCGGCCATCTCTTCGTCGATGCGGTGAAGAAGGGCGGCGGACGGCTGATCCCCGTCGACAGCGAGCATTCGGCGATCTTCCAGTGTCTTGAAGCCGACCAGCGCCACGCGCTCGAGCGCATCGTGCTCACTGCCTCGGGTGGCCCTTTCCGCACCCATAGCCGCGAACAGATGGCCAATGTCACAGTGCAGACGGCGCGCTCCCATCCCAATTGGTCGATGGGCCTGAAGATCTCCGTCGGCAGCGCCTCGATGTTCAACAAGGCGCTGGAAATGATCGAGGCCAAGCACCTTTTTGACGTCAGCCCCGACCAGATCGAGGTCGTCGTGCATCCGCAATCGATCATCCATTCCATGGTGGGGTATACAGACGGCTCCGTTATCGCCCAGCTCGGCGTGCCCGACATGCGCACCGCCATCGGCTATGCGCTGACCTATCCGAAGCGCCCGGCGCTCAACGTCGACCGGCTGGATTTTGCCAAGCTCGCACGGCTCGATTTCGAAGCCCCGGACGAAACCCGTTTTCCCGCACTCCGTCTGGCCCGCACGGCGCTGGAACGCGGCGGCCTGCAGGGCGCGATCCTCAACGCCGCAGAAGAGACCGCCTTCAATGCCTTTGTCGAGGAGAAGATAGGGTTTCTGGACATGGCCGACGTGGTGGAGACGGTCATGGACGCGCTGGTCGAGGGCGTGCCTGCCGAGACCGTTGCCGACGTGTATGCGGCCGACAGGCAAGCGCGCCGCAAGGCGGCAGAGGTCATCGCAAGGCGGGCCGCCTGACCTGAAGCGACCAGCCCAAATCAGAAACGGGCCGCGTCGCCGCAGCCCGTTTTTCAATGTTTGGAGATTTTAGTTCAATCAAGCCACCGCACGCGCCAGGGCGCAGCGCGACCAGAGTTGGTGCAGCGAAGACACCAGATGCTCGAGATCGGCGTCGGAATGCAGCGGCGTCGGCGTGATGCGCAGCCGCTCGGTCTTTTTCGGGACCGTCGGATAGTTGATCGGCTGCACATAGATGGAACAGTTGTCGAGCAGCAGGTCGGAGATCCACTTGCACTTGGCGGCATCACCGACGAGCACAGGCACGATGTGGCTCGGGTTCTGCACATGCGGAATGCCGGCCTTGTCGAGCATGAAGCGCAGACGGCGCACGCGCTCCTGATGGGCAAAACGCTCGACCTGGCTGGTCTTCAGATGGCGGATCGAGGCGACGGCACCGGCGGCCAGCGCCGGCGGCAGAGCCGTCGTGAAGATGAAGCCGGAGGCAAAGGAACGGACAAAATCGCAAAGCGCCGTCGAGGCCGCGATGTAGCCGCCCATGACACCAAAGGCCTTGCCGAGCGTGCCTTCGATCACCGTCAGGCGATGCATCAGGCCTTCGCGTTCGGCAATGCCGCCACCATGGGCGCCGTACATGCCGACGGCATGGACTTCATCGAGATAGGTCATCGCGCCATACTTGTCGGCGAGATCGCAGATTTCCTTGATCGGCGCGATATCGCCATCCATCGAATAGACGGACTCAAACGCGATCATCTTCGGCGCGCGCGGATCGGCAGCGGCCAGCTTGGCTTCGAGATCCTTGACGTCGTTGTGCTTCCAGATGACGCGCTCGGCCTTGGAATGGCGAATGCCTTCGATCATCGAGGCGTGGTTGAGGGCATCCGAAAAGATGATGAGGCCCGGGATCTTGGCACCGAGCGTGCCGAGCGCTGCCCAGTTCGAGACATAGCCCGAGGTAAAGATCAGCGCCGATTCCTTGCCGTGAAGGTCGGCGAGTTCGCGCTCGAGCAGAACGTGATAGTGGTTGGTGCCAGAAATATTCCGGGTGCCTCCCGCACCCGCGCCACAGTCATCGATGGCCTGTTTCATGGCCTCGATGACAATAGGGTTCTGGCCCATGCCGAGATAGTCGTTGGAGCACCAGACAGTCACCTCCTCGGTGCCGTTCTCGGTGTAGCGGGTCGCGCGCGGAAAATTGCCGCGCTGGCGTTCCAAATCAGCGAAGACGCGGTACCGGCCTTCCTCGTGAAGCCCCGCGAGCTGATCCTTGAAAAACGCCTCGAAATCCATGCTTAAACTCCAGTCTACGAAACTCTTTTGTGTCTCTCGGGCGCCGGGGTCAAGCCCGGTATTGTAAATTCATTCTAAACTGCGACAAATGGCGCGAACATTAGAACGGCCACACATAGATACTAGCGGATTGCACCAACGCAAACTTGATCTGCGTCAAACTCGGTAAAAAAGGGCGGCCGAAGCCGCCCTTTTTCAGCCCTTCTGAAACGGAAGCGTCGTCAGGACGACTGGACTGCGCGTTTGGCCATTACCCGGACGAGATTTGCACGGTATTCCGCGGTGCAATGGAGATCCGACATCAGCTCCGACGAATCGATGTCCACGGCAGCGGCGGCATCCGGCGACCAGTTGGCAGAAAGCGCCGCTTCGAGACCCGCATGGCGGAAGACACCGGTAGAGCCGGCACCGGTGACAGCGACACGGACGCCACCGGGCCCCTTCGAGACGAAGACGCCGGTCATCGCGTACCGCGAAGCCGGATTGGCGAACTTGGCATAACCCGCCTTCTCGGGCGCATCGAAGCGGACGGCCGTGATGATCTCGTCCTCGGCCAATGCCGTTTCGAACAGGCTGACGAAGAAGTCGTCGGCCGCGATTTCGCGACGGCTGGTCACGACCGTTGCACCAAGGCCGAGCACGGCCGACGGATAATCCGCCGCCGGATCGTCATTGGCGACAGAGCCGCCGATCGTGCCCAGATGGCGCACATGCGGATCCCCGATCATCGCGGCAAGGTTCGAGATCGCCGGACAGACCGCCCGGATTTCCGCCGAAGAGGCGACCTCCGCATGGGTGACGGCAGCGCCGATCGTGACGCGCCGCCCCTCGACCTTGATGCCCTTCAGGGTCTCGATATGCCTGAGGTCAACGAGGTCCGACGGCTGGGCGAGGCGCTGCTTGAGCGCAGCGATCAGGGTCTGGCCGCCGGCGATGAATTTGCCGTCCTCGGCACCGGACAGAAGCTTGCCGGCATCCTCGACCGTCGAGGCCCGATGGTAGCTGGTGGAATAGAGGTGCATGGTCCTGGTCCTCCCTTATTCGGCGGCCTGGCGGGTCGCATTGGCCTGGAGCGCACTCCAGACGGCAAGCGGCGTCGCCGGCATATTGAGGTTGTTGTTGCCAATCGCGTCCGTGATCGCGTTGATCAGCGCCGGTGGAGAACCGATCGCACCCGCTTCGCCACAGCCCTTGATGCCGAGCGGATTGCCCGGACATGGGGTGTTCTGATGCGAGACATTGAAGGACGGCAGGTCGTCCGCGCGCGGCATGGCATAATCCATGTAACTCGCCGTCAGCAGCTGGCCCGTCTGCGGATCGTAATGCACGGCCTCCAGCAGTGCCTGACCGATGCCCTGCGCGATCCCGCCATGCACCTGACCCTCGACGATCATCGGATTGATGATATTGCCGAAGTCGTCGGCTGCGACGAACTGAATAATCTCGGTCTTGCCCGTTTCGGCATCGACCTCAACTTCCGCGATGTAGCAGCCGGCCGGGAAGGTGAAGTTGGACGGGTCGTAGAAGGCGCCTTCCTTCAGACCCGGCTCCATGCCGGACGGCAGATTATGCGCGGTGTAGGCCGCAAGCGCCACCTGGAACCAGGGAAGCGTCTTGTCGGTCCCGGCGACCTTGAGCTCGCCATTTTCGATGACGATGTCGCTCTCGTCCGCCTCCATCAGATGGGCCGCGATCTTCTTGGCCTTCGCCTCGACCTTGTCGAGCGCCTTGACGATGGCCGACATTCCGACGGCGCCCGAGCGCGAGCCATAGGTACCCATGCCCATCTGCACCTTGTCGGTGTCGCCGTGCACGATCGAGACATTGTCGATCGGCAGGCCGAAACGTTCCGTAACAAGCTGGGCAAATGTGGTCTCATGGCCCTGGCCATGGCTATGCGAGCCGGTCAGCACTTCGACGGTACCGACCGCATTGACGCGGACCTCGGCCGATTCCCACAGGCCCACACCTGCGCCGAGCGAGCCGACCGCAGCCGAAGGCGCAATGCCGCAGGCCTCGATATAGCAGCTCATGCCGATGCCGCGCAGCTTGCCACGCCGGGCAGCTTCCGCCTTTCGGCCCGCAAACCCGTTCCAGTCGGCAGCACCCATGGCCGCGTCGAGCGAGGCGTCGTAATCGCCAGCGTCGTAACACATGATGACGGGCGTCTGGTACGGGAAGGTCCGGACGAAGTTTTGCCGGCGGAGGTCTGCCGGAGAGACGCCCAGTTCGCGTGCCGCCGTCTCGACGGTGCGCTCCAGAAGATAAGTCGCTTCGGGCCGTCCGGCGCCACGATAGGCGTCGACTGGCACGGTATTGGTGTAGACGGTGCGGACATTGGCGTGGATCGCCGGGATCGCATACTGGCCCGAGAGCAGGGTGGCATAGAGATAGGTCGGGACGGAGGACGAGAAGAGCGACATATAGGCGCCGAGATTGGCGACCGTATCGACTTTCAGCCCGATGATGTTGTTGTCCTTGTCGAAGGCCATTTTTACCTTCGACACATGATCGCGGCCATGCGCATCGGTGAGAAAGGCCTCGGTGCGGTCCGACGTCCACTTGACCGGCACGCCTGTTTTCTTCGAGGCCCAGAGACAGACGATCTCTTCCGGATAAATGTAGATCTTCGAGCCGAAGCCACCGCCGACGTCGGGCGCGATGACGCGCAGCTTGTTTTCCGGCGCGACATTGTAGAAGGCGCTCATGACAAGGCGCGCGACATGCGGGTTCTGCGAGGTGGTGTAGCAGGTATAATGGTCTTCCGCGGTGTCATAGATGCCAAGTGTCGCGCGCGGCTCCATCGGGTTCGGCGAGAGCCGGTTGTTGAGGATCTCGATTTCGGTGACGTGCGCGGCACGGGCGATCGCGGCGTCCGCCAATGCGCTGTCGCCGATCTCCCAGTCGAAGATCAGGTTGCCGGGGGCTTCCGGATGAATTTGTGGCGCGCCCGATTTCAGCGCATCGATGGCGCCGGTGACGACGGGAAGCTCCTCGTATTCGACCATGACGGCTTCGGAGGCGTCGCGTGCCTCGCCAAAGCTGTCGGCGACGACGATGGCGACGGCATCGCCGACATAACGCACAATGTCATGCGCCAAGGGCCGCCAGGCCCCCATCTTCATCGGCGAGCCATCCTTGGAATGCACCATCCAGCCGCAGATCAGGTTGCCGATGCCATCGGCCAGCAGCTGCTTGCCGTCGAGAACGTCGATGACGCCCGGCATGGCCTTCGCGGCAGAGACATCGATCGACTTGATCCGGGCATGCGCATAGGGCGAACGGACGAAATAGGCATATTTCATGCCGGGGACGACCATGTCGTCGGTATACCGGCCCTTGCCGGTCAGAAAACGCTTGTCTTCCTTGCGCGCCACGCGTGCGCCGATTCCTTCAACACCCATTGTCTTCTCCTCCAGAGAAACAGGAATTAGGTCTAAAGCACCAGGCAGTAGCGTTTGGATTTGCAGCGTCATGACATTGGACGCGACCAAATTTCCGTGCCGGAAGGCAACACTGACAGAGCGTTCCTAGTGGCTATGGGCTATTGCCTACGTACACTCATCGCCTCACTCGGCGGCCTGACGGCCGGCTGTCATCGCTTCATTGGCCGAGAGCACGGCCTTGACGATGTTATGATAGCCCGTGCAGCGACAGATATTGCCCTCGAGCTCTTGGCGGACGGTGGCCTCGTCGAGCGCACCGTTGTGACGACAGATCATGTCGAGCGCTGTCATCACCATGCCCGGCGTACAGAAGCCGCATTGCAGACCGTGATGTTCCTTGAAGGCCGCCTGAACCGGATGCAGCTCACCACCGGAAGAGATGCCCTCAATCGTGGTGATCGAGGATCCCGAGGCCTGGACGGCCAGGATCGAACAGCTCTTGATCGATTTGCCGTCCATGTGAACGACACAGGTTCCGCATTGGGTGGTGTCGCAGCCCACATGCGTTCCCGTGAGACCAAGCTTGTCGCGAATGAAATGCACGAGCAGGGTGCGATCCTCGCACTCTCCGCTTACTGTCCGGCCATTCACCGTCAGTGTCACTTTAGCCATGTTTTTCCTCCTCGTGTCTCTCCCGGACACGGGGGCATGGTGTGAGTTTTGTGTGACATGTGCAACCGTCTAGAAGGTCGCAATCGAAAATTATGTGTACCGCATTGCAGCATCAAACCGCCTGTAAATCCTGGGTTCATCTTCAATGCCTCATGCAATAAAACCACCCGCTAGGGTGTGAGCCTCGACCATGGACTTTCCCTTGGTCGAGGCTATGCTCATGGAAGCCTGAAGCCGCCCAGGGACAGAGCTCTAGCGGTTTGGCATGCTGTCAAAAACAAGACCGGCTCGCCCGGACGCGTGGAACTTGGAGAGATGAAGATGAAAAAAGCTCTTGTGCTGATGCTTGTCGGCCTTTCGGTCGCAGGCTGCACCCAGACAGAACGCGGCGCAGGTATCGGCGCTGCCTCCGGCGCGATCATCGGTGGCATAGCCACAGGCAACGTCCGCGGCGCAGCAGTCGGTGCTGCCATCGGCGGCGTTGCAGGCGCCGTGATCGGCCGCGTGTCCGAACAGCCTGGTCAGTGCTACTACCGCGACCGCTACGGCAACCGCTACATCGACGCTTGCCCGCGTAGCTACTGATCTCGGCTCGATCAGACCTGTGAGAACTAAGGCGGGGCTGCAACACTCCCCGTCTTTTTACGTAAACAAGCAAAAAAATGTATGCGTTTTCACGCAAATACGCCTAAGTTGTCGACTGGGCGGGGAGTGCATGAGAGATCGCGACGAAAGCGAAATGCCAAGACCGAGTGGGGGTATGGGGTATATTGCCGAAGTTTAGTCATGCGTTCCGGCTCGGACTTGCCCTGACCGTCGCAATCACATCGTCCATCGGGATCACCGCACAGGCCCAGGCCTTCGAGATATTCGGTATTCGCCTTTTCGGCGAAGACGAAGTCGATCGCGACATTATCGATCCCGTCGACTATGCCATCACGCTTGATACAGGTGATGCCGACCGCGCGCTCAGGAAGTCGCTGGAGCGCACCTCTCTCCTGGTGGCCGACGAGGAGCAACCCGTTTCCGGCGATCTCGGCCTCGTCATCAAGGCACGCGACGATCGCGATCGGCTGATTGCCACACTCTACGAAAACGCGCTCTATGGCGGCGTCGTCACCGTTACGATCGATGGCAGAGACATCGACAGCCTGCCACCCAATCCCACGTTCGACCGTTCGCGTCCCGTACCTGTCTCGATTGCGATCCAGCCGGGGCAACCATTTACGCTGGGCGAGGTGAAGCTGGAGGGTGATGCTGCCCGTCTCGACCCCGCCGAGTTCGATCTCGTGCGCGGGCAGAAGGCCGGATCGCTGACGATTCTGAAGGCGGCTGACGCAATCGCGTTGCAACTGAAGGAAGAGGGACGCCCTCTGACGGAAGTGACGCGTCGCGACGTGATTGCCGACCACAAGACGCAGACGGTCGACCTGACGATCGCGGTCGAGGCAGGCCCGGTCGCCCCTCTTGGCGCAGTCACCGTCAAGGGTGCGCGAGCCGTGGATTCGAACTTCATCGCATATTATTCGCGCCTGAGGCCCGGCCAGACCTACTCCCCCGAACAATTGCGCAAGGCCGGAGAAAGACTACGCACGCTTGGTGTCTTCTCTTCGGTCACAGTCAACGAAGCTGAGGGGCTCGAAGCGGACGGATCGCTCCCGGTGGGCATCGTCGTCTCGGAAGGCAAGCACCGCTATTTCGGCATCGGTGCCAGCTACTCGTCGGTGGATGGCGGCGGCATCGAGGGCTATTGGGGTCACCGCAATCTTTTCGGTCAGGCGGAATCGATCAGGATAGAGGGGGCGGTGCGCGGGCTCGGCGAACTCGAGAATATCTCCGATGTCTCTTCGCTCGACTACACGGCCGGCATCACCTTCATCAAGCCAGGCGCCTTTGTTCCCTCCGGAACGCTTGAGGCCAGCATCAAGGGCAGCACGCTGGAGACCGACTATTACGATGCAGCCACAATTACGGGCAAGGTGTCCTATGCCTACGAACTGACCGATGTCGATACCGTCAGCGCCGGCGTTTCACTGGCCTATGACAGCATCGACGACGCCTTTGGCGACGGCAACGAATACCTGACCTTCGGCGTGCCGATCGGCTATGTCAGAGACACCCGCGACAACCGGCTGAATGCGACCGAGGGCTATTACGGCACGGCGACGCTGACACCCAGCTACGATTTCTTCGGCCAGACCTTCTTCACCTCGTTCGAAGGCTCGATCTCTGCCTATCTCGGCTTCGGGGAAGAGGATCGGTTCGTGCTCGCCGGCCGCCTGAGCGGCGGCACCCTGGTCGGTGGCGGAGATCTTTCCGCAATTCCGGCGACCCGGCGATTCTTCTCCGGCGGTGGCGGATCGGTGCGGGGCTATTCCTTCCAGGAAATCACGCCCTACAATGCCGCGGACGAGGGCACCGGCGGTCGCTCTTATCTGACGGCAAATCTGGAAGCCCGCATCAATGTGACGGACACGATCGGAATCGTGCCTTTTCTCGACATTGGCACCGTGACGGACAACACCGTGCCCGATTTCTCTGACATCAAGATGGGCGCAGGCGTCGGGCTGCGCTACATGACACCATTCGGCCCCTTGCGGCTGGATGTGGCAGTGCCGCTGGATGCTTACGACGGTGGCAGCCGTTATGCCATCTATGCCGGCATTGGTCAGAGCTTCTGACCGAGCAAGACAGGACAATTGAAAACATGATCTGGTTGAAGCGCATCCTCACCTGGACGCTCCGTCTCCTGGGCGGTCTTGTGGCCGTATCGATTGCGCTTTTTGTCGTGGTGATCCTGGTCGGCGGCTTCTCGCGCACTGGCAGCCAGTTCCTCGCCGACCGGATTGCCGCACTCGTCTCCACCGACAATCGCCAGATCACCTTGAGCGGAACCGGGCCCTTGCTCAGCAGCGAGTTCTCCGTGGAACGCATCACGGTCTCCGACGCCCAGGGGGTCTATGCCTCGATCGAGGATCTCGCACTCGACTGGACGCCGCGGGATCTGATCCGCAAGCGCTTCACGGCCGAGCGCATATCCGCGCGTCAGGTGACGGTCAGCCGCCCGCCTATGCAGTCTGCGGAACCGGAGCCGGAAACGGACGAACCTTTCTCGCTCCCGGTCGAAATCGACATTGCCACCATCAACCTGCCCTCGATCAATATCGGCGCAGCACTCGCGGAGCGCGACTTCGCGCTATCGGCCCAGGGGTCGCTACAAATTGTCGGCGACACGATCGGCAGCCGGTTGACCGCGACCCGTCTGGATGAGCCGGGCAACAATGCTGTCATCGACCTGCTCTACGCGCCGAACGACAACCAGCTGCGCGTCAATCTCGACTACCAGGAACCGGCAGCCGGCCTGCTCGGCCAGCAGTTACAACTGCCCGGTCAGCCGCCACTCGCGATCGAGATCGATGGCGACGGCCCGCTCGACAACTGGGCGGGCGAGGTCATCGCATCGCTGGACGGTGAACGAACCATCACCATCGACGCCACGCATCGGCTCGAGGCGGATGGGACCCGAACCGTAACGGCGGCGGGCGGCGGCTTCTTTTCTCGCCTGATGCCACCGGCACTGCGCGACATCTTTGCCGGCGAAACCGCGATCGACGTGGCAGCGGCACTGGGGGCGGATGGATCGGTCGTGATCGAAAAAGGTCGCTTCGAAACAGCCTCTGCCGAAGTGGTGGCGGCTGGACGCTATGATCCGAATGGCGACAACGACATTCGTCTCATGGCGCGGGCAACGGGCGAGCCCGTCAGCATCACCGCGGAATCGGCCGAGTTTACCGGCGGCTTGAAGCTGAGGAGCCTCGAGCTCGCCGTGAGCGGCGAGGCCCCGGCTACCGCACTGTCACTGCGCGCCGATCTGGCTGAGCTGACCGTTCCGCAGGGCACCCTGTCGGACGTCATGCTGGACGCAGACAGTAAAAGTTTTGACATCGCCAACCGTGAGGGCCCTGTCAACATCAGCATGTCCGTGCAGGGCACGGATATCCGCGACGCCGAGATCCGACCTTATATCCGCGGACCGCTGGCGCTGACCGCCCCCCTCACCCTTTCGAACGAGGCGATCACCTTCGAGCAACTGGCCTTCGACAGCGATGGCCTCGACCTGCAGGGCTCCGGACGCTACGCACTCGACACGAGCGGCTTCTCGGGCCGTCTCGCGGTACAAGCTGCACCGGACCTCTTGCCGCCCGCCCTGGCTGATCGCCTGCAGGGACCGGTAGACCTGTCCGCTCGCGTTGATTTCGTCGCGCCACGCGCCGTCGCCCTCAGGGAGATCGTGCTGTCCACCGATATCGCCCAGGCGGAAGGATCGCTGTCTATTGACCAGGACGGTATTCTGGCCACCGATTTGACCGGCCAGCTTCGCGATATCGGACTTTTTGTCGAGCGGATTCGGGCACCCGCGTCCTTCAACCTCTCGGCCTCCGGTCCCCTGGACGCCGTGGAGGCGACCGTCAATCTCGCAGTCGAGCAGGGTGAAGCAGCGGGCTATCGGATCGAGGATCTCGCGCTCCAGCTCGAAGGCGTGGCCAACCGTGTGGCGCCGAGCGGAAATCTGACGGTGACCGGCCAGATCGACGGCAAACCGCTTGAGGCCAAGGCACGGGTCATGAGCACGGACGGGCAGACGAAGGTCGATGCTCTCGACCTCGCAATCGGACCAAACCGCCTGACAGGCGCACTCGATCTCGGGCAGAATCTGCTGCCAAGCGGCGATGTGTCATTCGACTTCCCCGACATCAGCCTGCTTGCCGCACTCGCCGGCCAGAACGTGGGCGGGGACCTCAAGGGTAAGGTCGCGATCCGATCCCAGCAAGGGCAGATCGCAGCCGATATCGAGGCGACCGGCACAACGATCACGCAGGGCGATCTCGTGATCGCCGAACCGCGCATCGACCTGACAGTCACCGACATGGCGGCCCTCGCCGCCAAGGGCACCATAAGTGCAGACGGCGTCGCCTCCGGTGCGAACAGGCTGGACAGCTTGGCGCTCGAATTCACGCGCTCCGGCTCCGACACCGATTTCGATCTTTCCGGACGATACGACAACGCGCCTGTGGTTCTGCGCGGGGCTCTGAGCCAGGGCGGCGGGGAACTCTTGGTCGCCGTCGAAGAACTGCGCGCCGCGCCCCGCGGCATTGCGCTGGCGCTGGCCTCTCCGACATCCATCCGGATTGTCGATGGTGCCGTCTCCATTGCCGAGACGGTCATCACTGCCGGTTCCGGGCGTCTCGCACTCTCCGGCACAGTTGGTGACACGCTCGATCTCTCCGTGGATATAAGGGCACTTCCGGCTTCGCTCGCAGCTGCCCTGGCGCCGGAGATCGCGCCGGAAGGCACCATTTCGGGAACTGTTGAAGTCGGTGGCGTGCCCTCGGCGCCGGTCGCAGATTACCACCTCGACTGGCAGGGCGCAGCGATTGCGCAGACGCGCGGTGCCGGTCTCGTGCCATTCAAGATCACCGCAAACGGACGGTTCGAGAACCAGAGCCTTACCCTCGACAGCCGGATCAACGGCGGCGGCATCGGGCTCACGGCAGGCGGCAATGTCTCCCTGCAGAATGGACCGGGGCTCGATATCAGGATCCAGGGCGATGTCCCTCTGTCTGCCGCCAATGGCCAGCTCGGAGCCCAGGGCTTCGTCGCCGAAGGCAATGCGACTGTGAACCTGACGATCGGCGGCACCGGCTCTGCCCCGAGCATCACCGGCACGGTCTCGACCAGTGGCGCCCGCGTCATCGACGTCCGGCGCAATCTTGCGATCGAACAGATCGCAACGACGGTGAACCTGACAGGCACGCGCGCCGAGATCGGCAGTCTGACCGGCAATCTCGCCGCGGGCGGCCGGGTCTCTGCTCGCGGCTTCATCGACATCACGGCGCCAGGCCTGCCGGCTGATCTGACCATCGATCTCGACCAGGCCGTCTATGTCGACGGAACGACCGTCGCGAGCACGGCAGACGGCCAGCTGACCCTCACCGGACAACTGCTGAACGGACCAAGGCTCGCCGGCAGCATCAACCTTTCGCGCACCTCGATCACGCTCTCTGAAAGCCAGCCCGCGAGCTTGCGCGAGCTGGACATCGTGCATCTGCATGCTCCCCCCGCGATCCTGCGACAACAGGGTGAGAAAAATCCGGCGGAAGGTCGCAGCTCCAGCGCACCGATCGTGCTCGATCTGACGATTTCATCACCCACTCAGACTTTTGTGCGCGGACGTGGGATCGACGCAGAGCTGGGCGGCACGATCAGGCTGACAGGTACCGCCGCAGCCCCCGCGGTGTCCGGAGCCTTTGATCTCCGACGCGGCCGCATGCAGATCCTGACGAAGCGCCTCGACATCACGCGGGCGACCATCACCTTTGGGGGCGACCTCGTGCCCTTGCTCGATCTCGAAGCGACCACGACCTCGGGCGATGCCACGATTGTCATTCTCCTGACCGGGCTTGCGAGCAATCCGCAGGTCAGCTTCAGTTCGACACCTTCCCTGCCGCAGGACGAAATCCTCGCGCAGCTGATTTTCGGCCAGTCGCTGTCGCGGCTCTCGCCGCTGCAGATCGCACAGCTTGCCGATGCCGCAGCGCAACTCGCCGGCGGGAGCGGCAGCTCGCTGTTCCAGTCGCTGCGCAGCACGCTCGGCGTCGACGATCTCGACATCTCCACCGACGAAACTGGCGGCACCAGCATCAGCGCCGGAAAATACCTCAACGACCGCACCTATATCGAGCTGGAACAGAGCGGCAGCGGTGGGGCGAAGGCGGTGATCAATCTCGACATCGGCCGCGGCGTGAAGCTGAAGGGTGAAGCCGGCGGCGCGGGTGCCGGAGGCGGTATCTTCTACGAGAATGAATACTGACGAGCCTCCGGGGCGCAGCGGCGCAATGCTCTCTCAGCCGATCTTGCTCGTCTTCAGCAGAATGCTCGATTCCGTCAGGTTGATACCCTCGATCAGACGGATTCGTCGCAGGGCCTCGTCGAAACCTGCAAGGTCACGCGCTTCGAGTTCGGCGATGAAGTCCCATCGCCCGTTGGTGCTGTGAAGCGCCTTGACCTGCGGCATTCCGCGCAGCTGATGTGCCACCCGGTCCGCAAACTTGCCAACGACCTCGATCATCACGATCGCCCGAACGCCGCTCGACTGGATTTCGCTGCCCGTCAGAATGGTAAAGGCGGCGATCGTACCGTTGGCGACCAATCTCTCGATCCGCGCCGAGATGGTCGCGCGGGACGCGCCTGTCATCGCCGCGAGTGACGCAACCGGCAGACGAGCATTCTGGCGCAAGGCACCGAGGATTTCGCGATCTAGATCATCCATGTGTCAAAACGTCATACGGTGGTTGCGATATGCATAAACTATCGCGCTTTATGGCGAAGTTCCATCTTTTTGCCAACAAGGCAATGACCGATGATACGCCAGAACATCCAGGAAAGGTTACCCCATGCAGGCCGAGACAAAAACCGTGACCCTTATCGGCGTTCCGCTGGAGGAAGGCTCCGGGCGGGGTGGCTGCGCCATGGGCCCTGCCGCCTACAGGATCGCGGGCATTGCCTCGGCGCTGAGCGAGCTTGGTTACTCCGTGGAGGACCGTGGAGACCTGCGCCCTGCCCCGGCGGCCGACCTGCCGGAAAAGGCAGAGGCCAAGCACCTGCCGATCGTGGGTGCCTTCACCCGCGCGATTGAAGCCGCAACCTATACGGCCGCCAGCAATGGCACGGTCCCGATTCTGCTCGGTGGCGATCACAGCCTCTCCATGGGCAGCGTATCCGGCATGGCCCGCTTTGCGGCCGACATGAAGCGGCCACTCTATGTCCTGTGGCTGGATGCCCATTCGGACTTCAATGCCCCGGAAACCTCTCCCTCGGGCAATATCCACGGCATGCCGGTCGCCTTCTTCTGCGGCAAGGCGGAACTTGCCCCGATTCTGCCAGCCGATCGCCCCTTCGTCGATCCGAAACACGTCTATCAGATCGGCATTCGCTCCGTGGACGAGGAGGAGCGCCGGATGATCCGGGAGAACGCGGTGAACGTCTTCGACATGCGGGCTGTGGATGAAGAAGGCATGGGCAGCATCGTCAAGCGCATCCTCAACGATGTCCGCAAAGCCAATGCGCTTTTGCATGTGAGCCTCGATGTCGACTTCCTTGATCCTGATGTGGCACCGGGCGTCGGCACAACGGTACCCGGGGGAGCGACCTTCCGTGAAGCGCATCTCATCATGGAACTGCTGCATGATAGCGGCCTCGTCTCCTCCCTCGACCTCGTCGAGCTTAACCCCTTCCTGGACGATCGCGGCCGCAGCGCCCGCGTCATGGTGGAGCTGGCAGCCAGCCTCTTTGGTCGGCGCATTCTCGATCGTCCGACACGCGGCGGATGAGGCCCGGATCCTTCACCGAGCAAAGCCATCGACACCGGCCGAAACCCGACGCGTGATTTAGAATTGGGAAACACTCTTCGCATAAAGTCATGACAACGCGTCGAATTGGTCATCAACCGTTTCCAGACGCGAAGTGATGGCGGGTGTCGCTCGCGCCGCAGGTGGCGCCGCTACCGCCAAGGGACAGGAAGGTTGGAAGATTTCTAATGGCAACTATCAGCTCCACCAGCTTCGGCAGTGAGACCCTCGAGATCATCGCCTTCCGGCTTCATGATCAGGAATTCTGCGTCAAGACGACAACCATCCGTGAAATCCGTGGCTGGGCACCGTCCACGCCGATCCCGCATGCGCCGGCCGATGTCATCGGCGTCATGAACCTGCGCGGCTCGGTTATCCCGATCATCGATCTTGCCTACAAGCTGGGCATGAAAAGCACGGTTGCCAACGAGCGTTCGGCCATTGTCGTGGCCGAAGTCCACAACATGGTCATCGGCATGCTGGTCGACCGCGTCTCGGACATCCTAACCATCCCGTCGAGCCAGGTTCAGCCGGTTCCGGAAGTCTCGGCCTCCTTCGACAAGACCTTCTCGGAAGGCATCATCGCAAACGAGAACGGCATGATCTGCTTCCTGAACCTCGCCAAGATGTTCAAGGGCAGCGATCTGGAAGACCTGGCCGCCTGATCAGGCAAGGACTACAGTTTCAAAAGGGCAGCGCTTGATGGCGCTGCCCTTTTGCGTTCCACGACCCGGTTGATCCCGGTGCCGCACTGGCCTACCAGATTCGGAAATTCGGAGGCGATACGATGAAGCTGCTGCTTATTCACACGGGTGGAACGATCGGAATGGCCGAGACGCCGGAGGGGCTGGCACCCCTGAAGGGCCTCGTGGAAGAAGCCATCGCGGTACGGCTGCCCGCCGGTACGGCTCTGACCGCCGACGTTTTCGAACCCTTGCTCGATAGCGCCGATGTCGGCCGCATTCATTGGAACAGGATGCTGGAGACCGTCCGCAACCATCAGGACGCAGCGGTCATCATCACCCACGGCACCGATACCATGGCCTTTACAGGCGCTGCCTTGAGCCAGGCGCTGGCCGGCGAGAACCGCCGGGTCATCCTCTGCGGCTCGATGCTGCCGCTGGGTCACGCAGGCGATGCCGAAGCCAATCTCGACCTTGCGATCTCTGCCGCTCAAGGCCAGGAGCCTGGCGTCTTCCTTGCCTTTGCCGGGAAGCTTCTGAGCGCCAATGGCCTCGTCAAGCATCAGAGCCACGATGCCGATGCCTTTCGCTCCCAGCCGCAGGCCATGCCCAGCCCACCAAAACGGTCCATCTTCGAGGACCGCAAACTTGCGATCCTTACGCTTTCCCCGGGCATTCCTGCGGAAGCGTTGAAGGCCATTCTCGACACGCTTGATGGCGCCGTGCTGCGGATTTTCGGGGCCGGAACGGCGATGAACGATCCGGAAATACTTCAGGTTCTCGCGGCGGCAGTGACAGGCGGCAAACGCCTGCGCGCCGTCAGCCAATGCGAAGCGGGTGGCCTGTCACCCGGCGCCTATGCAGCCGGTGCCGGGCTCTGGAGCACGGGCATCGAAAACGGCGGAATGCAAACGCCGGAAGCTGCCCTCGTTCACCTCTGGCTGAACTGAGAAGCCTTCATGCAAAGAGGCGACCCGAAGGCCGCCTCTCGCTTGTTTCGATTTCCTGGCAGCTCCGGCTCAGCCAAAAATCGCCAGGCTATTGCGCAATGTGATCCACACACCCCACAGAAGCGGGAGGCCGACCACGGCCCAGGCGAGAGCCGCCCTGCCATCGAGGCCACCCTTGCCGATTCCGAAGGAGCCCGATGGACCGGCATTGGCCGCAGCCGTCTTGGCCTGGAGTGCTGCCACTTCCTCATCCGACATGAACCACTTGTCCGCCAGGGGCTTCACGAAGGCATTGGCAATCAGACCGATCGCCAGCATGCCAGCCAGGATATACATGGTGCCGGTGTAGAGTTCCGGCCCCGGTGCAACGCCCGCCGTGATCTGCGCCTCGCGGATATAGTTGACCACCACAGGGCCAACAATGCCGGCTGTTGCCCAGGCGGTCAGCAGTCGGCCATGGATTGCGCCGACGAACTGCGTCCCGAAGATATCGGCGAGATAGGCCGGTATCGTCGCGAAACCCCCGCCATACATCGACAGGATGATGCCGAAGGCGAGCACGAACATGGCCTTGGAGCCGAGACCTGCGAGCGTCGGTGCGGCAGCATAGAGAATGATGCCGAGGACGAAGAAGCAGAAATAGGTGTTCTTGCGCCCGATCTTGTCGGACATGGAGGCCCAGAAGAACCGTCCGCCGATGTTGAACAGCGACAGGAGACCGGTGAAGCCGGCAGCGATCGCCGCAATCTGTGCCTTCTGGGCAGTATCCAGCTGCGAGAAGGTGAGGTCTGGAAGCCCGATCAGCGATCCGGCAAAGATCTCCTGCAGCATGGGCGATGCGACACCGATAACACCGATGCCTGCCGACACATTAAGGCAGAGAACCGCCCAGATCAGCCAGAATTGCGGTGTCTTGTGCGCATCCCGCAGATGCACGTGACGTGTGGTGATCATCGTGCTCTTCGATGCAGGCGGCGCCCATCCTTCGGGACGCCAACCGGCCGGCGGAATGCGATAACCGAAGGCACCACCCATCATGAAGACGAAGTAGCCTAGAGCCATGACCACGAATGTCTGCCAGACGCCGACTGTGACATCCGTCTTGAACGCGGTCATCAGCAGGTTGGCCAGAGGCGCGCCGATCATCGCACCGCCGCCGAAGCCCATGATGGCCATGCCGGTCGCCATGCCACGACGGTCGGGAAACCACTTGATGAGCGTCGAGACCGGCGAGATGTAACCGAGACCGAGACCGATACCGCCAATCACACCGGCGCCAAGCCACATCAGCCAGAGCTGATGGGTCATCACACCGACAGCCGCGATCAGAATACCGCCGCACCAGCAGCATGCCGAAACGAAAGCAGCCTTGCGGGGACCGACCCGTTCCAGCCAACCGCCCCAGATGGCGGCGGAGCAGCCGAGAAAGACGAAAAACAGCGTGTAGATCCAGCCGAGATCCGCGACCCGCCAGTTGCAGGCGGTCGTGAAGAGTGCCCCGATCAGCGTGAGTTCAGAGCAGCTGGGATCGGGGTTGGCGATCGCCCGGCTGAGCGGAAGCCAGAACACGCTGAACCCATAGGCCATGCCTATGCACAGATGGATCGCAAGCGCTGCCGGGGGAACCAGCCAGCGGTTGAAGCCCGGCTTTGCGATAATTCTTTCTTTGTCCAGTATGCCGACATCACTCGGTATGCCAGCGCTAACATCTGAAACTGCCATTAAGTCCGTCCTCCTCTTGAAAACCCAATTGGACCGCCGACCGGTCGAAAAAGATGAAATTATGTCGTGGCCTCGGGGATGCTGGGCTCCGACAGGGATTCGCCAGCAACCACGCCCTTGCCGCCCGGCGCACCATCGGCAGCCTCGGCGCCGACGCCCACAGCTGCGGCATCCGGCTCTCCGGGACGCTTGATCCGGGTCGACGCCTCGATGACCAGCGGCAGGAACCCGGCATCCGGCGCGTCGATCAGGTCGAAGAAGCGGCGGCGCATCCGGGTTTCCCAGAACTTGTTGATATGCGTGGCCACGCCGTCCGCGCGGACGGTCTCCGGCTGGGAGAGGAAGAAGGTGGCGATCTGGTTGGCCATTCGGACGATTTTGGCGTCGGTGCTGGTCTCAGACATGCATCGGTACTCCTTCAGCCACCCGGTCCGGCCGGGTAAAAATCTCGAAATCCTCGTCACGCGCTATCCCGATCAGGGTGATGCCCGCCGCTATCGCGGTACGGATGGCCAGCGCCGTTGGGGCAGATATTGCAATCAGGATCGGGGCACCAAGCGCTGCCGTCTTCTGCACCATCTCGACGGACAGCCGGCTCGTGACGACGACCGCGCCGAGGCTGGCCGTCCAGCCACCGAGCAGCACTGCGCCGGTCAGCTTGTCGAGCGCGTTGTGACGGCCGACATCCTCGCGGATTGCCACCAGCCCTTCATGGGGGCAGTAGAAGCCGGCGGCATGAACGGCACGGGTCTGGCGATTGAGATCCTGCGCCGCAGCCAGCATCGCCGTGGCATCGGCGATCTCGCGTGCGGTCAGGCGGACTTGGTCCGAGCCGACCCGACGCACCGGCCGGCTGGCCTGCTCGATCGACTCGATGCCGCAGAGGCCGCAGCCGACAGGGCCGGCCATGCGCCGGCGCCGGGCAACCAACGCTTCCGCCGTCATGTCCTTGAGCGTCACCTGAACGTCGATTCCCTCGCCGGCCTCTATAGCCTCGATGGCCACGACTTCGTCGGCACGTTCGATAATACCCTCGGCGAGCGAGAAGCCGACGGCGAAATCCTCAAGATCAGCAGGTGTCGCCATCATCACGGCATGGGTCGAGCCGCCATAGGAGAAGGCGATCGGCACCTCTTCGGGCACGATCCGGCTGCTGTTCGAAACGAGCCCACCGCTCGCCTTGAGACCGCCGACCATGCGCGCTGCGGAGCCGATGATGGCGTTCATTCCGCCGCCTCGAGCTTGCCCTGGATGCGTCGCGATTGCCGCGACAGTTCTTCGTATTCCTCCTGCCATTCCGTCGGGCCATTCGACGGCGAGACCTGAACGGCGGTGACCTTGTATTCCGGGCAATTGGTGGCCCAGTCGGAGAAATCGGTAGTGATGACGTTGGCCTGCGTATTGGGGTGATGGAAGGTCGTATAGACCACACCCGGCGCTACGCGATCGGTGATCAACGCCCGGAGTGTCGTATCCCCGGAGCGGCTTGCCAGCTTGATCCAGTCGCCTTCCTTGATCCCGCGTTGCTCGGCGTCATGCGGATGGATCTCCAGCAGGTCTTCTTCATGCCAGACGACATTCTCGGTGCGCCGCGTCTGCGCCCCGACATTGTACTGGGAAAGAATGCGGCCGGTGGTGAGCAGCAGCGGGAAGCGTGGGCCCGTGCGTTCGTCGGTCGCAACATATTCGGTGCGGATGAACTTGCCCTTGCCGCGCACGAAGCCGTCGACATGCATGATCGGCGAGCCGACGGGGAACTTCTCGTTGCACGGCCACTGCACCGAGCCCATCTTTTCCAGGTACTCGTAGGAGACGCCGGCGAAGCTCGGCGTGCTCGCGGCGATCTCGTCCATGATCTGCGACGGATGCGTGTAGTTCCAGGCAAGCCCCATGGCCTGGGCAAGGTTCTGGGTGACTTCCCAGTCTGCATAGCCGTTCTTCGGCGTCATGACCTTGCGCACGCGGTTGATGCGGCGCTCGGCATTGGTGAAAGTGCCGTCCTTTTCGAGGAAGGTCGAGCCCGGCAGGAAGACATGCGCGTAGTTCGCCGTCTCGTTGAGGAAGAGGTCGTGCACGACGACGCATTCCATCGCGGCAAGACCGGCCGAGACATGTTTGGTATCCGGGTCGGACTGCAGGATGTCCTCGCCCTGAATGTAGATACCCTTGAAGGAACCATCGACGGCCGCATCGAGCATGTTGGGAATGCGAAGCCCCGGCTCGTTGCTGAGCTCGACACCCCAGAGCTTTTCGAAAGTCTCGCGCGTCGCATCGTCAGAGACATGGCGATAGCCCGGCAGCTCATGCGGGAAGGATCCCATGTCGCAGGATCCCTGGACATTGTTCTGGCCGCGAAGCGGGTTCACGCCCACGCCCGGCCGGCCGATATTGCCGGTGACCATGGCAAGGTTGGCGATCGCCATGACGGTCGTCGAGCCCTGGCTGTGTTCGGTAACGCCGAGGCCATAATAGATGGCACCATTGCCGCCGGTGGCGAACAGCCGGGCGGCACCACGAAGTTCGGCAGCCGGAACGCCGGTGAACTTTTCGGTTTCCTCCGGCGAATGGGCAGGCTCGGAGACGAAGGACGCCCAGTCCTCGAATTCCGACCAGTCGCAGCGCTCACGAATGAAAGCCTCGGCAAAAAGACCCTCGGTGACGATGACATGGGCAAGCGCGGTGAGAACCGCGACATTGGTGCCGGGTTTCAACGGCAGATGGAAGGCGGCTTCGACATGCGGTGTGCGCACAAGGTCGATGCGGCGCGGATCGATCACGATCAGCTTGGCGCCCTGACGCAGCCGCTTCTTCAGTCTAGAACCGAAGACCGGGTGACCATCGGTCGGGTTGGCGCCGATAACCACGACAACATCCGAATGCTCGACCGAATCGAAGTTCTGCGTGCCGGCCGACGTTCCGAAGGCCTGGCCGAGACCGTAACCGGTCGGCGAATGGCAGACACGGGCGCAGGTGTCGACATTGTTGTTGCCGAAGCCGGCGCGGATGAGTTTCTGGACGAGGAAGGTCTCTTCGTTCGTGCAGCGCGACGAGGTGATGCCGCCGATCGCTTCGCGGCCATACTGGTACTGGATCCGGCGGAATTCGGAAGCCACATGGGCATAGGCCTCTTCCCAGGTCACTTCGCGCCAGGGATCGGAGATCTTCTCGCGGATCATCGGATTGAGGATGCGGTCCTTGTGGCTTGCATAGCCATAGGCGAACCGTCCCTTGACGCAGGAATGGCCCCGGTTGGCCTGCCCGTCCTTCCAGGGCACCATGCGCACGAGTTCTTCACCGCGCATCTCGGCCTTGAACGAGCAGCCGACGCCGCAATAGGCGCAGGTGGTGACGGCCGAATGCTCGGGCTGGCCGATGGCGATGACAGACTTCTCCGTCAGCGTCGCCGTCGGGCAGGCCTGCACGCAGGCGCCGCAGGAGACGCATTCGGACGAGAGGAAGGCTTCATGCGCGCCGGCTGACACGCGGCTGTCGAAACCACGACCTTCGATGGTGAGCGCAAAGGTACCCTGCACCTCTTCGCAGGCCCGCACACAGCGCGAACAGACGATGCATTTCGACGGATCATAGGTGAAGTAGGGATTGCTCTCGTCCTTCGGCATCCACTGGGCGTTCATGCCACCCTCGGCGGAACGTGCCTTGACGTGGTTCTCGCCTTCATAGCCATAGCGCACGTCGCGCAGGCCGACGGCCCCGGCCATGTCCTGCAGCTCGCAATCGCCGTTCGCAGCACAGGTAAGACAATCGAGCGGATGGTCGGAGATATAGAGCTCCATCACACCCTTGCGGATCGCCTTGAGCCGCTCGGTCTGAGTATGGACGACGAGGCCGGCTGCAACCGGCGTGGTGCAGGAGGCCGGGGTGCCATTGCGGCCCTCAACCTCGATCAGACAGAGACGGCAGGAGCCGAAGGCATCGACCATATCGGTCGCGCAGAGCTTGGGCACCTGGATACCGGCCTCCATCGAGGCGCGCATGATCGACGTGCCCTCTGGTACCGTGATTTCGCGGCCGTCAATGGTGAGTGTCACCATCTTGTCGGAGCGCGAGGCGGGCGTGCCGTAGTCGAGTTCTGGAACGAGGGGCATCAAAACCTCCGGGTCGGTCTTTTCGCTGCGGACAAGGCCGCGCTGAACAAGTTCGTGTCTGCGTCAGGATTTCGTCTCGGCGAGTGTCGCCGCGACGATGGCGTTGGCATGTCCATGACCGAGACCGTGATCGGTCTTCAGCAGGGTGACGATCTGCATGTGCGCCTTGCCCTGCTGCTGCCGGACGAGGTCCTGCCAATGCTGGATCGGCTTTCCATAGGTCTTCTCGATCGACGGAAAGTAGGAAGCCGGGCCCTTGACCTTTGGTGTGTCACTCATTCGGCAGCCTCCTGGATCGGAACCGGCGCGAAATCCTCGGGAAAATGCGTCATGGCGCTCATGACCGGATAAGGCGTGAAGCCGCCCAGCGCACAGAGCGAGCCGAACTTCATGGTGTTGCAGAGATCCTCCAGCAGCACCTTGTTCTTCTCCGGCTCGATGCCCTGAGCGATCTTGTCGACCGTCTCGACGCCTCGCGTCGAACCGATGCGGCAGGGCGTGCACTTGCCGCAACTCTCGATCGCACAGAATTCCATGGCGAAACGCGCCTGCTTCAGCATGTCGGCCGTGTCGTCGAAGACCACGACACCGGCATGGCCGATCAGGCCGCCGGCAGCGGTGAAGGCCTCGTAGTCGAAGATCGTGTCGAACAGCGACGGCGGGAAATAGGCACCGAGCGGCCCGCCGACCTGCACGGCCTTGACCGGACGGCCCGAGATCGTGCCACCGCCGATCTCGTTGATTAGTTGGCCGAGCGGCAAGCCGAAGGCGGTTTCATAAAGCCCGCCATGCTTGAGATTGCCGGCGAGCTGGATCGGGATCGTGCCATGTGACCGGCCGACGCCGAAGTCGCGGTAGAATTGCGCGCCGCGATCCAGGACGATCGGGATCGAGGCAAGCGACATGACGTTGTTGACCACCGTCGGCTTGCCGAACAAGCCTTGCAGGGCCGGCAAAGGTGGCTTGGCTCGAACGATGCCCCGCTTGCCTTCCAGCGAATTCAGCAGCGATGTCTCTTCGCCGCAGACATAGGCGCCGGCGCCCATGCGCACTTCCATGTCGAAGGCGTAAGCCGAACCCAAGACCGACGCGCCGAGGATGCCTTCACGCCGTGCGATGGCGATTGCTTCTTCCATCACGGCAATCGCATGCGGATATTCGGACCGCGTATAGACATAGCCCTTGCTGGCCCCGACCGCGATACCGGCAATCGCCATGCCTTCGATCAGCACGAAGGGATCGCCTTCCATGATCATGCGGTCGGCGAAAGTGCCACTGTCGCCTTCGTCGGCATTGCAGACAATGTACTTCTGGTCCGCTGCAGCATCCGCAACCGTCTTCCACTTGATGCCGGTCGGAAAGCCGGCACCGCCGCGTCCGCGAAGGCCGCTGTCGGTCACCTGTTGGACAATCTCGCTGGGAGCCATGGCGATGGCGTTGGCAAGACCCTTGAGCCCCTGGTAGTGGCGGTAGTCGTCAAGTGAGAGCGGATCGGTAACACCGCAACGAGCGAAGGTCAGCCGTGTCTGGCCCTTGAGGAAGGGAATTTCCCGGGTGAGACCATGACAGAGCGGGTGATCGCCGCCCCTGAGGAAGCCGGCATCGAACAACGACGCCACGTCAGACGGCTTGACCGGACCATAGGCGACACGCCCCTCGTCGGTCCGCACCTCCACCAGCACTTCCAGCCACAGCATGCCGCGCGATCCATTTCGCACGATCTGGATGTCTAAGCCGCGGGCCTCGGCCTCGCGCTCGATGGCCGCAGCCACCCTGTCTGCACCGACGGCCAGAGCCGCCGCATCGCGGGGAACGAAGACGGTCACGCTCATATGCGCACCTCCGCCAGCATGTCGGGAAGACAGTCATCGTCGAGCCGGGCGTAAACCTCGCCGTCGAGCATCGCAGCCGGCGCCTGGGCGCAGAGCCCGAGACAATAGACGGGTTCGAGTGTCACGGCTCCGTCCGGCGTCGTCTCGTGCCAGTCGATGCCGAGCCTCGCCTTGATTCTGTCGGCCAGAGGCTCGCCACCCATGGACTGGCACGCTTCGGCGCGACAGAGCTTCAAGACATGGCGGCCCGCCGGACGGGCCCTGAAATCATGATAGAAACTGACCACGCCATGCACTTCGGCACGCGAAAGGTTCAGGGCATTGGCAATGATCTGCTTGGTGGCCTCCGGAATGAAGCCGAACTCCTCCTGCACTTTGTGCAGGATCGGCAGCATGGGTCCTTCCATGCTGCGACAGTGATCAATGATTTCGGATATCCGAGTGACCTCGTCATCCACGGTCGCCCGTGTGTCCATTGTCAGTCCTCCCAAACCGACGCAGCCGAGTCGTCATGCGTATCAAACGAACCTTTGCAGCGGATCCGTGCGCTGCATAACCGCATCCGGCAGCCCCGTTGCATTTGCGTAGTGTCAAGAATGGGTGGGATGGACCAATCAGGTCAATATCGAACTTCCGTCGGACGATAGGAGATTTCTATCAAAGTCCCGCGCGGCCGCGCGAGCACGGGCTTCATGCAGAAGGGCTGATACCAAAGGAGTATGCGGTTCACGATGCGCGGCGACGAGGCCGACCGAGTGCTCCGCATGTGGCTCTGTGATCGGAATCATTCGAATCTCTTCCGGAAAACCGAATGATTCCGCGACGTTACGCGGCATGATCGAAGCGCATTGACCGGTGCGGATATGGGAAAAGAGCACGATCATCGAATTCGACTCCAGCATCAACTTCGGAGTGACTCCGACCTCTGACATGTGGAGGTTGATGATGCGGCGGTTCTGCATGTCGGGTGTCAACAGACACAGCTTGATCTCCGCAACCTCTTTCCAGGTGACGGTTTCGCGATCGGCGAGAGGCGATCCCGAAGCGCTGATCAGGTGGTAGCGCTCGGAATAGAGCGGCACACTCGTCACACGCCCGAGAGGTTCGTTGTCGAGATAGGTTATGCCAGCATCGATCTCCAGGTCCTCCAGCATGCTCAGAACCTGGAGTGAATTGCGTGAGAGGACGGTGAAAGTGACATCCGGATGACGCTTCTGAAAGGGTTCGGTCAGCTTGCGAACCATGGCAAGGGCTGTCGGGATCGCCGCAATCCGGATATGCCCCGCAAGACCCGTGCGCGCAGCGCGCATTTCCTCGCGCATGGTGCGCGTGTCACCAACGATCCGCCGCGCCCATTCGAGTACCCGCTGGCCCTCCGGCGTGAGGCCCAGGAAACGCGAACCGCGCTGCACGAGCATGACGCCGAGCTGCTCCTCGAGTTGGCGGATACCGGCCGACAGGGTCGGTTGCGTCACGCCGCACTCGTCGGCTGCCCGACCGAAATGCTGCTGACGAGCGAGCGCGATGAAATATTCCAGCTTGTCGATCATCTCTCCGCCCGCTCTCCGATGACGACTGCGCTGCTAGGCTTCGGCAAGGGCCTCTGCTTCGCTCGTCTTTGCTGCCTTTGGACCGCAATACATCTTGTAAAGGACGGAGATCAGTTCGGCGAGTTGCGGATCGGCGATGCGGTAGTAGATCTGGCGTCCCTCGCGCCGGGTCTGCACCACCTGGTCGCCTCTCAGGCGCGCCAGCTGCTGGGAGACGACGGCTTGCTGGATCCCGAGAAACTGTTCGATCTCGCTGACGGTTTTCTCGCCTTGGCAGAGCATGCAAAGCATCAGGAGACGCGTCTCGTGCGAAAGCGCCTTCAACAATCCGCTTGCCTCGCGTGCCTTCGAAAGGAAGTCGTCAAGGGTCTCGGATGTCAGTGGTGTTTCCTTCATGGCAATATCCAGCAATCGCGTGGCTTGTGTCCGACGGGGCGGCAAGGTGAATATCGTAAAGCCCTTCCTATCATATAGGTTGCCCGACCTACAAAGGAATGGCGTCTGCGCGCTCCTTCAAAAGCGAAGCGCTGCGGTTCAAAGCCGAATACTCCTCGTCGTCGAGATCCGGAAACAGGTCGGCGAGAACACCGTCGGCGCCGATTACACGGGGGATGGACAGGGCAACATCGCGCACACCCGCCACCTCCGAGGTCGTGATGGAGACAGACAGGACATCCCGCTGGTCGCGTGCGATCGCCTTGACGATACGGGCGAGCCCGGCACCGATGCCGTAATAGGTCGAGCCCTTGCCTTTGATGATCCTATAGGCCGCATTGCGCACGCCGTCGTCGATCTGTGCACGCACTTCAGCGGTGAGTGGCGATCCGACCTGGGCGGCGAAGGAAGACAGTGGCACCGAGCCCGCCCGTGCGCTCGTCCAGGCCAGAACCTCGCTGTCGCCATGTTCGCCCAGCACATAGGCATGCACGGATTGTGGCGAGATGCCGAGATGGCGGCCAACCAGGCTGCGGAACCGTGCCGTGTCCAGGATCGTGCCAGAACCGATAACCCGCCGCGGATCCATGCCGGACAGGCGGGTGGTGATCTGGGTCATGACATCGACGGGATTGGAGGCAATCAACAGGATTGCACCCGGCACGACCGGCAGCACCTCCGCGAGGACGGCCCGGAACACGGCCGCATTCCGCTCCAGGAGTTCAAGACGGGTCTCACCGGGCTTCTGGCTGACGCCAGCCGCGAGGATGACCACGCCGGCCCCTGCGAGATCGTGGTATTGTCCGGCATTCACAATGGTCGACGACATGAAGGGCACTGCATGGGCGATATCCTCGGCCTGCGCGACGGCGAGCGCCTCGTCGCGGTCGATGAGAACGATCTCGCTCGCAAGCCCCATCAGCGCCAACGCATATCCGGCCGAACTGCCAACCATTCCTGCACCAACGATGCCGATTTTCATGGTGAATTCCTCCAGAAGCACAACTGACTTGACCCGTGTGTCACCGGCCGTCCCGCGACATCAACCAGCTATACCGGAAAACTTGACACATTCGCGTGAGAACCGCATGGCGCAGGCCGAACGCCTCTGATTTAATATCTGAAACTCTGAATGAGGGCTTGAGAAAAGATGAGACGGCTGCCGGCCCTGTCCGCCATGAAGGTTTTCGAAGTGGTCGGGCAGACCCGTAGCTTCACCCGTGCGGCCGAGCAGCTGAATCTTACCCAGAGCGCCGTCAGCCGTCAGGTGCGCAATCTTGAAGAACAGTTGGGCGAGACGCTGGTCATTCGCCGGCACCATCACCTGGAGCTGACCCCTTCTGGTGCCGAACTCCTCGAATCCCTGCAACAGGCATTCCACACGGTCGAGGCGACGGTCCGAAACATTCGCGAGAAGAGCAATCTGCGAAGGCTCCGGATCAACGTGCCCCCCACCTTTGCCAAGCGATGGCTGATGCCGCGGCTGACCAGTCTCCGCGCCTTCCTGCCCAACGTCGATGTCAGCATTACCACCGATCTTGAAGACAATCTCTCGGAGCGCGGCATACTGGATTGCGCCATCCGCTTTGGCGACGGAGAATGGCCGAGCCTGCGATCAGAGCGGCTGTTTACCGAACGCCACATTGCCATCTGCGCCCCGCCGCTCATCAAAGGTCTGCGTGACAGCGAGGAGATCGATCTCTCCCGCTTCACCTTCCTGCATGTGCTGGCTTCTGCCGACCAGCGTTATCTGACCTGGCAGCGCTGGCTGGACGCAGCGGGCCTCACCGAG
Source organism: Rhizobium sp. 'Codium 1' (assembly GCF_020889605.1). Classification (NCBI taxonomy): domain Bacteria; kingdom Pseudomonadati; phylum Pseudomonadota; class Alphaproteobacteria; order Hyphomicrobiales; family Rhizobiaceae; genus Rhizobium; species Rhizobium sp. 'Codium 1'. Next base: position 120,913 of record NZ_JAJGPW010000003.1, read on the forward strand.
ACCGACACACAAGGCGGACTGGAATTCGACCTGCTCGATCTCGTCATCGAAGCGGCCTGCAACGGGCTCGGTGTTGCGGTGGCGGATCGCTCGATGGTCGCCCCGCTGATGCAGACGGGCGCGCTTGCGCAGGTGCTGGATGTCGAGGTCGAGGGCCACGAATCCTACTGGCTCGTGACACGAACCGACCGGGCACTGTCGCCGCATGTCGAGGCGCTCAAACACTGGCTGCAACAGGAAATCGGTGCAGGTTCTGTCCCGGCACTCAAGCAGGCGAGCGCTTGAAACATTCCTTTTTGGAATACTCAACCCGACAATAAGTCGCTTGCGAAGCAGGAGTAGCGGCTTCCTACTTGGCACAGAATGACCGTTGCCGGAGCGCCTGCCATGTCCACCTTCCAGAACTTCATCGCCGGAACCTTCCGCGAGGCCGGAGCTCGACAGACGATCGAGGTCAAGAACCCCGCCAATGGTCGCGCCTTCGCATCGGTGACCTCGGCGACGGAAGCCGATGTCGTGGAGGCAGTGACTGCTGCTGCAGAGGCGCAGAAGGCCTGGGGCCGCCTGCCCGCGATCGAACGGGGCGATGCGCTCCGCAGGCTTGCCGATGCCGTCGAGCGCCACCAGCAGAAGATCGGCGCGGCGCTGGTGCTGGAATCCGGCAAGAGCCTCGAGGATGCCGTGGCGGAAACCGGATACGGCATCGAGCTGATGCGCTACCACGCGGAATGGGCGCGCCGCGTCGAAGGCGAGGTGATCGAGAGCGACACCCCGGACGAAACGCTGATGCTGAAGCGTGCGCCGATCGGCGTCGTTGCCTGCCTGATCCCCTTCAACTTCCCGATCTACACGCTGGTCCGCAAGATTGCGCCGGCGCTGATCACCGGCAACGCCGTGGTCGTGCGCCCGAGCAACAACACGCCGACCTCGGCCTTCGCATTTGCCGAGGCGATCCGTGAAGCGGACCTTCCGGCCGGTCTCGTCAGCATCATGACAATGAGCCATGAGGTGGCACAGGTCATGTGCACGCGCCGTAGCGTCGGCATGATCACACTGACCGGCAGCGTCGCAGCTGGCCAGGTCGTACTCGAATACTGCAAGGCAAACATCGCCAAGCCCTCGCTGGAACTCGGCGGCAAGACACCCGTGATCGTCGAGCCCGATGCCGATCTCGACGTGGTGACCAGGAGCGTGCTGGCAGCGAAGTCGGCCCATTGCGGTCAGGTCTGCACCTCCGTCGAACGTCTCTACGTGCATGCCTCCGTGCATGGCACGCTGCTTGCCAAGCTGAAAGACGCCTTCGAAAGCCGCCACTATGGCGACCGCGCCGAAGATCCGACCCGCATGGGGCCACTCGCCAATGCAGCCGCACGATTGAGGATCCACCACATGGTGGAGCGGGCCAAGGCCGATGGCGCCGTCATCGAGACCGGTGGCTTCCTGCCGCCTGACGAGGGCTATTTTTATCCGCCGACACTGCTTTCGGCTTGCCGCCAGGACATGGAGATCATCCAGGAAGAGGTCTTCGGCCCGGTGCTTGGCGTCATTCCCTATACCGATTTCGACGACGCACTGGCCATGGCAAGCGACCACCAGTTCGGCCTCGCCTCCGTCGTCTTCACGGAAAACTACCGCAAAGTGATGAAGGCCGCGAACGAGATCGAGGCGGGTGAACTCTACATCAACCGCTTCCCGGCCGAGCCCTACCAGGGCTATCACGCCGGCTGGAAGCGCTCCGGCCTTGGCGGCGATGACGGCAAGCATGGCATGCTGGAATTCACCCAGACCCGCCTCGTCATCCTCAAGCATTGATCATTACGCGTTACCAGGGGGCATCCATGAAGATCGCATCACTCAAGACACACGTCGTCGCAACGCCCGCGCCACATATCGGCGGCATGTACTGGATCTTCGTGGAGCTGGAGACGGCCTGTGGCATCAAGGGTGTTGGCGAAATCTACTCGACCGCTTTCCACCCGTCCGGCATCGCCGTCCTGGTCGAAGACGTCTTCACCCGCTATCTGGAGGGCCACGACCCCCACCAGATCGAGCGATTCTGGCGCGCGGCCTATTCGAGCGGTTTCACCCAGCGGCCGGATCCGACCATGGTCGGCATCATCTCCGGCCTCGAAATCGCCTGCTGGGACATCATCGGCAAGGCGGCGGGGCGACCGGTCGCGGATCTACTCGGCGGGCCCGTCTTCGAGAAGCTGCGCGCCTACACCTATCTCTATCCGAAGAATGCAGCGGGCGAATATGATTACAACGACCCGGATCTCGCCGCCGAAGAGGCGATCCGCATGGTCGATGCCGGCTTCACCGCGCTGAAGTTCGATCCGGCCGGCCCCTATACCAATTATTCCGGTCACCAACTGTCGCTGCCCGTCATGGATCGCTGCGAGGAGTTCTGCCAAAAGATCCGTGATGCAATCGGCAACCGCGCCGATCTTCTCTTCGGCACGCATGGGCAAATGGTGCCCTCCTCGGCAATCCGGCTGGCCAAGCGGCTGGAGAAGTACGACCCGCTGTGGTTCGAGGAACCTGTGCCGCCAGGCCAGGAAGCGGCGATGGCGGAAGTCGCCCGCGCGACCTCGATCCCGGTTTCGACGGGCGAACGCCTGACCACGAAATACGAATTCCAGAGAATATTGCAGCTTGGCTCTGCCTCCATCCTGCAGATGAATGTCGCTCGCGTCGGCGGCTTGCTGGAGGCGAAGAAGATCGCCGGGATGGCCGAGTCCTTTTTTGCGCAGATCGCACCGCATCTTTATAACGGTCCGGTCGGGGCAGCAGCGTCGATCCAGCTCGCGGCAACCTGCCCGAATTTCCTCATCCACGAGGCGATCATGGATTTCGGCGGCTTCCATGCCGAGGTGCTGAAGGTGAAGCTCGACTTCGACGACGGCTATCTCATCCCCTCGCGCGAGCCGGGGCTGGGCATCGAGCTGAACCACGAGGTCATTGCGCGGCACACACCCTACACCGGCGACAGGCTGCACCTGCAGATGACCGCCGAGCCTATGGATGTGAAAGCCTTCGCGCCGGCCAGGGGCTGAGGAACAGCCATGATCTTCGATTTCATCGTGGTCGGTGCGGGCTCTGCGGGCTGCATCGTGGCAAGTCGGCTGAGTGACAGCGGTCGCCATTCCGTGTTGCTGATCGAGGCCGGCGGCGAGGACAAGTCCTTCTGGTTCAAGATCCCGGTCGGCTACGCCAAGAGCTACTACAATCCCAAGGTCAACTGGATGTACCGGATGGAGCCGGATCCGGCACTGGGCGGGCGGCGGATTTACGCCCCGCGCGGCAAGGTGCAGGGTGGTTCCGGCTCGATCAACGCCATGGTCTTCGTGCGGGGTGCGGCCGAGGATTTCGACAACTGGCGGGCCGCCGGCAATCCCGGTTGGGGTTTCGATGACGTGCTCCCCTATTTCCGCAAGCTGGAAACCCACGCCCGGGGCGAGAGCCCCTGGCACGGCGACAAGGGGCCGATCCATGTGACCCCGATGCGCGGCGCGACCCATCCAGTCAGCGATGCCTTCCTCACCGCCTGCGACGAACTTGGTCTTCCGCTCAACGAGGACTTCAACGGCGCGACGCTCGAGGGGGCCGGCGTCTACGACGTCAATACCCGTCGCGGCCAGCGCTCGCATTCCAGCGCGGAGTATCTGCGCCCCGCGCTCAAGCGACAGAACCTCTCCATCGAGCGTGGCGCCCATGCGCGCCGTATGATCATTGAAGCAGATGGACGGGTATCCGGCATCGAGGTAATGCAGCATGGGCGCTTGCGCAGCTTCACAGCCCGTCGCGAAGTCATCCTGGCCGCCGGTGCAGTTGATACGCCGAAGCTGATGCAGCTTTCAGGCCTCGGCGACGGATCCACCCTTTTCGCCCAAGGCATCGAGACCCGCAAACAGCTACCGGCCGTTGGCAGGAACCTGCAGGACCATCTCTGCGCCAGCTTCTATTATCGGTCGAAACTGCCGACGCTGAATGGCGACTTTGCAAGCCTGATCGGTCAGGCGCGCTTCGGCCTGACATGGCTTCTGCGGCGCCGTGGCCCATTTGCGATGAGCGTCAACCAGGCCGGCGGGTTCTTCCGGGGGGCGCCTGAGGAGGTGAGGCCGAACATACAGGTCTATTTCAACCCCTTATCCTATCGTATCCCGGACAATCCGGGTGCGGGGCTGACCCCGGAACCCTATCCAGGCTTCCTCATCGCGTTCAACGCCTGCCGCCCGACCAGCAAGGGCACGATCACGATCGCTTCACCTGACGCAGCTGACGCTCCGCTGATCCGGCCGAACTACCTGTCGACCGATCGCGATGTGGAGGAGGTTCTGCAAGGCAGCAGGCTGATGCGCCGGATCGCCGACACGAATGCCCTTGAAGCTTGGGTGGCGGAGGAGGTTTCGCCGTCCAGCGCGGCCGACACCGACGCAAAGCTCCTGGACTATTTCCGCCTGAACAGCGGCTCGATCTATCATCTCTGCGGCACCTGCGCGATGGGCAGCGATCCGCGCGAGACCGTGGTCGATGCCCGCCTCAGGGTTCACGGCGTGCCGGGCCTGCGCATCGTCGATGCCTCGATCTTTCCGAACATCACCGCTGGCAACATCAACGCCCCGACGATGATGGTCGCTGAAAAGGGTGCGGCGATGATCCTGGAAGACGCACAATCCGCCTGACAGAAGCCACAAAAAAAGCCGGACTGAAAAGCCCGGCTTCAAGACTTGCCCGTCGTGACCCGCCCATCAGGCGGCGACGAGAACACCGTTCAGGTTGGTCAGCTCGGCGAGATACTGCTCGAGCTTGGTGCGGTGTTCGTGATGCTCGACGCCTTCCAGTTCCTTGCGGGCCTCGTCGATGCGCTTCGTCAGCGTATCCGGCGATATGTCGGCGAGCGAAACGGCAGATTCAGCCAGCAGCGTGCAGCCAGTCGGCAGAATGTCGGCGAAACCACCGAAAACCACATACTTCGACACCTGACCGGAGGCGAGCTTCACAGTCACCACGCCCGGCTTGATCGTAGTCATCGTCGGCGCATGATTGGCCATGACGGTCATTTCGCCTTCCGTTGCCGGAATGACGACTTCGCTTACCTGTTCGGAGAGCAGAAGGCGCTCGGGCGAAACGAGTTCAAAGTTGAAATTGTCGGCCATGGTCGTTCACTTCTCTGATGAAGGATGGAGCGGCACGCGGGTCATCCCGCGTGCCGGCATTCCGTTTGCTTAGGCAGCTTCGGCAGCCAGGCGCTTGGCCTTTTCGATGGCTTCGTCCATCGAGCCGACCATGTAGAAGGCAGCTTCCGGCAGGTGGTCGTACTCGCCGTTGACCAGGCCCTTGAAGCCCTTGATCGTGTCTTCGAGCGCAACCAGCTTGCCCGGCGAACCGGTGAAGATTTCGGCGACGAAGAACGGCTGCGACAGGAAGCGCTCGATCTTGCGGGCGCGGGCAACCGTCACCTTGTCTTCTTCGGACAGTTCGTCCATCCCGAGGATGGCGATGATGTCCTGCAGCGACTTGTAGCGCTGAAGCGTCGTCTGGACCTTACGGGCAACTTCGTAATGCTCTTCGCCGACAACCATCGGGTCCAGCATGCGCGACGTCGAGTCGAGCGGGTCAACGGCCGGGTATATACCCTTTTCAGCAATCGAGCGCGACAGAACGGTCGTTGCGTCCAAGTGGGCGAACGAGGTGGCCGGAGCCGGGTCGGTCAAGTCGTCGGCGGGAACGTAGATGGCCTGAACCGAGGTAATCGAGCCCTTGGTCGTGGTGGTGATGCGTTCCTGCATCTGACCCATGTCGGTGGCGAGCGTCGGCTGGTAACCAACGGCCGACGGGATACGACCGAGCAGAGCCGACACTTCCGAACCTGCCTGGGTGAAGCGGAAGATGTTGTCGACGAAGAACAGAACGTCCTGTCCCTTGTCGCGGAAGTCTTCAGCGATCGTCAGACCGGTCAGAGCGACGCGGGCGCGGGCGCCCGGCGGTTCGTTCATCTGGCCGTAAACGAGAGCGGCCTTGGAGCCTTCGCCACCGCCGTGCTTGTTGACGCCCGATTCGATCATTTCGTGATAGAGGTCGTTGCCTTCGCGGGTACGCTCGCCAACGCCTGCGAACACGGAGTAACCGCCGTGAGCCTTCGCAACGTTGTTGATCAGTTCCATGATCAGAACGGTCTTGCCAACGCCAGCGCCGCCGAACAGGCCGATCTTACCGCCCTTGGCATAGGGAGCCAGAAGGTCGACAACCTTGATGCCGGTGACCAGGATCTGGGCTTCGGTCGACTGCTCGACGTAAGCCGGGGCTTCCTGGTGGATTGCGCGACGGCCTTCGGTGACCAGCGGACCAGCTTCGTCGACCGGCTCGCCGATGACGTTCATGATGCGGCCGAGCGTTTCCGGACCAACCGGAACCGAGATCGGAGCACCCGTGTCGGTGACCGGCTGACCGCGAACGAGACCTTCGGTCGAGTCCATGGCGATCGTGCGGACCTGGTTTTCGCCGAGGTGCTGCGCCACTTCGAGAACGAGGCGGTTGCCGCCGTTGTCGGTTTCCAGCGCGTTCAGGATCGCGGGCAGTTCGCCTTCGAACGCGACGTCGACGACGGCGCCGATGACCTGCGTGACCTTGCCGAGAGCACCGGCTGCGGACTTCACCGCCTTAGACTTGGGGGTAGCTGCCTTAGCCATGTATCTTACCCTCTTTCCTTAACCTCAGAGCGCTTCCGCGCCCGAAATGATTTCAATGAGTTCCTTGGTGATCTGCGCCTGACGCTGGCGGTTGTACGAAAGCGTCAGCTTGTTGATCATCTCACCGGCATTGCGTGTCGCATTGTCCATGGCGCTCATCTTGGCGCCCATTTCACCCGCGACATTTTCGAGCAGGGCCCGGAAAATCTGAACCGAGATGTTGCGCGGAATGAGATCCTCGAGGATCCCCGCAGCATCCGGTTCGTATTCGTAGAGAGCAGCCGCGCCGCCCTGGGCAGGAGCCTCGGCCGGAGCGGCCGGGATGATCTGCTGGGCGGTCGGGATCTGGCTGATCACCGACTTGAACTCGGAATAGAACAGCGTGCAGACGTCGAATTCACCACGCTCGAACATGCCGATGACCTTGCGGCCAATGGCATCCGCATCGGTAAAGCCGACACGCTTCACTTCGCGCAGGTCCACGCGTTCGACGATCATGTCGGCGAATTCGCGACGCAGGCTGTCGTAGCCCTTCTTGCCGACGCAGAAGAACTTGACCGTCTTGCCCTGGGCCAGCAGCTTGCGGGCGTGGTCACGAGCAAAACGTGCGATCGACGAGTTGAAGCCGCCGCAGAGACCACGTTCAGCGGTGCAGACGACGAGCAGATGCACGTCGTCCTTGCCGTTGCCCGTCATCAGACGCGGCGCGCTGTCGTCCGTACCCACTGCCTGCGCAATATTGGCCAGAACGGCGCCCATGCGCTGCGAGTACGGGCGGGCAGCCTCGGCCGCTTCCTGAGCGCGACGCAATTTCGCCGCGGCGACCATCTTCATCGCCTTGGTGATCTTCTGCGTCGCCTTGACGGAGGCGATCCGGTTTTTCAGATCCTTAAGTGAAGGCATCCGTTATCCGTCCTTGGCTTGAGCCTGAATTAGGCGAAGTTCTTCGCGAAGCTATCGAGAGCCGCCTTGAGCTTGCCCTTGGTATCGTCGCTGATCGCCTTGTCGGTGCGGATGGCATCGAGAATGGCCTTGCCTTCCGAATGGAGGTAGGAGAGCAGGCCCTGTTCGAACTTGCCAACCTGGCTGACCGCGATCTTGTCGAGATAGCCGTTGACGCCAGCGAAGATGACCGCAACCTGTTCTTCCGTCTTCAGCGGCGAGAACTGCTGCTGCTTCAGGAGTTCCGTCAGGCGCGCACCACGATTGAGCAAACGCTGGGTGGCGGCGTCGAGGTCGGAACCGAACTGCGCGAAGGCGGCCATTTCGCGATACTGGGCAAGCTCGCCCTTGATCGAACCGGCAACCTGCTTCATCGCCTTGATCTGAGCGGCAGAACCAACGCGCGAAACCGACAGACCGACGTTAACGGCCGGACGAATACCCTGATAGAACAGGTCGGTTTCAAGGAAGATCTGGCCGTCGGTGATCGAGATCACGTTGGTCGGAATGAAGGCCGAAACGTCGTTACCCTGGGTTTCGATGACCGGCAGAGCGGTCAGCGAGCCGGCACCGGCAGCATCGCCCATCTTTGCAGCGCGCTCGAGAAGACGCGAATGCAGGTAGAAGACGTCGCCCGGATAGGCTTCGCGGCCCGGAGGACGGCGCAGCAGAAGCGACATCTGGCGGTAAGCAACAGCCTGCTTGGACAGGTCGTCATAGGCGATCAGGGCATGCATGCCGTTGTCACGGAAGTATTCGCCCATGGCGCAACCGGCAAACGGAGCCAGGTACTGCATCGGAGCCGGATCGGACGCGGTCGCCGCGATGATGATCGAGTACTGCAGTGCGCCACGCTCTTCGAGAACCTTGACGAACTGAGCAACGGTCGAGCGTTTCTGGCCGATAGCCACGTAAACGCAGTACAGCTTTTCGTTTTCCGGACCGTTGTCGTGCACAGCCTTCTGGTTAAGGAAGGTGTCGAGAATGATGGCGGTCTTGCCGGTCTGACGGTCACCGATAACGAGCTCGCGCTGACCGCGGCCAACCGGGATCAGGGCGTCGATGGCCTTGAGGCCGGTCGACATCGGCTCGTGAACCGATTTGCGCGGGATGATGCCGGGAGCCTTGACGTCAACGCGCGAACGCTTCGCAGCATTGATCGGGCCCTTGCCGTCGATCGGGTTGCCGAGCGCGTCAACGACGCGGCCAAGCAGTTCCGGACCAACCGGAACGTCGACGATGGCGCCGGTCCGCTTGACGATGTCGCCTTCCTTGATGCCACGGTCTGCGCCGAAGAGAACCACACCGACATTGTCGGCTTCGAGGTTCAGCGCCATGCCGCGGATGCCGCCTGGGAACTCGACCATTTCGCCGGCCTGGACGTTGTCGAGGCCGTAGACGCGGGCGATACCGTCACCGACGGACAGAACCTGACCGACTTCGGAGACTTCTGCCTCTTTGCCGAAGTTCTTGATTTGATCTTTCAGAATTGCGGAAATTTCCGCGGCGCGGATATCCATCAGCCAACCTCTTTCAGTGCAAGCTTAAGGGTGGAAAGTTTGGTGCGAAGAGACGTGTCGATCTGGCGCGAGCCGACCTTCACGATCAGGCCGCCGAGCAGGGAGGGATCGACCGTAACGGAGATCGAGACTTCCTTGCCGGTGACGCTCTTCAGCGCCGCTTTCAGTTCAGTTTCCTGCTCAGCCGACAGGGCATGAGCTGTGGTGACGTCAGCCGTGAGCTCGCCCTTGTGGCGGGCAACAGCCTGGCGATAGGCAGCCACCATGCCGGGAGCGGCAAACAGGCGGCGATTGCTTGCGACGACCTTCAGGAAGTTCAACACCATAGCGCTGAAACCGGCCTTTTCGCCGAGCGCGCCAATGGCCTTGACCTGGTCTTCAGCCGTGAAGACAGGCGACTGTACGAGGCGCTTCAGATCGTCGCTCTCGTCGATCATCGCCTGGAAGCGGCTGAGATCGGCAGCGACGGCGTCGATAGCGCCAGCTTCGAGCGCAAGCTCGAAAAGCGACGATGCGTAACGCTCCGCCACGCCTGAAATCACTTGGGATGCGTCTGCCACGGGCAAAAAATTCCCTGATCTGGATCCAGGTAGCCGGACACCTCGAAAGAGGCCTCTCAAACTCCTGATATCGTTTTGTTTTCCCCAAAAACACAAGCGTCTAGTGCTTGCGTTTTCCGAATTTCGCGGTTCGTCTAGCATAGCAGGTCTAGACTCGCAACACGCGTATTAAAGGTTTGCTCCTTGAGAGCAAGGCCCGGCTGCGTTTTTTTGTCCGAAACCGAGTCAATTCGACGAGATGGGCCGCTGCTGCGGCCGCAAACCGATCTTAAGTCAGACCAAAGACATAACCGAGCGTCAGAGATGCGATGGCGGTTTGCACAACCAGAAGGAGAATATTGCGCCAGGTGCCGCCTTGATCGGACATGATGGAAAGGATGCGGGCAAAGGCCGATAGGCCGACGGCAGCACCAAAAGCCAGATAGACGGTCGGCTGTGCGAGGAGCAATGCCGTTCCGGCAAAGCCGACGACCATGCCGCCGGCAGAGCGCACCGCACTCAGGCCCTCGGGACGCCCCTCGTTCGCCGTCAGGGCGAGCGCCTTGAGCGTCAGGCCGGGAGCGAAAAGCACGACGCATCCGATGAGGGCAGCAGTCGCAGCGGCGAGGAAGGCCATTTGCTCGCCAAGTTCAGTGGGAAAGTAGAATTCCATGGATCAACCCGCGTGAAAGAAACCGGGTGGCTTATGGCACGAAATGGACGGTCGCGGTATGGCCCTTGCGCGTCAGAATGAAACCGGCGCATCCGGCCGGGTCAAACGACTCAAAGGAAGCTTTGGGGATCGACATCCACCTGCACCTGGATCGAGCGCCGCTCTTTCGGCCCGCGCTGCAGCATGCTGTGCACGAAGGCCTGCATGTCGCTGTTGCGGCGCCCATGCACCAACAGCCGGAAGCGATGCCGGCCACGAATGAGAGCAAGTGGTGCTTCGGCGGGTCCGAGGATCATGATCCCGTTTTCCTGCGGCGCAGCCTGGCGGAGTCCGCGCGCATGCCCCTCGGCCTCTGCGCGCGTATCCGCGGAGACGATGATGGAGACCAGTCTGCCGAATGGCGGCAACTGCGCCCGCTCGCGCTCGCTGATCTCGCGTTCATAGAAGGCCGCAGCATCACCCGAGACGATCGCCTGCATCACGGGATGCTGCGGCTGGAAGGTCTGCAGAAGTCCGAGACTCTTGCGCCCCGTGCGACCGGCACGGCCCGTGACCTGCGAGAGCAGCTGAAAGGTTCGCTCGGCGGCGCGGGGATCCCCGTTCGACAGGCCGATATCGGCATCGATGATTCCGACCAGGGTCATCAGCGGAAAATTGTGCCCCTTGGCGACGAGCTGCGTGCCGATGACGATGTCTGCCTCGCCATTGGCGATCGCCTCGAGCTCAAGCCTCAACCGTTTCACACCGCCGATGTCGGAAGAGAGCACCAGCGTCCGCGCCTCGGGGAAGTGCTTTTCCACTTCTTCCGCGATCCGCTCCACGCCCGGCCCGCAGGCGACGAGATGATCGAGCGTCCCGCATTCCGGGCAGGCGTTGGGTGTCGGCTCGTGATAGCCGCACTGATGGCACTGGATCTGGCCACGAAAGCGGTGCTCGACGAGCCAGCTCGAACATTGCGGGCACTGGAAGCGGTGGCCGCAGACCCGGCACAGCGTCAGCGGCGCATAGCCCCGCCGATTGAGGAAGAGTAGTGCCTGTTCTCCCCGCTCGACGGCCTTGCCGACAGAGCGCAGAAGGATCGGCGAGAGAAAGCCGCCTCGCTCCGGCGGAGCACGCCGCATGTCGATGAGATGCAGGTCCGGCATCGCAGCGTCTGCAAAGCGTGTCGGCAGATGAATGCGCGTGTAGCGTCCGGAGATGCAGTTGACCTGGCTCTCGACAGACGGCGTCGCCGAGACAAGCACGACGGGGAAGTCCGCGATTCGCGCCCTGACCACCGCCATGTCGCGCGCATTGTAGAAGACGCGATCTTCCTGCTTGAAGGCCGGATCATGCTCTTCGTCGACGATGATGAGCCCGAGGTTCTCGAAGGGCAGGAAAAGCGCCGAGCGCGCGCCGGCCACAACCCGGATCTCCCCGGTCGCGACCTGACGCCAGACCTTTTCACGCGTGCGGGTCGCAAGATCGGAATGCCATTCGCCGGGCTTTGCGCCGAACCGATCCTGGAAACGCTCGAGGAAATTGGCGGTGAGCGCAATTTCCGGCAGCAGGATCAGCACCTGTTTGCCTTGTTTCAGCGTCTCGGCAATTGCCTCGAAATAGACCTCCGTCTTGCCCGAGCCCGTCACGCCATCGATCAGGGAGACGGCAAAGCCACCCTTGTGCAGGCTCTGGAGGATTTCGTCGGCCGCCTCCTTCTGCGGCCCGGCCAGCCTGTGTTGTGCATAATCAGGATCGGGAGGAGCGACCAGCGGCGGCGGGGGCAGGAAGACCTGTTCAAACACGCCCTGCTTGAGCAGACCGTCAATGACGCTCGTCGAGACACCGCTGGCATGGGCAAGCCCGCTCTTCGTCCATGAAAGACCGTCAGAGGCGAGTTCCAGCACCTTTTGCCGCGCCGGCGTCAAACGCTCCGGCTGGTAGCCGGCATAGCGCAGCCCCTCGATCATCGGCTCGGGATCGAAGGCTGCTGGCGCGCGAAGCGCCATGCGGGCCACATAACCGGGTGGAGAAAGCGTATAGGCAGCCACCCAGTCGAGGAAGGTGCGCATGTGCTGGTCCAGCGGCGGGCAATCGAAGACCTTGGTGATTTCCCGCAGCTTCTTCGGATCGACGGACGCCCCCTCGCCGCCATCCCAGACCACGCCGATCACCTGTCTTGGCCCGAGCGGCACCTGCACGATGGCGCCTGGCTCCACCGTCAGGCCGTCCGGCACCGCATAGCTATAAGCCGTCGGCGCGGGCATGGGGACGAGCACCGGCACCACCTTGCGGCGCGGCATCTCGAACAGTTCCCCGAACAGGCTTTTCGAATCGTCCTTCATCGGGCTGCAACTTGCCCCCTGAGGATCGGAAAGAAAACCGCCTTTATGCGGGTGGAGAGATCAGCGGAAACTGCGGTTGGGATAGGCTGGCAGTTGATGGACCGTGAAGTCTTCCAGCGCCTTGGTCACCTCGGCGGGATCACCGTCGAGCGCCTCGACCGGAATAAGATTGCCGACGGTGAAATCGAAGCGACCGCCGCGCTTGTTCAAAAGCTCGTAGAAGACGGTCATATCGCGCAGTTCCGTCGACCAGCGGGCGAACCAGTAGAACAGCCCGGAATTGCGGGCCTTCATGTTTACCGGGAGGATCGGCAGATTGTATTTGCGCGCAAGCGAGATGGCAGAAGTCTTCCACGGCCGTTCGTTGAGCCGACCCTCGTCCCAGTAGGCGATTCGACCCGAGGGAAAGAGGATCGTGGCGCGCCCCTCTTCGACTGCGCGCGTGGTGAGCTTGAGCGTTTCGCGTGCCTTGAGCTTCGACTTGTGCTCCTCGCGCCACTCGACTGGAATGATGATCTCGGCCAGGCGGGGATTGACCCTGACGGCATCCCGGTTGGCAAAGAAGGTCATGTCCGGGCGACAGCCCTTGAGCAGATCATACATCGCCACGCCATCGGCAATGCCTGTGGGATGGTTGCTGACCAGAATGAATCCGCCGGACGAGGGAATGCGATCTGCATGTCGCACCTGGATATCGAGGCCAAGCGCAGCACTCAGATAGTCGAAGACCTGCGGTCCGGGAAGGTTGGCCACGTCATTGGCAAACTGGATTGCCTTGTCGTAGCGAAGCACGCTGTAGAGGAAAGGCCGCATGGCTGGCCAGAGAGGGTGCTCGACGAGCCTTTGCCCACGCTCGGCAATCAGCGTGTCGACAATATGTCCGGGGCGACCTTGAGAAAGAAGCGACAAGGTGTCGGTAACGCTAGCAAAGGTAGAGACGGGAGAGCGGCGCATCAGCAAATACCTCGCCAGAGATCCAGAGGCGTTCTGGCAGCCATTTGTGATCCGTTCATGACAGGCCCCGGCATTTGTCTTTCGTTAACCCTCCCGCGCCATCGTGGGTGGGGTTGCCAACAGCCAACAACGCAAAAGGCGCGCAATTGATCCCGGCAGATGAAAAACTTCTCGGCGAACGTGCCGCCTGGCTGGAAAGCCTTGGCGCAGAGCGCCGTCTGTCGGGCAACACGCTTGATGCCTATGAGCGTGACACACGCCAGTTCCTGCAATTTCTCTCCGCCCATGTCGGCGGCACCGTGCAGATCGACGACATCAAGGCTCTGCGGCCGGCGGATCTGCGCGGCTTCCTCGCCCAGCGTCGCAAGGAAGGTGCCGGTGCCCGATCGCTCGGTCGACATCTGGCAGGCCTGCGCTCCTTCCTGCGCCATCTGGAACGCAAGGGATTGGTGAATGCGGCGGGTGCAAGCGCGATCCGCTCACCGAAGCAGCCGAAATCCCTGCCCAAGCCACTGAGTGGCCGCCAGGCGCTCGCGGTGGTCGCAATCGACACCCAGATGCATGACGAACCCTGGCTAGCTGCCCGCGACGCAGCAGTGCTGTCCCTGCTCTACGGCTGCGGTCTTCGCATCTCCGAAGCACTCGGGCTCACGCCCAACGCTTTTCAGGGCAGGCCGACCAGCCTGCGCATCACGGGAAAAGGTGGCAAGATGCGGCTCGTGCCGTTGCTTCCCGTCGTGACCGAAGCGGTGGAAACCTATTACAAGCTTTGCCCGTATCACCTTGAAGCCGATGCTCCCCTCTTCCGTGGTGCGCGGGGCGGGCCCTTGCAGCCAGCGATCATCCAGCGCGACATGCAGAAGCTGCGCTCGGCGCTCGGCCTGCCCGATTCGGCAACGCCGCACGCCCTGCGCCATTCCTTCGCGACGCATCTTCTGGGCAGTGGTGGCGACCTCCGGACGATCCAGGAACTGCTCGGCCATGCGAGCCTGTCGACCACGCAGATCTATACCGGCGTCGACAGCGCGCGGCTTCTCGACATCTATGACCGTGCCCATCCGCGCGCCTGAAGCGTCCCAGATCCGCCGTTAACCAAGATCCTTAATCGAACGTGAGGGCGCACTCTCCTATTCTCATCGCTTGTGACAGGAGATGACATGAACGCCCACCGCCTTTTCTCGCTGCGGCCGAACCTGCCGCGCCCTTCGATCTCGGAGATGGTTCTCTGGATCACCGGCGCACTGCCTCTGGCGTTCCTGGCCCTGCTGGTCGCCACCCTTCTGACAATTGTCCCTGCCCGCGCCTCGGATATCGCATGCCACGGCGAGAACCTGCTCGTGACAATGGAAAAGGAGAACCCCGAGGAACTGGCAGCGATCCGCGCGGAAGCAGCCAAGGTGGCGAATGGTCAGGGCATCTTTTGGAAGATCGAAAAGCAGGGCTTGAAGCCGTCCTACCTGCTCGGCACCATGCACGTCACCGATCCTCGCGTTCTCACCATGCCGAAAGGCGCTCGAGAAGCAACGGCCGCGGCCGATGTGGTCGTCATCGAGTCAGACGAGATCCTCGACGAGAAGAAGGCTGCGGCCTCCCTCCTGATGCATCCCGAACTGACCATGTTCACCGATGGCAAATCCGTAAAGGATCACCTCGACGCCGCCGATCTGGAGAAGCTGGAGTCCGGCCTAAGGCAACGTGGTCTGGCCCTCGGCGCCGTCGCCAAGATGAAGCCCTGGATCCTCGCAAGCTTCGTGGCCTTGCCCGCCTGCGAGATGTCACGCAAGGCAGCTGGCGCCTCCTTCCTCGACAAGCAGATCGCCGAGGACGCCGTCAAGGCCGGCAAGCCGGTGGCGGGCCTCGAGAGCCTCGTCGAGCAACTCGAAGCCATGGCAGACCTGCCGGTCGATTTCCACTTCAAGGCCCTGATCGAGACGATCGAGCTCGGCGACAAGATGGAAGACGTCATCGAGACGATGACCGAGCTTTATCTTGCGGGTGAGATCGGCATGACAATGCCGATGCTGAAGACCGTTGCCCCGTCGCCCGGCGAAGAAGATGAAAGCGCCTATGCCGCCTTCGAGAGCCGCATCGTCCGCGACCGCAATCTTGTCATGGCAGATGGCAGCAAGCCGCATCTGGAAAAGGGCAATGCCTTCATCGCTGTCGGCGCACTGCATCTGCCGGGTGAGGAAGGTCTCGTCGAACTCATCCGCCGCCAAGGCTATACCGTCACGCGGGTCGACGGCTGAGGTCGAACGAAGCGGCAAATCGTTTGAGGAAGGTCTTCACGATCAGCTTGTGGAACGGCGTGACGGCGAGAATGTAGAGCCGGCCGAACAGATTGTGCCGCCTGACCAGCGTCGTCAGTGAGACGTGCTGGTGGGCAGCGGCTTCAGGCTCGACCGACACGATGATCCGGAAATCGAGATGTTTGTCGTTGAATCCGAGAACCACGCGCTCGTGGTCATGCGCGATGACCGGAAAGCCGCCGATCATGTCCTGATCGCTCAACGCGAGTTCCGCCGATTTTAGGCCGAAGAGACCGACGATCCGGTTGCGGATCCCAAGAAGTGCAGTGACCCATCTGGGCGCTCGACCCATGAGAGCCGTGGCGACTTGCATCGGATCGAGATCGGCTCGGTCGAGCCTCACGCTATAGCTGTCCGCCCAGTCGGCCTCTGCAAGATCCGGATGGGGTAGCTCGACCTTCTGCTTCGAAACCACAACCATCTGCTTTCCCCGATTTGCGATCAGCCCCGGCTCATGCGCGATGCGACCGGCGTTTTCCAGTAGAACTGGTGTACCAGAAGCGCCAGGATATGCACCGCGATCAAAAGCCACATCAGGGCCTTCAAGGGTCCGCCATGCACGAAGCCGGCCGTTTCATTGGCAAAATAGTAGGCGCCGATCCCGCTCAGCGGCAGCAGGAAGAAGAGAGCGTAGAACGTGCCATGCGCCAGCTTGGCGGCAAGACGTAGGACTGGCGGTTCTTCCGGCGGAGCGGCCGGCGCGCCCTTGACCAGCCTCAGACCGAGCCGAAGCAATCCGAGACAGAGGACCATGATACCGGCATAGGCATGGATGTTGGCGAAGGTCAGATCTTCGGGCGATGGAACCTCGCCACGCTCATAGGCTTCGGCCACTTCTTTCATCACATCAGAGAAGATGAGGTTGAAGAGGATGAGCAAGGCCATAAGCCAATGCAGGGCCTTTTGCGGGATGGAGTAGGAAGCGGGCGCGGCTGTGGTCATGGTCTTTGCCTTTGGTCAGGATCGAGCGAAGCATTGCCCAGACATGATAAAGGCCGCCGCTCGGGGAACAAGCAACGGCCTTCAACCTTACCGAAATATAATAATTGACCTATGTCAGGTCGCGACGCCTCACATATGCAGCGGCTTGAAGAAGGTTGCCAGCGCCGCTTCCTTCACGGCTTCCGACATGGTCGGGTGCGCATGGCAGGTCCGACCCAGATCTTCGGACGAACCACCGAACTCCATCAGCACGGCGGCTTCGTGGATCATCTCGCCGGCACCGAGGCCGATGATGTGTACGCCCAGAACCCGGTCCGTATCCTTGTCGGCGAGAACCTTGACGAAGCCGTCGGAGGCAAGCATCGCGCGAGCGCGACCATTGGCCGAGAACGGGAATTTGCCGACCTTGTAGGATACGCCTGCGCCCTTGAGCTCTTCCTCGGTCTTGCCGACGGAGGCGACTTCCGGCTGCGTGTAGACGACACCCGGGATGACGTCATAATTCACGTGACCATGCTGGCCGGCGAGGATTTCGGCGAGAGCCACGCCTTCATCTTCCGCCTTGTGGGCAAGCATCGGACCCTTGACCACATCGCCGATGGCATAAATGCCGGCGACATTGGTGCGATAATGGCCGTCGATCTCGACCCGGCCACGATTGTCGAGGGCAACGCCTGCTTCTTCGAGGCCAAGGCCAGCGGTGTAGGGCTTGCGGCCGGTGGCCACCAGAACGACGTCGGCCTCGAGCGTCCGGGTCTCGCCACCCTTGACCGGCTCGAACGTGACCTTGGCGCCCTCGCCCGACTTTTCGACGCCCGTGACCTTGGCGCCGAGGTTGAATTCGATGCCCTGCTTGGCAAGGATGCGCTGGAACTGCTTGGAGACTTCGCCGTCCATGCCGCCAAGGATGACGTCGAGATATTCGACTACAGTGACCTTTGCGCCGAGGCGTGACCAGACCGAGCCGAGCTCAAGGCCGATGACACCGCCGCCGACGACGATCATCTTGCCCGGCACCTTGTCGAGCGCGATGCCCCCGGTGGAAGAGACGATGATCTTCTCGTCGATATCAACGGCAACACCTGGAATGCCGGCGACATCGGAACCGGTCGCGATGACGATATTCTTCGTCTCGAGAACCTGGATTTCACCTGCGTCATTGGTGACTTCGACCTTGCCGGCGGCAAGAACCTTGCCTGTGCCCTGGATGCCGTCGATCTTGTTCTTCTTGAACAGGAAGGCGACGCCCTCGACGTTCGACTTCACGGTCGCGTCCTTGTGCGCCATCATCTTCGGCAGGTTCAGCGTCGGCGCGCCGACGTCCACACCGAGATCACCCATGCCATGGCCAGCATGGTGAAAGACTTCCGAGGCGTGCAGCAGGGCCTTGGAGGGGATGCAGCCAATGTTGAGGCAGGTGCCGCCATAGGTCTGGCGCTTCTCGACGACGGCAACTTTCAGGCCGAGCTGGGCCGCCTTGATGGCGCAGACATAGCCGCCGGGGCCGGAGCCGATAACGATGACATCATAAGACATGGGAAGCTTCCTTCGTTTTCGACGGTTACCGGCCGCCGCTGACATTCAAGATGGCACCCGTCACATAGGATGCCTGAGGCGAGAGGAGATAAAGAACGCTATCGGCCACTTCGTCCGCCGTTCCCGGCCTTTGCATCGGAACGATCGGAGCGAGGTCACGCGCCCGGTTCGGCAGACCGCCGGAGGCGTGAATTTCGGTGTCGATGATACCAGGTCGGACCGCATTCACACGGATACCTTCGGTCGCGACCTCGCGTGCGAGGCCGAGCGTGAACGTATCGACGGCACCCTTCGCAGAAGCGTAATCCACATATTGGCCGGGTGCACCAAGCACGGCCGCGATCGACGAAAGGTTGACGATCACGCCACCCTGCCCGCCATTCCTGGTCGAGATGCGTTTCACCGCTTCCGTGGCGCAGCGGATCTTGCCGATGACATTGACGGCAAACATGCGGTCGAGCCGCGCGCGATCGAAGTCCTCGACCCGAGCCGTCACATCGACGATGCCGGCATTGTTGACGAGACCGTACAATGACCCAATCCGGTCGACAGCGGAGAAGATCGAGGCTACGCCCTCTTCCGTGCCCGTATCGCCCTGCACGATCTCGGCATGGGCACCAAGCTTGCTGCAAGTGGCAGCAACAGCTTCCGCAGCGTCCCTGTCGGAGCGGTAATTGATCAGGAGGTCATAGCCCTGAGCGGCAGCCTTGCCGCACACGGCCGCACCGATGCCACGACTGCCACCCGTCACCAGCAGAAGTCTACGAGAATTCATGGCGTGCACTCCTTGAATTCGAAGACATCCCAGGGACCGGCCTCCAGCCCTTTGCCCGCCGAAGAGGCAAGCACGGATGGACCGAAACCAGGCAGCAGAAGGGCGTCCGGAGCTTCGGCCCCTTCCGGCGGCAGAAGATCGGCATGGCCCGTCGCCTCGTCGATCCCATAGATGATGCCCTTCCAGACCGTACAGGCTGCGATGTCTGCGCCCGTCACATCACCCTCGGGGCAGGCGTTCATGAGCATGCCGACAGGCCGTTCAATCTCTGGATCATATATGACATGGCCATCGAGCTGCAGCGTGCCGATCATCGTGGAGAAGCCATGTGTCACCGGTGTATTCTCGCCACTCGCAGCCGTGAAGACCAGTTCGAGCCCCGTATCGGCCTCGCGATAGACTGCCTTCTCGATCCGGCAATCAGCGGCCACCGCCGCTTGAGAGATCGCGAGCGCGGCAAGAAGAACCGATATTCCGGTTGACGCGCCCATGCCTCACCTCAAAACGCCAGCGAGAGGAACATCAGGCCGAGCCCGGCCAGGGACCCGAGCCAGACGAGCGAACGGATATAGGGAATGCCTGCGAGATAGAGCGGGTAGTAGACGATGCGTCCGACAAACCAGACGATCGCGCCAGTCAGACCAAGGCCCGAGGTCTCGCCCGTGAAAAGAAGCCCTGCCGCCAGCGCAATGAAGGCGGGGTAGGTTTCACGGAAATTGGAAGATGCACGCGCCGCGCGGCCGGCGAGCTTGCTCTCCGGCTGCTTGTTGCCGTCACGCGGACCGGCATTCCACTCCGTACCCAACTCCTTGGTTGCGAACATACCCTGAAGCAGGACATGGGCGACCAGCAGGACCACGCTCCAGGCAAGGAGCAGGACAAGCGGAGAAGCGGAAGCGGATACCGGCTCCATCGTGAGTATTCCTTAGAGATCGAGAACCAGACGTTCCGGATCCTCAAGGCTTTCCTTGACGCGGACGAGGAAGGTGACTGCTTCCTTGCCGTCGACGATGCGGTGATCGTAGGAGAGCGCGAGATACATCATCGGACGGATGACGATCTGGCCGCCAACGACAACCGGGCGCTCCTGGATCTTGTGCATGCCGAGGATACCCGACTGCGGTGCATTCAGGATCGGCGAGGACATCAGCGAACCATAAACGCCACCGTTCGAGATGGTGAAGGTACCGCCCTGCATGTCGGCCATGGAGAGCTGGCCATCACGCGCCGCCTTGCCGAGACGGCCGATATCCTTCTCGATTTCGGCGATCGACATCTGGTCGGCATCGCGCACGACCGGAACGACGAGACCCTTCTCCGTGCCGACGGCAACGCCGACATGGCAGTAGTTCTTGTAGATGATGTCAGTGCCGTCGATCTCGGCGTTGACGGCAGGGAGTTCCTTCAAGGCATGGGTCACGGCCTTGGTGAAGAAGCCCATGAAGCCGAGCTTCACGCCATGCTTCTTCTCGAAGATGTCCTTGTAACGGTTGCGCAGGTCCATGACCGCCTTCATGTCCACCTCGTTATAGGTGGTGAGCATGGCGGCCGTGTTCTGGGCATCCTTGAGGCGCTTGGCGATCGTCTGGCGCAGACGCGTCATCTTCACGCGCTCTTCGCGGGAAGCATCATCGGCCGACGAGGCCGGACGCGGAGCAGCCGGGGCTGCAGGAGCGGCCGGGGCTGCCGTGCCCTTGGCGATCGCTGCGAGAACATCGCCCTTCAGCACCTGGCCACGCTTGCCAGAGCCATCGACATCAGACGTCGAGATGTTGTTGTCGGCGGCGAGCTTGGCAGCAGCCGGTGCAGCCGGCATGGCCGAGGGAGCTGCCGCAGGGGCCGCAGCGGGTGCGGGCGCAGCAGCAGGGGCTGCCGGGGCTGCGGCCGGAGCCGGAGCGGAAGCACCAGCCGAACCGGCAGCGCCTTCGGCGATCTGGCCGAGCAGCGCGCCGAGGCCAACGGTTTCGCCGTTCTGGGCGACAATTTCGGTCAATACGCCCGAAACCGGCGACGGGACTTCGACGGTCACCTTGTCGGTTTCGAGTTCGACGAGAGGTTCGTCAGCCTTGACGGTGTCACCGACCTTCTTGAACCAGGTGCCAATTGTGGCTTCGCTGACGGATTCGCCAAGGGTGGGTACGCGGATTTCAGTGGCCATGATCTCAATTCCGTTGGTCAGAGAAGGTTTCGGTCTGCGAGGAGAAGACTGGGCGGATCAACCGCCCAGTGCGTCCTCGAGGAAGGCTTCGAGCTGGGCGAGGTGCTTCGACATCAGGCCGGTTGCCGGCGAGGCGGCAGCCGGGCGGCCGGTGTAGCGCACCCGCTGGTACTTGGCGTCGATATGGGCAAGCACCCATTCCAGATACGGATCGATAAACGACCACGCACCCATGTTCTTCGGCTCTTCCTGGCACCATACCATCTCCGCATTACGGAAACGGGACAACTCGTTGATGAGCGCCTTTGCCGGGAACGGATAGAGCTGTTCGATGCGCAGCAGATAGACGTCGTCGATGCCGCGCTTTTCGCGCTCTTCCAGGAGGTCGTAATAGACCTTGCCCGAACACATCACGACGCGGCGGATCTTAGCATCCTTCTGCAGCTTGATCGGACCGTCCTTGATCACCTCCGCGTCATCCCACAGCAGGCGGTGGAACGAGCTTTCGCCGGCCATTTCGGCAAGGCTCGAGGTCGCCCGCTTGTGACGCAGCAGGGACTTCGGCGTCATCATGATGAGCGGCTTGCGGAAGTCGCGCTTCATCTGCCGGCGCAGAATGTGGAAGTAGTTGGACGGCGTCGTGCAATAGGCGACCTGCATGTTGTCTTCGGCGCACATCTGCAACCACCGCTCGAGGCGGGCCGACGAATGCTCAGGACCCTGTCCCTCGTAACCATGCGGCAGGAGACAGACGAGACCGGACATGCGCAGCCACTTGCGTTCGCCCGACGAGATGAACTGGTCGAACACGACCTGGGCACCGTTTGCGAAGTCACCGAACTGGGCTTCCCAGAGCGTCAACGCATTGGGACGGGCCAGCGAATAGCCGTATTCGAAACCGAGTACGGCCTCCTCTGAGAGCATCGAATTGATGACCTCGTAGCGTGCCTGGTTCGGGGCCAGATGCGCGAGCGGGATGTAGCGCTCTTCGGTTTCCTGATCATAGAGAACCGAATGGCGCTGACTGAACGTCCCGCGTTCGCAATCCTGACCGGACAGGCGGATCTTGTGGCCGTCGAGGCAGAGCGAACCGAAGGCGAGTGCTTCGCCCATGGCCCAGTCGATACCTTCGCCGCTCTCGATCATCTGCGCCCGGTTGTCCATGAAGCGCTGGATCGTCCGGTGCGCCTTGAAGCCTTCGGGGATGGTCGACAGCTTGCGACCGATCTCCTTCAATTGCTTCATCGGCACGGCCGTCTTGCCGCGACGCTGCTCGTCGGCATTGTCGGCAGTCCTCAGACCCGACCAGACGCCGTCAAGCCAGTCGGCCTTGTTCGGCTTGTAGCTTTGACCGGCCTCGAACTCCTGTTCGAGATGCGCACGCCAGTCGGCCTTCATCTTTTCGAATTCGCCTTCCGAGATCAGGCCTTCCGCAATCAGCCGCTCGCCATAGATGTTGACGACCGTCTTGTGGGCACGGATTTCCTTGTACATCTTCGGCTGGGTGAAGCTCGGCTCGTCGCCTTCGTTGTGACCGAAGCGGCGATAGCAGAACATATCCACCACGACCGGCTTGTGGAACTTCATCCGGTATTCGGTCGCGACCTTCGCCGCATAAACGACGGCTTCCGGATCGTCACCATTGACGTGGAAGATCGGCGCTTCGATCATCTTCGCAACGTCGGACGGATAGGGTGACGAACGCGAGAAGGCCGGATTGGTGGTAAAGCCGATCTGGTTATTGATGATGACATGCATCGTGCCGGCGACGCGGTGACCGCGCAGACCGGACAGACCCAGGATTTCGGCCACGACGCCCTGGCCGGCAAAAGCAGCATCACCATGGAGCAGCAACGGCAGCACCTTGGCACGCTCCTTGAGCGGAATGATGTCACCTTCCCAGGTCTTGGCGATCTGGTCCTGCTTCGCACGGGCCTTGCCCATGACGACAGGGTTGACGATTTCGAGATGCGACGGGTTGGCGGTTAGCGACAGGTGAACCTTGTTGCCGTCGAACTCGCGGTCCGAGGAAGCGCCGAGGTGGTACTTCACGTCACCGGAGCCTTCGACTTCGTCGGGCTTGAACGAACCGCCCTTGAATTCGTGGAAAACGGCACGGTGCGGCTTTGCCATGACATTGGTCAGGACGTTCAGACGGCCGCGATGGGCCATGCCGAGAACAACCTGCTCAAGGCCTTCCTGGCCACCCCGCTTGATGATCTGCTCCAGCGCCGGGATGAGAGATTCACCACCGTCGAGTCCGAAGCGCTTGGTGCCCTTGTACTTGACGTCGATGAACTGTTCGAAGCCCTCGGCCTCGATCAGCTTCTGCAGAATGGCCTTCTTGCCGTTCGGCGTGAACTCGACGCCCTTGCCGGGTCCCTCGATGCGCTCCTGAATCCAGGCCTTTTCTTCCGGATTGGAGATATGCATGAATTCGACGCCGAGCGTCGAGCAATAGGTTCGCTGCAGGATGTCGAGCATCTGCGGGATCGTCGCGTATTCGAGACCCAGCACGTTGTCGATGAAGATCTTGCGGCCGTAATCGGCTTCGGTGAAGCCGTAGGCAACGGGCGACAACTCGTTGTAGTCGTCGACAGGTGCTGCAATCCCGAGCGGATCGAGATTGGCGTGCAGGTGACCGCGCATGCGGTATGCACGGATCATCATGATGGCGCGAACCGAATCGCGCGTCGCCTGCAGGACTTCGGCTTCTGACACGGCCTTGCCCGCCGAAGCAGCGGTCGCCTCGACCTTGGCCTGAACCTTCTTTTCGATGACTTTTTCGACCACGCCCCAATTGCCGTCGAGCGCGTTGACGAGATCGCCGCCTTCAGCAATCGGCCAGTTCTTGCGCTGCCACGAGGCGCCCTTGGCGGCCTTCTGCACGTCGGTCGGATTGTCGGCGAGCGCCTTGAAGAAGGCCCGCCATTCGTCGGATACCGATGCGGGATCTTCCTCATATCGTGCGTAAAGCTGTTCGATATAGGCCGCGTTCTGCCCGTCGAGGAACGACGTGATCAGAAACTGCTCGTTGGCTTCTTGCCTACCCATGGTGCTTCGCGAACCTCTCGGCTCGCCTCCCGACTAGAATTGATGGCCGGATGCCCGGCCTGCCGCTCGTGATCGCAGATGCGAATCGTCCATCATATGCGAAATCCAGGCGAAGGATTGGCGGACCAACCTTCGCCTGGCCTGATTGTACGTCTCAGCCCTTGAGGACTTCGACCAGCGTCTTGCCGAGGCGTGCCGGCGAAGGCGAAACCTTGATGCCGGCCGCTTCCATGGCTTCGATCTTGGATTCCGCATCGCCCTTGCCGCCGGAAACGACAGCGCCGGCATGGCCCATGGTGCGACCCTTTGGAGCCGTACGGCCGGCGATGAAGCCTGCCATCGGCTTCTTGCGGCCCTTCTTGGCTTCGTCGATGAGGAACTGCGCCGCATCTTCTTCAGCCGAGCCGCCGATTTCGCCGATCATGATGATCGAAGTCGTGGCCGGATCGGCCAGGAACATCTCAAGCACGTCGATGAACTCGGTGCCCTTGACCGGGTCGCCGCCGATACCGACAGCCGTTGTCTGGCCGAGGCCTTCGTTCGACGTCTGGAACACGGCTTCATAGGTCAGCGTGCCGGAGCGGGAAACAATACCGACAGAGCCCTTGCGGAAGATCGAACCCGGCATGATGCCGATCTTGCACTCTTCCGGCGTCATGATGCCCGGGCAGTTCGGCCCGAGCAGGCGCGACTTGGACTTGTCGAGACGAGCCTTGACCCGCACCATGTCCATGACCGGGATACCCTCGGTGATGCAGGTGATGAACGGGATCTCGGCATCGATGGCCTCGATGATGGCGTCGGCTGCCCCTGCCGGCGGAACGTAGATCACGGATGCGTCGGCACCGGTCTTTTCCTTGGCTTCGGCGACGGAGGCGAAGATCGGCAGGCTTTCGCCCTTCGAGCCGGTCCAGGTTTCGCCACCCTTCTTCGGATGGATACCGCCGACCATCTGCGTGCCATAATAGGCAAGCGCCTGTTCGGTATGGAAGGTACCGGTCTTGCCGGTCAGGCCCTGAACGAGGACCTTGGTGTTCTTGTTTACAAGAATAGACATCAGATAGGTCCCTCAGATTAGCCGTTGATCGCCGCGACGATCTTCTTGGCAGCGTCGTCCAGATCGTCGGCTGCGGTGATCGCAAGGCCGGATTCGTTCAGGATTTTCTTGCCAAGTTCGACATTGGTGCCTTCAAGGCGCACGACGAGCGGAACCTTGAGGCCCACTTCCTGCACGGCGGCGACAACGCCTTCCGCGATGACGTCGCACTTCATGATGCCGCCGAAGATGTTGACGAGAATGCCCTCGACCTTCGGGTCGGCCGTGATGATCTTGAAGGCTGCAGCGACCTTCTCCTTGCCGGCGCCACCGCCGACGTCACAGAAGTTTGCCGGCTCCTTGCCGTAAAGCTTGATGATGTCCATTGTCGCCATGGCGAGACCGGCACCATTGACCATGCAGCCGATATTGCCGTCGAGCGCCACGTAAGCGAGGTCCCACTTGGAGGCTTCGATTTCCTTGGCATCTTCTTCGGTCTCGTCACGCAACGCCCGGACGTCGTCATGGCGGAACAGCGCATTGCCATCGAAGGACATCTTGGCGTCGAGAACGCGCAGATGGTCATTCTTCATGACGATCAGCGGGTTGACCTCGAGCAGCGCCATGTCCTTTTCGACGAAGGCCTTGTAGAGGATCGGGAAGAGCGACT
This sequence comes from Rhizobium sp. 'Codium 1', assembly GCF_020889605.1. Classification (NCBI taxonomy): domain Bacteria; kingdom Pseudomonadati; phylum Pseudomonadota; class Alphaproteobacteria; order Hyphomicrobiales; family Rhizobiaceae; genus Rhizobium; species Rhizobium sp. 'Codium 1'. The sequence goes on from NZ_JAJGPW010000003.1 coordinate 147,037, forward strand.
TTGCGTCTTCGGCGGCAGCCCCCGAAAGCTCGAGAGCCTTGGTGATGGCAGCCACATCCGCAGCAGTCACACCGGCTTCCGGATCGATGGCGATCGTGTGGATCTTCTCAGGCGTGTCATGGGCAACGGCTTCGATGTCCATGCCGCCTTCCGTCGAAACGACGAAGGCAACCTGGCCGACCGAGCGGTCGACGAGCAGCGAGCAGTAGAGTTCGCGGGCGATGTCGGCGCCGTCTTCGATGTAGAGGCGGTTGACCTGCTTGCCGGCGTCGCCGGTCTGGGCCGTCACCAGCGTGTTGCCGAACATTTCCTTGGCGTGAGCCTTGGCTTCGTCGATCGAGAAGGCGAGGCGTACGCCGCCCTTGGCATCGGGGCCAAGTTCCTTGAACTTGCCCTTGCCGCGACCGCCGGCATGGATCTGGCTCTTGACCACGTAGAGCGGGCCCGGAAGCTGCTTGGCGGCAGCTTCGGCTTCTTCTGCGGAGAAGATCGCCACACCTTCGGCGACCGGCGCACCAAAGCCCTTCAGAAGAGCCTTGGCCTGGTATTCATGAATGTTCATTGTCGTGTCCCTGTTTTGGGCGAAATGGCAATTACTTGAGTGCCGGGGCGATATTGATGCACGCTTCGCAGAGGCTGGCGACAGCGCCGACCGATTTCTGGAAGGCTTCTTCTTCAGCCTTGTTCAGGTCGATCTCGATGATGCGCTCGACACCGCCTTCGCCGATGACGACGGGAACGCCGACATACATGTCCTTCACGCCGTACTGGCCGGTGAGATAGGCGGCGCAAGGCAGGACGCGCTTCTTGTCCTTGAGGTAGGACTCAGCCATTTCGATCGCCGAGGCGGCCGGAGCGTAATAGGCCGAGCCGGTCTTCAGGAGGCCGACGATTTCGGCGCCGCCGTCACGGGTGCGCTGGATGATCTCTTCCAGGCGTTCCTTGGTGACCCAGCCCATCTTGACGAGGTCGGTGAGCGGAATGCCGCCAACGGTCGAGTAGCGGGCGAGCGGCACCATGGTATCGCCATGACCGCCGAGAACGAAGGCGGTGACGTCCTGGACGGAGACGTTGAACTCTTCCGAGAGGAAATGACGGAAGCGGCCCGAGTCGAGCACGCCGGCCATGCCGACGACCTTGTTGGCCGGGAGGCCGGAGAACTTCTGCAGCGCCCAGACCATCGCGTCGAGCGGGTTGGTGATGCAGATGACGAAGGCGTTCGGAGCATATTTCTTGATGCCGGCGCCGACCTGTTCCATGACCTTGAGGTTGATACCCAGCAGGTCGTCGCGGCTCATGCCGGGCTTGCGGGCAACACCGGCAGTGACGATGCAGACGTCAGCGCCTTCAATGGCGGCGTAATCGCTGGCACCAGACAGCTTGGCATTGAAGCCTTCGACCGGGCCGGACTGGGCAATGTCGAGCCCCTTGCCCTGCGGGATGCCGTCGGCAATGTCGAACAGGACGATATCGCCCAGCTCCTTCAGACTGGCGAGATGCGCCAGCGTTCCACCAATCATTCCAGAACCGATAAGAGCGATCTTCTTGCGCGCCATTGTAGACTTCCTTTTGGATCCGCGACCAAGGCCGAGGGCGAGTGTTAGCCTGCCCTTGTGGACAAACCGCATAGCTGCAAAGGGTCTAAACCGCAAACGATAATTTTTGGTATATCAATTTCAATCGGTTAGAAGATAAAACTCTTACGTAAACGTCAATTAGTTCGTCACCGCTTCGTCATGTTTGCTGCGTTTTGACTGGTGCAGCGCGAGATAATCCGTGCTTCGCATTTCGAAAAGACGCGAAATGGTACGGTCGAACTCGAAGCCTTCGGTTCCCTTCTTCTCCGTCAGCAGCGCCTCCGGCATGGCGACGGCAGACGCAAACAAACGCACGCTGGCATCGTAGAGGGTGTCGATCAGGATGATGAAGCGTTTCGTCTCGTTGCGCTTGTCCGGCCCGAGATGCGGAATGTTCTCGACGAAGACCACATCGAAGCGTTTGGCAATGGCGAGGTAGTCCGACGCACCCAATGGCTTCTCGCAAAGATCGCCGAAGCTGAAGCGAGCAGATCGGCCGACCGCATGCGGAACTTCGACGCTGCGGCCCTTTATTGATATCGAGACGGGCATTTCAGCCTCGCCCCCGGTCACACGTGTCCAGGCAATGTCCATCATCTTCGGCGCATCGTCGAGTGGCGCCACATAGACAGGCAGGCTTTCCATCTTCTCCATGCGGTAATCCGTCGGAGAGTCGAGCGTCGATACGCTCACATTCTTCTTGAGCAGTTCGACGAAGGGCAGGAAGAGGCCGCGATTGAGCCCGTCACGGTAAAGATCATCCGGCGCGACGTTCGAGGTCGCGACCAGTGTACATCCGCGGGCGAACAGTTCGGTGAAGAGCCGCGCGAGGATCATCGCGTCGGCGATATCGGTGACTGTGAATTCGTCGAAACACAGAAGCTGCGCCTCTTCACGCAAGGCGGCAGCCACCGGAGGCACAGGATCCGCCTGCTTCGTCTCGCCCGCCTTCAGCTTTTGTCGGTGCGCATGAATACGGGCATGCACATCGGCCATGAACTCATGAAAGTGGGCGCGGCGCTTCTTCTCGATCGGGGCGAGCTTGAAGAACAGATCCATCAGCATGGTCTTGCCGCGACCGACACTGCCATGAACATAGAGCCCCTTGATCGGGATCTCCTGCTTTCGCCTCTGAGCGAACATCCAGCCCAGCGCGCTTTTTTTGGCGGCCGGCTTGCGCGCCTTGAACTCCGTCAGGATACGGTCGAGCTTTTCAGCAACTTCGAACTGGTACCGGTCGGGTTGAAGTGTCCCCGCCTCCGTCATCGCGCGCAACTGCTCGGCGACGCTCAGGCCGTAGTCAGGAACTGGCTGCATGGAATGATGTCCCGCCGGGTGGGTGGCCCGGCAAAGGCCACCGCAGGGATAAGGGAAGGATCAGCGGCTCAGGCTGACCGGCTGACCGGAAGCGGTGCTGCCGTCGAAGCGGGCATCGGCCGTCTTGTAGACGCTGCCAATGGTATTGCCGTTGCGATCCTTGAGCACGACCTGCTTGCCCGACACTTCCCAGGACCCCATCGCCGTCAATTCGCCCGCACAACCACGGGTGCCACCACGCGAGCCACTGCCGAGGTTGGTAAGGGTCAGGAACATATCGCAGCTGGATCCGGCGCTCTGGACGCGCCAGTTTCCGACCATCGATTCCTTGGTGACGTCGAGCGCGGTCGCAGGCGCACCAGCAGCGGGATTGAGGGCGGCCGTGTTCGTTGCAGGCGCCGCCGGAAACTGGGATCCCGCACCTGGAGGCGGCAACTGGCCCGACTGGACCGAAGGCACAGGCTGCGCCTGTAGCGGGGGAAGCGCACTGTTGGCGGCATTCATGCTGCTGTAGGAGGTCCGCTGGCAACCCGCGAGCGCCAGAAGGATGGCTGTTCCGGTAACTGCATGGCTGAATTTCATCATTATACTCCCGCTCTCGCGACCTGTGCCGCAACCTGCCGTACAACTGCACTACAATTATGGTACGCCGACATGGTTAATCAAGTTCCATATCGCCCCGGATCCATAGCCGGCACTATACGGATAAATTAAGGCCGCCCGAAACGGTTCCCGGGCGGCCTCTCGAAGTTTTGACAATTTCGCTCAGGCGCGGCGCTCGACCATCATCTTCTTGATTTCAGCGATGGCCTTGGCCGGATTGAGGCCCTTCGGGCAGGCTTGCGCGCAGTTCATGATCGTATGGCATCGATAGAGACGGAACGGATCCTCGAGATTGTCGAGGCGCTCGCCGGTGGCTTCGTCTCTGGAATCGATCAGCCAGCGATAGGCCTGCAGCAGGACGGCCGGACCGAGGTAACGGTCGCCGTTCCACCAGTAGCTGGGACAGGAGGTCGAGCAGCAGGCGCACAGGATGCACTCGTAGAGACCGTCGAGCTTCTGGCGGTCTTCATGGCTCTGCTTCCACTCCTTGGCAGGCGCCGGGGAAACGGTCTTGAGCCAGGGCTCGATCGAACGGTGCTGGGCGTAGAAGTTCGTCAGATCCGGCACCAGATCCTTGACGACCGGCAGATGCGGCAGCGGATAGACCTTCACCGTCCCGTTCACTTCGTCCATGCCCTTGGTGCAGGCCAGGGTGTTGGTCCCGTCGATGTTCATCGCGCAGGACCCGCAAATGCCTTCACGGCAGGACCGGCGCAGCGTCAGCGTCGGGTCGATATTGTTCTTGATGTACAAGAGACCATCGAGAACCATCGGGCCACAATCGTCGACATCGATGTAGTAGGTATCGATGCGCGGGTTCGCGCCGTCATCCGGGCTCCAGCGATAGACCCTGTATTCCCGAACATTCTTGGCACCGGCCGGCTTCGGCCAGACCTTGCCTTCGGTGACCTGAGAGTTCTTGGGAAGAGCAAGTTCAACCATGTCCTATACCTCTCAAATCAATAAACGCGTGCCTTGGGCGCGATCTTGTAGGGATCGATGCCTTCGGCGATGAGTTCCGTGTGGACAGGACGGTAGTCGAGCTTCACGTCGCCAGCTTCGCTGACCCAGGCCAGCGTATGCTTGCGCCAGTTGACGTCGTCGCGGCCGGCGAAAGGACCGTCGACATAGTCCTCGCGGGCGTGACTGCCGCGGCTTTCCTTGCGCGCTTCCGCGCCATAAACCGTGGTGATGGCGTTGGCCATGAGGTTGTGCAGTTCCAGCGTCTCGACCAGATCCGAATTCCAGATCATCGAACGATCGGTGACCTTGACGTCAGGCAGTTCCTTCCAGATTGCCGAAAGGCGCTTGCAGCCGCTTTCGAGCGATTCCTGGGTGCGGAACACCGCTGCGTCGTCCTGCATGGCGCGCTGCATCTTGTCGCGCAGCACGGCGGTCGGCGTTTGACCGGACGCATGGCGCGTCGCGTCGAAGCGGTCCATGATCTTGTCGCAGGCGGCGGTGTTGAGCGCCGGGATCGGCGACGTGCGATCGATGACTTCGGCAGCCCGGATCGCGGCCGCACGACCGAAGACAACGAGGTCGATCAGCGAGTTCGAGCCCAGACGGTTGGCGCCATGCACGGATGCGCAGCCGGCTTCACCAACAGCCATCAGGCCCGGGATCACCCGTTCCGGATTGTTCGAATCGGCATTGAGCACTTCGCCCCAATAGTTCGTCGGAATGCCGCCCATGTTGTAGTGAACGGTCGGCAGAACCGGGATCGGTTCGCGGGTCACATCGACGCCGGCGAAGATCTTCGCCGATTCCGAAATGCCCGGCAGGCGTTCATGAAGAACCGCCGGATCGAGGTGGTCGAGATGCAGGAAGATATGGTCCTTGTTCTTGCCGACGCCGCGGCCTTCACGGATTTCCATCGTCATGCAGCGCGAGACGACGTCACGCGAGGCGAGGTCCTTGGCCGACGGCGCATAGCGCTCCATGAAGCGCTCGCCTTCGGAATTGACCAGATAGCCACCTTCGCCGCGTGCACCTTCGGTGATCAGACAGCCGGCACCATAGATACCCGTCGGGTGAAACTGGACGAATTCCATATCCTGCAAAGGCAGGCCCGCGCGGGCGATCATGCCGCCACCGTCGCCGGTGCAGGTATGCGCCGATGTCGCGGAGAAGTAGGCGCGGCCATAACCGCCGGTCGCCAGAACGACCATCTTGGCCGAGAAGCGATGGATCGTGCCGTCATCGAGGTTCCAGGCGACAACGCCGGTGCAGCGGCTGCCATCGTCAGACATGATCAGGTCGAGTGCGAAATACTCGATGAAGAACTCGGCATTGTTGCGCAGCGACTGGCCGTAAAGCGTGTGCAGGATGGCGTGGCCGGTACGGTCGGCGGCAGCACAGGTGCGCTGCACCGGCGGGCCTTCGCCGTAGTTCTGCATGTGACCGCCAAACGGACGCTGATAGATCTTGCCTTCCTCGTTACGCGAGAACGGCACGCCGTAATGCTCAAGCTCATAGACCGCCTTCGGCGCTTCCATGGCGAGATACTGCATGGCGTCGACGTCGCCGAGCCAGTCGGAACCCTTGACGGTGTCGTAGAGATGCCACTGCCAGCAATCGGGCGTCATGTTGTTCAGCGAGGCGGCGATACCGCCCTGGGCTGCGACCGTGTGGCTACGGGTCGGGAAAACCTTGGTGATGCAGGCCGTCTTGAAACCCTGTTCGGCCATGCCGAGCGTCGCACGCAGACCGGCGCCACCGGCACCGACGACCACGACGTCGTAGGAATGGTCAACATAGGTGTATGCCTTGCCTGTCTGGGCGAAGTTATGAATGGTTGCCATGTTGATTTATCCTACGAATGCGATCTTCAAGATGGCGAAAAGACAGAGGCCACCGATCAGGATCGCGAAGAACGTGTTCAGCATCAGAAGCAGCAGCTTGGTGACATGTGCATGGACATAGTCCTCGATGATCACCTGCATACCCAGCTTCATATGGATCAGGGCCGAAAGCACGACCAGAGCCATGACGACGGCAACGAGCGGGTGCGACAATGCGCCAACCACCTCGGCATAAGGCGCGCCGTTGTACATGACGAGGAAGCCGACAAAGAAAAGGATCAGCGGAATATTGGCGACGGCCGTGACGCGCTGGCGCCAGAAGTGCTCGGTGCCTTCCTTGGCCGAGCCGAGACCGCGGACCTTGCCGAGCGGAGTGCGCATATCCATGGATGGGTGCCTCAGGTGCGAATGATATAGGCAACGACCCAGACGAGGATCGTCAGGACGACGGATGCGATGATGTTGGCTTTGGCGAGCTTCGTCGAGAAATGCTTGTCGAAGCCGTAGCCGACATCCCACATCAGGTGGCGGAGACCGCCGAGCATGTGGTGGACAAGCGCCCAGGTATAGCCGAACAGGATGAGGCGACCGATGATGGTCCCCATGAACCAGTTGACCCACTCGAAGTAGTCGGCGCCCGTCGAGGCTGCCACCAACCACCACGCAACCAGGATCGTGCCGAAATAGAGCGCCGCACCGGTGATACGGTGCAAGATCGACATGATCATCGTGGGAATGGGCTTGTAGATTTGCAGGTGCGGCGACAGGGGCCGGTTTTTAGTCACATTCGCCATCTAAACCTCGCGGCGTCTCGATGCGGTCCGATCATACGGACATACTGTTTGCAATGTGTCACAACGTTTGTGGTGCATTGCATCAGGGGGACGTTTAATCCTCGAACTCCCGGACGACAAGCACATTCGCCTGACGATTTCAATTTAATCGATTCGCGTGAATAGAACTTTAGTGCCACGGCGAACGATATTCTCACTACGAAAAAAGCGTGGAAGTGGATGACTTTAGCAACCTGATGCGGCATGCTGCGTTAACGATTTGTTAACCGCGTTCAGGAGGCCCCCTCATGCTCAAGCATCGTCTCGCCGTGATGGCTCTGACCGTCTTGCTCGGATCCGTCGCTGGCATAGCCGAAGCGGGTGAACGCCACAGCCGCAACCAGTCCCATCATCACGGACGCGGACAAGCGATCATCGGCAGCAACGGCCTCCCATCCGTCATCCCCGGCATCGGCACTTTTGCCGGCAGCATCTCCGGTCTGCGGATCAAGGGCAACGGTGTCTTCATTGCCATTGATCGCGACGCAACACCAAAAGTCGTGACCTACCGCGCACCGAAGGCCAAAATCATTGAAATTTCAGCGGAAAACCATGAAGAAGCCTGCTCGTTCGAAGCTGGCGTCTGCGTTATCCGGCCGAAGAACTAGAGAAATTTCCACACGGTCGTCTTCTTCACTTCGCTGTCCTCCAGCACCCGCGTAACCGGCACCTGATAGGTTGCCAGTTCTTCCAGCTGCTCGGTAGGCCGATAGCTTCGCCCCGGATCGCCCACGAGAACGACGCATCCGTCCTTTGCGACAGCAGAGAACCACGCGACCAGCGATCGGGCGAAATCGCTCTCGTAGAAAACATCACCCGCCAGGACCACATCGACATCGACCGAGCGTCCAATGAGATCATCGTTGGTGAAATCAACCGCCACGCCATTCAGGGCAGCATTCAGTCGCACGGCAGTTTTGGCCCAGGGATCGATGTCGGCGGCGACGACATCCGCCGCGCCAGCCATCGCAGCGGCGATCGCGACCATGCCCGACCCACTGGCAAAATCCAGCACCCGCTTGCCCCGAACCGTTTCCGGATGATCGAGCACATAGCGCGCGAGCCCCTGACCACCCGCCCAGGCAAAGGCCCAGAACGGTGGCGGCAAGCCGATCGCCTCGAGATCTTCCTCGGTCTTCAGCCAGAGATCATGCACCTCGCTCGCGAGGTGGAGGCGGATCTCCGGCACATGCGGCGGCGAAAGCACGCTGGTGTTTTCACGGATGAAACGATCGGGATCGGTGTTCACGGATGGATCAGACGGGCGGATTGTCGAGACCACCCATACGGCAGACCTCGAAATATTCGTCTTCCGTCACCGGCTGGACCGAAAGCCGCATGGAAGTGACGAGCGCCATCTTAGAAAGCTTCTCGTTCGCCTTGACGTCCTTGAGGCTGACGGGCTTCGGCATGTCGCAGACGGCCCTGATATCGACGCAGTCCCAGCGGGCATCCCCCTCGGCGGTCGAATCCGGATGCGAGAGCGCACACACCTCGACGATGCCGACGACTTCCAGACCCTCGTTGGAGTGATAGAAGAATCCCTTGTCGCCGATCTTCATCGCCCGCATGTTGTTGCGCGCCAGGTAGTTGCGAACGCCCGTCCATTCTTCGCCGGCCGCACCCTTGGCCTTCTGCATCTCCCAGGACCACTTGAAGGGTTCGGACTTGTAGAGCCAGAATGCCATTGTCTTTAAGCCTCGGGATTGTTGAAGGCCCAGTTATAGGGCTTGATCTCGACGCTCTCGAACAGCCCCGCCTTTGCATAGGGATCCTGCGCTGCAAGTGCTCTTGCCGCCTCGATGTCGTCGGCTGCGATAAGCAGCATCGAACCACAGGGCTTGCCGTCGGAATCGAGGAAGGGGCCGGCGATCTTCAACTGGCCTGCGGCATTGAGCCCGTTCAGCCACTCGACATGCGGCGGACGCGTTTCCATCCGAAGATTCAGGTGTTCAGGCTTGTCGGCGCAGATGACGGCAAACAGCATCATGGTTCTCCTTGGGGTCTCTCGAGCGGGCTCATTCTGTGGTGATTGGCCGCGACATCAGTTGGGTGATCGCGGTCGGGATGTCCAGCCTGCCGTCGATGATCGCGGCAACGGCCTGCGTGATCGGCATCTCGATCTGGTGACCTTCCGCGAGGCGGGCAGAGACCGCAGCAGCAAAAGCGCCCTCGACGAGCGAGCCATGCTGGGCAGCAATTGGTTCACCGCGCCCGAGTGCGATTCCGAATCGCAGATTGCGCGACTGGTGGCTGGTGGCCGTCAGCACGAGATCGCCGAGGCCTGACAGGCCGCGCACCGTATCCCCGCGACCGCCCATGGCATCGACGAGCCGCGACATTTCGGCAAGGCCCCGCGCGATGAGGGCTGCCCGCGCCGAATCGCCGAGCCCCATGCCCTCCACGATACCGCAGGCAATCGCGAGCACGTTTTTCAACGCGCCCCCGAGTTGCACACCGATCCGGTCGTCGGAGGCGTAGAGGCGGAAGGTCTGGCCGGAGATCACCTTGGCAAGATGTTCGGCAAGCATCAGTTCCTGCGCAGCAATTGCCATGGCCGTCGGCAAACCCTTGGCGATGTCGGCCGCGAAGCCAGGGCCGGAGAGCATCGCAATCGGATGGCCCGGCAATGCAGTCTCGAGAACGTCTGTCAGAAGGCGCGAGGTCTGTTTCTCGATACCCTTGGCGCAAATCACGACAGGCACGCCGGCTTTCAGATGCGGCCCATAGGTTTGGGCGGCCGCGATTTGCGACTGTGACGGCATGGCGAAAAGCACGATGTCTGACTCGTTCAGATCTTCCGCCCGCGCCGAAAACCCCAGGGATGGGGGAAGCTGAATGCCCGGTAGCGCACTCTCGTGCACACGGTCTGACTGCAAATCAGCCATGACCGAGGGATCGCGACCGATCAGCAACGCCTGTGCCTTGCCCGTCTGGGCGATCACGGCGGCGAGCGCCGTGCCGAAGGCACCCGCGCCGATGACAGAGATACGTGGCATCCCGCTCATGCCTTGGCTCCCCGCTTGCCATAGGCGAGCAAGGCCTTGGCATCCTGGTCGAGGGGCCAGCGCGACCGGGGTGCGACGGCGATATCATCTGCCGGCATGCCGAGCGCCATGCGCTCAAGTCCGGCCCAGGCGATCATGACGGCATTGTCGGTGCACAGATGATGCGGCGGCGCGACGAAGCGGAAGCGATACTCGGCACAAAGCGCATCCAGCGTCTGGCGCACTTCTTGATTGGCAGCGACACCACCGGCGACGACCAGCGCAGGCTCGACGACACCGGGATACGTCTCCTTGAAGCGCTTCAGGCCACGACCGATGCGATCCTTGAGCGTGCGCGAAATGGCATGCTGGAAGGAGGCGCAGATATCGGCGATATCCTGTTCGGTCACCGGCGCAATACCTTCTGCTGCCTGGCGCACGGCGGTCTTCAGGCCGGAAAACGAAAAGTCGAGGCGCGCCTCGCCGACCAGCGGCCGGGGAAAGGCGAAACGTTTAGGGTTGCCCCCGGCCGCCGCCCGCTCGACGGCGGGACCGCCGGGATAGGGCAGGCCAAGCAGTTTCGCCGTCTTGTCGAAGGCTTCGCCCAGCGCATCGTCGATCGTCGTGCCCCAGCGCTCATAGTCGCCGACACCCTTGATCAGGACCAACTGCGTGTGCCCGCCGGAGACCAGCAGCATCAGATAGGGAAAGGGGACGCCGTCGGTGAGCCGCGCTGTGAGCGCGTGGCCTTCCAGGTGGTTGACGGCATAAAGCGGCTTGCCCGTGGCGCGGGCAATCGCCTTGCCCGTCATCAGTCCGACCAGCAGCCCGCCGATCAGCCCGGGACCCGAGGTCGCGGCGATCGCATCCACCTCGGCGAGCGTGATGCCGGCCCGCGTCAGGGCCTCCTCGATCAGCGTGTCAAGCGCATCGACATGCGCGCGGGCCGCGATTTCGGGCACGACACCGCCATAGGCGCTGTGTTCGTCGAGCTGGCTCAACACGACATCCGCCTCGGTCACGGCCGATCCGTCGGGCAGCCGGGTGACAACGGCCGCGGCCGTCTCGTCACAGCTCGTTTCGATGCCGAGAATGCGCAGTTTGGATGTCATGGAACCTGTTCATTGATTGCGGTCGCCGATAAACCGGTCTACGAAATCTGTCGGTAACAACGGACAAGTTCGGATGCAAACAAAACCTTTCCGCATCGGCACGCGGGGTAGCCCGCTCGCCCTCGCCCAGGCTTCTGAGACACGCGCCCGCCTCATGGTGGCGCACGACCTGCCGGAAGACATGTTCGAGATTGTGGTGCTGTCAACCAAGGGCGACCGGATCACCGACCGAGCCTTGTCTGAGATCGGCGGCAAGGGACTGTTCACCGAGGAACTCGAAGAGCAACTGCTCGCAGGTGACCTCGATTTCGCGGTGCACTCCTCCAAGGATATGCCGACCAGGCTGCCGGAGGGGCTCTTCCTCTCCGCCTTTCTGCCGCGCGAGGATGTTCGCGACGCGGTCGTCGGACGCACCGCGCCAACGCTGAAGGAGCTTCCGCAAGGCGCGACCGTCGGTTCTTCTTCGCTGCGTCGACAGGCCCTCATCCGTCGCATCCGCCCTGACATCAACGTCATCACGTTCCGGGGCCTCGTCGACACCCGCCTGCGCAAGCTCGCCGACGGCGAAGTGGATGCGACCCTGCTCGCCTTCGCCGGCCTGAAGCGGTTGGGCAAGCCCGAGATTCCGACTGAATTGCTCGATCCCAGCGATTTCCCGCCGGCACCAGCCCAGGGTGCGATCTGCATCGAGAGCCGCATCGGTGATGCCAGGGTGAATGACCTGCTTGAGGCGATCAATCACCGGGACACCTTCGATGCGGTCAGCTGCGAACGCGCCTTCCTGGGCGCCCTCGACGGCTCCTGCCGGACTCCGATTGCAGGCCATGCGACGGTGCATGGTGACGCAATCCGTTTTGCCGGCATGATCCTCACGCCCGACGGCAGCTGCTGGCACGATGTGGAGATCGAGGGAAGCCGGGCGGACGCCGCAATGCTCGGCGCCAAGGCCGGCGCCACGGTCCGCAACAAGGCCGGCAGCGACTTCTTCGACAGCTGGAACTGACGCATGCGCGTTCTGGTGACGCGCCCGGAGCCGGCAGCGGCCAAAACCGCCGCTGCGCTCGAATGCCTAGGTCACGTACCTGTCTTTTTGCCCTTGATGCAGGCCACCCACCAGCTTGAAGCCTTCGCGAGCGCCCCCCTGCCCGGAACAACCGTATTGGCCGTGACCAGCGCTGAGGCGATGCGCGCGCTGGTAGCTTGCTCGAAAGAAGCCAGCCGGCATTTTCTCTCCCTCCCGGTTTTCGCTGTCGGCCACGCCACCGCGCGGGCCGCGCACGAAGCAGGTTTCGAGACTGTCTCCGTCGCCGATGGCGATGGCCTGTCCCTGGCGAAACGACTGATCGCGACACGCGATCCGAAAGCGAAGATCCTTTACCTGACCGGCACGCCACGGTCTTCAGACTTCGAAGCGGCTCTGGCGGACGCGGGGTGCACGGTCGAAATACGGGAATGCTACCGCATGTCTCCAGTCGCCTACCAGGAGAGCGAGATCGCGCAGAGGCTCACACCCATGCCGGAAGCGATCCTCGTTTATTCATCGGAAACGGCGCGGCGCCTGGGCGAACTCCATGACAGGATGCGGTCGTCGCTGGAATGGCCGCGAACACGTTTTCTCTGCCTCAGCGAGAAGATTGCCAATGCTCTTCCCGAAGAATTTCGGCGCACGAGCCAATGGCCGATGCAACCTCGCGAGGACCTGCTCATTCTTCTGCTCTGATGCAGTGCCGCGTGAAATGAGACCTCAGGCCTTTCCTTCGCCACCAGGACTGACTAGGTTTAACCGTACGCGCGAAATGAAGAGGTTGCCATGGTTTCCGGAAAAACACCCCGTCGATCGAAAGCCCCCGATGAATCGGTGACGATCGACTTGACCGCCAAGGAAACCGCAAAGCCGGAGGACGTCGGGGCAACAGAAACGCCGCTGCCGGAAACCTCGGCGACAGACGGATCGGTGGCAAGCGCCAACGTGGCCAACGAACCTCCAGTCGACACCCCCGCGGAACCGTCGGCGCCGCCGGAAGATGCGCCGGACGCGTCGGCGCCTGCCGATGAGCCGCCACCGATTCTCGAAAATGCAATGGAGACGGAAACGACCGCTGGCCACGGTCCCGTGCGTCAGTCCCCGGCCACCTCGACCCTGGTTGCATCCGGAATTTTCGGCGGCCTTGTCGCCCTCGCGCTGGCCGGCAGCATGCAGTATGCCGGCATCTTGCCGGGTGTAGGACCGGACCAGAACATCCAGACAGCCACCGTCGAACCGGCAGAAATCGAGGCTTTGAAGGCTGAGGTCGCCCGCCTTGCGGCACAGCCGGCCACACCGGCAGCGGATCCTGCTCTGGCAGAACGCCTCTCCGAACTGGAAGCAAGCATTGCGGATGCCAGTACGGCGCCTGCAGCCGATCCGGGCGCTGTCGAAGCCCTGAAGACGCAACTCGTGGCCGCCGAGCAGGCGATCGAATCCCTGCGAAGCGAAATCGCCAGCAACAAGCAGGCAATGGACGAGAGCGCCACCCGCCTCTCCGAGGCTGAACGCAAGCTGGAAGAACCACGCAGCGATATCGAAATGGCGCGCGCCATCGCGCTGGCCGGCCTGAAGACGGCCATTGATCGCGGCGGTCCTTTCCTGTCGGAGCTGGATGCCCTGAAGAGTGTTTCGCCTGAGGACCCCTCCGTTGCCTCGCTGACGCCACTGGCCAGCACCGGGGTTCCTTCACGCTCTGATCTCACCCGGGAGTTCGGCCAGGTCGCAGAGGACATCCTCGCTGCCATCAACCAGCCGGCTGCGGGCGAAGGGTGGACGGACCGACTGATGGCCAGTGCCCGCTCTCTGGTCAAGGTGCGCCCTGTCGGCAATGTCGAGGGTGACTCGCCTGAAGCAATCGTCGCGCGCGTCGAGAACAAGCTTCAAAACGGCGACCTCAAGGGCGCAGCACTCGAATGGGAACTGCTGCCCGGCGCCGGCAAGCAGGCCTCCTCCGATTTCGCGACGAAACTGAAGAACAGGATCGAGGCCGAAGAGCGCGTTTCGGCTGCCCTTTCCCAGACAGTGGCCGGAAATGGGGGCTGACGCATGACGACCATCTTCAAAATTCTCTTCTTTTTTGCTTTCATACTCGCACTCGGTTTTGGCTTCTCCTGGATCGCCGATCGTCCGGGTGACATCTGGCTCGAATGGGAAGGTCAGCGGTATCAGACGGACCTGATCGTCGCCGTTACCGCTCTGGTGGCGATTGTCGCCGCCGTCATGCTGTCGTGGTGGCTGCTTCGGACGCTCTGGACCTCACCGCATTCGGTGCGCCGCTTCTTCCGCTCGCGCAAGCGAGACCGCGGCTATCAGGCGCTTTCGACGGGACTCATCGCAGCTGGTGCCGGCAATGCCCTCCTTGCGCGCCGAATGAGCGCCCGTGCGCGTGGCCTGATCCGCGCGGACCAGGAACCGTTGATCCGTGTCCTGGACGCCCAGGCAGCCCTGATCGAAGGTCGCTACGACGAGGCCCGCCGCCTCTTCCAGGAAATGTCCGAGGATCCTGAAACCCGCGAACTCGGCCTGCGCGGCCTCTATGTGGAGGCAAATCGTCTCGGCGCCCACGAAGCCGCGCGTCAATATGCGGAGACCGCCGCAGAAGCTGCGCCCTATCTTCCCTGGGCCGCCAAGGCAACGCTGGAATATCGCTGCCGCGCCGGGCACTGGGACGATGCGGTTCGCCTGCTCGACCAGCAGAAGATTGCCCATATCCTGGAGCGTCACGAGGCAGAACGCCTGAAGGCCGTACTTCTGACCGCCAAGGCCGAGGACCAGCTCGAGGCTGAACCGACCGCCGCCCGCGATAGCGCCTTGAAGGCATTGAAGCTTGCCAAGGATCTGGTGCCGGCAGCGATCGTCGCCGCCAAGGCCTATGTTCGCGAGGACAATGTGCGCAAGGCATCCAGCACACTCGAACAGGTCTGGAAGATCGAGCCACATCCGGAAATCGCCCGCGCCTATGTCCGGGCGCGCATGGGCGACAGCGCAGTCGACCGCCTGAAAAAGGCTGAAAAACTGGAGGCGCTGAAGCCCAATAATTACGAATCCCTGCTTGCCGTGGCAGAAGCGGCGCTCGACGCACAGGAGTTCGAGAAGGCTCGCCTCAAGGCCGAGGCCGCAGCCCGCATCGATTCGCGCGAACGCGTCTATCTGCTGCTTGCAGACATAGAAGAGGCAGAGACAGGTGATCAGGGCCGGATCCGCCACTGGATGGGTCAGGCGCTAAAGGCACCGCGCGATCCCGCCTGGGTGGCCGATGGCCATGTCTCGGAGCGCTGGATGCCGATATCCCCGGTCACGGGGCGTCTCGATGCCTTCGAATGGAAGACACCGTTCGACCAACTGGCCGGGCCGATCGAGGAGGGCAGCGTTTCCGAAGCGGAAAAAGCGCTGACTTCACTGCCCCCGGTAACCAGGACCGAAACGCCACCGCAGCCGGAACCGGTAGTCGAGACCGCAGAGCCCAAGGTCGTCGAAACCGAAGGCCTCGTCATCGAGGCCGATGCTCCGGCGAAGGCGGCCAAATCGGAAGCAGCTAAGCCCGTATCAGCAAAGGACGGCGGGCCGGTCACGGAGGCCGTCGTTGTCGAGCCCTTCTTCGGCCGTCCGCCCGACGATCCCGGCGTCAAGGACCCGGCACTCACATCGTCGGAACCCAAGACGCGCCTGAAACTCTTCTGACAGGACCCGCATGCTCGACCGCTTGCAAGCCTTTTTCCAATCCGTAATGCAAGACCGCCCCAAGGCGATCTTCGCGCCTGACGACCCCCGCATCGCCGTTGCAGCCTTGTGCCTCCAGGTCATGGAGGCCGATGGCATCGTGCGCGATTCGGAACGGGCGAAACTCCGCGAAATCCTCAAGGACCAGTACGAACTGGACGGTGAAGCGCTCGACGCATTGATCGCTGCAGGCCAGGACGCAGAGAACCAGGCTGTCGACTACTACCGTTTCACCACGGAATTGAAGCGGCAGCTGGACGAGGAACAGCGCCATCAGCTTGTCGGGCTCCTCTGGGACATCGTCTATGCCGATGGCACCCGCAGCGAAATGGAAGACCATGCGATCTGGCGCGTTGCCGACCTGCTCGGCGTCTCGGGTCGCGAACGGATCGTTCAGCGGCAGGAGGCAGCTGATCGCGCAGGCATCGGAGCAATCGACGATGCCTCCTGACGAACGATCGCGAGCCCGCGATCGCAAGCAACCCGTGCTGATCGTCCTGCATCAGGAACGCTCCAGTCCTGGGCGCGTCGGACAAATGCTGGAAGAGAAGGGTTATCCGCTCGACATTCGACGACCGGTACTCGGCCAGCAATTGCCAAAGACACTGAAGGACCATGCCGGCGCTGTGGTCTTTGGCGGTCCGATGAGCGCGAACGACCCGGAAGACTTTATTCGCACGGAGATCGACTGGCTCGAAGTGCCGCTGAAGGAAAACAAGCCGTTTCTCGGCATTTGCCTCGGGGCGCAAATGCTCGTCCGTCACTTGGGCGGCAAGGTCGAAGCCGACCGGCAAGAGCGCACCGAGATCGGCTGGTATCCACTCAAGCCGACCGAACACGGCCGATTGCTGATGCACTGGCCAAAAATGGTCTATCACTTCCACCGCGAAGGCTTCAGCCTGCCGCATGGCGCCAAGCTTCTGGCGACCAGCGACATCTATCCCAACCAGGCGTTCCGATATGGCGAGAATGCATGGGCCGTGCAGTTCCACGCCGAACTCACCCGCGCCATGATGCACAGATGGATCGTGCATGGCGCCCATCGCTTCGTGCTGCCGAATGCACAGCAGGGGCGCGAGCATCTCGAGGGGCGCATGATTTTCGACGCGCCGCTGCGGGCCTGGCTTTCGGACTTTCTCGACCTGACCTTCAATCCCGGTCAGCGCGCATCCTGACGTTCCGGCGCCTCGAGATTGTCGATCTTGCGCAATTGCGGGAAGCCGAGCGCCCAGATGACAGCAACGGCCAGCGTGCCGAAGCCACCCAGGACGACCGCCGGGACCGGCCCAATGAAATGCGCCATGGTGCCGGCGCGGAACTCGCCGAGTTCGTTGGAAGCGCCGACAAAGACCATGTTGACGGCGTTGACCCGGCCACGCACCTCATCCGGCGTCCACAGCGCGATCAGTGTCTCGCGCACATAGACGGACGCCATGTCGGCCGCCCCCATCAACATCAACGCGATGATGGAGAGCCAAGCGGTTTGCGAAAATCCGAAAAGAATGGTCCCGACGCCGAAGAGAGCGACGCCGATGAACATGAACATCCCGGCATTGTGGCGGATCGGGAAGCTTGCCAGAGCAATCGCGACAATGATTGCGCCGAATCCGGGAGCAGCCCGCAACAGGCCGAGGCCCCAGGGGCCAAGATCGAGAATGTCACGCGCAAAGACCGGCATCAGCGCCACGGCACCACCGAGAAGTACGGCAAAGAGATCGAGCGAGATTGCTCCCAGCACCACCTTCTCGCCGAAGATAAACCGGAAGCCGGCAAACAGAGTGTCGAGACTGACCGCCTTTTCGGACTTGCGCTGCGGGGGACGCTTGACCAGGAAGACGAGCACGGCGGACGCCGCGAAGAAGGCAAAAGAGATGGAATAGGCGAGCACGGGGCTGACGCCATATAGCAGACCGCCGGCCACCGGTCCGACGATCGAGGCGGTCTGCCAGGATGACGAATTCCAGGCGACGGCGTTCGACAGATCCTTCTGTGGCACCAGATTGGGCGCGAGGGACTGGACCGCAGGCGCGGCAAAGGCGCGTTCTATCCCGAAGATCACGAGAATGGCAAAGACGATCGTCGGCTCGAAGGCATCGGCAACTGTCAGCCCCAGGAGCGCCCCTGCACAGAGGGAACTGACGATCATGCAGATCGAGACAATGGCACGACGATTGTAGCGGTCTGCAACCGAGCCGGTCACCAGGATCAGCAAGAGCGAGGGCAGAAATTGCACGAGGCCGATCAGCCCGAGATAAAAGACATTGCCCGTATCGTCATACATCTGCCAGCCGACCGAGACACTCAGGATCTGGGTCGCGAAGGCGCCGAGGAAGCGGGCGAAGAAGAAACGTGTGTAGGAGGAATGCCGGAACGCCGCAAAACGATCGTCGGCCGAGGACGGGTGCATCGAAAAGACCTTAAGCTGCGGGCAGGCCCGCCGTTAAACATGATTCGGATTGCGTGGGCCCCATCCACTTGTCCGTTAAGTCGCCAATGTCTACATCTCTGTCAACTAAGAAATGGAGATCTGAATGCCCGTCATCGAAGCTCTGCTTGTCACAATTTTTTACGCGCTCGAGATCTTCAAATGGATTCTCATCGCAAGTGCCATTTTCTCCTGGCTGTTTGCATTCAATGTCATCAACTCGAGCAACAGGTTTGTCGCGAGCATTGGCGAGTTCCTGTATCAGGTCACCGAGCCGGTGCTGAGGCCAATTCGCCGCTTCATTCCCAATCTTGGCGGGATCGATATTTCTCCGATCATCGCACTCGTGGTCATCTTCTTCCTGCAGAATTTGCTGATGCGCCTCTGATATCGCTTTCCATTTAAGTAGGATGCTTCGCTGACTTGAGCGAATTTATCTGCCTCCACGAGAACCATATACTGCTCGCTGTTCGGCTGACACCGAATGGCGGGCGCAACGCGTTCGACGGAATGGATGTTTCGGCCGACGGTCTGGCACATCTGAAAGCACGTGTGTCCGCGGTGCCGGAAAAGGGCAAGGCCAACAAGGCACTGATTGCCCTGCTCTCGAAATCCTTGAAGATACCGAAGTCGTTGATTTCAGTCGTCTCCGGCGATACCGCCAGACAAAAAATCCTCCGGATCGATGGCGACCCGGAGGATTTGAAATCGAAGATAGACGCGCTCGCAGCGATCTGAGCTTACTTGTCTTCGTCCTTGGCACGCTGGATCGAGTCCAGAATGATCTGCTTGGCGAAATCGACATCCTGCCAGTCGCCGATCTTCACCCACTTGCCAGGCTCCAGATCCTTGTAGTGCTCGAAGAAGTGCTGGATCTGCTTGAGTGTGATTTCCGGCAGGTCCGTGTAGTTGGTGATCTTGTCGTAGCGACGCGTCAGCTTCGGGACCGGAACGGCGAGAATCTTCTCGTCCATGCCGCCATCATCTTCCATCATCATCACCCCGATCGGGCGTACATTGATGACGCAGCCCGGAACGAGCGGGCGGGTGTTGCAGATCAGAACATCGAGCGGATCGCCGTCCTTGCAAAGCGTATGCGGCACGAAGCCGTAATTTCCCGGATAGGTCATCGGGGTATAGAGGAAGCGATCGACGACGAGCGTGCCGGCGTCCTTGTCCATCTCATACTTGATCGGCTGGCCGCCGACGGGAACTTCGACGATGACGTTGATGTCTTCCGGCGGGTTCTTGCCGATGGCGATTGCATCAATACGCATATTTTTGGACCCCGTAGAGTGTTGAATTCCTGCGCTACCTAATGGGAAATATGGCGCAATGCAACACGGCTTTGGGAGAAGCCTCTCCGCCCTCGCAGCGATACAGGAGCAGCCGAGGTATCAGCCGCGTGCCAACCGGAAGGACCAATCGGCGCCGCGAGGAGCGACAACCGGCCGTCGAAACGCGTTCGACTATTCGATGGCAGTCAGTTCCAGATGAAGCCGAGCTTCTTCAGGTGTACGTCGTCGAAATCTTCGACACCTTCGACGGCATCGACGCCGCCGTTCGAGCGGAAGAAGTTCGCAGCGATCTCGCTGTCCTCGAGGCACCAGACCACCATGCCGTTGCAGCCGAGAGATTTCAGCATGCGCCGCGCCTCGTGGAACAATTGGTATCCTAGGCCGATGCCCTGATATTCCGGGCGCAGGTAGAGCTCGTAGATCTCGCCTTCATGCGGCAAGACGCGAGCCCTGTTGTATCCGAGAGAGGCGTAGCCGGCGACCATCCCGGCCACCTCGACCACGAGAATTGTGGCCGGGCCACGGGTCGCCTTGCGCCACCAGCTTTCGCCGCGTCGCTCGATCATCCGGGTCAGGGCGCGGTAGGGAATGATGCCGGAATAAGCGTGTGTCCAGGCACTGCGATGAGCATCCGCAACGGCTGCTGCATCCCCCGGACCTGCCAAACGCATGTCGATCGACAACGTCTTCATAACGTAACCCACCCCTGGCGCGCCTGACTGGCGAGGCGCGGAGCCTGGACCTGCATCGGTCCCACGGGGAAAATTTAACGCTTTTTTAACCTTCCTCGCAAGGCAGGAGGAGAGCGATGCACAAACAAAACCCCGGCCTTGCAGACCGGGGTTTCAAAACGCGACATATTTTCAAAGACTTCAGTCTCAGATGGCAGCCTTGGCCTTATCCATGCGCTTGCGGTCGTTCGCATCGAGGAACATCTTGCGCAGGCGGATCGACTTCGGCGTCACTTCCATCAGCTCGTCATCCTGGATCCAGGACAGGGCGCGGTCGAGCGTCATGCGGATCGGCGGAGTGAGCTTGACGGCTTCGTCCTTGCCGGCAGAGCGGATGTTGGTCAGCTGCTTGCCCTTGAGCACGTTGACCTCGAGGTCGTTGTCACGCGTGTGAATGCCGATGATCATGCCGGCATAGACCTTCTCGCCCGGCTCGATGATCATCGGGCCGCGGTCTTCCAGGTTGAACATCGCATAGGCAACGGCTTCCCCGGACTGGTTGGAGAGAAGCACGCCGTTCACGCGACCGGTGATCGCGCCCTTGTAAGGCTGGTAGTCGTGGAACAGGCGGTTCATGATCGCCGTACCGCGCGTATCGGTCAGCAGTTCCGACTGGTAGCCGATCAGGCCACGTGTCGGTGCGTAGAAGCGCAGACGAACGCGGCTGCCGCCGGACGGACGAAGCTCGACCATCTCGGCCTTGCGCTCGGACATCTTCTGCACAACGACGCCGGAATGCTCTTCGTCGACGTCGATCACGACTTCTTCGATCGGCTCCATGGTGGTGCCGTCCTCGTCCTTGTGCATCACGACGCGCGGACGCGAAACGGCAAGCTCGAAGCCTTCGCGACGCATGGTTTCGATCAGGACGGCGAGCTGCAATTCGCCACGACCGGAAACGAAGAAGGAGTCCTTGCCGTCAGATTCTTCGATCTTCAGCGCGACATTGCCTTCGGCTTCCTTGAACAGGCGGTCGCGGATAACGCGGCTCGTGACCTTGTCGCCTTCGGTACCGGCGAGCGGGCTGTCGTTGACGAGGAAGGACATGGTGACCGTTGGCGGGTCGATCGGCTGGGCAGTCATGGCTTCGGTGACCGAAGGATCGCAGAAAGTGTCGGCAACGGTACCCTTGGAGAGGCCGGCGATGGCGACGATATCACCTGCATGCGCTTCTTCGATCGGCTGACGCTCGATGCCGCGGAACGCGAGGATCTTCGAGATGCGGCCGGTTTCCACGGTCCTGCCGTCCTGGCCGAGAACCTTGACGGCCTGGTTCGGCTTGATCGAACCAGATGCGATGCGGCCAGTGATGATGCGGCCGAGGAAGGGGTTGGCTTCGAGAAGCGTCCCGATCATGCGGAACGGGCCTTCTTCGACGTTTGGCTCCGGAACGTGCTCGAGCACGAGATCGAGCAGCGGGGCGAGACCCTGATCCTTCGGACCTTCCGGGTTGACGTTCATCCAGCCGTCGCGGCCAGAGCCATAGAGGATCGGGAAGTCGAGCTGATCGTCGGTCGCGTCGAGATTGGCGAAGAGATCGAAGACTTCGTTGATGACTTCCTCGTGGCGACCATCCGGACGGTCGATCTTGTTGATCGCGACGATCGGGCGAAGACCGACCTTCAGCGCCTTGCCGACGACGAACTTGGTCTGCGGCATCGGACCTTCGGACGAGTCGACCAGAACGATCGCGCCATCCACCATCGACAGGATGCGCTCGACTTCACCACCGAAGTCGGCGTGGCCGGGCGTGTCGACGATGTTGATGCGGTGACCCTTCCACTCGATCGAAGTGGCCTTGGCCAGGATCGTGATGCCACGTTCCTTTTCGAGATCGTTGGAGTCCATCATGCGCTCAGCGGTGCGCTGGTTCTCACGGAAAGAGCCCGACTGCTTCAGAAGCTCGTCCACAAGGGTCGTTTTTCCATGGTCGACGTGCGCGATAATCGCGATGTTGCGCATTTTCATGTTTGTGATCTCTGATAGCTGGGGCGCAATACGGGAGAGAGGCGCCGATTTACTTTGGCGCGCTCATAGCTTGTTTTTTGCATTTGCGAAAGGGGGAAACGCCCGATCCGCCGGCGATGGTTACCGCCGACGTCGAATTTGGCCGGTCTTGGGAGGCTTAGGCCGCAAGCCCTTTCTTCTTCAGCATGGCTTCGGGGCTTGGCATCTTGCCGCGGAATGCCTTGTAGGCATCCTCCGGATCAACAGATCCACCGGACGCGTAGATATGCGTCTTGAGCTTGAGGGCCGTCTCCGCATCGAAGGGATTACCCGCTTCCTCGAAGGCGGCGAAGGCATCCGCGTCGAGCACCTCCGACCACATGTAGGAATAATAGCCGGCCGAGTAGCCGTCGCCGGAGAAGACATGCTGGAAATGGGGCGTTGCATGACGCATGACGATTGACGACGGTATGCCGATTGCCTCCAGCACCTCGGCCTGCACGGCCATCGGATCCTCGACGGCGCCCTGCGTGTGGAAGGCCATATCGACCAGGGCGGACGAGGTGAACTCGACCGTGTTGAATCCGGCATTGAAGGTTCGGGCTGCCAGCACCTTGTCGAGCAGGGCCTGCGGCATCGGCTCGCCGGTCTGGTAGTGGACCGCATAAGTCTTCAGGATTTCCGGCACTGTCAGCCAATGCTCGTAGAGCTGCGACGGCAGTTCGACGAAGTCGCGTGAGACGCCCGTGCCGGAAACGGAGGGATAGGTGACATTCGACAGCATGCCATGCGCCGCGTGGCCGAATTCGTGGAAGAGCGTCCGCGCGTCGTCGAGAGACAGAAGCGCCGGACGGCCAGGTTCGGGCTTCGCAAAATTGCAGACGTTATAGATGATCGGCAATTCGCCATGCCGGCCGTTTTTCAACGTCAGTCGATGCTGCGCCTGGAAGCTGCTCATCCAGGCACCGGATCGCTTGGATGCACGGGCGAAATAATCTCCGAGGAAGAGCGCGACGACTGTATCGTTCCGGTCCCGGATCTCGAAGACGCGCACATCCGGATGATAGCCGACGACATTTGCAAGGGGCACCGCGCGGATGCCAAAGATGCGGCCCGCGACATCGAAACAGGCCTCGATGATCTTCTCAAGCTGCAGATAGGGCTTCAGCTCAGCCTCCGAGAAGCTGAATTTCCGCGCCCGCAGCTTTTCGGCATAGTGACGCCAGTCCCAGGGCGCGACCGCGTGGTTCTTGCCTTCTTCGGCAATCAGCGCTGCAAGTTCGGCTTCCTCGGCGCGAGCCTGCGATACGGCCTTCTCCCAGACCTGCATCAGCAAGCCGTTTACGGCCTCAGGCGTTTTGGCCATGGTGTTGTCGAGCTTGTAGGAAGCGAAATCCTTGTACCCGAGCAGTTTTGCCTTTTCGGCCCTGAGCGCCAGCGTCTCCTTGACGATCGCCCGGTTGTCGGTTTCGCCACCGTTCATGCCGCGCGAGGTCCAGGCTTTGAACGCCGTCTCCCGCAAGTCGCGACGCTCAGAAAAGGTCAGGAACGGCTCGATGATCGAGCGAGAGAGTGTAACCACATGGCCGTGCGCGCCGCCATGTGCGGCTGCGGCCGAAGCCATGGCATCCCGCAGGAAGGCGGGGATGCCGGTGAGATCGTCTTCACCGGACAGCGGCAGGATCCAGGAGGATTCGTCGGCGAGCACGTTCTGGCCGAAACTGGCGCCAAGGCTCGCCAGGCGCTCGTTGATCGCGGCCAGACGCTCCTGCTCCGCCTTGGGCAACTTGGCGCCCGCCTTGACGAAACCCTTCCAGTGGCGCTCCAGAACCCGGCTCTCTTCGAGCGTGAGTTCGAGATCGGCGCAGCGGGTCCAGAGGTCATCAATCCGCGCGAAGAGCGCCGCATTCATCCCGATCTTTGAATAATGGCGCGACATCTTCGGCGCGATTTCGCGTTCCAGAGCCTGGATGCCCGGATTGGTGTGAGCACCGGCGCGGTTCCAGAACAGGGCTGACACGCGCGACAGCGCGTCACCCGCGAGTTCCAACGCCACGATGGTGTTCGTGAAAGTCGCAGGCTCCGGATTGCCGGCAATCGCATCGATCTCGGCGTCGTGTTCCTTCAAGGCCGCCTCGAAGGCCGGCGCATAATCGTCGTCACCGACCTGATCGAATTGCGGCAGGCCATGCGGGCCCTTCCAGTCGATGACAGCGGGATTGAATACGGACGACTCAGTCATTCACAAACCTCCTTCGGCGCCGCATGGGAGCGCGGCGCACTGATTTGCCGCATGCTATCCCGGCCGAATGAGGACGCGCACGCAAAAATCAGTGAAAAAGAACAGATTTTTCCGGCAGCGTATTCCTGCAACATTGACGTATATTCGAATAGGCCCGTAAATCGGTGGATCCTATGAAAGGACGGTCCATGGCCATGGAAATCTTTCCGATCCAGCCGGTCGGCGTCTCCTCGCTCCGCGTCAAAGAAAGCAACTCCCAGACCGACGTCCGCCTCTCCGACCTCGAGCCGAAGAGGGCCCTCAGCCGCGATACGGACATCTTCGAAGAGGCTCTGTCGGTCTTTGCCAGCATGACACCGCGGCGGATGCGTGAGATCGCAGGCGAGAGCTTCCAGCGCGACGAGATCGACGAAAACACCTATCGCGAACTGTCCACCGAGCTACCCTTGCAAATGGTCGACCGCAACGGAAACGTCACGGATCTTTCGACGCTTACCGACGACACGCAATTCGACTACGCCGAATACTACAGGACCCAGCAATCGCTCGCCGAAATGATCGGCGACATGGATGTGGCGGACTCCTATTCGAAGGTGCTGGACTTCTTTGCCCGCAACACCTGATGGTTATGGTCGCTACGTCTCGTAACACGGGACTCGATCCGAACACCTATTCGCTCTAAGTGCACAAGGGCGCTGGCCGATTTGGTGCGCCAGCCGCAATACATTGAGCGAGTTTTCATGACCCAAATGCGCATGAGCGAGCGCCGCACCGCATTTCTCGGCGCCTTCCTGACGACGCTCGGCCCCATTTCCATGGCGATCTACACGCCGGCAATGCCCGAGCTGGTTCGCGCCTTCGAGACCACGGACGCAGCGATCAAGCTCAGTCTCTCGATGTTCTTCGCAGGCTTTGCCCTTGCTCAGCTGGTCGCCGGGCCGCTTGCCGATGCGCTGGGACGCAAGAAGGCAACACTGATCTTTCTTGCGATCTATCTCGCCGGCTCCCTCCTTGCCTTTCTTGCACCGAGCGTCGAATTCATCCTCGCCGCCCGCCTCGTGCAGGGCATCGGCGCATCGGTCGGCGTTGTCGTCGGGCGTGCCATCGTTCGCGATCTCTATACGGGCGCCGATGCCGCACGCATCCTCAACACGATCGGCATCTTTCTCGCAGTCGGCCCGGCCATGGGGCCAACCCTCGGTGGCCTGACCCTTGCGGCCTTTGGCTGGAACGCCGTGTTCCTGCTGATGGTCGCCTTTGGCCTGATGGCCATGGCCTTCACGCTGTTTCTGCTCCGGGAAACGATTGTACCGGATCTGGGCCGCCTGCGACCCGGCCAGTTGTGGCGCAACTATATAGAAGTCGCCGGCAATGCCCGCTTCATTGCGGCGTCCCTCGTGCTCAGCGGCACCATCGGCGCCCTTTACGCCCAGTCGACCATGCTGCCCTTCGTGCTGATCGGCGAGGTCGGCCTGACACCCACACAGTTCGGCTTGGGCATGCTGATGCAGTCAGGCGCCTATTTGACGGGATCGCTCACACTGAAACTCGCCTCTCGCCGGATCACGGGGCTCACGGCGTCGAGGATCGGCATCGCACTCTGCGGCACCGGCGCCCTCGTCATGGCAGTGTCGGTCGCGCTCGTGCCGCCCTTCTTCCTCTCGATCATGGGGCCTGTGGCGATATGCACCTTCGGGCTCGCCTTCTTGAGCCCCCATGTCGTGACAATGAGCATGGCGCCGTTCCCTCACATTGCAGGATCGGCGTCTGCCCTGACGGGTTTCCTTCAGATGAGCGCGGGTTTTGCAGGCGGGGTCGCTGCAGCCGTGATCGGCAATCCACTCACTGCCTTCGGCATCATCATCCCCTTCATGGAACTGAGCGCGGTCGCAGGCTTCCTGTGGCTCCGACATCTTGAACGCCGGGCATGAAAAAGCCCGCCTTCCAGGAGGAAGGCGGGCAATCTTGAATGACGATGCGGACTTAATTGCCGAGATTGCGCTTGGCGAGCGTGCGCAGGCGCAGCGCGTTCAGCTTGATGAAACCGGCGGCATCCTTCTGGTCGTAGGCGCCCTGGTCGTCTTCGAAGGTGACGAGCTGGTCGGAATAGAGCGACTTCGAGGACTCGCGGCCGATCACCATGACATTGCCCTTGTAGAGCTTCAGCGTCACTTCGCCTTCGACATGCTCCTGGCTCTTGTCGATCAGGGCCTGCAGCATCTCGCGCTCGGGCGAGAACCAGAAGCCGTAATAGATCAGCTCGGCGTAGCGCGGCATGATCTCGTCCTTGAGATGGGCCGCACCGCGGTCGAGCGTGATCGACTCGATGGCACGGTGTGCCGAAAGCAGGATCGTACCGCCGGGGGTCTCATAGACGCCGCGCGACTTCATGCCGACGAAGCGGTTCTCGACGAGGTCGAGACGGCCAATGCCGTTGTCGCGTCCATAGGTGTTGAGTTCGGCGAGCAGCGTAGCCGGGCTCATGCGAACGCCATTGATCGAGACAGCATCGCCCTTTTCGAAGCCGACCTTGATGATGGTGGCCTTGTCCGGGGCAGCTTCCGGCGAGATCGTGCGCATATGCACGTATTCCGGGGCCTCGACGGAGGGATCTTCGAGAACCTTGCCCTCGGACGAGGAGTGCAGCAGGTTGGCATCGACCGAGAACGGGGCTTCGCCCTTCTTGTCCTTGGCGACGGGGATCTGGTTCTGCTCGGCAAAGGCCAGGAGATCGGTGCGGCTCTTGAAGGCCCAGTCGCGCCACGGGGCGATGATCTTGATATCGGGGTTCAGTGCATAGGCCGAGAGTTCGAAACGGACCTGGTCATTGCCCTTGCCGGTCGCGCCATGGGCGATGGCATCGGCACCGGTCTTCTTGGCAATGTCGATCAGATGCTTGGAAATGAGCGGGCGGGCAATCGAGGTGCCGAGCAGGTAGACACCTTCATAGACGGCATTGGCGCGGAACATCGGGAAGACGAAGTCGCGGACGAATTCTTCGCGCACGTCCTCGATGAAAATCTCCTTGATGCCCAGCATCTCGGCCTTCTTGCGCGCCGGCTCGAGCTCTTCGCCCTGGCCTAGGTCGGCGGTGAAGGTCACGACCTCAGCACCGAGTTCGGTCTGGAGCCATTTCAGGATGATGGAGGTGTCGAGACCGCCGGAATAGGCGAGGACGACTTTCTTCACGTCTTTGGGGAGTGCCATATCGATGCGTTCCGTCTGGAGGATGCGAGGCTCAAACCCCGCCTGGATCAAGAATGGCGGCACTTTTAGCGAGATTCCGCTGGTGTGCAAGGGCATCGACCGGCCGAGGTGGCGGTCAAGATCGGTTGGGTCCGATAGCGGCGCACGCCGGAAACCGATTTGCCGCCATGTTGACGAAGCCGGATCCGGGTACCATATCGCCCTCACTTCCAAAGCCATTGACCTAGAGAGAATTTGCCCATGACGATCCAGCATCCCGCTCTTGCAAAGGGCCATGTCGCCGTCATCACTGGCGCCGCCTCCGGCATCGGCCTTGCCGCGGCCAAAGCCTTCGCGGCCCTGGGTCTCTGCGTCGTCCTGGTCGACCTTGAGGGAGACCGGCTGGCCGCAGCCGCAGGCGAAGTCATGGCCATCGCCCCTGGCGGAGAGGCCGATGTCGTCGCGATCGGCGCGGACGTGTCGAAGCTGGGTGAACTCGAAGCGCTGGAGCGCGCCGTCATCCAGCGTTTCGGACGCGTCCATGTCCTGATGAACAATGCTGGCATTCAGCCGGGCAGCGCACTTTTCGGTCCCCAGGCAAACTGGGAGAATGTGCTCGGCGTCAACCTGATGGGCGTTGTCAACGGCACGCGCACCTTCGGTCCCGGCATGGTCGCGCACAAGGATGCGGCCTTGATCATCAACACAGGCTCGAAGCAAGGCATCACTACCCCGCCCGGTGATCCCGCCTACAATGTGTCCAAGGCTGGCGTGAAGGCTTTCACCGAGGCGCTGCAGCACGATTTGCGCAACACGGCGGAGTGCAATGTCACTGCCCACTTGCTCATCCCCGGCTTCGTCTTCACGTCTCTCACCGCCAACGGCAAGACGGAGAAGCCGGCCGGCGCGTGGACGCCGGGGGAAACGGTCGATTTCATGCTGGAAAGCCTGGTCAGGGGCGACTTCTACATCCTCTGCCCGGACAACGACGTGCCCCGCGCGCTCGACGAAAAGCGCATCGCCTGGGCCGCCGGCGACATCATCGAGAATCGTCCCCCGCTCTCGCGCTGGCATCCGGAATACGCCGACGCCTTCAAGACGTATCTATCGGTCCCAAAAGGCTGATTGGCAACGCCAGTGAAGGCCGCTAAGGATGAAGCACCCGCAAGTCGCGGGTGCCTTGTCATGCGGTGTTTTTCATGGATTTCGTCCCCAGCCTTCCAGTATTTCTTGCCTTCAGCCTGGCGCTTCTGCTGCTTGCCATCACCCCTGGGCCGGACATGACACTCTGGATCAGCCGCTCCCTGCGCGATGGCCGCGTCATCGGCCTGATGACGCTGGCGGGTACGAGTTTCGGAATTTCGATCCACACCATGCTGGTTGCCTTTGGCATTTCAGCGCTGATCGTTGCCTCCCCGACAGCTTTTCTGCTGCTGAAGACCGGCGGCGCCGCCTATCTCTTGTGGCTTGCTCTCCAGGCCATCAGACATGGATCGAATTTCGTCATCAAGGCGGATGGCGCTGCGGTCGTCTCGAAAAAGGGGGCCTTCCTGAACGGGCTCTGGGTCAATCTCCTGAACCCCAAGGTCATCATCTTCTTCATGACCTTCCTGCCGCAGTTCGTGACCGCGACCGATCCCAACGTCACCGGCAAGCTGATCTTCCTGGGCCTCTGGTCGATCATTTTGTCGCTGCCGATTGGCCTTGGCATCGTTTATGGGGCGGACTTCATGTCGACCTGGCTGCAGGCGAACCGCAGGGTCCTGCGCGGCATCGACTACACCTTTGCCGGCGTCTTTTCCGTTTTTGCGCTGAAGATTTTCATGACCCAGGCCAAGTGACGGCAGGGATAACCGGACGAAAGCGCCCGGTTGGTCCTATTCGTCGTCTTCGCCATGATTGGCGATCATCATCGCCTCGAACGCCAGACGCTCGGTCTTGCGCATGCGTTCCGATTCCGACTTGAGCTGGCCACAGGCGGCGAGGATGTCGCGGCCGCGCGGGGTGCGGATCGGCGAGGCATAACCGGCCTGATTGATGAAGTCGGCAAACTTCTCGATCTGCGCCCAGTCGGAACACTGATAATTGGTGCCCGGCCACGGGTTGAACGGAATAAGATTGATCTTCGCCGGCACGCCCTTCAGGAGCTGGATCAGACCCTTGGCGTCCTCAAGACTGTCATTGACGTCCTTCAGCATCACATATTCGAAGGTGATGCGACGTGCATTCGAGAGGCCCGGGTAATTGCGACAGGCCTCGATCAGTTCCTTCAGCGGATACTTCTTGTTGATCGGCACCAGCATATCGCGCAGCTCGTCGCGCACGGCATGCAGCGAGATTGCCAGCATCACGCCGATCTCCTCGCCGGTCCGGTAGATTTCCGGCACCACGCCCGACGTCGACAACGTGACGCGCCGCTTGGACAGTGACAGACCATCGCCGTCCGTCGCGATCAGCAGAGCCTTCTTCACTTCCTCGAAATTGTAGAGCGGCTCGCCCATGCCCATCATGACGACATTGGTGATCTTGCGATCGCTCGACGGCATCATGGTCCCGACAGGGATTTCCCGATCGGGGAAATCGCCGAGACGGTCGCGTGCGAGCAGGAGCTGGGCCAGAATTTCTTCGGCTGTCAGGTTGCGCACGAGCTTCTGTGTGCCGGTATGGCAGAAGGAGCAGGTGAGCGTGCAGCCGACCTGGCTCGAAATGCACAGCGTGCCGCGGCCTTCTTCGGGGATATAGACGCTTTCGACCTCGACCGGCCGGCCGGCCCCGCGCGGCGGGAAGCGCAGCAGCCACTTGCGGGTACCGTCATTGGAGACCTGCTCTTCGACGATCTCGGGACGGGCGATGGTGAAATGCGTCTTGAGCATTCCGCGCATGTCTTTGGAGACATTCACCATATGGTCGAAGTCGGAGACGCCCCGCACGTAGAGCCAGTTCCAGATCTGCGCCACGCGCATCTTGATCTGCTTCTCCGGCACGCCCTTGTCGCGCAGAGCCTCGCCCAGCTCCTCTCGGTCAAGGCCGATCAGGCTGGGTTTTTCCGCAAAAGCGCTGGAGCGAACCGGGGCCGTCGTCTGGCCACGCTCGGGAAGCGTCACTGTAGCAGTCATCGTCAGGACCTCTGGACCATAGGGAGAAGCAAGCTCGGATCGAGCGCGTCTCGGCTGGCAGGTATGAATTCATGGATCATGGCGGACAGGGTCGCTCGAACCCAATGCCCTATTTTTCAGCGGCAATAGCAGCTTTTTTGCTTTCCGTCACCCCGACTGCCTGCGATGCGGCTATGCGAAAATGAAAGGGGCCGGTAGATGCTACCGGCCCCTCACACAAAGATTTGCCGATCCGGACTTACTTGCAGTTCTGGATTTTCTGCAGGGCAGCCGAAATACCGGACAGCGAATAGGTGTAGCTCGTGGCGGTGCCACGTGCCGAAGTCGCCTTGACCGTCATCGACGAACCACCCTTCATGGCAGCGACGAGCGCAGGCTCTTCAGCTGCGTTCTCGACCCAGGCCGAGCTGTCCTTGACGAACAAGACGAAGCTCTTGCTGTCGATCGTCACATTGACCTTGGAGTCGCCCTTCATCGGGTAACCCATCATCGCCTGCGGTTCATACGAGATGTTCTGACCGGGACGCTGCGACACGACAAAGAAGATGTCGCCGTGATTGACGCTGGCCGGTTCCTTTGCGGTCGGAACTGACAGCACGTAGCAAACGGTGCCGCCATTCGACTTGTAGGAATAGGCGCCCCAGGCCTTGAACTGCTCGATCCGCGTGGGCGATTGCGCGTTGGCGAGCCCGCTGCTCGCCAGGAGGATTGCCAGTGCGGTTACGCTACTTCTTACGAACATGTCTTCCTGCCGGTTGTTTCCATCCATCACCCGGCCATCCGGCCGGGCGCTCATCGTCAAAACCTGTGTTCAGTTTGACTTAATTTACCTTACCAAACGATGAACGGTGCGCGCCTTGTTGTCATAATCGGCGTCAACATTCTGCCTGGCGCCCCGAAAGCCGCGAAAAACGCTTTCCGGGCATCGATCTCACGCATGATGTAGATGGAAAGAAAAAGGCAAGAATTGGGCTGCCCTGAACTCCGGGGCCGCCCCGAGACCATTCAGGTGGGAAGCGCGTCGTCAGCCAGCACCCTGTCGGCCTCGTCGTAGTGGCGATCCTTGATATGCCTGTTTATCAAGGCGATCGCCGTCGTCAGCACTGCAATATCATCAGTGAAACCGACAACCGCGAGAATATCCGGCACAACATCGATTGGCAGGACGAAATACCCCAGGGCCGCCAGCAGGATGCCCCTGACACGAAAAGGTGTTTCGCGGTCCGTTGCGCAATAATAGGCAGCAACCAGATCCCGAGAAAAAGGGATTTGCCGGGCGGCTTTCTTGAAGGTGGGCCAGAAACGGCTACGCACCTTCTCTTCCTGCCTTTCCTGCGTCTTCTCGTCGCCCGGAAGCAGGATCTCACCGATCTTCACATCATCCATAGCCCATCGATCCTTTCGTTCGGACCCGATCAATCATATGTGAAGCGAGCGAACCGAATTCAATCGCCGCACATCGTTATCCGTTTCGAGCCGCAGCCAGATCCATGAGAACGGCAAGCTTGAAATCCAGTTCCGTCACACCGCCGGCAGAATGGGTCGTCAGCATCACGTCGACCTTCTTGTAGACGTTGAACCATTCCGGATGATGGTCCAACTTCTCCGCTGCAAGCGCGCATTCGGTCATGAAGCCGAAGGCCTGGCGAAAATCGCGAAAGACATAGTGCTTTTCGATGGCAGCACCGTCTCTGCCCGCCGTCCAGCCGTGCATCTCTCCGAGACGAGCCGCAATGGACGTCGTATCCAGTTTTTCGTATTTCATCTGCCGTCACTCCTCGTTTGCCTTCCAGGATCAATCCATGCCGGCACCTTCAATTCTCTTCGTCTGCCTTGGCAATATCTGCCGCTCACCGCTGGCGGAAGGAATCTATCGTCACCTGACGGAGGCTGCCAGCGAAAAGCCTGTGATCGCCTCGGCCGGAATTGGTGGCTGGCATGTCGGCAACCCGCCCGATCGGCGATCGATCAAGGTGGCAGCCGCGAAAGGCATCGATATCGCGCACCAACGCGCACGGCAGGTCCGCCGCGACGATTTCGTCGATTTCGATCTGGTGGTTGCGATGGACAACAGCAATCTGGCGAGACTGGAGACCATGATGCCGGCCGAGGCAACGGCTCGCCTGCACCTTTTCGCCGATCTCGCATTCGGCACAAGGCAGGATGTGCCTGACCCCTATTACGGTGACCTGGAAGACTTTGAGGCCGTTTACAGCATGCTCTTTTCGGGCTGCAGCGCCGTCGTTGCGAAATTCGAATAGCCCATCGTCTCTCGGAGCGGGAAGACCTCTTCGGTCAGATAGGGGCCGCCGCCGACCGAATCCCGGGAAGAGAGCAGGACGAAGCGTCCGACCCGGAACGGGGCGGTCTGGAAATCCCCGCGGCCTCCAAGGTAATGCACGACGTCCTCCACCCGCGAAGCCTTGAGCCTGGCCAGTGTCACATGGGGCGTAAACTTGCGTGGGTCGGGAGCAAGGCCGATACGCTGGCAGATCCGTTCGATCTCGCCCTGAAGCGCGTAGAGTTCCGGCGCGCCTGAAACGCCTGCCCAGATCGAATGAGGCTTCTTCGAACCGAAGGAGCCGATGCCGTTCAGAGCCAGGGAAAATTCGGGGCGATCGATCCGGTCGAGCCTGTCGACGACCTCGTCCGCCGTCCTGCCATCCACGTCGCCGATGAAGCGCAATGTAATGTGGTAATTCTCCACATCGATCCAGCGCGCTCCGGGGAGGCCACCGCGAAGCAATGAGAGACTCATGGCGGCGTTGCGCGGAATTTCGAGGGCAGTGAACAATCTCGGCATGGAGCGCTCCCCGAATCTTTTGCAGGTGATGACAGCGAATCACGCAATGACATCAGGCGCAAGGGCATGGTAAAAATTATCGCCCATCGGTCAAAACGTGGGATCTGGCGGGCTGATGGCTTTGATCTCGACGACTTCGTGCGAAACAGCAGCAATGCCAAGGCAGCAGCGGTTGCTGCGCAAACGCTTGAAAGCGCAAGGCCGTTCCCCGCCAGGGACGCTCTGGTACCGGTGTCAAAGCGTCCGGTTTACAGCGCCTGCTGGGCCTCTCCCCATTGCCTTGGCGACTGGCCATACAGGCGCTTGAACTCCCGGCTGAATTGCGACGGGCTCACATATCCGACATCCATGGCCGCTTCGCTCACGGTCATGCCCCCCGCGATCTTCATCGCAGCATTGTTGAGGCGCATCGATTTTACGAATTGGATCGGCGCCATCGTCGTGACCTGCTTGAACTTGCGATGAAACACGGCCCGGCTCATGCCAGCGCGGCTTGCCATGTCATCGATCGAGATCGTTGCATCCAGATTTGACGACACGTGTGCGATGGAACGCGCGATGGCATTTCCGGTACCAAAGGCTTGCCTCGCAAAGAGGCCCGCATCGCCCTTGAGGATTGCATAATACACCTCCAGCAAGCGCGCCTTGCCAAGAACTGCAATATCCGTCCGACTTCCCACGAGTTGCAGCAAACGCAGCAGCGCATCGGCAAAGCCATCATCCCATCTGGCGAGCTTGATCCCTTGAGCGCGCAACGCTTCTTTGGTCATGGGCAGGACGCCGCTGGCATTCTCCATTTCCATCGCCAATCCGGTCATGATGGGCGGGTCCAGCGCGATCATGACGCCGTAGAGAGGCGCTTCAGGCGATGCTGCGGGTGTGCCGGCTTTGACGGGCATCGACATCGGGCAGCACAGATATTCGCTGTCGTCGTAGACATACCTTTGCCCGTCGAAAACGGCTTCCTTCGCCCCGCTGACGATGGCCACGGCGCAGGGGTCATAGACCACCGGAATGCACGGAATGGCTTCCGTGGCCCGAAACAGACGCACGCCGGGAATACCAGTCTCCGTCAGCCCGTCCCGGTCAGTTCGACTGATGATGAGGTTTTTGATCTGGGTCTTGCACATGGGAGCATGTCTAGCGACCAGAACCCGCTTGGCAACCACCTTGATACAATTAGGCAAGAAATCGCGATTCATTCGCCTGTTTCAAAGCACCCATGAGAGTTATCTGCAATCTCAAGACAGGACGAGACCCATAACTCGCGCGGCGTTGGCCGGCGACCAAAGGAGCAAGACAATGCCAGACACAACATTCGGACCCAAGGGCTGGACCCCGGACCGCATTGGCAGTCTCGACGGCAAGACCTACCTCATCACTGGGGCGAACGCGGGTGCTGGATTCCAGGCGGCCCGGATGCTTCTTAAGAAGAGCGCCAAAGTTGTGATGCTGAACCGCTCGACCGAAAAATCACAGGCTGCAGTCGCGGAACTGAAGAACGAGTTCGGCAGAGACGCCGATGTGAGCTTCGTCCGCATGGACCTCGCCTCGCTTGCCAGCGTGCGAGAAGCCGCAGCCAAAATTCTAAAGACCGTTCCCCGGATCGACGCGCTCATCTGCAACGCCGCCATCGCCCAGGTACCGAAGCGCAAGCTGACCGAGGATGGGTTCGAAAGCCAGCTCGGCACCAACCATTACGGCCACTTCCTGCTCAGCGGTCTGCTCTTCGAGCGGATCGAGGCGTCACACGGCAGGATCGTCGTCGTGGCCAGCCTTGGCTACAACTTGGGGCTCAAGACGATCAGATTTGACGACATGAACTGGACAGAAGGTTATGGCCCGAACACCGCCTACTCGCAAAGCAAGCTGGCTCAGATGATGTTTGCTTACGAATTGCAAGACAGGCTGCAGGTGGCAGGCAAAACCAACGTGAAGGTCTACGTCTGCCATCCCGGCTCTTCTGCAACATCGCTCATCACCACCAGCGGCAGCCGGACGATGCGGTTCATCTGGTGGCTCATGACCAAAACGCCGATGGTTCAGACCGCCGAGCAAGGATCCTATCCCGAGGTGATGTGTGCGACCGAAGAGGCTTTGACCGCGCAACGCGCTCTCTATGGTCCCACGGGCCGCATGGAAGCCATCGGCCCGGTCGGCAAGGGCACATTGAACCCCCACGCTCACGACAAGCCCGTGATGACGAAGCTGTGGGACGTGTCCGAAGATGCGACGGGCTTCACCTGGAAATTTTGAAGGAGAGATCTGCAACGCGTCTACCAGTGTTCCGCCAGCCAGGCGGACATTGGCGGGCAGCGCAGCTTCAGTCACCTCAAGGGCTTGAACCAGGCACC
Organism: Rhizobium sp. 'Codium 1'; assembly: GCF_020889605.1. NCBI lineage: Bacteria > Pseudomonadati > Pseudomonadota > Alphaproteobacteria > Hyphomicrobiales > Rhizobiaceae > Rhizobium > Rhizobium sp. 'Codium 1'. The sequence continues at coordinate 183,119 of NZ_JAJGPW010000003.1, forward strand.
GTGGCGGCCAGAATTCCGCCACCCAGCCCGAGCACGTGCGTCGAACGGTGAAGCGTGATGTGGTCCCCGTGCTGCCGAAATTTCATTCCGCCAATGAGTTCGCAAGCGAAAAGCGGGCAGCAGCCATGTGGGCACGGCGCCAGATAGAATGCCTTTGCGTCGCATGAACCACTGCCTCACGCCGGATGTCGCGTCCATGGCGGTCAGTCAACGGCGCCGGCGCAAGCGTTTAATTCGACTGCCCCCTGATGCCCGCCACCCATGTTCCGGCGAGAGGCAACATGCGCTCTGCCATCAGCTTCAGCCCCTCGGTATTGGGATGCATGCCGTCGTCGAGCAAAAGGCTACGTTCGGTGATCACTCCGTCGAGCACGAAGGGATAAAGTGGCAGATCGTATCTTTCGGCGAGACGCGGATAGATCGCATTGAACGTCCGAGCGTAATCGTCACCCATGTTGGGCGGAGCCAGCATCCCGACGAAGAAGATCGGAATATTGCGTTCTTTCAATCGTATGATGATCTGTTCGAGGTTCTTTTCAGTTTGCTCCGGTGCAATCCCGCGCAGGGCGTCATTCGCTCCAAGCTCAAGAATCACGCCATCTGTCCCATCGGGAACCGACCAGTCGACACGGGACAGACCACCGGATGTCGTGTCGCCGGAGACGCCGGCATTGGTGATCACCACCTCATGCCCCTGGGCAACCAGCTGCCTTTGAAGCTGGGCTGGCAAGGCGTCCTCCTGAGGCAGCTGATAGCCTGCCATCAGGCTGTCGCCGAACCCGACGAGTTGCAGGGGCTCGGCCGCTGCAAACCTGGGACCGGCGAGCGCGGCGATCAGGATCACGGCGAAATGAAGGAGCGCTGCTTTAAATGTCATGGTGCCTTCCCTAGATTGGCAGTTGTTCCGCAGTGCAGCGGAGCATTGTCTCGTCAGATATAGGATGGCCGAGTGTGAGAAACAGCATCATCGAACTGAAAAGCGCCGATCTCACCCTGGGCAATGCCGCAGCCTCCGTTCACGTTCTGAAGAGCATCGACCTTTCCATCGCAGAAGGCGAGGCGGTCGGGATCGTGGGGCCATCCGGCTCGGGAAAATCGACGCTTTTGATGGTGCTCGCCGGACTGGAACGCCTCGACAGCGGTGAGATCCATGTCCGTGACACACCGCTCCATACGCTGAGCGAGGATCGGCTTGCGGATTTCCGCGGCAAGAACATCGGTATCGTCTTCCAGTCCTTCCATCTGATCGCCAACATGACTGCGCTCGAAAACGTCGCCGTTCCGCTGGAGCTTGCGAACGTGAAAGGCGCCTTCGACATCGCGCGCAAGGAATTGGATGCCGTCGGGCTTGGAGAGCGCCTCAGCCACTATCCCGGCCAGTTGTCCGGCGGTGAACAGCAGCGCGTCGCGATCGCCAGGGCGCTCGCACCCTCGCCCGCCGTTCTCATCGCCGACGAACCCACAGGCAACCTGGACACGGAAACCGGCCGGCAGATCGCCGATCTCCTCTTCACCAAGCAAAGCGAACGCGGGATGACACTGATCCTGGTGACCCACGACCCGTCACTCGCCGCCCGCTGCACACGCCAGATCCGTGTGGCCTCGGGCCAGATCGCGGGCGACAGCCGAAACGAGCAGGCCCGTCTCGCTTCGGTGCCAGCATGACATCGTTCGGCACGCGCTTCTCCGTCGCCTTCCGTATTGCGCTGCGCGAACTGCGCGGCGGACTGAAGGGCTTCTACATCTTCCTCGCCTGTATCGCGCTCGGCACCGGCGCCATTGCTGCGGTCAACTCCGTCTCGACGGCGATCACCGACGCCATCTCATCGGAAGGCCGCACGCTGTTGGCCGGGGATGTACGCTTCGAACTCGACAACCGTGAGGCGACACCGGAGGAACTGGCCTTCCTGGAGCGTTTCGGTGCGGTCTCGGTAACGACCAATCTGCGCTCCATGGCCCGTCTCGCCGACGGCTCCGATCAGTCGCTGGTGGAGATAAAGGCAGTCGACGAGGCCTATCCTCTCTACGGTAGCCTCGTAGCCGAACCCGATCAGCCGCTCGCCGAACTTTTGGCCTCGACCGGGGGAGCCTATGGCGCAGTCGTCGCCCCGCTCCTTCTCGACCGCATGAACATCAAGGTCGGCGACGAATTGCTGGTCGGCAACGCCCGCTTTCGGATCAACGGCACAATTGTCACTGAACCCGACTCGATCTCCGATGGCTTCGGATTTGCACCGCGTTTCCTGACCAGCCGTGAAGGACTGCTTTCAAGCGGCCTCGTGACGACCGGCAGCCTCATTGAACACGCTTACAAGATCCGCTACGCCGCGCCGGCGCCTACGGCCGAGGCGATCCGCGAACAGGCCCAGGCGGAGTTCCCGACGGCCGGCTGGTCCATTCGCGGCAGCGACCGTGCAGCCCCTGCCCTCACCGAGAATGTCGAGCGCTTCTCACAATTCCTGACGCTCGTCGGGCTCACGGCGCTGGTGGTTGGTGGCGTCGGCGTCGCAAATGCGGTTCGCGCCTTCCTCGACTCCAAGCGGACGGTCATCGCCACGCTGAAATGTGTCGGCGCTCCGGCCTCCGTCGTGGTGATGGTCTACCTGATCCAGATTACACTCGTCGCATCGATCGGCATTCTGGCCGGCCTTGCGCTGGGTGTAATCGCACCACCGATCGTCGCGAGCTACCTCTCTGGAATCTTGCCCATTTCCGCTGAAGCGACCATCTATCCACGCGCCCTGCTTCTCGCGGCCGTGTTCGGCATGCTGGTTACTTTTGCCTTTGCGATCCTGCCGCTCGGACATGCAAGGAAAGTCCCGGCAACCGCGCTGTTCCGGGAACAGGGCTTCGAAGCCGCCGGCCTGCCGTCCTGGCCCTATCTGCTTGCCATGGCACTGGCGCTCGGCGCACTTGCGGCTCTGGCCATCTTCACATCCGAACAGCAACGGATCGCGACGATCTTCCTGGCGGCCATGGCGGCCGGCTTCGTGCTGCTTCGGGTGGTCGCCATGGGAATTGCCTGGGTCGCCAGGCGCAGCCCCCGGATTCACTCGGCCGCTCTGAGGATGGCGGTAGGCAATATTCATAGGCCCGGTGCGCTGACGCCCGCAGTGACACTGTCACTCGGCCTCGGCCTCAGCCTGCTCGTCGCACTGGCGCTGATCGACGGCAACCTTAGACGTGAACTGACCGGAAACCTGCCGGAGCGTGCGCCGAACTTCTTCTTCGTCGACATCCAGAGCGGCGAAATCGAAGGCTTCAGCACGTTGGTGGAAAGCATGGCGCCACAGGGCAAGCTGATCGAGGTGCCGATGCTGCGCGGCCGCATTGTCGAACTCAACGGTGTCGATGTGGCCAAGGTCGAGGTACCACCGGAAGGACGCTGGGTTCTACGCGGTGACCGAGGCCTCACCTATGCGCGCAACATTCCCGAGAACAGCACCGTCACCGAAGGCGAGTGGTGGACGGATGACTATACCGGCGAGCCGCTGGTTTCCTTTGCGGAGGAGGAAGGCCGTGAACTGGGCCTGAAGATCGGCGACACGATCACGATCAATGTGCTCGGCCGCAACATCACGGCAAGGATCGCCAACTTCCGCTCGGTCGAGTGGGAGAGCCTGTCGATGAACTTCGTCATGGTCTTCTCGCCCAACACATTTGCCGGAGCGCCCCATGCCTGGCTCGCAACCCTGATCGATCAGGATGCAACCGCGGCCCAAGAGGCATCGATCCTGCGCTCTGTCACCCAGCAGTTTCCGACGATCACCACCGTCCGCGTCAAGGATGCGCTCGACATCGTGGATCGTCTCGTCGGGCAGTTGGCGACCGCAATCCGCGCCGCAGCCGCCATTGCCCTGATCGCCTCGGTCCTCGTTCTGTCGGGCGCGCTTGCCGCGGGCAACCGGGCACGCACACATGATGCCGTCATCCTCAAGACGCTGGGGGCGACGCGTGCCATGCTGATCCGTGCCTTCACCTATGAATATATGCTGCTCGGCGCAGCGACGGCAGTCTTCGCCCTGATCGCAGGCGGCGGGATCGCATGGTTCGTCTTGACCCAGATCATGAACCTGCCGTCGAGCTTCCTGCCCGACGTCGCGCTGATGACGCTCGTGATCGCGCTCGTCGTCACGATCGGCATCGGCCTCGCCGGAACGTGGCGCATTTTGGGTCAGAAGGCAGCACCTGTCCTGCGGGAGCTGTAAAGGACCAGGGCGGACACCGGCATAGTCCGCCCAGGATTACCGCGATTTAAGCTTGCGGCCCTTGTCGATGACACGGGAACCCCTCATATTAAGGCCACGCATGCTGGGCTTCGCAGCGGTGCGGGGGTCATTACATGGCTCTACCGTCCAACATCGAAGCTTTGAGAGAGGAAAACATGTCCGAACTTCGCAACTATCAGAGCCGCACGGGTCAGACCCAGTCGGCCACGATGATCGACGAAGGTCTGCGCGCCTATATGCTGAAGGTCTACAACCTGATGGCACTGGGCCTCGCCATCACTGGTATCGCAGCCTTCGCCACCTTTCAGATGGCCGTTTCCAACGGCGAATTGACCGCGTTCGGCCAGGCCATCTTCCTGAGCCCGTTGAAGTGGGTGGTCATCCTGGCGCCGGTCGCCATGGTGTTCTTCCTGAGCTTCCGCATCCACAAGATGAGTGTCGCAGCCGCGCAGACAACCTTCTGGGTCTATGCCGCTATGATGGGTCTGTCCCTGTCGTCGATCTTCCTGATCTACACGGGCGCCAGCATCGTCCAGACCTTCTTCGTCACCGCAGCTTCGTTCGGCGCCCTGTCGCTCTATGGCTACACGACCAAGCGTAATCTGTCGGCCATGGGCTCATTCCTGATGATGGGTCTCTTCGGTCTGATCATCGCTTCGCTGGTCAATCTTTTCATGGCCTCGTCGGCCCTGGACTTCGCGATCTCCGTGATCGGCGTGCTGATCTTCGCCGGTCTGACGGCTTACGACACCCAGGCGATCAAGGAGTCCTACCACGAGAGCCACTCAAGCGAGATGGCAGGCCGCAACGCCATCATGGGTGCGCTGCGTCTCTATCTCGACTTCATCAACCTCTTCCTGTTCATGCTGCGCTTCCTCGGAAACCGCGAGTAGTCGATAGGGTCGACCCTCTGGAAAACCCCGCTTCGGCGGGGTTTTTCTTTGCCCGCACCACGGCCCATGCCTGCTGCAGACATAAAAAAACCTCCGGCTCTCGCCGGAGGTTTTTCCATGACCATGCACTGAAGCAGCTTACGCGGCTTCTTCTTCCTGGGTATCGTCTTCCTCGACCGTCTTGCCACGCTTGGGGCCCTTGGCGAGGTTGACCTCGACAAGGCGAACGGCTTCCGTCTCGGACATCTTGTTCACGGCGGCGATTTCACGAGCCATACGATCAAGCGCGGCTTCGTAAAGCTGACGCTCGGAGTAAGACTGCTCGGGCTGGTTTTCGGCGCGGAACAGGTCACGAACAACTTCAGCGATCGAGATCAGGTCACCGGAATTGATTTTGGCATCATATTCCTGCGCACGACGCGACCACATTGTGCGCTTCACACGGGCCTTGCCCTGCACAACCTTCAACGCACGATCGACGAAATCAGTCTCCGACAGCTTGCGCATCCCGATGCTCACGGCCTTGGCGACCGGAACCTTCAGGCGCATCTTGTCCTTCTCGAAATCGATTACGAAAAGCTCAAGCTTCATGCCGGCGACTTCTTGCTCATCGATGGCGGTGATGGTACCCACGCCATGGGCGGGGTATACGATCGACTCGCCGGTCTTGAAACCGTGGCGCGCCGAGGAACTCTTTTTCTGCTGGGTCGTCATTCTATTCAAATACTCCCTGTTTTGCTCCCGGCGAGATGCCGGCGCCGGGTCGGTCAGGCCCGGATGAGACGACAAGACTGCGAAACTTGTCATCCTGATCCAGTCCGTCACGCAGTTGAACATCACCTAGTCGCGACAGAGACACGACACGAGCAGTGTCGCCGACGTCACGGAAATCGCGCTTTGGTGAAGTTGCTTTCGTGGTGGTTCAGGGCATAGCTATGCCGCAAAGTGGAACAGTTCCAAGAGGCTATCACAAAAAGACGAGGAAATCAATATTTTAGTGCAGTGCGCCACAATCGTGACGCACCGGACAACGAATCCGACTTTAAGTAATGGAATCGCACGCAGGATCTGCGCCAGCCATCGACAGGAGGTGGCCTGTCAGTCTCCGGAGCCCGGATTTTCCGAGAAGAACTGCTCGAATTTGCCGTCGACGCCGTCCATTTCCTTGGCTTCCGGCATCGGCTCCTTCTTCACCGTGATGTTCGGCCAGATCTTTGCGTAATCGGCATTGATTTTCAGCCACTTGTCGAGACCCGGCTCGGTATCGGGCTTGATCGCCTCAGCAGGACATTCCGGCTCGCACACGCCGCAGTCGATGCATTCATCCGGATGGATGACGAGGAAGTTCTCGCCCTCGTAGAAGCAATCGACGGGGCAGACCTCGACACAATCGGTATATTTGCAGCGAATGCAGTTGTCGGTGACGATATAGGTCATGCGGCACTCCAGGATGACGTTCTCGAACGGCAGGCGAGGGGCGAATATCGGGTCATTCCGTCAGGGCTGACACCCCGCTCGGAAGGCTCGCGCCCCGCCGGAAAAATTCTGTCGGACGGCATGTGAGCTAAAGCGGAATCCCGGCCAAGGCAAGGATAAACACCCTCAATTCTGGCGGCTTTGTAGAAATTTTCTAATCCGCAGACCAATCCGGCTCGCCGCGTAGATCATCAAGTGCGCGGCGCTCCTTTTTGGTCGGCCTCCCGGCTCCTGGAGCCCGAACACCCGGCTCAGAAGGTGTGAAGGGCTTCTTTTCAGGTGGAGGCGAGAAGTCCTCGTACAGGAGTTTGGCTTCCTCATAGGGCCCGCGCCTGTCGCCAGGCAGCTTCACGACAAGAACGAGTTTGCGTTCAGAAATGGCAATCTCCAGCCTGTCACCGGGCTTGACCTGATAACTGACCTGGCGGACCTTCTGCCCATTGATACTGACGTGGCCAGCAGTCACGCACTCCTGCGCGAGACTGCGTGATTTTGTCACACGGGCAAAGAAGAGCCACTTGTCGATGCGCTGACGCGAACCGCTCTGTGGCTTCTCCTTCATTACTTCTTCAGCTGCTCCTTGAGAGCGGCAAGCTTGGCAAAGGGCGAATCCGGATCGAGCGGCTTTTCCTTGCGCGGTGGCTTTGCTTCGAAGCGGGACGGCTGCGACTTGTTGTTGTCACGCTCGGGACGCGGTCCGCGGTCCTTGCGATCGCCCCGATCCTGACGATCACCCTTGCCGGCGGACTTGCCGCGATTGTCGGAACGGCGATCGTCGCGACGGCCTTCGCCACGATTCTCGCCAGCAGCCTCGGCACCTTCACGCGGCGCCGGATTGCGCTGGCCCTGCGGGCGACGATCACCACCCGGACGGCCGGCGCCACGCTGGTTGTCGCTACGACCACCCGGACGCCAGAGAAGAACGGGCTTCGGCTCAGTCGGCTCGGCCGGCTGCTCTTCGGCAGCGGCAGGCTCAGCCACTTCAGCGGCAACCGCTGCAGCAGGCTCTTCGGTCACGGCAGCCGGCGCCTCGCCTTCGGCAGATGCCTCGGCGGATTGATCGGCATCATCGACGGCAACGTCGCTCTTTTCGGCAACCGCCGGAGCCTCAGCCGCCACAGAGCCGGTCTGTGCAGCAAGGAAGGCAGCAGCCTCTTCGGCCGAAACGCTGTCGGCACGATAGCCGAGACCCTTCAGGATCTCTTCCATGTCGTCAGGCGTTGCACCCAGAATGGAGAGCATGGCCGTCGTCGTCGTGAAGCGGCGGCCGTCATAGGCACCATCAGGACGCGCCGGCGAACCCGGTTTCCACTGCAGGAGCGGGCGGATCAGGTCGGCGAGACGCTCGAGGATATCGATGCGAACAGCACGCTTGCCGAGGAAGCGGAAGCCTGCGAGCTTGTAGAACATGCGCTCGAAGCTCGGATCGGTGACCACCGAGGTGCGGCCAGCGGCGAGCACGGGGATCAGATCGCCGTAACCCGGCTTGTCGAGGCCGTCGTTCTTGAGCGCCCAGAGCAGTGTGATGAGCTCGGCCGGGGCCGGCTTCAGCAGTGCCGGCATGAAGATGTGGTAGGCGCCGAAGCGCACGCCATAGCGACGCATGGAGGCGCGACCATCCTGGTCGAGCGTCTTGACATCGTCTGCCACGTCACGCCGGAAGAGCACGCCGAGATTTTCAACGAGCTGGAAGGCGAGGCCCTTGGCCAGACCCTGCAGATCTTCTGCGCGCGACAGGTCGTCGAGCGGCTTCAGCACAGTCGAGATATGGTGATTCACAAAGCGCTCGACACGCGCCGCGACATGGTCGCGCGCAATGCCGGTCAGCTGTTCATCGGCAAGCAGGATCACGCGCGGATGAAGAATATGGTCGGTGCCGATGAGACGCGCCACCGGATCGCCCAGCCAACGCACAAGGCCATCGGATCCGATGACGAGGTCATTATTGCCGGAAGCATGAAGGCGCGCAGCGCGCGCTTCGAACTCGAGCGCCAACGCCTTGTAGGCGGCCGCCTGGACAGCCTTCGCGTCCGGCCCCTCCATGCCGGAGATCGGCGTGAACCGGAAACCGGCGAGTTGTCCCATGGCATGGCCTTCCACGAAGACATCACCGTTCACACTGATTTCAGCTTCCAACATCGCATTCTCTCTCAAGCGCTTCATGAGCACAGATGTCCTGCGATCAACAAAGCGTTTCGTCAACCGTTCATGTAACGCATCGGACAATCGGTCTTCGATTTCCCGCGTCTTTTCTTGCCAGTGTGTCGGATCGGCAAGCCAACCGGGTCGGTTCGACACATAGGTCCAAGTTCTAATCTGCGCAATCCGCGCCGACAGCGTATCGATCTCGCCATCAGTCCGATCTGCCCGGCGTACCTGTTCGCCGAGGAAATCCTCGTTGACGGTGCCGCGCCTGACGAGATCGAAGTAGAGGCTCTGAATCAGATCTGCATGCTGTGCAGGTGTAATACGCCGATAGTCGGGCAGCGCACAGGCCTCCCAGAGCTTTTCGACGCGATCGGGTCGGTCGGTGATGTCGGATATCTCGGGATAGCGCGACAGATACTCCAGTGCCTGCTGGTCCGTCGCCGGCAGAGCACGGGTCAATCCTTCGATGCGAGGCACTGCATCGAGACTTCGCCGCAGTCCCGCAATCGACGAAAAATCGAATTTTTCCGTCCGCCATTGCAGAACCTTGACCTGATCGAACTGATGCGTTTCCAGGCGCTCCACCAGCTCGTCGTCGAACGGATCGACACGGCCCGTCACGCCGAACGTGCCATCCTTGATGTGGCGGCCGGCTCGCCCGGCGATCTGGCCGAGCTCGCCCGGATTGAGATTGCGGAACTGGTATCCGTCGAACTTGCGGTCCTGGGCGAAGGCGACATGATCGACATCGAGGTTCAGGCCCATGCCGATGGCATCGGTCGCAACGAGGTATTCGACATCGCCTTCCTGGTAGAGGCCAACCTGGGCATTGCGGGTCCGCGGGCTGAGCGCGCCGAGAACGACGGCTGCACCGCCACGCTGGCGGCGGATCAGTTCGGCGATCGCATAGACTTCGTCGGCGGAGAAGGCGACTATCGCTGTGCGCTGCGGCAGGCGGGTGATTTTTTTCTGGCCGGCATAAAACAGCTGGGAGAGCCTTGGCCGCTCGACGATGGTAATCCCTGGCAGAAGCTGGATCAGGATCGATTTCATCGTTGCCGACCCGAGCAACAGCGTCTCCTCGCGTCCTCTCAGGTGCAGCAGGCGGTCGGTGAAGATGTGGCCACGCTCGAGGTCGCCAGCCAGCTGGATTTCGTCAATCGCGACGAAGGCCGCTTTGGTCTCGCGCGGCATCGCCTCGACCGTGCAGACGGAAAACCGGGCATTCGGGGGACTAATCTTCTCTTCGCCGGTGACCAGCGCGACATTCTGCGCACCGACCCGTTCGACGACACGCGTATAGACTTCGCGGGCAAGCAATCTCAGCGGCAATCCAATGATGCCGGACCCGTGCGCGACCATGCGTTCGATCGCAAAGTGGGTCTTGCCGGTATTGGTTGGCCCCAGCACAGCACTCACGCCGCGGCCACTCAGGATCATGGGTTGGGTATTCAAAGACCGCTCCGCTTGTCGGGACCGCGCGTCGTCCGCAATCCGGCGCCCTTGGCCAACAAATGGAGGCTGACAGGGGCAAAGGCAAGGCGCTTGTGGCGATCACCCCAGAATTCCGTCCAAACCCTTGATCAGAATCAGTTTTTGGTTTCGGGAACACTCTGGGAACGAATCAGCGACGAATCAACGACTCGCCCAGATTCAGGCTTTGTTCACGGCTAGATGTCGATGGCCTGCCCCATGATCCCTACCATATCCTGAATCGATAAATCCACTTCGCTGTCCTTCCACCGATCAGAATGGCAGGTGGAACCTATGGAACATTCGCACCGCGGCGCACGTTGCTTTGGCCGAGGTACACTGCGATGACACTTCAACCACCACCTCCGGACTGGATCGGAATAACTGACGCAGGACAGGAGTTTGTCCTGATTCATGGCATGGTCATGGCACCATCCTTCTGGCGGACCTATGCCCCGCAGCTCGCCCGGCACGGGCGAACGGCAGCCTACCCGCTTCCGGGGCACTATCCGTGGATTCTGGACGAGCCTGGCCAGGTGATCGGGCCTCATGACGTGGTCGAAGCCTATGCGACGGCAATCCGTCGCGATTTCGGCGGTCGCCCCGTCAACCTCATCGGTCACTCCACCGGCGGCTTCGTCTCGCTGCTCTTTGCGCTTCATCATCCCGAATTGGTCAAGTCGATCACGCTGATCGGCGCCTTTGCCTGCGGACGTTTCGAGGGACAGGAGCGGCTGCCCGCGCGGCTGCTCCGGGTTCCGCGTGTCGGCGCCTTCCTGTTCGGTCAGTTCTTTCGTCGATGGATAGCGACCCAGGAACAGTTTCGCTGGGGATCGATTGAATGTGTGTATGACAAGGGATGTCCCTGGCAGGACAATCGCGCGGTCGAGGCGATGGAAGATGTGCGTCTCGAGCTCAAGAGAGCGCGCCCGGAAGACATTGCAGCCTGTATCCGCTTCATGTCTGCGACCACGCTCGTCAAAGACCTGCCCCGCATCAGCGTCCCGGTACTGAACCTCGTAGGCGCCAATGATGCAATCGTTCCGCCGGCACACCAGCTACGGGTTTCGAAACTTTTGCCTCAGGCACAAACCGTAATCCTGCGCGATTGCGGCCACCTTCCCATGGTCGAACATCAGGCCCGAACAGACCAGGCGATCTCGGCTTTCCTTTACGGTCTCTCGACGATGCCGGCCGCCTCGGCCCCATTGGCGGCTGCCTCGCGGCGCGCCTCGGCAATCGCCGGACTGCATCGGCTTCTTGGCAGCCTGGCAGGACCGATGGAACAATCCGCAAGCCGTGGCGTTCTTCCGGCACAAGACTGGAATATCCACCACGGCTTAGGAGAGGGCCCCCAATGAGCACCATTCTCATCGTCATTCTAATTCTGCTGCTGATCGGCGTATTGCCGACCTGGGGGCATAGTCGCAGCTGGGGCTACGGCCCGTCCGGCGGCCTGGGCCTCGTACTTCTCATCCTCATCATCCTGATGTTGATGGGTCGAATTTGACCTGAAGTAACACCAACTCGACGTGAAAAGGTTTAAGACGATGAAAAAGACCCTTTTGGCACTTGCATTGATCGCCCCACTCGCCGGCTGCACGGCGACCGAACGTGGCGCCGGCATCGGCGCTGCTTCCGGCGCAGTCATCGGCGGCGTGGCAACCGGTAATGTCCGCGGCGCAGCCATTGGTGCAGGCGTCGGTGGCGTTGCTGGCGCCCTTATCGGCAATTCGCAGGAACGCCGCGGCTACTGCGTCTACCGCAACCGCTATGGCGAGACCTACGAAGCGCGCTGCCGCTAATAAGCATAACGAGAGAAAAGCCGCCGATCCCCAGGGCTCGGCGGCTTTTTTGTGCCCCGCGTTAACCTGTCGATCAAAGCCGGAACGAATCGACGACGAATCGCGGACGCTATCATCTTCCCGGTTTGTTCACTGCTATATATTGTTTAATAACAATTGGTTAACCATAGAGAGCGGTGGATATTAGGAATTCCGCGCACGGTTGCAGGGTTCAATCGTTAACAGGAAGCCCGAGCCTTCCGCGCAAGGCGCGATACTGTTCCGGATCGGTATCGGACATCGCTTCTTCCCGATCCGAGGGTAGATCCTCGTAGTCGATCGAATCAGCAAACTGGCGGGATGTGAAGTCGAAGCGGCAACCATCAATTAGGTTGTAGAAGTGCGGCAACTGTTGAAGGCGCGTCTTCAAAATCTGGCCACCAAATACGTCCTGGACAACAAGGCTAGTGACAGCACACTGGCCCCTCGCCGGATTGTCCAAAGACCAAAGGCTAGAGGTCTCACGCGACCAAGCATTTGTGAGACGGTCGGCAAATTGCTCAAGATCTACGACTGATTGAATCATGCGCTTCCCAGAAACGAACAAGGCCGGCGAAAGGCCGGCCTCGAAGTCACACCCTCTCCGTCGCTTACACGAAGAACTGGCCGCCATTGGCCGAAATCGTCGATCCGGTGATGAAGCCGGCATCATCGGAGGCGAGGAAGACGACGCAACGCGCGATCTCCTCCGGTTCACCGAGCCGACCGACCGGGATCTGTGGAATGATCCGCTCGTTCAGCACCTTTTCCGGAATGGCGCGCACCATTTCTGTCCCGATATATCCCGGGCAGATGGCATTGACGGTAATCCCCTTCGCCGCCCCTTCCTGGGCCAGCGCCTTGGTAAAGCCGAGATCGCCGGCCTTGGCGGCGGAATAGTTGGCCTGCCCCATCTGCCCTTTCTGGCCGTTGATCGAGGAGATGTTGATGACACGCCCGAAGCTGCGATCGCGCATCCCGGTCCAGACCGGATGCGTCATGTTGAACAGACCGGTCAGGTTGGTATTGATCACTTCGCCCCACTGGTCCGGCGTCATCTTGTGGAACATGGCGTCCCGCGTGATGCCCGCATTGTTGACCAGCACCTCGACCGGGCCGAGAGCCGCCTCGACCGCAGTGATCCCGTCGACGCAGGCCTGATAGTTCGAGACGTCCCACTTGAAGACCGGAATGCCGGTTTCCGCCTCGAAGGCCTTGGCCTTCTCCTCGTTGCCGGCGAAGTTTGCGGCCACCTTGTATCCGGCATTCTTCAAGGCGGTCGAGATAGCTGCACCTATTCCGCGCGTGCCGCCCGTCACCAAAGCCACTCTGCTCATGCTGTCCTCCCCGTTTTTTCTATATGGTTTTCGTCTGGATCAATCGCTGCGGTTCCCGTCGCAACGGCATGGTCTGACCATCCCGGCTACCAACCGGGACAGAGTTCGCTGTTCATTGGTGAGCGGTGCCATTCTGGCTGCCCGGATCAGAAAGCCTCGAGGCACATGGCAACGCCCATGCCACCGCCGATGCAGAGCGTCGCGAGGCCCTTTTTGGCGCCACGGCGCTTCATTTCGAACAGAAGCGTGTTCAGAATACGCGCACCCGACGCGCCAACCGGGTGGCCGATCGCGATCGCACCTCCGTTGACGTTGACGATCGACGTATCCCAGCCGAGATCCTTGTTGACGGCGCAGGCCTGTGCCGCGAAGGCTTCGTTGGCCTCGACCAGGTCGAGATCGGAAATCTTCCAGCCGGCCTTTTCGAGCGCCTTGCGGGATGCGGGAATGGGGCCCGTGCCCATGATCTTCGGATCGACGCCGGCGGTGGCCCAGGAAACGATCCGGGCGAGAGGCACAATACCACGACGCGATGCCTCGGCCTCGGTCATCAGCAGAGAGGCGGCGGCTCCGTCATTGAGGCCGGATGCGTTGCCGGCCGTGACCGAGCCTTCCTTGTCGAAGGCCGGCTTCAGCTTCTGCATGCTTTCAAGCGTGGCACCGTGGCGGATGTATTCATCCTGGTCGACGGTGATGTCGCCCTTGCGGCTCGGCACTATAACCGAAACGATTTCATCCTTGAAACGGCCGGCGAGCTGCGCGGCTTCCGCCTTGTTCTGTGAGGCGACCGCGAATGCGTCCTGCTCCTCGCGGGTCAGCTGCCACTGGCGGGCGACGTTTTCTGCGGTCGTGCCCATGTGATAGCCGTAGAAGGCGTCCGTCAGGCCGTCTTTGATCATGGTGTCGATCATCTTCATGTCGCCCATCTTCGTGCCGTTGCGTAGATGTGCGCAATGCGGCGCCATGGACATGGATTCCTGACCGCCTGCAATGATGATCCGGGCATCGCCAGCCGCGATCTGTTGCATGCCGATAGCAACGGCGCGCAGTCCCGAACCGCAAAGTTGGTTAAGCCCCCAGGCCGTGGCTTCCTGGGGAATGCCGGCTTTCATGGCGGCCTGACGGGCCGGGTTCTGGCCCTGACCTGCAGTCAGGATCTGGCCGAGGATGACTTCATCGACTTCACCGGCCTCGACGCCCGCACGCTCCAGCACGGCCTTGATGGCAATGGCGCCGAGGTCATGCGCCGCGACGGAGGCCAACGCCCCGTTGAAAGATCCGACCGGAGTTCTGGCAGCGCTCGCGATGACGATGGACGGGGTGCTCATGGACGTCTCCTCGGGTTTTATGATTGAGAAGAAACTGACAAAGACTGTCGTCGGTGTCAAACAGGATAAACCCCGCGATCTCGTTCTTTGGTTGCGCTTGCCTGTCTTTCGTCAAATGCCGATCCTGCAACGCACAAAGAGATTGTCACCAGACTGAATTTGCGCTTACACTCCTCCCCGGGAAGAGCAAAAACAAACAGAAAACGACGGGTTAGGAGACCGAAATGGCAAAAGCCGATGGCGAAATCGTTATCAAGAAATACGCCAATCGACGCCTCTACAACACCGGGACAAGCACCTATGTCACCCTCGAGGATCTGGCCAAGATGGTCAAGAAGGGGGAGGACTTCCTGGTGCAGGACGCCAAGTCCGGTGATGACATTACACATTCCGTTCTGACCCAGATCATTTTCGAGCAGGAATCGAAGACCGGCAACACGCTGCTGCCAATCTCGTTCCTGCGCCAGCTCATCAGCTATTATGGCGATCAGATGCAGATGGTCGTGCCGAGCTTTCTCGAGCATTCGATGAAGGCTTTCACCGAGCAGCAGACCCAGATGCGCGAGCAGATGACCAACGCCTTCGGCGACCATCCACTGTCCAAGAACATGCAAATGCCTATCCAGCTGTTGGAAGAGCAGGTGAAACGCAACACCGACATGTTCCAGCAGGCCATGCAGATGTTCTCGCCCTTCCTCGGCGGCCAGCAGCCTGCCAAGGAGACAAAGAAGGCGGAAGCCAAGGACATCGATGAACTCAAGGAGCAGTTGCGCTCCCTGCAGAACAAGCTCGACAATCTTTGAAGAAACTAAAGGCCCCGCGACGGGCCTTTGATGGCGGGCTCAGAGCCCGATCGATACATCCCGGCCAGCTGCCCGGTTGGAGATCGTAAAGCCTGCGACGACATCGATGAAAGCGATGACCATCAAGCTGAAGAAGAGCTGTGTGGCTGCATCGCGCACGAGCAGGAATTCCACCAGGAACCCGACAAAGACCAGCATCGACAGCATATGGTTCATCAGTGAACCGCGACTACTCAGCGTGGACTTGAGCATCTCGAAAAACAGGCACACGAGGGCGGAGAGGATCACGAGATCACCCAGCGTCATCGTCCATACCGCCCCAGACAGCATCGGAACGGTCATGATCACGCCGGAAAAGGCGGTGACGCCGCTGCCGAGCATGACGGCATTGTAGAAGATGAAGGGGACGATCATCAGCGGCACGGCAATCAGCATGCGGGATCCTTCCTGGAAATACGATCCCGCCCGGTTGAGCGGCAATCGTCCCCGCGATTTAACTATGCCTAATCTGAAATGAAAAGGCCGGCGCAAGCGCCGGCCCTTCGAAACAGTCTGTCAAAGCGCAGAAATTATGCGCTTTCCTTCGGCGTCAGAACCTGACGACCGCGATACATACCGGTCTTCAGATCGATATGGTGCGGGCGGCGCAGTTCGCCGGAGTTCTTGTCTTCGACATAGGTCGATGCCTTCAGCGCGTCAGCAGAGCGGCGCATACCGCGCTTGGACGGGCTTGTTTTTCTTTTTGGTACAGCCATTTTCGTTACTCCACGTGACGGGCAAAACGGGTTTATTCGGCCTCGATGAGGCCGGGAAAAACCCGTCTCGAACTCGGAATTTGGCGGGCTTATACATGGCCGAAGTGGGTTTGACCAGTCCCCAGGTCACTTTTTTCGTATCTGGGACAGGCCCGATCAGGCCTCGTCCTCGGGTACAATCCAGGACTCGGCAAGCGCCGCCTCTTCCCAGGCCCGCCAGGCCGGATGCGCACGCATCGCATCCATATAGGCTATCGTCTCGGCATCGCAAACCAGATCATAGGCGCTGAAGCGATTGACCACAGGCGCAAACATGGCGTCGGCCGCAGAAAACGCACCAAACAGGAAGGGGCCGCCGGAGCGATGAAGCATGTCGCGCCAGATCGTTTCGATCCGGGCAACATCGGCCGTGACACCGCCGGGCAATTCGATCGCCTTGATGGGGCGGCGCAGGTTCATCGGACAGGCACCGCGCAGAGCCCGAAAGCCGGACAGCATTTCCATGGCGATGGAGCGGGCCAGCGAGCGGCTCTCGCGATCTGCAGGCCAGAGCCCGGCATCGGGATAAAGCTCGGCAACATATTCGATGATGGCAAGCGATTCCCAGACACGAACCGTACCATGGTGCAACACCGGCACCCGCCCAGTCGGCGACAATTCCAAAAACCGCGGATGGGTAGCACCTGGCCCGAACGGGATCAGTTCCTCGCGAAACGGAACCCCAGCTGCAGTCATTGCGATCCACGGCCGGAACGACCAGGAGGAATAGTTCTTGTTGGCGATGTAAAGGGTCAGCTCGTCCACGACGCTCTCCGAACAGTTGAGCGCCAACCTAGACCCAAAGTCCGGTTGCGGACCAACGAAAGCTTCTGATCTCAATCATAAAGGCAGGTGATGTAATCACCCGAAGCGCGGGCCCGACGGTCCACGACGTTTGCCAGACGCTTCAGACCAGGTCCCGGCTTGCTCGCCACGCGGTCGATCGGATTGGGCAGGGAGACGGCAAGCAGTGCCGCCTGCTGACGGCTGAGCTTTGCGGCAGAGGTTTTGAAATGGTATCGCGCGGCAGCCTCGATCCCGTAGATCCCAGGGCCCCACTCCGCGACATTGAGATAGATCTCCATCATGCGCTGCTTGGGCCAGACCGTGTCAGCGGCCATGGCAAGTGGCAGCTCCAGGCCCTTGCGGACAAAGGATCGCCCGTTCCAGAGGAATAGGTTCTTCGCCGTCTGCATCGGGATGGTGCTCGCACCCCGCGTCGCCTCTCCCGCCATCGCGTCGTCGATGACGGACTGGAGCTGGTTCCAGTCGACCCCGCCGTGATTGCAGAACTGACCGTCCTCCGACATCATGACGGCGCGCACGAGATTGGGCGATATGTCCTCGAAATCGACCCATCGGCGGTCATACCCCTTCAATGTCGCAAGATCTGCCAGCATCAAGGTGGACACCGGACGGACAAACTCCGCACGGTACAGCAGGATCAGCACATAGGGCCCAAGGAGCAAAAGAAGAAATGCGATGACTGCGGCCCGGATGATCCGGGGCCGCCGCCTCCGCTCTGCCGCCGGCGCAACCTGCTCGTCTTGCTTCAATGCCTCGACTTCCAGTATCAATGAGGTGGGGCCGTGATCGATGATGATCCCTCTTAACGGCCCCGCGACGAAATGACCAGACGGGCCACCGCCGGAAGCCCTTCTCCACTGTCAATTTCCCGTTGCCAGTCAGGGGGCAGCGTGCCAAATAGCCGGCATGATCAAGAGCGCCGAGACCTTCGAACAGAGCTTGTCCGCCTATGCCGAGATCGTCGCGGCGAGGCTTGCCACGCTGTTGGACGGAAGTCCACGTCCGGCGGAGATCGCGCGTCCCGGCCGGTTGATCCAAGCCATGCATTATGGCGCCCTCAATGGCGGGAAGCGGCTGCGCCCCTATCTCGTGATGCAGGCGACGCGCCTTTTCGGCGGAAACGATGACGCCGCCTTGCAGGTCGGCTGCGCACTTGAATGTCTGCACAGCTATTCCTTGGTTCATGACGACCTGCCGGCCATGGACGACGACGACCTGCGCCGCGGAATGCCGACGGTGCACAAGCAGTACGACGAGGCGACCGCAATCCTCGCGGGCGATGGCCTGCTCACCTATGCCTTCGACATCATCGCGTCGCCGGAAACTCCCCTTCCTGACGCTGCCAAGGTGATGCTCGTGCTCGAGCTCTCGCGCGCAGCCGGAATCGGGGGCATGGCCGGTGGCCAGATGCTCGACCTTGCCGCCGACGAGGAACAGCCGGACGAGGAGGGCATCGTCAGACTTCAGGCCATGAAGACGGGTGCACTGCTGCGTTTTGCTTGCGAGGCGGGCGCCATCATCGCCAGTCGGCCTGCAGAAGATCGCGATCGCTTGCGCAGGTTCGGCGAGATCGTCGGCCGGGCCTTCCAGGTCGCTGACGATCTCCTCGATGTGACCTCGGATGCCGCGACCCTCGGCAAGGCAACTGGCAAGGACGCGGCTCGGGGAAAGGCAACTCTCGTCGGTCTCAGGGGCACGGACTGGGCGCGTGCGGAGCTGGACCGTCTTGTCGCCGAGGCCAATGCGCTGCTCGATCCCTACGGATCCGAAGCTGATCCGCTAAAGGAAGCCGCCCATTTCATCGCCTACAGGAAGAAGTAAGATGAGCCGTTTCTGGTCGTCCGCCGTCCACGCGCTGGAGCCCTATGTCGCCGGCGAACAGCCGAAGATCCCAGGCCTCGTGAAGCTCAACACGAACGAGAGCCCCTACGGACCGTCGCAACAGGTGCTGGACGCGATCGCAGCGACATCGGGCGACCGTCTACGTCTCTATCCCGATCCGGCCTCCACGGGCCTGCGTGAGGCAATCGCCAAGCGCTACGGCCTGACGATGGACGAGGTTTTTGTCGGCAATGGCTCGGACGAAGTCCTGGCCTTTACCTTCGCCGCCCTGCTCAAGCACGACGCACCCCTGCTCTACCCTGATATCACCTACAGCTTCTACAAGACCTATGCCCGGCTGTTCGAGGTGAAGGTCGAGGAGATCGCGCTGGATGACGGCCTGCAGGTCCGCATCGGCGATTACGACCGCCCCTGCGGCGCCATCATCCTTGCCAATCCCAATGCACCGACCGGTATCGCACTGCCTCTCTCGGACATCGAGAGGCTTGTCGCCGCCCACCCGGATCAGGTCGTCGTCATCGATGAAGCCTATGTCGACTTCGGCGCCGAGACCGCAGCGTCGCTGATCCCGCGCCATGAGAATCTGCTCGTCGTCCAGACCTTCTCCAAGTCCCGCTCGCTCGCAGGCCTCCGCGTCGGCTTCGCACTTGGCCAACGACCGTTGATCGAGGCGCTGGAGCGAATGAAGGACAGCTTCAACTCTTATCCGGTCGACATGATCGCCCAGGCGGCTGCGACAGCCTCGATCGAGGATGAGACCTGGTTCGACGAAGCCCGTGGCAAGATCATCGCCAATCGCGAGATGGTGACGGAGGCGCTCCGATCGCGCGGCTTCGAGGTCCTCCCGTCCAAAACCAACTTCGTCTTTGCCCGCCACCCCGCGCACGAGGGGGCCGATCTTCAGAAGGGTCTCCGCGAGCGCGCTGTTCTGGTCCGGCACTTCAACAAGCCGCGCATTTCCGATTTTCTCCGCGTGACCATCGGCACGACAGAGGAATGCCATCAGTTTCTGAAGGCAATCGATCAAATCATCTGACGTGTGCCGATTGCCGCAAGCGTCTAATCTCCGGCTTATCGCAGCGTAAGCCGGAGCCTTGCCGTGACTGTCATTCTTGAACACTGGCCGCAGGTCGTGGCCGCTTATCTCGTTTATCTTTTCGCGGTCCTGAGCCCCGGACCGGCGACCATGGCGATCGCGTCTGCTTCACTCGGCCAGGGACGTCGGCACGGACTGACGATCGCAGCCGGCATCTTCTGTGGCTCCATGACCTGGGCGATCGCGGCCGCTCTCGGCCTTGCCGCCATACTCTCGCAATATGCGCAGGCCCTGATCCTGATGCGGATCCTCGGCGGTCTCTATCTGCTCTATCTCGCCTGGCGCGCGTTCCGCTCCGCTGCAAGCCGGATCGACCCGCTTCGCATCAGCAAGGCAACAGCGAGCCTCAAGCGCACCTTTCTCATGGGTTATGCGATCCACCTGACGAACCCCAAGGCGATCTTCGCCTGGCTGGCCATCATTTCGCTCGGCCTGCCGGCCGACGCGACGCCGCTCGCGGTCGCCATCATCGTCTGCGGCTGCCTCGCGACCGGCTTCACCATCTTCATGGGCTATGCGCTGCTGTTCTCGACCTCCGGCGCACTCCGCATCTACCGCGCAGCGCGTCGCTACATCGACGGGACGCTTGCCGTCCTCTTCACCTTGGCCGGCGTCAAGCTGCTCACCTTCCGCTGAAACGAAAAAGGCGCCGCACGGATGCAGCGCCTCTGTTCCAGCACGTGGGTAGATCTCAGCCCTGGGTGAGCGGAGAGATCTGGATTTCCACGCGACGGTTCTGTGCGCGGCCATCCGGTGTGGCGTTCGAAGCGACCGGCTGGTTCGGGCCGAAGCCGACAGCCGAAACGCGCCGGGGATCGACGCCCTGGCTGTTGAGATACCCGGCAACCGACATGGCACGGCGTTCGGACAGACCCTGGTTATAGGCCTGACTGCCGGTCGAATCGGTATGGCCGTTGATGTCGACCAGCGTGCGGTCGAACTTGCGCAGCACGATCGCAACCGAATTCAAGGTCGGGTAGAACTGCGGAAGCACCGCATCCTGATCCGTGTTGAAGGTGATATTCGACGGCATGTTGAGGATGATGCGGTCGCCGACGCGGGTGACCGAAATGCCGGTGCCCTGCAACTGGGCGCGCAGTTCCGACTCCTGCTGGTCCATATAGTTGCCGATCGCGCCACCTGCGAGCGCACCGACGCCAGCACCGATCAGTGCCGCATTACGACGGCCAACGGGCGAACCGCCGACGGCCAGACCACCGAGCGCGCCGACCGCCGCACCGATGGCAGCGCCACCGGCGGTGTTGGACACCTTTTGCTGGCCGGTATAGGGGTCGGTCGTCGTGCAGGCGCTGAGATAGGTCGCGCACAGCGCGAGGATAGCGAACTTCTTGATCATGCTCGGTGTCCCTCCAGGATTCGGCTGATCATCCGTCAACCGTGAAATTGCGGCAATAAAAAGTTGCCGCCAAGCTCACTCCGCCGCGGACTTTTGTCCATAGCGTTTCTCGATATAGTCCGCGACCAGCGTTTCGAAATCCGCCGCGATGTCTGGACCGCGAAGCGTCATCGCCTTTTCGCCGTCGATGAAAACAGGTGCCGCAGGGTTTTCGCCGGTCCCCGGAAGCGAGATGCCGATATCGGCATGTTTGCTCTCGCCGGGGCCGTTGACGATGCAGCCCATGACCGCGACGTTGAGCCCCTCGACACCGGGATACTTGTCGCGCCAGACCGGCATGTTCTTCCGCAAGTCGCCCTGGATTTTCTGGGCGAGCTCCTGGAAGACGGTCGAGGTTGTGCGGCCACAACCGGGACATGCGGCAACCACCGGCACGAACTGGCGGAAGCCCATGACCTGCAGCAGCTCTTGCGCCACCTGGACCTCCCGTGTGCGGTCCCCGTTCGGTTCGGGGGTCAGGGAAACGCGAATGGTGTCGCCGACGCCATGCTGCAGCACGTATCCCATGGCAGCCGAGGAAGCGACAATGCCCTTCGAGCCCATGCCGGCCTCGGTCAGGCCGAGGTGCAGCGCATGGTTCGAGCGCTCCGCCAGCATCGAATAGACGGCGATCAGGTCCTGCACCTGGCTGACCTTGGCGGACAGGATGATGCGGTTGCGCGGCAAGCCGATCTCTTCGGCCAGTTCGGCCGATAGCAGCGCCGATTGCACGATCGCTTCGCGGGTCACCTGCCGGGCCGACAACGGCGAACCCTGGCCTGCGTTTTCATCCATTAGCCGGGTGAGCAGCTCCTGGTCAAGCGAGCCCCAGTTCACCCCGATGCGGACGGGCTTGTCGTAGCGGATCGCCATCTCGACGATCTCCGCAAACTGCTTGTCCTTCTTGTCCTTGAAGCCGACATTGCCCGGATTGATACGATACTTCGCCAACGCCTCCGCACAGGCCGGGTGATCGGCGAGCAGCTTGTGGCCGATATAGTGAAAGTCGCCAATCAGAGGCACATCCAAGCCGAGTCGCAACAGGCGCTCACGGATCTTCGGCACGGCAGCGGCACTCTCGTCACGGTCGACAGTGATGCGCACGACTTCGGAGCCCGCCTTGTAGAGCGCGGCAACCTGGGCGACCGTCGCATCGACATCGGCCGTGTCGGTATTGGTCATCGACTGGACGACGACCGGAGCGCCTCCGCCGATAATGACCCCACCAACGTCAACTGCGACCGAGGAACGGCGCGGCTGCGGATCATAGATGTCAGCGGGCTGGATGATGGGTGCGGTCATGGCTGTTTCTCTGCAAGCCTCAATCGCCATGGAGGTGGATCAAAGCCGTTCGCTTGTCAACCGCCAGCCTCCCGAGCTGCAATCACATCCGCATGTCAGGCCTGAAGCCCGTCGGGCCACATCTCAGTGGCCCGTCGCCCTGTCAGCATGGCGGGCAAGCCTGGAAAGAGCCAGAACGACGATTAGCAACGAGGGGATCGCCGTGTAGACCGTCGACAGCGAGGTGTATTCGGCAATGAAGCCGATCAACGAGGGCGCGAAGAGGATGCCCGAATAGCCCATGGTGGTGACAACGGCGAGCCCGACACCCGGCGCAAGCCCGGGAATATTGCCGCCGGCGGAAAAGGCGATTGGCACCATGTTCGAGATCCCGATGCCGGTGATGGCAAAACCGATCAGCGCCAGCGTCACATCGCCGGACTGACCCGCGATGACAAGGCCGATGATCGCCGCAACACCGCAGAAGCGCAGGGTGTTGACCGCACCGAACCGGTCTCGAACGAAATCGCCTGCAAATCGGCAGACGGCCATGGTGAAGGAGAAAGCGGCAAAGGCAAAGCCGGACATTTCGGTCGAGGCATTCAGCTCGTTGCGCAGATAGAGGGCGCTCCAGTCGAGCACGGTCCCTTCGGGGATCATGCAGAAGAGGGCGATCGTCCCGATTAGCCAGGGCAGTGGCGTCATCGGCAGCTTGGCCTTGGCCGGCTCATCGGTGGCATGCGGCGCATCAGCCAGGATCATCGGGCGTGCCACAAGAAACAGGACGAGGCAAACAGCCGCAAGCAGCAGCACATGGCCGAAGGCGCCGAGCGTGGCAATCAGGAAACCGCCCGTCGCGGCACCGCAAAGTCCACCCAGGCTCCAGAAAGCGTGGCAGGAAGACATGATCGAACGGCGCATGTTGCGCTCGACCTCGACGGCATTCGCATTCATCGCCACATCCATCGCCCCGGTCAGGCCGCCAAACAGGAAGATGGCAACGGCGCCCGTCCAGATATTGTCAACCAACGTCACGAGCACGATGGTCGGGATGAACAGCAGCGTGGCGATCTCGACCACGCGACGCGACCCGTAGCGGGCGATCTGCATGCCCGCGATTGGCATCATCACCAGCGAGCCGATGCCGAACACGAAGATCATCACACCGAGCAACAGCTCTGTAAGGCCTAGCGCCTGAGAGAAGAACGGGATCTTCGGCGCCCAGGCACCGATGACGAGGCCGTTCAGGAAAAACAGCAGCGCGACCGCAACCCTCTCCCGGGTAACGATGGGCGCCGGTAACGCCGAAGTTTGGATAGTCTGTGAAATGTCGTTCATGGCCTGCTCCCAGAGTCGGGCGCACTGTAATTAAATCGATTTAGACGGCAATCTCGGAGCGCAAACCGAATTGTAAATTTTTGTTTCGATCGACAACAATTGGAAGGCCGCCAGACGGGATTGACAGACGGATGGAGAGCTCCGACACATGGTGTCCGATGCAATGATCGCTCGGCACCGCCCCACCTGAAAGATACCCCTTGTGAAAACCGCAGTTGGCGCTGGAATCCTGCTCTCCAGTTTCGCTTACCTCTGCTTCGCCACGCACGACGCAATGATCAAGCTGCTCGTGGAGTCCACCACGGTCTGGCAGATCCTGTTTTCTCGGAGCATCGTAATCCTGCTCGGATGCTTCATCCTGGGCGGCCGGTCACTGGCGCGCGAGACGGTGACCTCCCCCGCACTGCGTCCAATGATGTTGCGAAGCCTCTTCCTGCTCGCCGCCTGGCTCTGCTACTTCAACGCGGCCAAGCATCTGCCGCTTGCAGACCTGACGACGCTTTATTTTGCGGCCCCGATCGCCGCGATCCTGCTGGCGATCCCGATCCTTGGCGAAAGAGCGCCGCCTAGCAGCTGGATCGCTGTCCTGACCGGCTTCGTCGGCGTTGTCGTCGCGAGCAACCCGACGGGGCTGACCATTGGCTGGCCTGTTTATCTCGCGCTGGTGGCCGCCGTCTGCTGGGCAATCGCGACGACCCTCCTCCGCACCACCAGCCAGAGCGCCAGCAGCATGGTCCAGATGACCATGACCAATGTCTTCTTCCTGATACTGACCACACCCATGGCTTTGATGTCATGGACCATGCCGAGCGGAGGCGCACAAATCCTGCTGCTCGCCGTCGGCTTCATCGGGGGGCTCGGCCAGATCAGTTTCTTCGAGGCGCTGCGCCGCGCGCCGATCTCGGTGATTGCGCCGCTCGAATACACTGCGCTGATCTGGGCCTTCATCCTCGGCTACGCAATCTGGCGTGACGTACCCGGTCCGAATGTCTGGGCAGGCGCCGTGCTCATTGCCAGCGCCGGCCTGATCATTCTCTTCGCCGCCCGTCGACGCATGCCCTCTCAGGACCTCGACAGGTAACGCTCCGCAAGCTCCACCCAGAAGGTGGTGCCGACAGGCAGGATGTCATCGTTGAAGTCGTAGCGCGGATGGTGCAGCGGCGGATCATCAGGCGTGCGCTGGGTGCCCAGGAAGAAATAGGTACCCGGCCGCTCTGCCAGCATATAGCCGAAGTCTTCACTGCCCATCATTGGCCGTGGCAGATCGTAGACCTTGTCCTGTCCGGCAAAGCTCACGGCAAGATCGCGGACGAAGTCCGTTTCCGCCTTGTGGTTGACGGTCGGGTCATAACCGCGCTGGTAGTCGATCGTGACGCCCATGCCATAGCTTGCCGCCTGACCTTCGGCCACCGCGCGGATCCGCTGCTCCAGCTGATCGCGAACCTTGGGATCGAAGGAGCGGATTGAAAGCACCATCTCTGCCCTTTCCGGAATAACGTTGCTCGCGGCACCGGCATGGAAGCCGCCGACGGTAATCACGGTCGGGTCAAGCGGATGGATGTTGCGCGAGACGATCGTCTGCAGAGCCATGACGATCGATGCGCCACAGACGATGGGATCGGCAGTTGATTGTGGCTCCGCACCGTGACCACCACGGCCGTTCACGGTGATCTTGCACTCGTCGACGGCCGCCATGATCGGGCCTTCCCGCAGAGCGAAATGGCCAAAGGCAATGTCCGGATCATTATGGAGCGCAAACACGGCGTCACAGGGAAAGCGATCGAAAAGCCCATCCTCGATCATGATGCGCGCACCACCGAAGTTTTCCTCGGCAGGCTGGAAGATCAGGTGGATCACCCCGTCGAAGTTGCGTCGCTCGGCAAGGATCTTGGCCGCGCCGAGCAGCATTGCGGTGTGGCCGTCGTGACCGCAGGCATGCATGACACCCGGTATCTCGCTGGCATAGGGCAACCCGGTCTCTTCGAGGATGGGCAGCGCGTCGAAATCGGCCCTGATGCCGATACTCCGGTTACTCGACCCGTTCCGCAGCGTCGCCACCACGCCGGTGGTAGCAAGCCCGCGCGTCACCTCGTAGCCGAGGGCGATCAGCTGTTCTGCCACATAGTCCGACGTGTTGAATTCCGACAGGCCGATCTCTGGGAACCGATGCAGATGGTGGCGCGTCGCAAGCACTTCGGCCATCACATTGGGAGCCTGGATCGTCATGGGCAATACCTTTCGGTCGTCTGCAGGGATGTTCGTGGAAGCACCGACTGTGGCACTTGCCGACGAGCTGTTCAACCGTGTAAAAAAGTGAGACGCGGCCCGGAAGCCGCGCACCATCCCGAGCCGGAGTTACCTGCATGACACGACGCACGTTCCAGCGTGCCGGTGAGGCCGAGCGTCGAAAAGACCTGATCGCAGCGACCCTGGACAGCGTATCCGAGCACGGGCTGGAAGGTGCGACCGTGCGCGACATTGCGGCCCGTGCCGGCGTAACCGGAGGCCTCATCCGACATTACTTCTCCGGCAAGGATGAGATGATTCAGACGGCCTATAGGGAAATGCTGGCCGGCATGACCGGGACTGCGGTGGATGCCATGGCAGAGGCCGGCGATGACCCTCGGCGACGCCTCCACGACTTCATCGTTGCAAATGTCAGTCCACCGATCGCTGATCCCAAGGCGCTGTCCCTCTGGGCGGCCTTCGTCGGTCGGGTCCGGTCAGACGAAGAACTCGCCCGTATTCATCGGGAGAACTACCTCATCTTCATCGGGATCCTCCAGGGATTGGTGGATGCTCTCTTGACCGCTTGCCAGCACAAGCCAGCTTTCTCCGAAGGACGACACCTCGCAGTCGCCATCAACGGGCTGATCGACGGCTTGTGGCTGGAAAATTCGCTGGCCAGCGATCTTTTCGACGAAAGGCGCCTTTCAGACATCGCGCTCGACGCTGTCGAAGCCTTGCTCGGCGGCCTGTCGCTTCGAGACGGGACGCTCGAACCGTCATGCGGTGGCGGCTGAGAGAGAGAGCCCTGGCTTAGGCCTTGATTTGAGGTCCGCCGACGTCAGCGGCAGATCGGTCGCGGCCGACGGAGCGAAAGCGGCGTCGCTGCCAGCGTGCAGGCCCGCACCCCCCTTGGCCAGAGGCTTGAAATAAGGCATAAAAATGCCAATTCACCTGACAAGAAGCCAAAGTCGCCTACAGAGGTTCCATCGCAACCGGTAACCCGTCGTATTACGGCCTTTTTCTGCCTCGATTGTTGGTCAACGGCCCGATTGTGTGCAATGAGGCGCCATGCCGACGTCCGGACGGTTCGAACCCGGCGGCCTTCAACTTAACCACCGAACCGAGAACTTACTCTTCATGACGCTGCATGTCCCATCGCGTGACCTCGAAACCAAGCAGATCGACCACAACGATTCCATTCGCTCTGCCTATTTCACGATCGAGGAGTTGCGGGAGAGCGCCGCGTCGCTCGCGCTGAACGGTGCAGCCGAATTGCCCGGCCTGATGGATTTCGACTTCGCCGCCCGTCACAAGGAAAACGAGCGCGAGATCCTGCGCGTCTACCGCGCAACGGCTGCGGACGTCGAGGCCGGCGCCACGATCACGCCCGCCGCCGAATGGCTGCTGGACAATCACTACATCATCGAGGAAGCAATCCAGGAAGTTCGCCGCGACTTCCCGAAGAAGTTCTATCGCCAGCTACCGACGATGAAGGTTGGTCAGCGCGAAATTCCGCGGACCATGGCACTCGCCTGGCTCTACGTTGCCCATACCCATTCCACCGTCAGCCAGGAAAGCATGACGGCACTGGTCGAGGGATACCAGGAACATCAGACGCTGGAGATCGGTGAGCTCTGGGCTCTGCCGTCCATCGTGCGCTTCGTGCTGGTCGAAAACCTTCGCCGCATTGCAACCCGCGTCGATCGCTCGCGACGGATGCGCCGCCGCGCAAACGAAGTGGCCGACGAGATCATCCGTCTGAACGATCCCGTCGCAGCCGCGACCTATCTCAGACAGATCGAACAGCTTGCCGACGACAACACGTTTGCGACCCAGTTCCTCTATCGCCTGCGCAATGGTTCGCAGAACACGAGTTTCGCGGTGGAATGGCTGGAAAGCCGCCTGGAGGCCGCCGGCCGGACCGCCGAAGAGGCGATGGACGCAGAGCACAACCGCCTTTCCTCCGGCAATGTGACCATGGGCAACATTGTTCGTGGCCTGCGCGAGATCGACGACAAGGAGTGGTCGGTCTGGGTTGAGGATGTCAGCCATGTCGACCGGGTCCTTGGGCAGCATACCGATTACCGCCAGCTCGACTTCGGCTCGCGCAACACCTACCGAAACACGATCGAAAGGCTGGCGCGCCGGTGCGACCTGTCCGAGATCGAGATCGCCCAGACGGCGATCGATGTGGCAACGCAGGCAGCCGGCCCGGACGGCCGGCTTGACGTTGGAAGCTATCTTGTCGGCAGCCGCCGTACAGAGCTCGAAAACGCCATTGGCTATAGCCAGCCCCTGTCCCGCATCGTAACCGACTTCATCAAGCGGCTGAACTGGTTCTCGATCGCCATACCCGTGGTCGCGCTGACGATCACGGCGCTCGCTGTCATCGGCTATTTCCTCGACCAGGCAGGTCTGCCGACCTCGCTGGTCCTGATCCTGCTGATCCTGGTTTCCCTGCCTGTATCGGAAGGGGCGACTGGCCTCTTCAATACGCTTGTGACGTACTTCGTCAAACCGTTCCGCCTGACCGGCTACGAGTTCAAGGAAGGCATCCCGCAAGAGGCGCGCACCCTTGTCGTCGTGCCCTGCATGATCACCAAACGCGACGATGTCGATGAACTCGTCCGCAATCTGGAAGTTCACTATCTGACCAATCCACACGGCGAGATCTACTTCGCCCTGCTCAGCGACTGGAAGGACAGCGACACAGAGGAATCCTCAGCCGACCTGGAAGTCCTCGAATACGCCAAGCGCGAGGTAGCCCATCTCAACGGACGCTACGACTTCGCTGGCAAGACACGTTTCTATCTCATGCATCGCCGCCGCCTCTACAACGAAGCAGAAGGCTGCTGGATGGGCTGGGAGCGCAAGCGTGGCAAGCTGCATGAGTTGAACCTGCTGCTGCGTGGCGACCGCGACACCTCCTATCTGCCGGGCGCGAACACCGTGCCGGAAAACATCCGGTACGTTATGACGCTCGACGCCGACACGCGCCTGATGCGCGATGCCGTCACCAAGCTCGTCGGAAAGATGCACCACCCGATCAACCGTCCTGTGCATGACGAGGCAACGGGTCGCGTGATCAGCGGCTACGGCGTGCTGCAGCCCCGCGTCACGCCGTCGCTGACAACTGGCAAGGATGCTTCGGTTTTCCAGCGCATCTTCTCGATGAACCGCGGCTTGGATCCCTACGTCTTCACCGTATCCGACGTCTATCAGGACATCACCGGCGAGGGCACCTTCACCGGCAAGGGGCTTTACGACGTCGATGCCTTCGAGACCGCGATCAAGGGCAGGATCGACGAGAACAGCGTCCTCAGCCACGATTTGCTGGAAGGCTCATTCGCCCGTTGCGCCCTCGTCACCGATGTCGAGCTCGTCGAGGACTTTCCGACACGCTACGAGGTGGAAATCTCGCGCCAGCATCGCTGGGCCCGCGGCGATTGGCAGCTCATTCCCTATATCGGCGATACGAGCCGCGGCATCACCAGCCTCGGCCGCTGGAAAATGGTCGACAACCTGCGCCGCTCGCTGACCCCGATCGCATGGTACGCCGCCTCGGTTCTCGGCTGGGCCACGATGGAACCCGTCGGCGCAACCATCTGGCAGTTGCTGCTGATTTTCAGTCTTTTTGTCGCCCCGACGATCTCGCTCCTCTCCGGCATCGTGCCGCGTCAGACCGACATCGTCCCGGCCGCCCATTTCCAGACGCTCTGGTCGGAAGTCCGTTCGATCAATGCCCAGGTGGCGCTGCGCATCGTGTTCATCGCCGACAATGCCTGCATGATGGCCGATGCCATCGTTCGCTCGCTCTACCGCATGCTGGTGAGCCGCAAGCTGCTTCTCGAATGGCGCACGGCCGCAAGCGTGCAGTCGGCGGCCCAGGGCACGATCGCGTCCTACTATCACAACATGCGCCATGCTCCGATCCTGGCCATCCTGTCGGTCGGCGTGGCCGCCCTGCCCGGTGGCTACGGTTATCTGATCGGCCTTCCCTTCGCCTTCCTCTGGGTTCTCTCCCCGCTGCTCGCCTGGTATGTCAGCCAGTCGGCCGAGACGGAAGACAGTCTGGAAGTCCCGGAAAACGTCTCCTACGAACTGCGCAAGATCGCGCGCCGCACCTGGCGTTATTACGAGACCTTCACCACGGCCGGCGACAACTACCTGCCACCAGACAATTTCCAGGAAACGCCCGAGCCGATCATCGCGCACCGGACCTCGCCGACGAATATCGGCGTCTACCTTCTCTCGGTCGTATCCGCCCGCCATTTCGGCTGGCTGAGCTTCGAGCAGACCATCGAGCGGATGGAGCAGACGATCTCCACCGTTGAACGGATGGAGAAGTATCGCGGCCACCTCTACAACTGGTATTATACCGACACCCTGAACACTCTCGGCCCCCGCTACGTTTCGGCAGTCGACAGCGGCAACCTTGCCGGTCACCTGATTGCGATTTCCTCTGCCTGCCGAGAATGGGCGGAGGCGCCGTCAGCGCATCTCCAGGGCAATCTCGACGGAATAGGCGATGTCGGCGGCATCCTTCTGGAAATACTTGGCCAGCTTCCCGATGACCGCAAGACGGTACGCCCCCTGCGTCGTCGCCTGGAAGAGCGCATCATCGGCTTCAACACCGCGCTGGTCGCCGTCAAGCGCGAGCATGAATTCGCCTCGATCCGCATCATCAATCTGGCGGTTCTGGCGCGCGACGTCCAGAAACTGGCAGCCAACCTGCATCATGAAGTGCGCTCGGAGCAGAGCGCCGAAGTCGTTCGCTGGACGGAATCACTCGTCTCGGTCTGCGAAGCCCATATCTCCGACACGGCCTTCGACCTGTCGAACATCGATCCGCTGCGCCAGCGCTTGAGCCAGCTGTCCGAGCGCGCACGCAGCATCGCCTTCTCGATGGACTTCACCTTCCTCTTCCGCCCGGAGCGACGCCTGTTGTCG
This sequence comes from Rhizobium sp. 'Codium 1', assembly GCF_020889605.1. Lineage (NCBI taxonomy): Bacteria > Pseudomonadati > Pseudomonadota > Alphaproteobacteria > Hyphomicrobiales > Rhizobiaceae > Rhizobium > Rhizobium sp. 'Codium 1'. The sequence goes on from NZ_JAJGPW010000003.1 coordinate 214,362, forward strand.
ATCGGCTACCGTGTCGACGCTCGCGAACTGGACGAGGCCTGCTACGATCTGCTCGCCTCGGAGTGCCGCCTGACCAGCCTGTTTGCCATCGCAAAGGGCGACCTGCCGACGGAACACTGGTATCGCCTCGGCCGCCAGGTCGTGCCGATCGGAGCCCGCGCCGCGCTGATCTCCTGGTCAGGTTCGATGTTCGAATACCTGATGCCCCCGCTCGTCATGCAGGAGCGCCAGGGTGGCATTCTCAACCAGACCAACAATCTGATCGTCATCGAGCAGATGAACCATGGTCGTCGGCTGAACATTCCCTGGGGCATTTCGGAAGCGGCCTTCAATGCCCGCGACCACGAAATGAACTATCAGTACACCAACTTCGGTGTGCCGACGCTCGGCCTGAAGCGTGGCCTCGGCCAGAATGCCGTCATTGCGCCCTATGCCTCCATCCTGGCGAGCCAGTATTACCCGGAAGCCGCGCTCGAAAACCTGAAGCGCCTGCGTAAGCTCGGCGCGCTGGGAGCATATGGTTTCCACGACGCCGTCGACTTCACGCCGACGCGCCTGCCCGACGGCAAGAAATGCGCGGTGGTCTACAATTATTACGCCCACCACCATGGCATGTCGATCGCGGCAATTGCCAACGTCGCCTTCAACGGTCGCCTGCGCGCGCTCTTCCATGCCGATCCGGTGATCGAAGCGGCCGAACTGCTCCTGCAGGAAAAGACCCCGCGCGAAATCCCCGTGATGAGCGCGAAATACGAACCGCAGACGCCGGGCAAGGGCCAGGCCGATCTTCTGCGCGCCGAAATTCGGACCGTTGAAGATCCGATCACGAAGGATCGGGAAGTCGTCTTCCTGTCGAACGGCCACTACTCGGTGATGCTGACGGCGACCGGCTCGGGCTTCTCCCGCTGGAACGGCCAATCGGTCACCCGTTGGAAACCCGACACGACGGAAGATCGCTGGGGCACATTCATCTTCCTTCGGGACATGAGCTCGAACCAGTGGTGGTCGACGACAGCCGCACCCCGGCGCGCCGCGGAAGAAGAGACCAAGGTCATCTTCGGTGACGACAAGGCCGAGTTCTTCAAGACCGTCGGCGACATCTCGACGTCAGTGGAATGCATCGTTGGCACCGAGCATGATGCCGAAGGCCGCCGATTGACGATCCTGAACACCGGGACCGAAGACCGCTATATCGAAGTCACCTCCTACACCGAACCAGTTCTCGCCTTCGAGGACAGCGACAACGCCCATCCGCTCTTCTCGCGCATGTTCGTGAAGACCGAATTCGGTCGCCGCCGGGACGTCATTCGCGCGGAGCGCAACAAGCGCAGCCCGTCGGATCCCGATATCTGCGTCGCCCATCTCGTGGTCGACAGCGCAGGCCAGGGCCGCCCGACGGAGTTCGAGACCGATCGCCGCAAGTTCCTCGGCCGCGGCCGGACACTCGGCGAAGCCGCAGCCTTCGATCCGGGCGCAAACCTGTCTGGAACGGAGGGCTTCACGCTTGACCCGATCCTCAGCCTGCGCCGCGTCGTGCGCGTGCCGGCCGGCAAGAAGGTTCAGGTCATCTTCTGGACCATGGCCGCACCGAACCGCGAGGAAATCGACCAGGCGATCGAACGCTACCGTCATCCCGACGCCTTCAGCCATGAGCTGATCCATGCCTGGACCCGCGCCCAGGTGGAGCTCCGCCACATTGGCATCACCTCGCAACAGGCCGCCGCCTTCCAGCATCTCGGCCGCTATCTCGTCTATCCGGACAACCACCTGCGGGCAGACCCTGAAACGGTCCGCAAGGGTCTCCGGTCGCAATCCGCCCTATGGCCCATGGCGATCTCTGGCGACTATCCGATCTTCGCGCTGCGCATCAACGACGACATGGACATGGACATTGCGCGTGAAGCGATGAGTGCCCTGGAGTATCTCCGCCGCCGCGGCGTCGTCGCCGATCTCGCGATCATCAATGAACGCGCGACATCCTATGCCCAGGACATGCAGCATGCGCTCGACCAGATGGCAGACAACCTGCGCCATCGTTTGCCGGGCGGCCGCCAGCATGTCTTCACCATCCGAGACGATCTCCAGGACGAGGGCGCGACGCTCGCCGTGCTTGCGGCAGCCCGCGTCGTTCTGCACACCCGCAACGGCAAGATCGTCGATCAGGTGAACCGCGCCGTCTCGCTTTTCGCCACACCTCGCACCATCGATGGCGAGGTCGAATGGGCCGGCCTGCCGCCGGCGCAGTCAGCGCCAGCCGAGACACCGGGCAATGTGGACGGCTCCGACCTCGACTTCTGGAATGGAATCGGAGGCTTCTCGAAGGACGGCGCGGAATACGTGGTACGTCTGGATGGCACGGCCACGACCCCGCATCCGTGGATCAACGTGATCGCCAACGAGAGCTTCGGATTCCACGTCTCGGCGGAAGGCGCAGGCTTCACCTGGAGTCAGAACTCCCGCGACTACCAGATCACCCCCTGGACCAATGATCCCGTCATAAACCGACCAGGCGAAGCATTCTACGTATCGGACCTCGTCAGCGGTCGTGCCTATGCGACTGTGAGCGCGCTCAATCTCGATCCGGCAGCAAGGTTCGAGGCGCGTCACGGCCTCGGCTACTCGACCTTCACCAGCCGCCACGGTGACCTGGAGATCGAACTGACACAAACGGTGGATCGCGACCGCCCGGTCAAGCTCTCGAAGATCCGTTTGAAGAATACCAGCGGAACAGCCCGAAAGTTCCGTGTCTATGGCTACGCGGAATGGGTGCTGGGCAACAACCCGGCCCGCACGGCCCCCTTTGTTCTTTCGACCTTCGACGAGCAGACCGGCACTCTTCTCGCGTCCAACCCCTATGACATCAACTACTCCGGCCGTTTCGCCTTTCTGGCAGGCCCGGAACAGCCGGAAGGCTATACGACGAGCCGCCGCGAATTCATCGGTCGCAACGGCACGATCAAGCTGCCACAGGCCGTCGCCCGAGCTTCTACCCTGGCGGGTTCGATCGAAAGCGAGAGCGATCCCTGCGCGGCGATCGCCTTCGACATAGAACTTGCTCCCGGTCAGTCCCGCGACATGACCTTCCTGCTCGGAGAAACCGACACGGCAGAAGCTGCGACTGATCTGGTGAAATCGGTTCGCGCAGCGGGCTTCGAGACGATCCTGAAGACAAATCGCGACTTCTGGACCGGCTTTACCGGCAAGCTCTCGGTGGAAACCGGCGACAAGGCTTTCGACAACCTCGTCAATCGCTGGCTTCCCTATCAGGCACTCGCCTGCCGGATCTTTGCCCGTGCCGGTTTCTACCAGGCGAGCGGAGCCTATGGCTTCCGCGATCAGTTGCAGGACACGCTGGCCTTCCTCACGGTCGAGCCGCAACTGGCCCGTCGCCAGATCCTGACGGCCGCAGCGCGTCAGTTCGTCGAAGGCGATGTTCAGCACTGGTGGTTGCCACAGACGGGCGCCGGCGTACGCACCCTGATTTCCGACGACGTCGTCTGGCTCGCCTATGCTGTCGATCAGTATGTGACCGCCACGGCCGACGATCAGATTCTCGCGGAACAGATCCCGTTCCTGGACGGGCCAGAGCTGACGGAGGGCCAGCACGACAGCTTCTTCCTGCCCAGCACAGCAGCCGAGACCGCTGATCTGTACGAACATGCCGCCCGCGCGCTCGATCTTGCCGTCAGCAGGACCGGCGAGCACGGCCTGCCACTGATCCTCGGTGGTGACTGGAACGACGGCATGAACCGTGTCGGCATCGATGGCCGCGGCGAAAGTGTCTGGCTCGGCTGGCTGCTCGCCGCCACGCTCGAACGCTTCAATGTCTACGCCGAGAAACGGGGCGACCGCGATCGCAGCCTTCGCTGGAGTGCCCACGTCGTCAATCTCAAGGCAGCACTTGAAACGGCGGGCTGGGACGGCGATCACTATCGTCGCGGCTATTTCGACGATGGCTCGCCGCTCGGGTCGAACGAGTCGCTACAGTGCCAGATCGATTCCATCGCGCAGTCCTGGAGCGTCCTATCGGGCGTCGGTGACCCCACCCATACGGGCATGGCATTGGATGCAGCCGTCTCCAGGCTCGTGGACACGGAAAGCGGGATCGTCCGTCTTTTCATCCCGGCCTTCGACAAACCGTTGATCGATCCGGGCTATATAGGCGCCTATCCTCTCGGTGTGCGCGAGAACGGTGGTCAATATACCCACGCCGCGATCTGGCTGGGGCTATCGCTGGTCAGGGCCGGCCGTCTTGCTGACGCCTGGCGCATCTTCGAAATGCTCAACCCGGTCAACCACGCCCGCACGGCGGAGGAAGCCGAGCGTTACCGCGTCGAACCCTATGTAGTCGCAGCCGATATCTACGGCGGCGAAGGCTATGCGGGCCGCGGTGGCTGGACCTGGTACACGGGCTCTGCCGGCTGGCTTTACCGCTTTGCCGTGGAAGGCTTCCTTGGCATTCGCCGCAAGGGCAATGACATCATGGTCAGCCCCAGCCTGCCCGAGCATTGGCAGGGCTTCAGGGCAAAGGTCGAGATCGATGGCCGCACGATCGATGTCGATGTCAAGCGAAACGCAACTGGCTATGACGTGACGCTCGACGGCAAGCCCCAGGGGGCTACCCAGGACACACCCGGACCGTCCGCTCCGCCACCGGCCAGGAAGCCCGCGCGAAAGCCGAAGGTCAAGGCAGCCGAATAACCAAAACGAAAAAGGCCCCGCCAGCGATGGCGGGGCCTTTTTCTTGTCCGATGGCGGGTCGGCCGTCAGGCCGAGTAGACAATCAACAGATCCTTGGCATCGATCTGGTCGCCGATATGGACGAGGACCTCCGAAATTGTGCCGTCGCGATCGGCATGCAGTGCCGTCTCCATCTTCATTGCTTCAATGGAGAGCAGCACGTCACCCGACTTGACCACCTGGCCGGCTGAAACAGCAACCGTCGAGATGACGCCTGGCATGGGCGCACCGAGATGAGCCGCATTGCCGGTCTCGGCCTTGCGGCGGACAGCGCTGCCGGAAGCACCATGAGCACGATCCGGAACCTTGATGCGGCGCGGCTGGCCATTCAGTTCAAAGAACACGGTGACCATGCCCTTTTCATCGGTGCGGCCGAGCGCCTGATTGACGATGACCAGCGTCTTGCCCTTCTCGAGATCGAGGAACAGTTCCTGGCCGGCGGGCATGCCATAGAAATATTCCGGCGTCGGAATGACAGAGACCGGGCCGTATGTGTCGGCTGCCAATGCGTAATCTGTGAAGACCTTCGGATACATCAGATACGAAGCGAATTCGAAATCCGTCACGTCCCGACCCAGCTTTTCCTCGATCACCTTGCGTTCGGCGTCGAGATCCGCCGGCGGCAGCAGCGAGCCGGGCACAGCCGTATACGGCTGCTCGCCCTTCAGCACCTTCTTCTGCAAAGCCTCCGGCCAACCACCCGGAGGCTGGCCAAGATCACCCTTGAGCATCGAGACGACCGAGTCCGGGAAGGCAATGTCCTTGGCCGGATCCTCGACGTCGGAGACAGAGAGATCCTGGCTCACCATCATCAGGGCCATATCGCCGACGACCTTGGAGGACGGCGTTACCTTGACGATATCGCCGAACATCTGGTTGGCATCTGCATAGGCCTGAGCGACTTCGTGCCAGCGTGTCTCGAGACCGAGCGAGCGAGCCTGCTCCTTGAGGTTGGTGAACTGCCCGCCTGGCATTTCATGCAGGTAGACCTCCGAGGCCGGCCCCTTCAGATCGCTTTCGAAGGCAGCATACTGGGTGCGCACGGCCTCCCAATAGAAGGACAGACGGCGGATCCAATGCGGATCGAGACCCGGATCGCGTTCGGAACCACGCAGCGCCTCGACGATCGAGCCGAGGCACGGCTGCGACGTGTTGCCGGAGAAGGCATCCATGGCAGCATCCACCGCATCGACCCCGGCTTCCACGGCGGCAAGCACGGTCGCAGCGGCAATGCCGGATGTGTCATGCGTGTGGAAGTGAATTGGCAGGCTCGTCGCTTCGCGCAGCGCCTTGAACAGCACCTTGGCCGCAGCTGGTTTCAGAAGGCCCGCCATGTCCTTGACCGCGATGATATGCGCACCGGCCTTTTCCAGGTCAGCAGCGAGCGCCGTGTAGTATTTCAGATCATACTTCGGACGGGCAGAGTTCAGCAGGTCGCCTGTGTAGCAGATGGTCGCTTCGCAGAGCTTGTTCTCTTCGATGACCGCATCCATCGACACGCGCATGTTGTCGACCCAGTTCAGGCAGTCGAACACGCGGAAGAGGTCGATGCCGCCCCTGGCGGCCTGACGAACGAAATACTTCACCACATTGTCGGGGTAATTCTTGTAGCCGACGCCGTTGGCACCGCGCAGCAGCATCTGCAAGAGCAGGTTCGGTGCCCCCTCACGAACCAGCGCCAGACGTTCCCACGGGTCTTCCGTCAGGAAGCGCATGGAAACGTCGAAGGTGGCACCACCCCAGCATTCGAGCGACAGGAGGTTCGGCAGCGCCCGCGCATAGGTGTCGGCAATCCTGGCAATGTCATGCGTGCGAACACGTGTGGCGAGCAGTGACTGGTGACCATCGCGCATGGTCGTGTCGGTCATCAGGATGCGCTTCTCGTTCCGCATCCAGTCGCCGAATTTCTTCGGGCCCAGCTCGTCGAGCAGCTGTTTCGTGCCCGGCTTGATGTCTGCGTCGATATAGGGAACGACCGGTTCGGCAGCATCCGCCGGCGGCTTGGGCCGCCCCTTCACTTCCGGATGGCCGTTGACCGTCACATCAGCGAGATAGGTCAAGAGCTTCGTCGCTCGGTCCTGACGCTTCACCTGCTGGAAAAGCTCCGGTGTCGTGTCGATGAAGCGGGTCGTGTAGGAATTGTCGCGGAAGCTCGGATGGCCGATGATTGCTTCCAGGAAGGTGAGATTGGTTGCGACCCCGCGAATACGGAATTCGCGCAGCGCGCGGTCCATGCGGCTGATCGCCTCCTGCGCCGTACTGCCCGACGCCGTCACCTTGACCAGAAGCGGGTCGTAATAGCGGGTGATGATCGCACCTGAATAGGCCGTGCCACCATCGAGACGGATACCGAAGCCGGCGGCCGAACGATAGGCGGTGATCCGGCCATAATCCGGAATGAAGTTCTGCTCAGGGTCTTCCGTCGTGATGCGGCATTGCAGGGCATGGCCGTTGAGCCGGATATCCGCCTGATCGGGAACGCCCGATCCGGGCGTACCGATCGCATGACCGTCGAGGATGTGAATCTGCGCCTTCACGATGTCGATGCCAGTCACGACTTCCGTGACGGTATGTTCGACCTGGATGCGCGGATTGACTTCGATGAAGTAGAATTTGCCGGTATCGGCATCCATCAGGTACTCGACGGTGCCGGCACCGATGTAATTGGTGGCCTTGGCGATCTTCAGCGAATAGTCGGCGAGCTCCTGGCGCTGCGCTTCGTTGAGATAGGGTGCCGGCGCACGCTCGACGACCTTCTGGTTGCGGCGCTGGATCGAGCAGTCGCGCTCGAAGAGATGCACGACATTGCCATGGGTGTCGCCGAGGATCTGGCTCTCGACGTGGCGGGCACGCTCCACGAGCTTTTCGAGATAGACCTCGTCCTTGCCAAACGCTGCCATGGCCTCGCGTTTGCCCTCGGTCACTTCACGCAGCAAGTCCTTTGGGTCGCGAATGGCGCGCATGCCACGCCCGCCACCACCCCAGGAGGCCTTGAGCATGACCGGGTAGCCGACCTCCGCGGCGAGGCGATGGATCTCGGCCTCGTCGTCCGGCAGCGGATTGGTCGCGGGCACGACGGGCACACCGACGCTGATCGCGAGATTGCGCGCGGCGACCTTGTTGCCGAGCTGCCGCATCGTATCGCTCTTGGGACCGATGAAGATGAGGCCTGCATCGTTGCAGGCGTCTACGAATTCGGGACTTTCCGACAGGAGACCATAGCCGGGGTGGATGGCATCCGCGCCGGAAAGCTTGGCGACCCGAATGATTTCCTCGATCGAGAGGTAGCTTTCGATCGGTCCGAGATCCCTCGCCAGGTGCGGGCCTCGACCAACCTGGTAACTTTCATCCGCTTTGAAGCGGTGCAGCGCGAGTTTGTCTTCCTCGGCCCAGATGGCGACCGTTTTCAGACCGAGCTCATTGGCGGCGCGAAAGACGCGGATCGCGATTTCCGAACGGTTGGCGACAAGGATCTTGGATATTGGCAATTCGGTCTCCCCAAAACGATATGCCAGGGCATTGTGCACCTGCGAAGAAAAGTCATAGCGCGTTGTTTTAGGAAGTTCAATTTGCCTTGGTCAACCGCCGTGAAGATTCCGCGGGCCCAGAGCTCAGGTTACCAGCCCGAGTCGGAAGGACAGTGCCACAACATGCTGCCTGTTCTTCGCATTCAGCTTGTCCTGAATGCCATTCATGTACCAGTCGACGGTATGATTGGAAATCTTCAGGATCTTGCTGATCTCATTGGAGGTCAGACCATCCGCCAGATAGTTCAGCACTTCCATTTCCCGCCGGGTCATCCGCGTATCCATCGGTTTGACCGCATCCATCTCATTCGCGAACTTGAATTCGACGAGCCGCCAATAGGCCTTCTTCGCCACCGCATCGAACAGGGCAATCTCGGTGGGCGACAGATCGACAGGGCGTCCGCCGACGGTCATGTTGCCGAGCAGACCTGTGCGGCCGTGGACCGGGAAGATGTAGCCATCCAGGAGACCGAAACGCATGCTGTCGCTCAGCATGCGCTCCATGCGCTTGCGGTGCGGATCAGCCCGGAAGGCGTACAGCGCGTCGCGCCAGCGAAAGCCGGCCTGCGCTTGGCCGAGATACCGGATGGTGGGGTCGATCAAGACATATTTCTTGGCGATGTAGAGCTGCGGCCACCCATCGGGCCACTCCCCCGTCAGCACCAGGTTCATCGGGTTCTCGTCGGGTTTCGGCTGGCGCACGACCCCGTAATACTGGAAGCCATAGCTGCGGACCAATTTTTCGAGCTCGGAGACCACCTCGGCCGCCGATCGGAACTCGTCGACGACCACCAGGAAATGCAATAATTGATTGATATTCACAAAATCTCTCCGAACTACGCGGCTGAAATATCATTAAAAAGCCACGAGCCGCGTCTTTGTCGTCAACTCGAAGCAATTTGAAGTTTTAGCGTCAATTGGGGTTTTTGGAAACTGGATACGGCAGATCAACAGCGCGCTATGCAAAGACCAAAAAGACTGGAAAGCGGGCCGGATCTTGCGAAGATCTGGCTCTCGCATTAGGCATCCTAGCGGGCCGTCCAAACTGACGAGCCCCAGCAATCGACGCGGAAATCGCGGTCCCACGCAAAGGTGAATGCAGTTGACCCTGCTACAAGTATATTTCAAGGCCCTGAAATACCTTACAAGCTACAGATTGCGGGTTTCACTCGTCGTCGCAGCGAACATCGTTCTTGCCGTCATCACGATCCTGGAGCCGATCCTCTTCGGGCGCATCGTCGATGCGATCTCCGAAAAGAAGGATGCCACTGGCATCCTGATCGCCTGGGGCTGCTTCGGCGTGTTCAACACCGTCGCCTATGTGCTCGTCGCCCGCCAGGCAGACCGTCTGGCGCATGGTCGCCGGGCCGATCTTCTGACGGAATCCTTTGCCAAGATCATTTCCATGCCTCTCAGCTGGCACCACCAGCGTGGCACCTCGAACGCTCTGCACACGCTGTTGCGCGCAGGCGAGACGCTGTTCGGCCTTTGGCTGGAATTCATGCGGACCCATCTGGCAACTGCGGTTGCCTTGACCCTCCTGCTCCCGACAGCCTTCTCGATGGACGTGCGGCTGACAACGGTCCTGGTGGTGCTGGCCATCCTCTACGTCATCATTGGGCGAACGGTTATGGGGAAGACCAAGGAGGGGCAGGCCTCGGTCGAGGGGCACTATCACACGGTCTTTTCCCATGTGAGCGACTCGATCAGCAACGTCTCTGTCCTGCACAGCTACAACCGCATCGAGGCAGAGACCCGAGCGCTGAAGGAATATACGACCAAGCTGCTCTCGGCCCAGTATCCGGTGCTCGACTGGTGGGCATTGGCCGGCGCCCTGAACCGCATCGCCTCGACGCTCTCGATGCTTGTCATCCTCGTGATCGGCACACTTCTGGTCCAGCGGGGCGAATTGAAGGTGGGCGACATCATTGCCTTCACCGGCTTTGCCACCCTTCTGATCGGGCGCCTCGATCAGATGATCACCTTCGTCAACCAGATCTTCGAGGCGCGCTCCAAGCTGGAAGACTTCTACAAGCTGGAGGATGCCGTTCAGGAACGCGAAGAACGCGCCGGCGCGGCAGACCTCGAGCAGGTGCGCGGCGATGTGGAGTTCCGGGATGTCTCCTTCGATTTCGCCTCCACCACGCAAGGCGTACGCAACATTTCCTTCCAGGCCCGTGCAGGACAGACGGTCGCCATTGTCGGCCCGACGGGCGCCGGCAAGACCACGCTCATCAACCTCCTGCAGCGCGTCTACGATCCCCAGGCGGGCCAGATCCTGATCGACGGACATGACATCGCCAAGGTGACACGCAAGTCGCTGCGCCATGCGATTGCGACCGTTTTCCAGGATGCCGGTCTGTTGAACCGCTCGATCAAGGAAAACATCCGCCTGGGACGCGAAGACGCAACCGAGGAAGAAATCATTCAGGCGGCAGAGGCGGCCGCAGCGACCGACTTCATCGAAAGCCGCATGATCGGCTACGACACCCATGTCGGGGAACGCGGAAACCGCCTGTCGGGGGGAGAGCGCCAGCGCATAGCGATCGCCCGCGCAATCCTCAAGAACGCGCCGATCCTTGTGCTTGATGAAGCAACGAGCGCGCTCGACGTCGAAACCGAGGCTCGCGTGAAGGAAGCAATCGACCGGCTGCGCAAGAACCGCACAACCTTCATCATCGCCCACCGCCTCTCGACGATTCGCGAGGCCGATCTTGTCGTCTTCCTCGACCACGGCCAGGTCATCGAAATGGGCAATTACGACGAACTGAGCGCGCTCGGCGGACGCTTCACGTCGCTGCTGCGCACCAGTGGCCTGTTGAAAGATGAGCCAAGCCCGGCGATCTGAACGGCAAGGCTGCTCACAGCGTATCGAGTGTCTCAAGTACCTGAGCGGCGTGCTTGCGTATGGCATCCTGCTTGAAGGGATCCATGCGCCGCCAGATCGCATACATGTTGGAGAGCCTGGGATTGCGCGCGAGCTTGTTCGTGTTGCGATCAAGAAAGTCCCAGTAGAGCGCATTGAACGGGCAGGCCTTCGACCCGGTCGTCAGCTTCGGATCGTAGCGGCAGCCTCCGCAGAAATTGCTCATCCGGTCGATATACTTGCCGCTCGCGGCATAGGGCTTGCTGGCCATGATGCCCCCGTCGCCGTAAAGCGCCATGCCGAGCGTGTTTGGCAGCTCGACCCATTCATAGGCATCGGCATAAACCGCAAGGTACCATTCGCAGACTTCCGCCGGATCGATCCCGGCGAGCATGGCGAAATTGCCTGTTACCATCAGTCGCTGGATGTGATGCGAATAGGCATGTTCGATCGTGTCGCCGATGGCGCCGGCCATGCAGGCCATATCGGTCTTGGCCGTCCAGTACATCTGCGGCAGCGGGCGCGAGGCTGAGAGATGGTTGAGCCCGGCATAGTCAGGCATTTCGGTCCAGTAGATGCCGCGCACATATTCGCGCCAGCCGAGGATCTGCCGGATGAAGCCCTCGACGGCATTCAGTGGCGCACGCCCCTCGAACCACGCCGCCTCCGCCCGGCGGATGACGTCGATGGGCAGGAGCAGGCCGGAATTGATGTAGGACGAGATCAGCGCGTGGTAGAGATAGGGCTCGCCCTTGACCATCGCGTCCTGATAGTCGCCGAAACCGGGCAGGATCTCGTCGATGAACTGCTGGAGCTCCATCTCCGCCTCGGCCGCAGTCACCGCGAAGTGGAAGTTTTCGAGCGAGCCCATGTGATCGCCAAAACGCTCTTCGACCATCGCCAGCACCGCTGCCGTGATCACATCCTTGGCGTGACTGATCCGCCTCGGCCCTTTCAGCCCCTCGGCCGGTGGCTTGCGGTTTTCGGCATCGAAGTTCCACTTTCCGCCGACAGGATCCTCCCCTTCCAGAAGCACCCGATGACGCCGGCGCATGTCGCGATAGAAATACTCCATGCGCAGCTGCTTGCGGCCCTTCCGCCAATCCCGGAAGTCTTCGGTCGAACAGAGGAAGCGATCATCTTCCCGGATCTCGACCGGCACACCCAGGCACGTTTCCCAGCCTCTCATGTCCTCTGAAAGGCGCCACTCCCCGCATTCCGTCGCGACGACTGCGGATGCTCCGCTCTCGGCAAGCGCGCGCGCAAGCTCGCCTTTCAGGCTCTGGCAGTTCTCAGGGTCGTCGAGCGTCACATAGCGCACCTCGAAACCCTTGACCCTCAGCTCCTCGGCGAAATGCCGCATGGCGGAGAAGAGAAAGGCGATCTTCTTCTTGTGGTGCTTCACATAGGTCGCCTCGCTCATGACCTCCGCCATGAGAATGATCGACGTCTCCGGATCCGCATCGGCAAGAGCAGACAGCGAGTGGCTCAGCTGATCGCCGAGAACGAGATGAATGCGGGAAGGCGTCACCATTCGACGGGCTGGCCGTCATAGGCGAAGAAGCCACCCGTCTGTGCCGGCTCGAGCCGATCCAGCACGGAGAGCATCATGGCCACGCTGTCGGACGGCTGGATCCGGTCATGACCCTTGGAAAAGCCACCCGAAAAACCGGTATCCACTGACCCCGGATGCAGCGCGACGACCACGCCCTTCGGTCGAAGCCGGGCGATTTCGATGGCCGAGGTTCGGGTGATCTGGTTGAGCGCCGCCTTGGCCGAGCGATAGGAAATCCAGCCGCCGAGCTTGTTGTCACCGATCGAGCCGACCCGCGCCGACAGCGTCGCGAAGACGCTCTTGCCTTCATTGGAAAGCAGAGGTGCGAAATACTTCAGTGCCAGCGCCGGTCCGATCGCGTTCAGCGCGAACTGCGCTGCCATCACATCGGCCTGGATCGCCTTGATCGTCTTTTCCGGACCATTGCCGTCGATGACGAGCGCACCCGTCGCGCAGATCACCAGATCGAACTTCAACTCCGCCTGCGAGAGCCGGGCTGCGGCGGCACCGACGCTGGCCTCGTCCGTAATGTCAAAGCCATCGCGGCTGCGCGACAGTTCCACGACCGAGCCACATGCGGGGTCAGCCTTGATCGCCGCGACAAAAGCGCCCCCGATCCCTCCGCTCGACCCGAGCACAAGTGCACGGTAGCCGGGGTTGAGGGTGGTCATTCCAGAAAAGTCGGGCATCGCTAGCTCCTGCAGGGTCAATGCTACCCATTACGGCAGGCAGCCCGACCGGATCAGGAACAGATTGTCTCAGAGGGGCACAACGGTACCCGGGAAGGCCGGCATCTGGCCGGGATCGATCTCCATCAGCCGGCAGATGAGCCCCGCAATTTCGGTTTGCTTGATCGGCGCATCACGCTCGAGCCGGAGCCCGACCGTGTAAAACGGCACCTCGATCTCCACTGGCGTCGGCCCCGCATGATTGCCATCGTCACCCATGCCATGATCGGCGGTGACGATCACCGTGTAGCCGGCCTCGAGCCAGCCCGGCAGATGTCGCGCGAGAAGGTCACCCTGCAGCCGGGCGGCATTTCGGTAGCCGACGCTGTCGCCCCCATGCTTGTGGCCGGCATCATCGACATTCATCGGATGGAGCAGCAGAAAGTCCGGCGCCTTGGCGCGGACCAGCCATTCTGCATCGGCAAAGAGATGGCTGTCCGGATAGTGATCGTCCCAGTAGAAGAGGCCATGCGTGATGTCGCCGGCGCCGTCGACCAGGATACGATCGCGATGACGGTCGAATGGACAGGAGACATAGAGTTCCGAAACCCAGTGATAGGCAGCCGCAGCCGTGACCTTTCCCTGAGCGCGGATGCGGGCAAAGAGATTGTCTCCCACCGAGCGCCGCACCACGCCATTGCTGACGACTCCGTGGTCCACGGGCCTCCGCCCAGTCATCAGCGTCTCATAGAGGGGACGGGACATGGCCGGCAGCTCGCAGGTCAGCTTGCGCACATCGGCGCGCCCCGCAGCCACGAGACCTTCCATGTAGCCGAGACAGGTACGGGCCGCGTCGTAACGCAGCCCGTCGAGAACGATCAGGATCACTTTGTTCATGGCGCGCAACTTGCCACGCCGCGCGCCAAAGGCAAGGCCGACTTAGATTATAGGCTTCCCGCCTGTGACAGCGATGGTCGCGCCGGACACGTAGCTTGATAGCGGATCGGCGAGCATCACATAGGCCGTCTGCAATTCGGCCGGTTGCCCAGGCCGCTTCATCGGCACCTGCTTGCCGAAGTTCTTCACCGATTCCTCGGGCATGGTCGACGGGATGAGCGGCGTCCAGATCGGGCCGGGTGCCACCGCATTTGCGCGAATCTTTCTGTCCGCCAGCATCTGCGCAAGACCCGCCGTGAAGTTCTGGATCGCACCCTTGGTCGTCGCATAGGCGAGCAGTGAGGGGTTCGGGCTATCCGAATTGATGGACGCCGTATTGATGATCGAACCGCCGTTCTTCATGTGCGCAACGGCAGCCTTGGTCAGATAGAACATTGCATGGATGTTGACGCGGAAGGTGAGTTCCCATTCTTCGTCAGGGATCTCGGAGATATCGCTGAAGCTCGCCTGATGGGCTGCATTGTTGACGAGGATATCGACGCCGCCGAGTTCACGAACCGCCGTATCAACGATCTCGCGGCAGTGCCCCGCATTCTGGATGTCGCCCCGGACCAGCACGGCCTTGCGGTCGGCCTTTTCGATCCAGCGGGCAGTGTCTCGGGCGTCCTCGTCTTCCTCGATATAGGAAATCAGCACATCGGCGCCTTCGCGGGCATAGGCAATCGCTACCGCCCGGCCGATTCCGCTGTCACCGCCGGTGATGATTGCCTTGAGCCCTTCGAGCTTCCCCGAACCCTTGTAACTCTCCTCGCCATGATCCGGCCTCGGGGTCATGTCCGAGGTGCGCCCCGGCATCGGAACTTTTTTCTGCGAAAATGGAGGTGTCGGATAGTCGGCCATGGGTCTTCTCCTCGTTGATGTGTCGAGGGTCAAACCGATGAGTCATGGATGGGTTCCGGGCGAATGGCCGCTATGAAACAGATGGCCGGCATAGTGCCGGCCATCTGGAGATCACCGATCAGGCGCGCCAGACGGCAACCGCCTGCGGCTTCAACACCGCCTCCCCGAGCAGCGGATCAGCTCCCTCGGGAAGGGGCCAGTTTTCGGTCCCATAATTGAATGCGAAGACGAGGTCGTCACGGCGTCGGAGACGGATAGAATCTGGGACGCGCAGGGTCGCAACGCCTGCCTTCTTCGTCGCGATTTCCAACACCTCGGCCAGAAGTTCAGCATCGGCCCAGCAGGCGAGATAGAGCGTCTTGCCCTTTTCGGTCAGCGCCGGATCACCGTTCTCGAAGGTGGCGAGAACCGAAGCCGAGGTCTCGATATATTCCCGCCAGCGAATGGCCCGGCCCGAAACGGCGCCGGACACACCATCCGAGAGCCCCGGTCGCATTGAGGAGACCTGGATCACGCGATTGCCGGTCAAATCACCAAGCGGACCGGGCGGCAGCATGTCCGGAATACGGAAATTGCGGTCACGCGAACCCGTGCGGGCGCCGATGACGACGACACCCTTCGCTTTTTCGAGTTCCGCCTGCGCCGCTTCGCTGACTTCCGTCATACAGGGCACGACAACAAGCGGGTAACCTTCCAGCGAAGCGCCCGGACGAACGAAATCCACGTTGAGGCCAAGATGGCGCAGCGCCTCGTACCAGCGGAAGCACAGTTCCTCGTAGCGGAAATCCTTGCCCTGCGGCTGGATCATCGTTGACCAGTAGCTCTGGTAGTCGAAGACCAGCGCGACAGGTGCCTGGCTCGTTTCAGGAAGCGCGCCGAGCGCCGCCAGTTCCTCCGAGACCTGCATGGCCTCGCGGCCGCCCGGCGACCATTCGTCGAGACCCGGCAGGTTCAGCCCAGCATGCATCTGTTCCTGCGCGAACGGTGCCTGGCGCCAGCGGAAATAGCTGACGACGTCAGCACCATGCGCCAGCGCTTCCCATGTCCACAGCCGCACCATGCCGGGCTTCGGCACGGGGTTCCACGGTGCCCAATTCACCGGGCCGGGCTGCTGCTCCATCACCCAGAAGCGGCCCTTGCCGACGGCACGGTAGAGATCGTGGTGATAGGGAGCGATATCCGGGTGCGAGGTCTCGGCCCAGCGATTGCGCTCTTCTTCCGTGAACGGAAATTTCTCGACGAAGCCGATCGGATAGCTGTCCCAGGAGGCGAGATCGAGATTGTCGCCGACCTGGAAGTGGTCGAAATCCGAGACGAAGCCCATGAAGTTATGGGTGATCCAGCGGCCTGGCGAATGCTTGCGGATGATCTCGCACTGCATCTTGTCGTAAGCCGCGACCTGATCTGAATGGAAGCGCCAGAAATCAAGACGGGTTGCCGGGTTCGGCTCCGTGACTGTGAGGTTGGGAAGCGCGACGTCGTCGAAGCTCGACAATTCCATCGACCAGAACACTGATCCCCAGGCTTCATTCAGCTGATCGGTCGACTGGTAGCGCAGACGCAACCAGCGTTTGAAGCTTTTCAGATCCTCGGGTCCCCAGGAAATCGTCGTATCGTGGCAGCCGTATTCGTTGTCGGTCTGCCAGCCGACGATGCCGGGGTGTTCGCCGTAGCGCTTGGCGACGATCTCGACGATCCGGGCACTCTCCTTCCACCAGGTCTCCGACGAGAAGGTGTAATGCCGGCGAGAACCGAAGCCGCGCGGGCGGCCCTGTTCGTCATAGGGAATGATGTCGGGGCACTCGTCCACCAGCCACTTGGGTGGGGTGGCGGTCGGCGTGCCGAGCACGACCCTAAGCCCGGCTTCGTGCAGCACATCGATCGCGCGGTCGAGCCATTCGAAGGTGAATGTTCCACGCGAAGGTTCGAGGCGGGACCAGGCAAACTCACCGATGCGCACGAAGGAAATGCCGAGTTCACGCATCCGGCGCGCGTCGGTTCGCCACCGGTTTTCATCCCAGTGTTCCGGATAGTAGCAGACGCCCAGCATTATCGTGTCAGATCCCCATTGATGACGGCCTTGCCGTCTTTGTCGAACAGATGGCAGGCCTTGGCATTGATGCCGAGGCGCAGCGTCTGGCCGGGCTTTTCGCTGGCAAGACCGTCGGCCTTGACCGCAAGCTCCGAGCCATCGGCCAGCGTGACGAAGAACAGCGTCTCCGAACCCAGATATTCGGCGAGCTTGACCGTCGCTTCGACAACGACATCGCCCTTGCCGGTCGCGTCGATATGCTCCGGACGCAAACCGAAAGTCATTTCGCCCGCTGAAACGCTCGCCCCATGCGTCGGGATCGAGATATCAACCCCTGGCAGGTGGACCACCGCAGCACCCTCGGCAGAAGACACCTGCACCTTGAGAAAATTCATCTTCGGCGAGCCGATGAAGCCGGCAACGAAGAGATTGTTCGGACGGTGATAGAGTTCGAGCGGCGAGCCGACCTGTTCGATCAGGCCAGCCGACAGCACCACGATCTTGTCAGCCATGGTCATGGCTTCGACCTGATCATGGGTGACATAGATCATCGTCGCCTTGATGTCCTGATGAAGCTTTGAAAGCTCTGTGCGCATCTGGACGCGCAGCGCCGCATCGAGGTTGGACAGCGGCTCGTCGAACAGGAAGACTTCCGGATTGCGCACGATGGCTCGACCGATGGCCACGCGCTGGCGTTGGCCGCCCGAGAGCTGGCCAGGCTTGCGCTGCATGAGCGGCTCAAGCTGCAAAAGCTTGGCCGCAATCGCGGTACGCTCCGCAATCGTGGCTTTCGGATGGCCGGTCATCTTCAGGCCGAAGCCGATATTTTCCTCGACCGTCATATGCGGATATAGCGCATAGGACTGGAAGACCATGGCGACGCCACGGTCCGAGGGGCCGACGCTGGTCATGTCCTTTCCACCGATCGACAGCACTCCGGAAGTGATGTCTTCAAGGCCCGCGATCATGCGTAGCAGCGTGGACTTGCCGCAGCCGGACGGGCCGACAAAGACGCAGAACTCGCCGTCTTTCACGTCGAGATCCACACCCTTGATGACGCTGAGCGCGCCGAACTGTTTCTTGACGCTACGCAGGCTTACGTCAGCCATGGGTCTTGCCTCCCTTGATCGCTTCGAGTTCGAGGAGAAGAGCACTTTCGGGTGTCAGCATCGGCAGCGGCAGCCCGGCAAGTCCGGCACTGGAAAGCGCGAAAGTGACAGCCCCGGAAAGCAGAGCTTTCTGACCCTCGGAGATACGGATGAATTGTGGCTCTGCCGGCAGCACGGACTTGATCTGCCATTGGCCGCCGAACTGCGTTACCTGCTCGGGCAGGCGCAAGGGTGCTGGCTGTTCCCCAACCATTTGCGGCCCCTGGGCCACGACAAGCACGATCTTCTCGGCCGAAGCCGCACCCCAGACGTATCGACCATCGATAGGCTCCATCCGGAAACCGGCGCCCGGCGCGTGGAAGAGGTGGCGCCGCTGCTTGTAACGCTCGATATAGACCTTGAGCTCGGCGCGCTCTTCGTCGGTCAGGTCCAGCGGGTTGAGCTCTACACCGAGGTGATAGCCCATCGCCACCAGCGCCCGAAAGGCAAGCGTGTGGCGGCGCCCGGTCTGATGGTTGGGCGACGCAGAAATATGGCTGCCCAGGATTTCCGGCGGCACGAAGACGGATGCACCACGCTGTATCTCCAGCCTTTCCAGTGCGTCCGTGCAGTCCGACGTCCAGACGCGGTGCGTACGGGCGAGCACACCGTAATCGATCCGTCCCCCGCCCGACGCGCAGCTCTCGATCTCGACATCGGGATGGGCGGCGCGAATGCGATCCATCAGCGCATAGACCGCACGTGTCTGCGCGGCAATCTTCGCCTTTCCGTCACGACCACCAGCATGGGTGAGATCGCGATTCATGTCCCACTTGATGTAGGACACGGCGTGCTGGGAGAGCACCGCGTCGATCTTGCCGAAGAGATAATCGGAGACCTCAGCGCGCGTCAGATCGAGCACCAGCTGCGTGCGCGATTCGAGAACCGGACGACCCTCGATGGTCAGCGCCCAGTCCGGATGCGCCTTGTAGAGATCCGAAACAGGATTGACCATTTCCGGCTCGAACCAGATGCCGAACTGCATGCCAAGCCCGGTGACATGGTCGACCAATGGTTTCAGGCCATCAGGGTATTTGCGCGCATCGATGTCCCAGTCGCCAAGACTGGTAGTGTCGTCGTCGCGCTTGCCAAACCAGCCGTCATCCAGCACGAAGCGCTCGATTCCGAGTTCAGCGGCAGCCGTCGCCTGGGCCTTCAACGAATCCATCTGGTGGTCGAAGTAATTGCCTTCCCAGGTGTTGAGCGTGACAGGGCGCGGCGTCATCTTGCCACCCGGCCAGGTGATCAGTTCTTCGCGCACGAAGGCGTGGAAGTCTTCCGTATCGGCACCGGCATAGGCAATCGGGCTATCATAGCTTTCGCCCGGTGCGAGGATGATCTCGCCGGGCTCGAACAACTCTCCGAGATGCACGAGGCGCTGGCCATCATCTGTCCGGTCGATCACCATCTGGTGGTTGCCGCTGACGCCGAGCGTCACGCCGAAGATCTGGGTTTCGCTTTCGATGAACAGCATCGGGAAGCGGTCGTGTGATGTGCGGCCACGGCGGTTTTCCTGGATCCAGGTACCATTGCCGAGAAGCTCACGCCGCGTCTGGAATTCCCGACCCCAGATCCCGGTGAAGCTCATCACCTGCAAGTCACCCGCAGGCGCAAGAAATGTCCCGGCCATGCAGCGGTCCAGCTGGTAGTCCGTCTCGCCCCGGTTCGTCAGCTTCGTCGCCATCGATATGAGACCTGACGGGTGGGCTGTGAGCGTAATCGAAAGCGACAGCTTGGCCACGGGGTCGAGACCCGCAAGAATGGTGCGATGCCCGTCCCGGGAGAATTCCCAATTGCCGAACTGGGCGATGAAATCGCGTCCACCGCGATGGCCTGATATCGCCGGCCATCCAAAGAAGCCCATGCCACCCGTCGGCAGCAGAACCGCTGACGGCACTGCAACGTCCATACCGTTGACGCGGTTCGACCGCTCGATCTCGAAGAGCGGATCGGTTTCTGCGGGTTCTGTTCCGAACGACAGGATTTCGGGCATGCCGAGTTCCGGCAGGCGCAGGCTCAGCGCCAGTTGGCCGGAATCGATGGTGACAATCTTGCTCATCCCTTGGTCGCTCCGAGTGTAAGGCCAGCGATGAAGTGGCGCTGCATCAGGAAAAACATCGCAACCGGCGGCAAGGCCGCGACGATCGAACCGGCAGAGACGAGATGCCATGCGGCGACCCATTGGCCGTTCAACGAATAGAGGCCCGCCGTCACTGGCATGGCGTGCTGGCCCTGCACCAGGACCGTCGCCCAGAAGTAGTCGTTCCAGACGAAGGTGAAGATCAGCACCGACAGGGCAGCGATCGCCGGGCGCATCAGCGGCAACACGATGTAGCGGAAGATCCGCCATTCCGAGACGCCCTCAACGCGGGCAGACTCAATCAGTGCGAAGGGCAGGCCCTTGATGAAATTGCGCATGAAGAGCGTGCAGAATCCGGTCTGGAAGGCGACGTGGAACAGCACGAGGCCCATCGTGGTATCGTAGAGACCTGCACGCAGCGTCATGTCCCGTACCGGAACCATCAGGATCTGGAACGGGATGAAATTGCCAGCGACAAACATGAAGAACAGGACGAGATTGCCCTTGAACTTGTAGACCGCGAGCGCAAAGCCGGTGAGGCAGGAGAGTGCGACAGCCCCGATGACCGTCGGGATCGTTACCTTGAACGAATTCAGGATGTAGTAGCCGATCGGCGAATTGTTGAAGACGGCCGAATAGTTCTCGAAACCGGCGAACCCGGAGGGAATGCCGAAATAATTGCCGGCTGCGAGGTCGCCGGCCGGGCGAACCGACGTGATGGCGACGCCGATCAGCGGCAGAAGCCAGAGGAAAAGCGCCACCGGCAGCAGGATCTTGTAGGCCATCTGCGCAAGCGGGGAGGCCTTCTGGATCGGAGTGGGGAACATCAGGCGTTCCTTTCCTGGGCGAGCATGCGGACGATGAAGAGCGAGATGAAGACGATCATGATCAGGAACAGCACGACCGCAATCGACGCGCCGTAGCCCATGCGGAAGCCGTATTCGGAGAGCGCCTGCTCATACATGAAGTAGGACAGCACCGAACTCGAGCCGTAGGGGCCGCCGGCTGTCATGATCGAAACGAGGTCGAAGGAGCGCAGCGAGCCGATGACGGTCACCACCATGGCAATGAAGGTTGCCGGCGCAAGCTGCGGCAGGATCACGTACCAGAGCAGCTTCAGCCCCTTGGCGCCATCCATGCGGGCGGCCTCCACCTGCTCATGATTGATGTTGTTGAGACCCGTCAGGTAGAGGATCATGCAATAGGCTGTCTGCGGCCAGAGACCCGCGACGATGATACCGTAGGTGACGTAACGCTCGTCGGCGAGCACCGCGATCTGCTCGCCCAACAGCACTTCCGTAAGCTTGGAAAACAGGCCGAAATCCGGAGCATAAAACCAGGTGAACATCAGGCCGACAACGACCTGGCTGATCACGAAGGGAAAGAAGAACATCGACTTGTAGAGCCGTATGCCGGTGACGGTCTGATTGAGGAAGAGCGCGACGGCAAGGCCCGCCGGGATCGACAGCAGGTAGAGCACCAGCCAGATCAGGTTGTTGTAGAGCGACGTGTAGAAGGTGTCGTCGTCGAGGAGCTCGACATAATTGCCGGCGCCGATCCAGGTCATGGCGCCGAGACCGTCCCAATCGTGGAAGCTGATCCAGATCGACTCGAAGATCGGGACAAGCACGTAGACCAGGAACATCAGCATGCCGGGCGCCAGGAACAGGAAAGGCGCGAGCGTCTGCTGGTTTCGCTTCCAGAAGCCGGACGATGAAGGAACGGTGTTGCTCATGGCGGCACCTCTGAGAAAACAGGATACGGCAACCGGATGCCATGGGCCCAGGGAGACCCACAGCACCCGGCGCAGGGAGCTTTATCGCTTACTTGTAGACGCGGGCGCGGACCTTTTCGAGCCGCTCCAGGATGGCGTCCAGACGATCCGGCTTGACCATGAACTCCTGGAAGCCTTCCATGCCGGCCTTTGCCATTTCGGCATTGGCGTCGCGGTCGTAGAACTGCGCGAGCGCGTAAGCGTTCGACAGCATCTCGAAACCGGCCTTCAGGAACGGATCAGCCGGCTTTTCGGCCTGGTTATTGACCGGCAGCTGCCCGAGCGTGGCGTTCATCTTGCTCTGGGCTTCCGGCGAAGCGAGGTAGGCGAGGAACTTCTTCGCATCTTCCTTGTTCTTCGCGCCCGACGGGATGTGGAAGGTGTCGGTCGGAGCCTCTTCAGACATCGGGATGCCCGCTGTGATTTCCGGGAACTGCATGAAGCCGATCTGGTCTTCCTTCAACCCGCCGTCCTTCATCGTGGCCACGGCGAAGTTGCCCATCAGATACATGGCCGCCTGACCCTGGACCATCTGCGGAATGGCATCCTGCCAGTCGATCGCGGCATGGTTCTCGTTGAAGTATCCGGCCTTGACCAGCTCGCCCCACTTCTCGAACACAGCCTTCACGCGCGGATCCGTATAAGGAACCTTGCCGGAGGTCACGTCCATGTGGAACTCGTAGCCATTGACGCGCAGGTTCAGATAGTCGAACCAGCCGCCCGTCGGCCACAGCGCCTTGGTGCCGATGGTGATCGGGGTAACGCCGGCAGACTTCAGCTTTTCGCAAGCAGCAAGAAATTCCGTCCAGTTCTTCGGCGGCTCGATGCCCTGTTCGGCGAAGATGTCCTTACGATAGTAGATACCCCACTGGTAGTAGGTGTAGGGAACGCCCCATTTCTTGCCGTCGATGGTCATGGAGGCGGAAGCCGACTTCAGCTGGTCGTTCAGGCCATTGGCCTCCCAGACATCCGAAACGTCTTCGAACAGACCTGCCTTGACGAAGGGCTCCATGCGGTTGCCGGCATACCATGCGGCAACATCGGGAGCGTCAGCGGTCAGGAAGTTGCGGATGGCAGATTTGTAGCCTTCGTGGTCGAAGTTGTTCCACTTGACCGTGATATCGGGGTTGGCCTTCTGGAAATCAGCGATCAACTCTTCCATCGCCTTCTTCGGCGCCGGATCCGATTGGTCGGAATTGAGAACGATTTCACCGGCAAACGCGGTGGAAGACAGAAGGGCAGCACCCAGAGCAATACTGCTCAGGCTTTTGAAAAAGGTCATGTTTTCCTCCCTATGACCGTTACGCAGTCCATATGCGGAGCTTGTGGCCCCGGATCCCACCGGAATTGTCAGCTCACCTTGATCATCCGACTCAAACCCGTAATAATCCACCGAGTTTCGGCCTAAGTTTTCCGGGATCCTAAGATTTGGAACCATTAGAGACAGTGCTTCGCGATGAATCCGTTCCTGTTCATCCCGATCACGATCCGCGCCATCCCCTGGTTGTCTTCGGCGACCACCGCTTTTGCGCCGGCGAAAGCATGACAGTGCACAAGATGGCCGGGCCGCACATGCACAGCCAGATCGAGCTGAACTTCGTGCTGACAGGCGCCATGACCTACTGGTTCGATGGCCGTGAACTGACCGTCGATGAGGGCAGGCTCTGCCTCTTCTGGGGTATGATTCCGCATCAGGTCATCGACCGGCGGGAGGGCACTCAGTTCATCTGCCTCTATGTACCGATGTCCGTTTTCCTTGGTCTGGCCAACCTCAACCGGTTTCGCGACGCAGTCTTCCGGGGCGCCATGATCGAAGCCTTGGAGATCCGCTCCTATGATCGGGACATCTTCGAGCGCTGGCGCCAGGAACTGCTCGCTGGCGATCCCGACCTGATGGAGATCGTCCGCAACGAGTTGACCGCGCGTGTGCTCAGGATCGAACGGGAAGGCTGGCGCGATCTGCGCGAAGAAGGGTCGGCAATTGCCAATTTCAGCACCAATGAAAGCGAGCGCGTCGAGCATATCGAACGCATGCTGCGCTTCATCGCTGAACACGCACTGGAAGAGATTTCGTCAGAGGATGTCGGGCGCGATGTGGGCCTGCATCCGAATTACGCGATGGCGATCTTCAAGCGGGCCGTTGGGCACACCATCAACCAGGCAATCGTCCGCCATCGTCTCGACACCGCGCAATCGCTGCTGATTTCAACCGACCTGTCGATTACAGACGTGGCCTTCGAGAGTGGATTCGGTTCGGCCTCTCGCTTTTATGAGGCCTTTGCCGGTCGCTTCCGCGAAAAGCCGAAGGCCTTCCGCCGACGCATGCGATCGAAGGGGCTTCCGCCGACCTGAATGGCATTCGCATCAACGATCGGCGATCACGGATAGTCTCGGCATGGGGACACCCGGGCACCAGTCGCGGAAACCGATGATGCGACGAACGATCTTTTCCGGATGATGTCCGGCAATGTCTCGCAGCCGGTGGTCGAGATAGGGATTGCCGAACCGCTCCAGCGTCGTTTCGACATAGGCTTCGGCCTCATCACCCAGTTCATGCATCCGGAAACCGGGCACCACCTCGTCGCGATAGATCTGCTGGAGTTCCGCGCGGATCGCCGTGTCGGCAAGGATGTCCTTGACGCACTCCGCCTCGGGTCGCGCTTCTCTCATCCAGCGATCGGCAAGAACCGTGTGACCGAGATTGAGAATATGCAACTTCAGCCTCTCGTAGGGTGTCAGATCAGCGACCACCTTGATGCAAGGATGTTCGCACGGAAGGATGAGGCCAGTCTGCCGCTCGATCGCCCAGATCGCGTAGGGCTCGGCAATCGCACCCGCCGGCTCGATCGGCTCGGACACGATACGATCGACGAGCGTGTTGCCCCAGACGACCCGCTCCGTCAGCCAGGAAATAAATGCCTCGTCAGGCGTGTGACGGCCTGCAAGATCGACGACGAGACGCTGAAGCACTTCGCCATTCCGCGAAATCAGTTCGCAGGGCAGAATTGTCAACGGCATGCCGCCGCCGCGAAAGCGCGCGTGGAGGAGCGCCAGAAGCTTCATCGGGAAGGAACGTGGAACGCCGTTGACGCCATCTCCATCGACAAGCGCATACCCCGTGTCGCCTGTATTGCTGAGCACGACCCTCGCCTCTTCGACAAAGATCCGGGTGACTTCGTCCCAGTCCTTTGCTGTGGACAGCGATCGGGTTACCGACCGTACGCGCAGCGCCCGCTCAACCGGCGTTCCACCTTCGAGGCCCCGGATAATCACCGGGTACCCCTCCGGCGCAGAGATCGCGCCTATCCGCCCCGCCCGCGTGGGATCGCCGCTTGTCTGGACCACGGTGATCGACCCGATTGCATGTCCTGCCTCCATCGCTTCGCTGACGAAGAGGTCGGCATGCGCCTGAAGAAACCGGCTCGTGCCGAATTGCAGGATGGGCGTGCTCATGGCTCAGACGGTCTCCTGTATGGATTGCAACAGCGTCTCGCGTGCCGACTTGAGATGTTGACGGCAGGCCTTTTCGACTTTCGCTGGGTCGCGGGAAAACAGCGCCTGGATGTAATCGAGATGCTCTTCCAGCGCCCGCTGGTTTCGGGCCCGCGCATTCGTCTTGTTCCACTGGTAGTGATAGTGAAAGACGATCGTGATGATGTCGTAGAAGTCGATGATGAAGCGGTTGCTCGACGCTTTCTGGACGAGCAGGTGGAAACGCTCGTCCAGCTCCGAGAAGTCCATGTAGCGATTGTCGATATCGGCAAGCAGTGCATGATGTTGCGCTTCGACCAGCCGAAGCTCGGCCCAAGCCGGGTGATCCTCGGCCAGATGGACGAAACTCGCCGCCGACCGGAGCTCGAACATTTCGCGCACTTCTGTCAGTTCCAACGCGAATTCTCGGGTAAAGCCCTTGAGCACCCAATGGCTGTTCGGCCGCTTCTCGATGAGTCCGAAACGGCTGAAGCGAATGAGAAATTCCCGAACGCTCGTGGTACCGATGCCGATTTCACGGGCAAGTTCCAGCTCGTTGATCTGCATGCCCGGCTGTGCGCCGCCGGCGAGGATGCGGCGCATGAAACTGCGCTCGATGATCTCGGAGAGTGAACTCGTTTCCTCATCCGGAAAATAGTCAGACCCGATCGGCCGACGCAGTACGGTCTTGGAGCGCTTGTCCCAGGCGACGAGCCCCGCTTCGCCGAGCCGGGTGAGCACCGTGCGTACGGTCGTGCGGCTCACGCTCAACAGACCACAGAGCTCCGGTTCCGAGGGAAGCGTATCCGTCTCCTCGATCAGCTTCAGCGTGCGATTATAGGCGTCCTTGAAGACGGTGTTCTGCTTGGCCATGAATCTGCCTGGGTTGATGTGATGCGGGGCTTTGGCCCTTCGCCTCTTGGCGCAAGACGCGAGCCCGCGCAATACCGCCGATTGCGGTGGCCTTTCCTTCTCTGCTCTCGGGTTTTCGCCCTCCCGCTCCCTGCTGGAGCAAATTGTTCTTTATCGATAGCATACCCATTGACGAGAAACTGTCTATTGCCGATAAAAGACAAAACACAGGATCCGGTGCAGCCGGACACATGGGAGAAACATCAGGTGTCGAAACCAGCCTGCATCCTGCTGTCGCAGGACGACAATGTCGCCGTGACCACTGTTGCGATCGAAGCCGGGCATGTCCTGCCAGGCGGCGCGCCGGCAGCGGCAAAGATTGATCCCGGCCACAAGGTGGCGGTGAGAGCCATTCGCCAAGGCGAACCTGTCGTCAAATATGCCCAGGCGATCGGCCGTGCCACCACGGACATTGCCGCAGGCGAGCATGTCCATTCCCACAATCTCGCCTTCGATGAAGATCGCCTGTCCGTCACCGGGCTCGCCCAGCCCGAAGACGCAACGGCAGCCGACAAGGGCCGCACCTTCCTGGGCTATCGCCGCGCCGACGGCCGTGCCGCGACCCGCAACTATATCGGCATCATCGCCAGCGTGAACTGTTCCACCACGGTCTGCCGCGCAATCGCGGAAGCCGCGAACCGCACCATCCTGCCGCATTACGAGGGCATCGACGGCTTCGTGCCGATCGTCCACGATCAGGGCTGTGGCATGAGCTCGACCGGCGACGGCATGCGCACGCTGCATAGAACGATAGCCGGCTACACGAGGCATGTGAATTTCGGCGGCGTGCTGATGGTTGGTCTTGGCTGCGAGGTCAATCAGCTGACGCTGTACGGCCAGAGCGGCGCCGGAGCCTCCAAGCGCCACTTCAACATCCAGGACGCCGGCGGATCCCGTCGCGCGGTCGAGAACGCGCTTTCGATCCTCAAAGAGATCGCAGCCGAGGTCGGCACGATGCGCCGCGAACCGATTTCCGTCAGCGAGATTATCGTCGGACTGCAATGCGGCGGGTCGGACGGTCTGTCCGGCATCACAGCCAACCCGGCCCTCGGCGTGGCTGTCGATATCCTGGCCGGTGCCGGCGGCACGGCCATCCTGTCGGAGACCTCGGAAATCTATGGCGCCGAACACTTGCTGAGAAGCCGTGCGGTGAACGAGCAGGTCGCGATCAAGCTGGACGGGCTGATCTCCTGGTGGGAGGCCTATGTTGCCCAGCACGGCGCCTCGCTGGACAACAACCCCTCTCCCGGCAACAAGAAGGGCGGCCTTACCACCATTCTTGAAAAATCGCTCGGGGCCGTCGCCAAGGGTGGGCGCTCGCCGCTGACAGCGGTCTACAATTACGCTGAACGCGTCACCGAACATGGCCTCGTCTTCATGGACACGCCCGGCTACGACCCGGTCTCCGCAACCGGCCAGGTGGCAGGGGGCGCCAATGTGATTGCCTTCACCACAGGCCGCGGCTCCTGTTTCGGCTCACGCCCCGTGCCTTCGATCAAGCTGACGAGCAACACCGCCCTCTATAAATCGATGGAAGAGGACATGGACATCGACTGCGGCGTCATCGCCACGGGTGATGCCAGCGTCGCGGGCCTCGGCCGGAACATCTTCGACCTGATCATCGACACAGCCTCGGGCCAGAAGACCAAGAGCGAACTCTTCGGCTATGGCGACAACGAATTCGTGCCGTGGCACCTGGGTGCCACGCTCTGACCTCGACAACTGGGATCCGGATATCAGCATGAAAACGAGACGCATCGGCAAAACTGCCCTCGAAGTGACAGAATACTCCTTCGGCACGGCACCGCTTGGCGGCCTCTACCGGCCCTGCCCCCGAGATACTGGCATCGCGACTCTGCAAGCGGCCTGGGATCATGGCATCCGCTATTTCGACACCGCGCCGCATTACGGTTTCGGCCAGGCGGAGCGTTATGTCGGCGACTTCCTGCGCGACAAGCCGGAGGACAGCTATGTGCTGTCCACCAAGGTCGGCCGCCTCCTGGCACCGGTGCCGAAGGACCAGATCCCGAATGTCGGCTTCGTCGATCCTCTGCCCTTCAAGCTGGTCTATGATTACAGCTATGACGGCATCATGCGCTCGGTCGATTTCAGCTACGCCCGTCTCGGCCTGAACCGCATCGACATTCTCTATGTCCACGACATCGGCGTCTATACCCACGGCCGCGAAGCCAACGACCGCTACGTGAAACAATTGCGAGACGGTGGCTACAAGGCCCTCGACCAGCTGAAATCCTCAGGTGCAATCAAGGCCTTCGGTCTCGGCGTCAACGAGGTGCCGGCCTGCCTGGAAATGATGGCCGACATCGACATCGATGTCATCCTGATGGCGGGCCGCTATTCGCTGCTCGATCGCTCCGCCGTCGAAGAACTGCTGCCCCTCTGCGAGAAGCGCGGCACGTCGATCACGGCTGGCGGTGTGTTCAACTCCGGCATCCTGGCGACGGGCGCGGTTCCGGGCGCCCATTTCGATTATGCCCCCGCAACGGACGAGGTCCTCGCCAAGGTGCGCGCCATGGAGGGACTTGCAGCAAACGCCGGCAAGCCGCTTGCCCAGTTTGCGCTGCAGTTTCCGCTGCATCATCCGGCCGTCGCCTCCGTCATCATCGGTACGGCAAAGCCGGAAAGCCTTGATCGCAACATGGCAATGACGACCGAAGAACTGCCGGGATCCGCCTTTGCCCCGTTCGAAACCCACACTCTCGTTGCACCGCCGCTCGGCGATGCCGCTGTCAGAGAATAGGAGCGCGCCATGCTGAAGGGCATCCATCCCCTGCTCGGACCCGACCTGCTGCACGCCATAGCGACCATGGGCCATGGAGACGAGATCGTAATTGCCGACGGCAATTTTCCGGCAAGCACCATGGGGCCGCCGGTAATCCGCGCCGATGGCGTCGGCGCCGTGGAGATCCTGGAGGCAATCCTTGCCCACATGCCGCTCGACCAGTTCGTCGAGGATGCGGCCTGGCGCATGCAGGTCGTCGGCGATCCGCATGCGGTACCGGAGATCTGCGCCGAATTCCAGGCCATGATCACGAAACTGGCCGGCGACGTACAGCTGGAAAGTCTTGAGCGCTTCGCCTTTTACCAGCGCGCACAAACGGCGGCCTACATCGTCGCGACCACGGAATTACGGATCTACGGCAACGTCATCCTGAAGAAGGGCGTCGTGTATCCCGAAGAAATTCACCGGGTCTGATAGAAGCGCGGAATACCCTGAAAATAAGGGCGAAAGGGCTTCGGAGGAGACCATTTTTGTCCGCTTGCATTCTCCAGAATGCTGGAGTAGCGTGCCTCGATAAAATGTTTTTTATCGATAAAGATCCACCTGGTTGCGTGCTGCGGGTTGATTTCACCGGAGGAACAGGACGCGTTGAGAGGAGAACCACAATGACCATTCTAAAGAGCATGACTCGCCGCGCCCTGATGGGGATCGCCGGCGCTGCAATGATGACGTCGATGATGCCGGCCGCATCCTTCGCCCAGGACGTGACCATTCCGATCATCGTCAAGGACACCACGTCCTTCTACTGGCAGATCGTGCTCGCCGGCGCTCGCCAGGCCGGCAAGGACCTTGGCGTGAGCGTGCCTGAACTCGGCGCTCAGTCGGAGTCCGACATCAACGGTCAGATCAGCATCCTGGAGAATGCAGTGGCTGGCAGCCCTGCAGCCGTCGTCATCTCGCCAACCGAATTCAAGGCACTCGGCAAGCCGATCGACGAAGCTGCCAAGTCGGTTCCGATCATCGGCATCGATTCCGGTGCGGATTCCGAGGCATTCACCTCGTTCTTGACCACCGACAACGTTCAGGGCGGCCGCATCGCGGCTGACGGCCTGGCTGCAGCAATCAAGGAAGCAACCGGCAAGGAGGAAGGCGAAGTCGCCATCATCACCAGCCTGCCGGGCGTCGGTTCGCTCGACCAGCGCCGTGAAGGCTTCCTCGACCAGATGAAGACGAAGTATCCGGGCATCACGATCGTCGTCGACCGCTTCGCCGATGGTCAGGCTACAACCGGCCTCAACATGATGACCGACTTGATCACCGCCAACCCGAATATCGTTGGCGTCTTCGCCTCGAACCTGATCATGGCACAGGGCGTCGGCCAGGCGATCGCCGAAAACAAGCTCGGCGACAAGATCAAGGTCATCGGCTTCGACTCGGATGAAAAGACCGTCGGCTTCCTCAAGGAAGGTGTTCTCGCCGGCCTCGTTGTCCAGGATCCCTACCGCATGGGCTACGACGGCGTGAAGACGGCGCTCGCCGTGTCCAAGGGCGAAAAGGTCGAGACCTTCGTCGACACCGGCGCAAATCTCGTGACCCAGGCCAATATGGCTGAGCCCAAGATGGATGCCCTTCTGAACCCGAAGGTCAACTGATCGAACTGCCGGCACGCGCGGCATCCGTCGCGCGTGCCGGACCGGAAACGGCGGGCGCGGGAGGCGTCGGCCGCTTTCCCTGACTTGAGGGAGGAATAGACATGACTTCGCTGCACGATGTGAGCCACCGGCACGACGACCAGCCGGAACTGCGGGAGACCGATCGCATCCCGCCGGGAACGCCGATCCTCGAACTCGTCGGCCTGCAGAAGAAGTATGGCGCCGTGGAGGCGCTGAAGCCCGCAACGATCAGCTTCCTGGCCGGTGAAATCCATGCCATCGTCGGCGAAAACGGAGCCGGGAAATCCACCCTCATCAAGCTTTTGACCGGTGTCATCCCGCGCACATCAGGCGAGATACGCTGGTGCGGCAAGAACGTGGGGCTGGCGACACCCAATGAAGCGATCAATCGCGGCATCAACGCCGTGCATCAGGAGGTCGTGCTTTGTGCGCACCTGACGGTTGCCGCGAACATGTTCCTGGGCGACGAATTATCCTCAGGCGGCATCATGCGCCAACGGGCCATGACGACCGCTGCGCAGAACGTGCTCGACGACCTCGGTTTCAATCTTCCTGCCGGCGAGATCCTCGGCAATCTGACGATCGGCCAGCAGCAACTGGTCGCTACGGCCCGAGCCGCGATGCGCGGGATCCGTTTCCTGATCTTCGACGAGCCGACGGCTTACCTCACTCGGCAGGAATCGGCCCAACTCTTCCGCCTCATCCGGCGCCTGCAGTCGGAAGGCGTGACAATCGTCTATATCAGCCATCGCATGGAAGAGGTCTTCGAACTCGCTGACCGCGTCTCGGTTCTGCGCGACGGCACCCATGTCGGCACACGCCTGATTGGCGAGACCGACGATGCCGAACTCATCTCGCTGATGATCAACCGCTCGATCGAGCAGATCTACCACAAGGAAAAGCTGCCGATCGGCGAGACCATTCTCGAAACGAAGGGTCTTTCCGGTCCCGGATTTTCGGATGTCTCGCTGTCGGTCCGCTCGGGGGAGATCGTCGGCCTCTATGGCCTGATCGGCGCCGGCCGCAGTGAATTTGCGCTCGGCCTTTATGGCCGCCACAAATGCAGCGCCGGCGATGTCTTCTGGGACGGCAAGAAGGTCGTCATCGGCACCGAGCGCAAGGCCATGGATCTCGGAATTGCGCTCGCACCAGAAAGCCGGCGCGACCAGGGTCTTTGCCTCAATCTGCCGATCGGCCTCAACATCAACCTGCCGGTCTTCGGTCGCTTGAGCCGGGGCCTCACCATCAGTCGAAAGCTTGAAGCGGGGAATGCCGACAAGCAAATCGATGACCTCATGATCAAGACCCCGACCCGGGCTGTACTCGCCTCGGCCATGTCGGGCGGCAATCAGCAGAAGATCGTCATCGGCAAATGGTTGAGCCATGGCGCGCGCCTCTTCATCTTCGACGAGCCAACCGTGGGCGTCGATGTCGGCACCAAGGCGGAAATCTACCGCCTTTTCGCCGAGCTCCTGAAGCAGGGCGCCGGCATTATCCTGATCTCGTCATACCTGCCGGAGGTCTATGAACTGGCGGACCGTCTGCACGTGTTCCGCCAGGGCAGGCTGGTGGCGAGCCACGACTATCGAAGCGCATCGCATGAAGACGTGCTGACAGAGGCGATCGGCGTCTGAGACGAGATCCCCGCAAACAACGACACGAAAAGACGACTGGGAGGACAATGATGAGCACCGACACTACAGAGACCAAGGTCGCGCCGAAGAGGGGCATGAGCATCCTTTTCAGCCTCACTCTGCTTGGGCTCCTGCTCTTCCTGTGGCTGCTTCTCGGCTTTGCGACCAACAGCTTCTGGACCCCGAACAACATCAGCAATCTGCTGCGCCAGGGTTCGATGACGGCGATCCTTGCCGTCGGGCAGACATTCGTCATCATCACAGCCGGCATCGACCTTTCGGTCGGTGCCGTCGTCGGCTTTGCCAGTGTCATTTTGGCCTGGCTCCTGGCAGCCGGTCTGCCTGTCTGGCTTGCGATCATCTTGACGCTCCTGATGGGTGCCGCGATCGGCAGCTTCCACGCCTTTGGCATCGTCCGCATGGGTCTGCCGGCCTTCATCATCACGCTGGCCACACTCACCTCGCTGCGCGGTATCGGTCTTTTGATCACCAACGGTTCGACCATCTCGATCTCCAATGACGCATTCACGAACTTCGCTCGCGCCGATTTCCTCGGCGTACCCAGCCTGTTCTGGATGGTCATTGTCGTTGCCGTGCCTGCCTATATCTTCCTGCACCTGAGCCGCTGGGGACGCTATCTCTTTGCGGTCGGCTCCAACGGTGAAGCGGCCCGCCTCTCCGGCGTCAACGTCAACCGCACGATCTACATGGCTTACATCCTGTCCTCGACCTGCGCGGCCTTTGTCGGCATCCTGCTGGCCTCGCGCATCGGGATCGGCAACGCCACCCAGGCGGAAGGCTGGGAATTGCAGGCGATCGCATCTTCGGTTATCGGCGGTACCAGCCTTTTCGGCGCCGTCGGTTCGGTGCAGGGCCCGCTGCTCGGCGCTTTCATTCTGGCGACGATCAACAACGGCGCCAACCTGATGAACGTCAACTCCTTCTGGCAGCGCATCATCACCGGTGCCCTGATTATCCTGATCGTCTACTTCGACCAGCTCCGCCGCCGTGGCAGCCGCTGAGAATTTCCCAAGGTGGGGGTGCCGCGAATGGCATCCCCTTTTTTTGTCAAGATCTTGCCGGGCAGCCGAAAGGAACCAACATGAAGGCCGCATTGTGTGTCGAACCGGGCCGTCTCGAAATCGTCGATCGCGCTCCGGCGCCGCGTCCAGGAGCGGGTGAAGCCCGCATCGCCATCAGCCATGTCGGCATATGCGGCACCGACTACCACATCTTCGAGGGCAAGCACCCCTTCCTCGAATACCCGCGCGTGATGGGCCACGAGATCTCGGCCACCATCGTGGAGGCTGGCGAAGGGGTCGACCTGCCGGCCGGCATGAAGGTCATCGTCAACCCCTACATCGCCTGTGGCACCTGCATCGCCTGCCGCAAGGAAAAACCCAACTGCTGCACGAACATTCGTGTGCTGGGCGTGCATGGCGATGGCGCCATGTGCGAGGAGATCACGGTACCGTCGGGCAATCTCTATCCGGCAGGCGATCTTTCACCGGAAGCCGCCGCCACGGTCGAATTCCTGGCGATCGGCGCCCATGCCGTCCGCCGATCCATGGCCCCCTCGGGCTCACGGGCGCTGGTGATCGGCGCCGGCCCCATCGGGCTTGGCACGGCGATCTTCGCGCGCATAGCTGGACACGCGGTGACCCTGCTCGATACCAGCCAGGAACGCCTGACAATGGCAGCCGATCGCCTCGGCTTCTCGACAGGGCTGCTGGCCGATGAGGGCCTGGAAACTTCGGTCGAGGAACTCACCGGGGGAGACGGCTTCGACGTTGTCTTTGACGCCACGGGCTATCGACCCTCGATGGAACGCGCCTTCCGCTTCGTTGCCCACGGGGGAAGCCTCGTGCTCGTCAGCGTCGTGAAGGAGGACATCACCTTCTCCGATCCGGAATTTCACAAACGCGAGATGATGCTGATTGGCAGCCGCAACGCGACCCGCATCGACTTCGATCACGTCCGCAAGTCCATCGCCGAAGGACGCGTGCCGATCGACCAGTTGATCACGCACCGCACGACCCTGGCGGATCTCGCAACGGATCTGCCGCGCTGGGCGCGCGAGAAATCGGGCCTGATCAAGGCTCTCATCAAGATCGGCTGATCGCCGAGACGCAAGAAAGGGCCCGCAGCTTCGCCGGGGCCCTTCGCAATTGCTGTGTCTGATGTCAGGCCTTCTGCAGGAAGGCGGTGATCGCATCGACCTCGCCTTGCGAGATCTCGTGCCCGCCGTGATGCAGGAAAGTCTCGACCCGGGCGCCTTGCGCCCCGAAGTAGGCCGTCAGACGCTCGGTGAGCGGCAACGGGCAAATCGGATCGCGCTGGCCGGCAGTGATCAATACCGAAAGTGATGCGAGCCGCGGCTGCGCCGGCGGATTGAACGGGATCAGCGGATGCATCAGCACCGCCCGATCGAAGAGATCGGGAGCTTCGAACAAGACGGAAGCCAGGATATTCGCCCCGTTCGAGTAACCGAGCCCGTAGATCGGGCGATCCGGGTTGGTCTCCTTGTGGGAGCGGATGAAGGCGGCCATCTGGCTGGTCCTCTGGGCGAGGTCGGCCATGTCGTAAACGCCTTCGCCGGCCCGCTTGAAGAAGCGGGCAGCCCCGTATTCGGAGACGTCACCGCGCGGCGAGACGATGCCGGCCTCTGGCAGGATCCGGTTCACGAAGCCCGGAAACTGATGTTCGTCTCCGCCGGTACCATGAAAGGTGAAGACCAGCGGTGCAGCACCCTGCGGGGCCTGGGAATGATGGATATAGCTGTCGATTGCCATGATGGTTCCTCCACAAGAGGGGACAATGCCTTCAAGTTCAGGCATCGTCCCCTCTGTGCGATTAGTCCTGGATCGGGGGCAGTTGCGCTTCGATCTGCGAGCGATACTGCTGGTATCGGGTCGGCAGCTTCAACGCCTCACCGAGATGAGCGGTGTCTTCGTCTCGGTTGAAACCGGGTTCATTCGTGGCGATCTCGAACAGCACGCCGCCCGGCGTGCGGAAGTAGATCGCCCAGAAGTAGTCGCGGTCGATGACAGGTGTGACCTGGTAGCCCGTGTCGAGAAGCGCCTTGCGGACTTCGAGCTGTGCCGCACGGTCTTCGACCGCAAAGGCAACGTGGTGGACCGAACCCGCGCCCTGCATGGCACGCGATGCACCCGGCAGGACTTCGAGATCGATATAGTCGGCGCCATTGCCGCCTGGAACCGCGTAGCGAATGAAATCGCCCTGCTTGTCAACCGGCTGATAGCCCATGAACTTCAGGAGTTCGCCGGTGGCACCTTCATCGCGCAGCCGCATGGTCACACCCCGGAAGCCATGGATCCCCTCGGAGATCCCGACCGGACCGGCAAATGGCACGCGGCTGTCACCATCGACTTCCGCAAGCGCAAAACCGTCGCCATCGGGACCGGCAAAACGCAGGCGATCCTCACCGAAGAGGGAGTAGGCACCGAGCTCCTTCACGCCTTCCTTCGACAATCTTTCTTGCCAGAAGCCGAGCGTGCCGTTCGGTACGGAGAACACCGTTTCCGAAACTTCACCGGCACCGCGGCCACCCTTGCCCATATTGGCAAAGGGGAAATAGGTCATGACCGACCCGGCATTGCCGACTTCGTCGCCATAATAGAGATGGTAGACATCGGGAGCATCGAAGTTGACGGTCTTCTTGACCCGGCGCAAACCGAGGGTCTTTGTGAAGAAGCTGTTGTTTTCCTGGGCATCCGCAGCCATCGAGGTAACGTGATGCAGGCCTTTGATCTGGGTAAGCATGGCTCTGATCCTTTCCCGACACTCACGCCGGTCTTGTTCTGTTGGATCGAATATAGGTCATGGTTTTATGCATGATAATGGCTGTAATATTGCGAATATTGTTACATTTGGAGCAACAATCACATGGGCGAAGTCGAGGCGATCCGGACGTTCCTGGCGGTCGCACAGCATAGCAGCTTCAGTGCGGCTGCGCGCCTTCTCGGCATGACAGCGGCTTCGGTTACCCGGACCATCTCCGCACTTGAGGAACAGCTGGGCGTTCAGCTTCTGCTGCGAACCACGCGGAAAGTTTCGCTGACCTCGGCCGGCGCCGCCTATGCCGCCCGCGTCGCCCCACTGGTTGAGGGACTTGCCCGGGCGGCGGAGGAAACGCGGGATCTGCAAAAGGTGACTGCCGGCTCGATCCGCGTATCGGCGCCGATGTCGCTTGGCCTGAAGGTATTGCCAACCGTATTGTCACAGTTCGCGATCATTCATCCGAAGACGAGTGTCGCAATCGAGCTCTCCGACCGTTTCGTCGACATCCTCGATGAGAACTACGACCTGGCGATCCGGATCTCGGGGCCCCCGACCGACAAGTCGACGATCTGGCGCAAGATCCGTCCCGTGCCCCGTCTTCTCGTGGCCTCACCATCCTATCTCGCCAAACACGGCACACCGAAGCTTCCCGAAGACCTCGCGACACTCGAATGCCTGAGCTACCATGACCATTCGAAAACCGAGACCTGGGAGCTGAGCAGGCCGGGGCAGACACGAACTGTGGATGCCAGGGGCCGCTTTTCGATCAACAACGGTGATTTTCTCTGCCGCCTGGCCGCCGCCGGGGAGGGAATTGCCTTGCTGCCACGCTTCATTGTCGAGGATGACCTGCGGGCGGGCACCCTGGTCGAGGTCCTGCCGGGGTGGACGACGCCGGAAATCTGGCTGACGCTATACTACCCGCCCTACGAACAGCTCCCCCTGCGGGTCGCGACGTTCTCGGACTTCTTCGAGGCCTTCGTCAAGGAGAGCTGGGACGGCGGCCAGTCCTCCTGATCGGCTTAGCGGTCACGCCGCAAAAACTCGCCGATTTCTTGCGCGATCTTGTCGGTCGCAATCGGGACCTCGACCTTTTTCACGTCTTCGAAAAGCGTCTCGGGAATGGCCGTCTTGCGGGCCTCGGCAAGTCCTTCAAAGAAGCGCGGTGAAAACTCTGGATGCGGCTGATAGGAGAGCCCCCAATCGCCATATCGGATGACCGCATTCTCGCAACTATCCGTCTTGCCGACGACCTCGGCCCCCTCCGGCACGCGGGTCACCTGATCCTGATGCCAGGCGAGCAGGACTTGTTCCTCACCCGTATCGGACCGCTTGTAACGGACCGGGCCGGCGGACCATCCACCCTTGAATTTTTCCACCTCGCCACCGAGCGCCTTCGCCATCACCTGATGACCGAAGCAGATGCCGACCATCGGAACCTTGGCCGCATGCACCTGACGAATGAAATCTTCGAGCCGGCGAATCCACTCATGGTCCTCGTAGACGCCGAATTTCGATCCCGTCAGCAGCCAGCCATCGACTTCGGTCGGGCTATCCGGAAACTCGCCGTCGACCACGAAATAGCGCTTGAAGGTGAAGTCGAACTTGCCCAGCAGAGCAGCGAACATGTCGGCGTAATTGCCGTATTCGCTCGCGAGTTCGGCAGGCGAATGGCCGGTGACGAGGATGCCGATGGTCTTGGCGGTCATGAGATGTTCCTGCAGCATGGCAAAAGAGGGTTTCTCCTCTTGCACTCCGTCAGACTATACCAAATGTTAGTTTGATCAAATTTCAAGAGGGTGAAGGCCCAAATCGAACAATTCCGAAGTTTGGCAACCGACAAGGGCAGGAGAATTTCGTCGAGCATGGCGAGCGAAGAGCGCAAAGTGGAGGAATCGCTGAAGCAGCGGGTTTACCGGACGCTGCGCGCCCGTGTCATGTGTGGCGCCGTTGCCCCCGGTCTGCCGATCACCATCAACGGCGTCGCAGATGATCTGGGAGTCAGCGCCATGCCCGTTCGCGAGGCCCTGCACCGCCTCGTCGCCGACGGCGCGCTGGAATATCTCGACAATCGCCGTGTCCGCGTTCCGGAAATGACGCTATCGAAGTTCGAGGAAATCATCGCCGCCCGCACGGCGCTCGAAACACTCGCGGCAATCCGCGCCTTGCCGCACATCGATTCCAACCGGCTGAAGCGCCTGCAGGAGATCGATGCGATGATCGACGAAGCCTATGGTGCAGATGATCTCCTGCGTTCGACAGAACTCAATTTCCTTTTCCACCGCACCTTGTACGAGCCAGGTGCAAGCGGCGTCCTGCTCGACCTCATGGAGTCGGTCTGGTTGCGTCTCGGCCCGTTCATGCGACTTGCAACGGCAAAGCTTGAGGAAAGCTACCGCATAGACCGCCACGCCGAAGCCTTGACTGCAATCCGCAGGGACGATGCGGAGGCGCTCTCTGCGGCGATCGAGGCCGACATCCAGGATGGTGTCGGCCACCTTGGACGGCATTTCCTGGGCAAGGAAGCGCCACCTTCGGCGTCCTGAGTGAGCCCAGCCGGCTCAACCACGCTTCCGCAACGTCAGGCGCATCTGCTTTTCGATCTCGACCAGGGCAAAGAAGACCCATCCGAGGGCGAAGATCAGCAACCCTTCGCGCAGGGGCACGCTCTCGGTCCCGAACAACGACTGCATGAAGGGCAGATAGGTGACGGCAAACTGGGCAATGGTCACCGAGATCACGCAAATCCAAACCACCTTCGTGCCACGAACGGCGCGCCAGGTGAGCGAGGTTCCGTAAATATTGCGGATGAAAAAGACGTGGAAGATCTCCATGACGACGAGCGTGTTCATGGCCATCGTCCGGGCAAGCTCGATCGAGTGCCCCTTATCCACCGCATAAAAGAAAACACCGAAGACCGCAGCGGCGAAAAGCAGCGAGACGAGGGCGACGTGCCAGATGAGCTCGCCCGTCAGCAGCGGCTCGTCGCGCCGGCGCGGCGGCCGCCGCATCGTTCCTTCCTCAGATGGCTCGAAGGCGAGGGCGAGGCCGAGCGTGATCGCAGTGACGAGATTGATCCAGAGAATTTGCACAGCGGTCACCGGCAGGGCGAGGCCGACGAAAAGCGCAATCATGATCGTGGTGGCTTCACCGGCATTGGTCGGCAAGGTCCAACTGATCACCTTCTTGATATTGTCGTAGACGGTTCTTCCCTCACGCACGGCAGCGGCAATCGACGCGAAATTGTCATCTGCCAACACGAGTTCCGCGGCCTCCTTGGCCGCCTCACTCCCCTTGACCCCCATGGCGATCCCGGCATCGGCACGCTTGAGCGCCGGCGCATCGTTGACGCCGTCACCGGTCATCGCGACCGTCAACCCTTGTGATTGAAGCGCGGTGACGAGCCGCAACTTGTGCGCCGGCGAAGTGCGGGCAAAGATGTCGGTCTCCATCGCCGCAAGCGCCAGCGTCGCGTCGTCCATGCGGTCGATGTCTGCTCCGGTGAGCACCAGTTCGCTGTTCTTCAGCCCGACCATGCCCGCAATGGCACGGGCGGTTGCAGCATGGTCGCCGGTGATCATTTTCACCCGGATCCCGGCCAGGTGGCATTCGGTAACGGCAGCGATCGCCTCGGGACGCGGAGGATCGATGAGACCGACGAGACCGATCAGCATCAACGTGCCGGAGAGTTCATCCTGCGTCAGCGGCTGCTCGTCGTCCGAGGGAGCGCCGGCCGCCACGGCGAGCACGCGCTGCCCCTTGGCTGCGAGGCTTTCCACCATGGTCTCCCAATAGGCCAGGTCGAGGGCCGCAGTCTGGCCGTCCGGCATGCACTGGGCGGCGCAGAGCGCAAAAACTGCCTCCGGTGCACCCTTCACATGCACATGCCTTCGTCCCTCCTCGTCCTGATGAAGCACAGCCATATACCGGTGCGCCGCATCGAAAGGGATGGCGTCGACACGCGTCCAGCCCACCGCGAACGGATCGCCCCCGTTCCCGGTGATCTTGCCCGCAAGGGCCATCAGTGCCCCTTCCATCGGATCGCCTTCGACCTGCCATGCCCCATCGGCCGAGCGCAGAACGGCATCATTGCAGAGGCCCGCCGCACGGGCGAACGCGAGAAGCACGGCATGTTCACGCGGATTCGCATCGGCTTCGTTCCAACGGACGGCGCCGCCGGGTGCATACCTGTCACCGTCGACGCGATAGATGTGACGCGCTGCGACCAGGTTCGCCACCATCATTTCATTTCGGGTCAGTGTGCCCGTCTTGTCCGTGCAGATCACCGACACCGAGCCGAGCGTTTCGATCGCCGGCAGACGGCGCACGATTGCGTTTCGGCGGGCCATGGCCTGCACCCCGACGGCGAGCGTGATCGTCATCACGGCTGGCAGGCCCTCAGGAATGGCGGCAACCGAAAGACCGACGATGATCATGAAGAGTTCGGCAAAAGGCAGATGACCGACCACGAGTCCGTAGGCGAGCAGCAGTGCCGCAATGATAAGGATAAAGAGCGTCAGCCAGCGCGAGAAAATGTCCATCTGTCGCACGAGCGGCGTCGACAGGGTTACGACCCTTTCCAGCATACCACTGATCTTGCCGATTTCTGTCGCCATGCCCGTTGCGACCACAATGCCCCGCCCGGTGCCAGCCGCAACGAGTGTCCCGCTATAGAGCATGGAACTGCGATCACCGAGCGCAGCATCGATTGCAACCGGGTCGGTAGATTTGTCGACCGGAACGGATTCGCCGGTCAGGACGGCCTCTTCGAGCTTGAGGCTACGCGCCTCCAGCAATCTCATATCCGCCGTCACCCGATCGCCCGCCTCGATCAGGACGATATCGCCCGGCACGAGGTCCGACGCATCGACAGATGTTCGACGGCCGTCCCGCAGCACCGCGGCACGTGGCGCCAGCATGCCGCGAATCGCATTCATTGCCTCCTCGGCTCGCCCCTCCTGCAAGAAGCCGACAACCGAGTTGCCGAGCACGACTGCAATGATAACGCCGGTATCGATCCAGTGCTGAAGGAACGCCGTTACAACGGCCGAGGCGATGAGCACATAGATCAATACGTTGTGAAACTGAGAAAGAAAGCGAACCAGTGGGCCTCGGCTCGGTGCCGCGACCAGGCGGTTCGGCCCATGAGCCGCAAGTCTGCGCTCCGCCTCTGGCGTTTCGAGTCCTGTGCTTTGCGAACCGATGATCCGAAGGGTTTCGTCCTTCGGCAATGCGTGCACTGCCAGTTCCTCAAGATTGTCTGTCATCTGGGACCCTCTGCGATCAAGCGTGATCTCTCATCTGGTAATGGGAAGAACAGGCCCGAAACACCTGCAGCTGTCTGCACCGTATGGCTGCGGACCAAGGCGAACATGTCGATCCAATAGAGACCTCGCCTTGATCTATGACAATTTTACAGTACGGCCGCGCCATCAAAGCACCTCGCGCTTTTTGTTGTTGAACCAACCGGGAGATGTGGAAGCACAGGCTCAGGCAAGTCTTGGCGGCTAGAACCGGGTCAAACCGGGTGACTTCCACAAGCCTGCCGGGCGAGACCTTCTGCCGGAACGCTGAAAAGGTTGAGATGCGTCGCCTCGATCGGATGGAATGAAAACCGGTGAAATACTTTTGAGCACATTCGTTTGAAACAAGAGGCCGATAGACATGACGTCGCCCATTTCCCTGCTCAGCCCTGCCCAGATCCGGGCGCTCCCCAATTCGACGGTGAACTCCTGGTCTGACGAGGAGGTGAGCCAGCTTTCGAGCTCGCAGGTCAACGCGCTGACGTCGTCCCAGATATCCGCGCTGCAAACCGAAGCGGTGGCCGGGCTGTCGACGTCACAGCTCAAGGCTATTGCCCCGCGTTCGATCACCGGCCTCACCCTGGACCAGATCACGGCGCTCTCGACAGAAGATGTCTCAAGTCTGGTCTCCACCCAGGTCGCGGCCATGTCGGCGGCCCAGCTCGGCGGCTTGAGCACGGAGCAGTCGGAAGCACTGACACCCGCGCAGATCGCCAGACTGACCGCGACCCAGCTCAGCGCCTTCAGCGCCGAAGACCTTGCAACCTTTTCCGCTGAAGACATGGCAGCCATCAATACGGCTGCTCTCCGCGGGCAGTCGCCGGAAAGGATCGCCGGGCTCTCGACAACCCAGATTGCGGCATTGAAATCGACCCAGATCGCCGCATTGAGCCCCGCCCAGATTGCAGCGTTGACGCCTGAGCAGGTCGCAGCCTTCTCGAACACGCAGATTGCGGCGCTCAGCGGAACGCAGGTTGCTGCTCTGACGACCGATCAGCTCGGAGCACTTTCCACGACGCAATTCACGGCGATCAGCGCACGCGCCGTCGTCGGACTGAGCACAACACAGATCGCCGCACTCGGAAACGAGAAGATCGGGGCACTGACGACAGTCCAGATGGCCTCGCTGACATCGCGGCAACTTGCGGCCTTGAGTGTGGAGCAGGTCGCCAGCTTCTCGACCAGTCAGCTCTCGGCCATCAATTCGCGCGCCATTTCGGGACTTTCCACAGATCAGGTTGCGGCCTTGTCACCGACGCAGGTCGCGAGCCTGACAGGCGCGCAGATTTCGGCGCTGACCCGGACGCAGATGTCTGCCTTCAGCGAGGATCAGCTGTCGGCCCTGACCGCGACACAGGTCAGGGCTCTCAGCGCATCCCAGATCACAGCACTGCCGCCAGCGACAGTCGCGGGTTTCACGACGACCCAGATCGCGGCACTCACGCCGAAGACGGTAGCTGGCCTGAATGCCGAGCAACTTGCCGCGATGAGCGTTGATCAGGTGAAAAGCCTCAGCACATCCCAGATCTCCGCCATGACCGCGACACAGGTGGCAAGCCTCTCGACGGCCCAGATTTCTGGCCTTTCGCCCGCCCAGATCGGTGCCTTCAGTTCTGCGGCCGTCACCGGACTGACCTCTTCGCAGATCTCGTCATTGAGCTTCAGCCAGCTGGCGGCCATGTCGACGACCCAGATCTCGGCGCTCAAGGCAACACAGGTGGCAGTCTTCACGCCCGACCAGATCGCAGGATTTACTGCGACGCAGATACGCGGCCTGACCGGCACCCAGATTGCCGCCATGCCGGTCGAAGCGATCGCCAGCTTGTCGGGCGAGCAGATTGCTGCGCTCAGCGTCCGAGCCATGGCCGGCCTCACGGCTGACCAGATCGGCGCGATGTCGATGGATCAGCTGGATGGTCTGAGCACCTCACAGGTCGGAGCCCTGAGTGCCGCACAGATCAAAGCCATGCCGGCAGAGTTGATCGACGCCATGAGCCCGGCGAAGATCGCTGCCATCAGCACCAAGGCGATCACTGGTCTGACAGCAGAACGCATGGCAGCACTTGGTCCGGACCAGATCGCAGCACTCACGACCAGCCAGATCAAGGCTCTGAAGGCCGAGCAAATCGCCGGATTGACCGCCTTCCAGACGGAAGCGATGTCGAATGGCCAGATTACGGCCCTCACCGCCGCCCAGATTTCCGCGCTTTCTGTGAGCGCAGTCAAGGCTTGGTCACCGTCCCAGATCGCAGCGCTTTCGCCAGCCTCGATCACGGGACTGACGACAGAGCAGATAACCGCGCTCGAAGACAGCCAGATCGACGGTCTCACCGCTGCACAGTTCGCGAGAATGAACGGCCCACAGATCGGATCACTGTCCAAAGCCCAACTGGCAGCATTGCTTCCGGCAGAAATTGCGGCGATTTCGACGAGCGCCATCTCGTCCATCTCCGC
Source organism: Rhizobium sp. 'Codium 1' (assembly GCF_020889605.1). Taxonomy (NCBI): domain Bacteria; kingdom Pseudomonadati; phylum Pseudomonadota; class Alphaproteobacteria; order Hyphomicrobiales; family Rhizobiaceae; genus Rhizobium; species Rhizobium sp. 'Codium 1'. Next base: position 258,540 of record NZ_JAJGPW010000003.1, read on the forward strand.
CGACAAGATCGACAGCCTGAGCCTCGAACAGATCGCAAGACTGACGACGGGCCAGATCGCCGCCATGAAGAATGAACAGGTCGTCGCCTTCACGCCGACCCAGCTTGCATCGTTGACTGCAAGCCAGCTGCAAGCCGTCACGACCGCCCAGATCGCGTCGCTCTCTCCGAGCAACATAGCATCGCTGTCGCGTGAGCAGATCGCAGGCCTTTCTGCGCGCACGATTTCCGCCCTGAGCACCGATCAGATCGCCGCCATGTCGGCGGATCAGATCGACGCCATGACGGCGACCCAGATCTCCGGTCTGACTGCCGCCCAGCTTGGCGCCATGCGCAAGTCCGACATACTCGCGTTTCTGCCGGCAGAGATCGCGGCGATCAATACGAGCGCATTCGCCAGTCTCGATGCTGAAACCATTGCTGCGCTGAACCTCGACCAGGTTGCTGCCTTGACGCCTGCTCAGCTCGGAGCAATGAGTGCAGAACAGGTCGCCGCCCTGACGCCGACCCAGGTGGATGCCTTGAGCGCAAAGCAGGTGGCCGGATTTGGCGCAACGCAAGCGGCGGCACTGACGACGGCTTCCCTCGGGGCGATGTCGCCGGAGCAGATCGCCGCATTGAGCGCGTCCGCGATATCAGCGCTTTCGACGAACCAGATCGCCGCGTTGTCAACCAACCAGATCGAAGCGTTGACGACGGCGCAGATGGGCGCATTGACCGGTGCGCAGGTCGCCGCACTGACACCGACCCAGCTTTCCAGCCTGCCAACCGCGAAACTGGCTGCCCTCAGCGCCACCGGGATCGGGGGCATGACTACCCAGCAGATTGCCGCACTAGGAGCCGACCAGATCAGCGCATTGACGGCCAGCCAGATCGCCTCGCTGACACCGGCACAGATCGGCGCCCTCACACCGCAACAGGTCACCCTCCTGTCGACAACACAGGTTGGCGCCCTGGGTGCCAACCAGGTCGCCGCGCTGTCAAACGACAGCCTGGCCACCCTCACGAGTGAAAAGATCGCCGCATTGAACGCCAAGGCTATTCCGGGGCTGACCACCGCCCAGATCGCCTCCATGTCGACAACCCAGATCGACAGTCTCAGCCAGACCCAGATTGCCGCACTGACGGCCACGCAGATCGGTGCACTCTCGTCCGCACAGCTGGCGACGCTCTCCAACGCCGAGCTTGCTGCAATCGCACCATCCGCGATCTCGGGCTTGTCGGCCGCCAACATTTCCGGCCTGAGCCAGGAGCAGATCGGGGTGCTGACGGCAGCACAGGTCGGCGCCTTGACCTTCGATCAGTTGAATGCACTGCGGCCGGACCAGCTCGGCGTGATGACCGCAACGCAGATTGGCGCCCTCACGGCAACCCAGATCGCCTCGCTATCGTCAGGAACCATTTCGGCCCTGTCGGCCACGCAGATCGCAGCCATTTCCACGAAGGCCATTGCCGGCCTGAGTAGTGCGCAAATCGCCACACTGACGGCAAGCCAGATCGACGCGATGACCTCTGTCCAGCTCGGTGCGCTGAGCGCCACCCAGCTGGCCGCCTTTAGCCCGGCCGCCCTCGAAACCTTGTCCTCTGCCGACATTGCGGCATTGTCCCCGAGCGCCATCGGCGGTCTGGCACCGGCGGTCTTTGCAACACTGCAACCCGAACAGATCGCAGCCCTGACCACGGGGCAAGTCGCCGGTCTTACCTATCATCAGCTTCGGGCGATGACCCAGGATCAGGTCGGGGCGCTGACGACGGCACAGATCGGCTCGATGAACGCCATCCAGTTGGCGACGCTTGGAACCGACAAGCTGAACTGGATGTCGACCAGCCAGATCGCGTCCATGGATCCCAAGGCAATCGGTGGCTTGACCGTGTCACAGGTCGGAGCTTTCTCGGCGGACCAGGCGGAAGCCCTGACGGCAGCACAGGTGGCCGGCCTGAATTCGGCGCAGTTGACGGCGCTGGGCGCCACCAACTTCAGAACCTTCTCGACCGATGACATCGCGGCAATCAGCCAGCAGGCGCTTCCGGGCCTGACGGTGAGCCAGATCTCGAACATGACGCCGGCCCAGTTGCGGGCGATCAGCGCGACCCAGTCCAACAATCTGAGCCCTGAACAGATCTCGGCGGTTCTCGCCGCCTATCAGGCCGTTTGACGTCTGCGGGATGAGGTCGGCAAAGGCCGGCCTCATCTCAGTTTCGAATGGTGAACTGGACCCGGTCTGCCGGGAAACGGGTGACCGCGAATTGGATGGGACGCCCCTCCGGATCGGTGTTCACCGCGTGCGTGACGAGCACGATTGCACCCGGCGTCAATTCCAGATGTGCGACGTCGTCCGGCTCGGCATGCACCGCTGAAATCTCCGTCACATCGCGCAAGTAGTCATCCACGCCACATGCCGACAGGGCACGGGTGATCGAACCTGTCTCGGCAAAAGTCTTGTCGATGCCGGCGAACCGCTCGGCCGGAAACCACATCGTGGAGCGCGAGACGGCCCGTCCATCCGCTGTTCGGACCCCGTCCAGTCTCAAGACCTCATCACCCTGCGACAACTGCAAACGCTCGATCAGGTCCGGCGTGGCCACTTCGCGCGAGGACGAGAGAAGAATACCCTTGAGATCGCGCGCCTGCTCCCCGATGCCTTGCGTGAACCGGGTACGCCGGCTGATCGGGAAATCGAACTTGTCGCGCTGGATGATCATCGTGCCCCGGCCCTGTGCCGCACGCACGATCCCCTCCTGTTGCAGGGCGGCTAGCGCCGCCCGCACCGTATGCCGGTTGACCTCGAACTCCTGTGCCAAGGCGGTTTCGGCCGGCACCATGCCTGTCCTGTCATAAAGACCTGCCAGGATGTTGGCGCGGATCCGGTCGGAAATCTGGCGCCACAGGGCAACGCCCTTCTGTCTCTGCATCACTGGAATTGGGCTCCCTGTCACAAGCTTGTCACGACCAGCGACTACTTCTAAAGTAACTTGTATAGTTGTCTACATTACTAGACATTTCGAGGACTGACAATGCACAGAGCCAACGAAATCGAACCCGGTGCACAGGCCAGGCGAAAGCGGATCGTCGATCTGCTGGCCAGGGCCACGCTTGCCGAACTGCAGGATGCCATCGCGACGATCGAACCCGCGCCGGGCTTCACTACGCTGCGCGGTCCGGAAACCGGACTCGTGATGGTCAAGGGTCGCATCGGCGGCGGCGGCGCGCCCTTCAATCTTGGCGAAGCGACCGTGAGCCGGGCAAGCGTGCGGCTCGCCGACGGGCGCATTGGTCACGGCTATCGCCTCGGCACGAACCGGAAGGCAGCGAACCTCTCGGCCGTGCTCGACGCCCTGGCGCAAGACGAAGCGGCCCTGGCCATGCTGGAGCCCGCACTCTTCGCGCCACTTGAGGCACGCCTCGCAGCGGAGGCCGAACGACTGGAAACCGAGACGGCTGCCACGAAGGTCGATTTCTTCACCATGGTTCGCGGAGAAGACTGATGCTTGAACACACCGAAACCCTGGAGGGCGGCTTCCCCGATGCCGCAACACATGCACAGGAAATCTTTCGCGCCGTCATGGATGCCATGGCCCGGCCCGGGACCCTCGGCCTCGTGCAGGTGCCGGTCGCGCCACCCGCACCGCTTGGCATTGCCGCCGGCGCTCTGCTGCTGACACTCTGCGACCATGACACCCCCATCTGGGTATCATCGACCATTGCGAAATCGGCCCTGCCCGCCTGGATCAGCTTCCATACGGGGGCGAGCCTGACCAGCGACAAATCTGAAACCAGGTTTGCCTTTGTCGAAGCCGGGGCTCCGGTTCCTTCGCTCACGCAGTTTTCCCCTGGCACCCAGGAATATCCGGATCGGTCGACGACGCTGGTGATCGAGGTTGCCGCACTCGACGATGGCCAACCGCTGCATCTGACGGGCCCTGGTATCCTGGATACAGCCATGATCGCACCGAAAGGCCTGCCGGAAACCTTCCTGCGGCAATGGAGTGACAATGGCGCGATCTTCCCGCGCGGGGTCGATGTCATCCTCAGCTGCGGCCACCGCTTTGTAGCCCTTCCGCGCACCACCAAGATCCGTGAGATGGAGGCCTGAGCCATGTATGTTGCCGTCAAGGGTGGCGAAAAGGCCATCGCCAACGCCCACAAACTGCTCGCAGACCGCCGGCGTGGAGATCGGGCGCTGCCATCCGTCACCATCGACCAGATCGTTGCCCAGCTGGGCCTTGCTGTTGATCGCGTGATGGCCGAAGCGTCGCTCTACGACTGTGCGCTCGCGGCACTGGCCCTCAAGCAGTCGCGCGGCGACATGATCGAGGCAATCTTCCTTCTGCGCGCCTATCGCACGACGCTGCCACGCTTCGGCACCTCGCGTCCGATCGAAACAGGCGGCATGCGCGTGGAGCGCCGTGTCTCCGCCACCTACAAGGATCTGCCCGGCGGACAGCTGCTTGGGCCCACCTTCGACTACACCCATCGCCTGCTGGATCCTTCACTGCTTGAGGATGATGCCGTGGAGACGGGCGAACAGCGCGAGGGCGGCCTGGAACATGTCATGCGGGTCTCGGACATTCTCGACGGCGAAGGCCTGATCGAGCCGGACTGCGAGATGCCGGAAGATCACATCGCAGGCGACATAACCCGTGAACCGATGGAATTTCCGATGCCACGCGACCTGCGTCTCCAGGCGCTCGCCCGCGGCGACGAGGGCTTCCTGCTGGCGCTCGGTTATTCGACACAACGCGGCTATGGCCGTTCTCACCCGTTTGTCGGCGAGATCCGCATGGGGCTCGTCGAGGTGGAGTTCGACGTCCCGGAGCTCGGATTTGCCGTCTCGCTCGGCGAAATTCGGGTGACGGAATGCCAGATGGTCAACCAGTTCAAGGGATCGGCCAAGGCGCCGCCCCAGTTCACCCGCGGATATGGTCTTGTCTTTGGCCAGAGCGAGCGAAAGGCCATGTCCATGTCGCTCGTCGATCGGGCGCTCCGGACGGAGGAATTCGGCGAGGACGTCGTCGCGCCTGCCCAGGACGAAGAATTTGTCATCTCCCATTGCGACAACGTCCAGGCAACCGGCTTTGTCGAACATCTGAAGCTGCCCCACTACGTCGACTTCCAGGCAGAACTCGACCTTGTCCGCCGGATGCGGGCCAAGCACGAGGCCAGCCGCACCGAACAGACTGACCTGAAGGAGGCGGCAGAATGACCGCGCTGGCAACCGAACTCGCCACTTACAATTTCGCCTATCTGGACGAACAGACCAAGCGCATGATCCGCCGCGCGATCCTGAAGGCGATCGCCATTCCCGGATACCAGGTGCCGTTTGCCAGCCGTGAAATGCCGATGCCCTATGGCTGGGGCACCGGCGGTGTGCAGGTCACAGCCTCCATCATTGGCCGCGACGACACGCTCAAGGTCATCGACCAGGGCGCCGACGACACGACGAACGCCGTCTCCATCCGCGCCTTCTTCCAGAAAGTCGCAAACGTCGCCGTGACCACAAAGACGAGTGAAGCGACGATCATCCAGACACGCCACCGCATTCCCGAGGAAAGGTTGAAGGAAGGTCAGGTTCTGGTTTACCAGGTCCCGATCCCGGAACCGCTGCGCTTCCTCGAGCCGCGTGAGACCGAAACGCGCAAGATGCATGCGCTCGAAGAATACGGGCTCATGCATGTGAAGCTCTACGAGGACATCGCCAAGCACGGCCGCATCGCCACGACCTACGCCTATCCGGTGAAGGTCGAGGGACGCTACGTCATGGACCCTTCGCCAACACCGAAATTCGACAATCCCAAGATGCACATGTCGGAAGCCCTGCAACTCTTCGGCGCTGGCCGCGAGAAGCGCATCTACGCCGTCCCGCCCTTCACCGACGTCGTCAGCCTCGACTTCGAGGACCATCCCTTCGAGATCCAGACCTTCGACAAGCCCTGTGCGCTCTGCGGCGCCCACAATGTCTATCTCGACGAAGTGGTGCTCGACGACAAGGGTGGCCGAATGTTCGTCTGCTCCGACACCGACCATTGCGAGACGCGCCAGGCCGAGGGCCATGTCGGCGAAATGCTCGCCCAGAAACCAAAGCTCTCCAAGGAGGCCGCGGAATGAGTGACCAGCCGCTTCTGAAAGTTCGCAACCTCTCGAAGTTCTATGGCAAGCGCATAGGCTGCTCGAACGTATCCTTCGACCTGTGGCCGGGCGAAGTGCTGGCCATCGTCGGCGAAAGCGGCTCGGGCAAGACGACCCTTCTGAACTGCCTGTCGACCCGGCTCATGCCAACGACCGGCAGCGTCGACTACCATATGCGCGACGGCCAGTATCGCGAGCTCTACCATATGGGTGAAGCCGAACGTCGCTTCCTGATGCGGACCGACTGGGGCTTCGTGCACCAGAACCCTGCCGACGGACTGCGCATGACGGTCTCCGCCGGCGCCAATGTCGGAGAGCGCCTGATGGCAATCGGTGACCGGCATTATGGAAAAATTCGCCAGACAGCGAGCGAATGGCTGGAGCGGGTGGAGATTTCCATCGACCGCATCGACGACCAGCCGCGCGCCTTCTCCGGCGGCATGCGCCAGCGCCTGCAGATTGCCCGCAATCTCGTGACCGGCCCCCGCCTCGTCTTCATGGACGAGCCGACCGGTGGCCTCGATGTCTCGGTCCAGGCTCGCCTGCTCGATCTCGTCCGCGGCCTCGTCAACGATCTCGGCCTTTCGGCCATCGTGGTCACCCACGATCTCGCCGTGGCCCGACTTCTGTCTCATCGGATGATGGTCATGAAGGATGGCAATGTGATTGAACACGGCCTGACCGACCGCGTCCTCGACGACCCCCGCGAACCCTATACGCAGTTGCTCGTATCCTCGATCCTGCAGGTCTGACGGAGATATTCATGGCCACGCCCCTCATTGTTTCGGAAGTCGCGAAAAGCTTCATCATGCATCTGCGCGGCGGGCTCGTCCTGCCGGTGATCTCCAACGTATCTTTCTCGGTGGCGGCCGGGGAATGCGTCGTGCTCGGCGGCCCCTCGGGCATCGGCAAGAGCTCGACCCTGAAGATGCTCTACGGCAACTATGCCGTCGATCAGGGACAGATCCTGATCAATCACGGCGGCCGCATCGTCGATATTGCAAGTGCCGATCCGCGCATGGTGCTCGAAGTCCGGCGCGGCACGCTCGGCTATGTGAGCCAATTCCTGCGCACCGTACCACGCGTCTCGACGCTCGATGTCGTCGCCGAACCGCTTGTCGCACGCGGCACCGCAGTCGAAGAGGCCCGCGAACGCGCAAGCGAACTTCTGGACCGGCTGAATTTGCCGCAGGATCTCTGGCAGCTGCCCCCCTCTACCTTCTCTGGCGGAGAGCAGCAGCGCGTCAACATCGCGCGCGGCTTTATCACCGATCATACCGTGCTGTTGCTGGACGAGCCCACCGCTTCGCTCGATGCCACGAACCGTGCCGTGGTTGTCTCGATGATCCGCGCCAAGAAGGAAGCAGGCGTTGCCCTGCTCGGCATCTTCCACGACGAGGAAGTCCGCGAAGCGGTTGCTGACCGGATCCTCGACGTGATGCAGTTTTCGCCCCGCAAGGCTGCAGCATGACGAAAAAGCTCGGGATTGAACCCCTCGTCCACGAGACCGCTCGGGTCATCAATTCGACGCTCGGCCGCTATACCGAAGTCGCCGATCGCTGCCGCCTCGATGAGGTGGAGATGGGCGACTATTCCTACATCATGCAGGATGGCTCCATCTGGTGCGCGACGGTCGGGAAGTTCGCCAATATCGCGGCGGCCGTACGTATCAACGCCACCAACCACCCGACCTGGCGCCCGACGCTGCATCATTTCACCTATCGCGCTGCCGACTATTTTGATGGTGCGGAAAACGATCACGACTTCTTCGCCTGGCGTCGGGGAAACCGCGTGGTGATCGGACACGACGTCTGGATCGGCCATGGTGCGACAATTCTCCCCGGCGTCAACGTCGGTGACGGCGCGGTGGTCGGCGCAGGTGCCGTCGTCTCACGCGATGTGGCCCCCTACACCATCGTCGGCGGTGTTCCGGCAAAGCTGATCCGCGAACGGTTACCCGGACCGGTTGCCGAACGCATGCGGGCACTCGCCTGGTGGGACTGGGATCACGACCGGCTGTTCGCCGCACTCGACGATTTTCGTCACATGGACACAGAAACCTTTTTCGAAAAACACCGATAATATAAATATTTTCAAGAGCTTATACGGTTTAACAAATCCTACACAAATCTGACATTCCGGCTTCACGGGCCACCGCTAATGCATTCCCAGCACCGCAATTAATGACGGCGAAGGAAAGACGATGCTTTTCAGGCTGGACAACCTCACCCGCCAGTTCGGGACCAACAAGGCCGTGGACTCGGTGACTCTGGAGATTCCGGCCGGCCAGATGGTTGGCGTGATCGGACGTTCGGGTGCCGGAAAGTCGACGCTGCTGCGCATGATCAACCGCCTCGTCGATCCGACCTCCGGCAGCATTATGTTTGGCGATCTCGAGATCTCCAATCTTCACGGCACGGCGCTTCGCAACTGGCAGCGCGACTGCGCCATGATCTTCCAGCAGTTCAACCTGGTGCCACGCCTCGACGTGCTGACCAATGTGCTGCTCGGTCGCCTGAACCATCGGTCGACCGCGCTTTCGATCCTCAATGTTTTCACCCGCGAAGAGCGTCTGATGGCGATCGCCGCCCTGGAACGCCTTGGTATCGAGCAAACCGCCCTGCAGGCAGCCGGCACGCTATCCGGTGGCCAGCAGCAACGCGTCGCAATTGCCCGCGCCCTTATGCAGTCGCCAAAGATGATCCTTGCCGACGAGCCGATCGCCTCGCTCGATCCCCTCAACGCAAAGATCGTGATGGACGCGCTGCGCGACATCAACGAGCGCGAAGGCATCACCGTCATCACCAACCTGCACACGCTCGATACCGCACGCAATTACTGCGAGCGCATCATCGGCATGGCCCGTGGCCGCGTCGTCTTCGACGGCTCCCCGAACGAACTCACGGCCGAAGCCGTGCATGAAATCTACGGCGCCGACAAACATGGCGCCGGCATCGACGAGACCATGACCTCGACGAGCATCAACATTGCGCATCAAGACAATGAACAGCGCAAGACCTCATCCGCTGGCCTTCGCCCTCTCGCAGTTGCCGAGGCCTGAGCCACGACGATCGCAGGCCCTGCGTCAAGGGCAAGAAGTCAAGACATTCCCATCCTATGAAACAGGAGATGCACTCATGTTGAAGAAGACCCTGCTCGCTACGGCGGCTCTCGTTGCTCTGGCTTCTGGCGTTCACGCCGAAGATCTCAAGGAATTCCGCATTGGTATCCTCGGCGGCGAAAACGAAGCCGACCGCCTGCGTAATTTCCAGTGCATGACCGAAAAGCTGCCGTCGGTCCTCGGCGTCGAAAAGGTTTCGCTCTTCCCGGCCGCCGACTACGACGGCGTCGTTCAGGGCCTGCTCGGTGGCACGCTCGACTATGCCGAACTCGGCGCCTCGGCCTTCGCCAAGGTCTATCTCGCCAAGGCCGACGCCGTCGAGCCGATCCTGACCACCGTCCAGACCGACGGCTCCAGTGGCTACTACTCGATCATGGTGGCCCGCAAGGATTCTGGCATCACCAAGATCGAAGACATCAAGGGCAAGAAGCTGGGTTATGCCGATCCGGACTCCACCTCTGGCTACCTCGTCCCGCTCGTGACCCTGCCGGAAGCTCTCGGCGCTCCGGTTGATCAGGTCGTCGCTTCGACCGGTTTCGGCGGCGGCCATGAAAACCTGGTTCTCGAAGTCGTCAAGGGCACCTTCGACGCTGGCACGACCTGGGGCTCTGGCGTTGGCGAGTTCAAGGACGGCTACTCCTCCGGCAACCTGCGCAAGATGGTCGACAAGGGCATCCTGAACATGGATGACCTCGTCGAAGTCTGGAAATCCCCGCTGATCCCGAACGGCCCGGTCGTTGTCCGCACCTCGATGAACGAGGACATGAAAACCAAGTTCAAGCAGTTCATGATGGATCTGCCGAAGTCCGACCCGGCCTGCTTCTCGGCCATCCAGGGCGGCGATTTCGCTGGCTTCACCGAGGTCAACGTCGATTTCTACAAGCCGATCATCGACGCCCGCAAGGCGACCATCGGCGGCTGATCGCAGACGAGACCAATGAGACCGCCGGTCGGATCCACCGCCGGCGGTCTTTCCTTGAAGCCTTTCCCAGAGGAATTTGCGGCGATGGCCATGACGGCGACACAGCCACCCTTGAGCGAACGCGGCGCGGTCGTAGAACGCCATTGGCAGGAACTCGCGGCGAAGCGGCGTATCTACACAGGCCTCGGTGCCGTCATTCTGTTGCTAGCCGTGACAGGTTCGCTCTGGTTCGCAAACGATACGAATGCCGGCAAGTTTTTTGACAGGCTGCCTTATCTCTTCGATTTCATCGGCGACCTCGCCCCTCGTGACGGATGGGAGATCTGGCGCGCCCTGTTCGACCTGCCGTCTCCCTATGATGATGGCAGTCTCAAGTACAATTACCCGGAAGGGCGGTTCTACGTTACCGAGAGCCTCTACATCCCCGAATATTTTCACAAGATGCTCGAGACGGTGAACATCGCGCTTCTGTCCACCGTGATTGCGATGATCTTCGGCTATGCCTTTGCCTTCCTCGCGGCAAGGAACACCATGCCGAACACCTGGATCCGCTGGCCGGTACGTCGTGTCATGGAAATCCTGCGCGCCTTTCCCGAAGTGGTCATTGCCGGCTTCTTCCTGGCCATCCTGTCACTCGGCCCGATCCCGGCCATCATCGCAGTCACGGTTCACACCATCGGTGCGCTCGGCAAGATGTTCTTCGAAGTCATCGAGAACGCCGACATGCGGCCGGACGAAGGCCTGCGAGCGGTCGGCGCGAACTGGTTCGAGCGCGTCTGGTTCGCGATCACGCCCCAGGTCATGCCGAATTTCATGAGCTATTTCCTGCTGCGTCTGGAGATCAACGTACGCGCCTCGACAATCATCGGCGCTGTCGGCGGCGGCGGGATCGGCGAAGCGCTCCGTCTTTCGATTGGCCAGGGCCACGAAGCAAAGACCCTCGCCATCATCCTTCTCCTTCTGTCGACAGTCATCGCCGTCGACCAATTCTCGGCCTGGCTGCGCCGCAAGCTCGTCGGCGAGCAGGCCTTCCAGTCGGTTACGTGAGGTTTCGATGTCCATGATCAACACCGCCGAACTGAACCGTCTGGCCGAGCGCTATCCGCAGGTGCTGGAGCGCAGCCTCTGGCAACGTTATCGGATCCCCTTTTCGATAGGGGTCCTCAGCTTTTACTTCCTGTTCTGCTGGTGGTTCTTTGCCATCGGCAAGACGCTGACCGAAGCCAATTGGGGCATAGCCGGAAACTATCTCGCCGATTGGGTCTCCTACGAGGTCCGCCCCGAATTCGAGATCGATCGCGACCGTGCACTGACCATCACTTATCCCCGCTTCGATCCGATCGGTCCAAATCCGAAGCCCGACTGGATCGAAACGACGCGCGAGACGATCACGCGGACCGAACCTGCACCGCCGGCCGCAGCTGCCCCGGCTTCCGCAACTCCGAAGCCCAGCTCCTCCTTCAGCTTCATGGCTCCTCCGTCTCCACAGGGATCCATCGCCACGGGCGGAGCCGATGCAGCAGCCCCTACGCCTCAAGTGACCACCGAAGAGGTGATCACGGAAGCCCGGATAACGCTCTCCGGAAGCGCCCGGATCGATATCACAGGCGAGCGTGTCATGCTGGTCCGTGGCGACGAATATGTAACCCTGCTGCTGGATCCCGAGAGGGACACCGTGACGATCGACGAAGACCACCCCGACTGGGTGGAACAACGCCTTGAAGGCGGCCGCGTGATCGCCTTTTTCGGATCGGCCGGCTGGCTCGACATCTCGTCCGATCGGATCCGTGTTCGCAAGCGCTTCTTTGGCTGGGAAAACTTCATCTTCGATACCAACTCGCCCTTCTTCGGCCTCTCTTCCGCTGAAGTCTGGCAGTCGATCTCGTCCGGAGAACGTATCGACCCCAAGATGAGCAATCTGGCGCTTGCCTGGAACAACATCCTCTACAACGCCTCCTGGCAGCATCTCGACGTCTGGACGAAGCTGCTCCAGACCATTGTCATGGCTTTCATGGGAACGCTGCTGGCTTCGCTGATCGCTTTCCCCCTTTCCTTTGTTGCCGCCCGCAACATCACCCGCAACCGCCCGGTCAATCAGATCACGAAGCGCTTCTTCGACTTCGTCCGCTCGGTAGACATGCTGATCTGGGCCCTGTTCTTCACCCGCGCCTTCGGCCCCGGGCCCCTGGCCGGCATTTCCGCAATTTTCGTCACGGACACCGGCACGCTCGGCAAACTCTATTCCGAGGCGCTGGAGAACATCGACGACAAGCAGCGCGAAGGCGTGAAATCGGTCGGCGCCCCGTCAGCGGCCGTGCAGCGCTTCGGTGTATTGCCACAGGTCATGCCGGTTTTCGCCTCACAGGCCCTCTATTTCTGGGAATCGAACACGCGGTCGGCCACCATCATCGGCGCTGTCGGCGCCGGCGGCATTGGCCTCAAGCTCTGGGAAGCCATGCGTACCAATTCCGACTGGGAGAACGTCGCCTATATGGTTCTGCTGATCCTGATCGTGGTGTTTCTATTCGACGCCATCTCCAATAGCCTGCGCTCCCGCCTGATGGGCAAGAGCCGCCACTGACTTGCACGGTGCGGGAAATACGTCCCGCACCGCAGATAGAAAGACATGCCCTTGCGATACGCTCTTTACTTCGTCCCTTCTGCCGAATCGCCGCTCAGTCGAGCGGCAGCGGAATGGCTGGGGCGCGATGCATTCACCGGCGGGGCGCATCCGAGAAGCATCGAGAGGGAATTTGCGGCGGAAGAGCTTGATGCACTGACCGCCGATCCCCGGCGATACGGCTTTCACGCAACACTGAAAGCCCCCTTTCACCTGGCGGAAGGCATGAGCGAAGACGATCTTCTGGTCGCGTTTGCCGCCTTTGCGGAGAGAACGGCAGCGTTCGAGCTCCCCGCCGTGGTCGTCGGCCAACTCGGGCCATTCTTCGCCCTGGTTCCGGATCGGCCGCACCCGCCGCTGCAGGATTTCGCAGCCAGCGTCGTCGAAGTCTTCGAGCCCTTCCGCGCACCGCTGTCGGAGGCTGATATCGAGCGACGGAAACCCGATAGCCTGCCGTCACGCCAGCGCGAAAACCTCATGCGCTGGGGTTACCCTTACGTTTTCGATGAATTTCGTTTCCACATGACACTGACCGGCCCTGTCCCCGCGGCCCAGGCACCAGCCATGGCCAACCTCCTGAAAGAGCGCTTTGCCGACTTCATTGGTCGCCCTCTCCGGATCGACGGACTGGCACTTTTCATCGAGCCCGAGCGCGGCGCGCCTTTCCTTGTCCATTCACGGCTGCCGCTGACAGCCGCCCAACCGAACGGCTGACCCTATGTCCGAACAGATTTTTTCCAACGCCCGTATCGTGCTCGAAGACCGCATCGTCGACGGCAGTGTCCTCGTTCGCAACGGCAAGATCGCGGCAATCGATGAAGGCGCAAGCAGCAGCGGCGAGGACTTCGGCGGCGACTACCTGATCCCGGGCCTCGTCGAACTGCACACCGACCATCTGGAATCGCACTACTCGCCCCGTCCGGGCGTGCGCTGGCACATGACATCGGCCATCCAGGCGCATGACGCCCAGATCGTCACGTCAGGCATCACCACCGTCTTCGATTGCCTGCGCATGGGTTCAGACGAAGACGGCGGATTCGACAAGGGCGAGATGCGCGACATGGCAGACGCCATCCAGGCCGCCGAACGGGACGACCGCTTACGGGCGGAGCATCTGATCCACCTGCGTTGCGAGGTCGCCTCCGACAACGTGCTCGATCATTTCGCCGACTTCGAAAAAGACCCGCATGTGCGTCTCGTCTCGCTCATGGATCATTCGCCGGGTCAGCGCCAGTTCCAGACGATGGAGCAGTACACGCTCTACTACAAGACCAAGCGCGGCCTGACAGACGAACAGTTCGCCCGCTTCGTCGAAAGCCGTCTTTCGCTTTCGGAGCGCTACTCGACTGTTCATCGCAACGCCCTGGCCAAGGCCTGTGCGGAGCGTGGCATTACGGTCGCGAGCCATGACGACGCCACACTCGCCCATGTCGAGGAAGCCAGGGGCCACGGAGTGAAGCTTGCGGAGTTCCCGACCAGTTTCGAGGCCGCCGAAGCCTCGCACAAGTCCGGCATGAGCGTGCTCATGGGTGCGCCCAACGTGGTGCGCGGCAAGTCCCATTCCGGCAACATCGCCGCGCGCGATCTCGCCAAGCGCGGCGTGCTGGACGTTCTCTCCTCCGACTACGTGCCACTCAGCCTGCTGCATGCCAGCTTCGTTCTGGCCGACGAGATCGATGGCATCTCACTGCCGCAGGCGATTGCCATGGTCACGGCCACGCCGGCCCGGACCGTCAGCCTGTCTGATCGGGGCCGCATCGAATCCGGTCTGCGGGCCGACCTCGTCCGTGTCCGCCGCGACCACGGCGTTCCTGTCGTTCGTGCCGTTTGGCGGGAAGGGCGGCGGGTGGCCTGATGACGCAAGTGGAAAACGATGTTGCGCCAGAGACGAAGGCGGCAAGCGGCACCCTGATCGCCGTCGTCGGCCCGAGCGGTGTCGGCAAGGACAGCCTGATGGATATCGCCCGGCACCATTTCGCCGGAAGAGACGACCTGCGCTTCGTTCGCCGCGTGATCACCCGTGCCGAGGACGCCGTTGGCGAAGACCATCACGCCGTCACATCAGACGCTTTCCAGGATCTCTTGAAATCCGGAGCCTTCGCGGTGAGCTGGCAGGCCCACGGCCTCGGCTATGGTATCCCCGCCGACGTCTACGACGATCTCGCCGCTGGCCATGTCGTCATCGCCAATGGATCCCGCTCGGCGCTCGACGCCTTCCACGCGGCATTCGCCCACCTCGTGGTGGTCAATGTCACCGCACGCCCGGAGATCCTGGCCAAGCGCCTCGCCTCACGTGGACGCGAGACTGCGGCCGACATCGAGGCGCGCCTTGCACGATCATCCGAGCCTCTACCGCTGCATCTGCATATCGTCACCATCGACAACAGCGGAGAGCTCGACCTTGCCGCCAAAGAGCTTGTGACGCTCATCGAGGGACTGCTCCACAAGCGATAGGGTTGGATTTACCCCCCCCCCCGGAAAGTACCGTAACGCACCATGTTCTGGGAGGCATCTTGGTCAGCATTTGATGCCGCGATGTGTCTCTCTGTGGCAACCCATCGCCCATGCTGCGATGAATGCGTCAGATTTTCCCGCTTTCATCTTGACTCAGTGGTGCGCCTCACGTATGCGACGCTCGACTAAAAGCGTGGGTGAACTGCGCCTTGTGTTCTTCGCGAAACGCGAAGCTGAACCAGCGGAACGAAGGTTCCGCTCCTCCGACTGGCAAAAAGACGGCCCCTCGCAAGTGGAGAGCCGGAACGAACATGAAAGGATAAAAAATGTTCGCAGTCATCAAGACCGGCGGTAAGCAGTACCGCGTTAATGCCAACGACGTGCTGACCATCGAAAAGCTGGAAGCCGAAGCTGGTGCAACCATCGAATTCACCGAGATTCTGATCGTCGGCGAAGGCGAGACAGCGACCATCGGCGCGCCCTTCGTGGCTGGCGCCAAGGTCACGGCCGAGGTTGTCGAGCAGATGCGCGGCAAGAAGGTCATCGCCTTCAAGAAGCGTCGTCGCCAGAACTCCAAGCGTTCGCGCGGCCATCGTCAGCACCACACCGTGGTGCGTATCACCGACATCGTCGCTGCCTGAAGCGCGTCTAAGAACAAGGTTTAAAGGAGAACTCCCATGGCACACAAAAAAGCTGGCGGTTCCTCGCGCAACGGTCGCGATTCCAATTCCAAGCGCCTCGGCGTGAAGAAGTTCGGTGGCGAAGTCGTCATTCCGGGCAACATCATCGTGCGTCAGCGCGGCACCCAGTGGCATCCGGGCGCGAACGTCGGCATGGGCAAGGACCATACCATCTTTGCACTTACGGCCGGCAATGTGGACTACCGTACGAAGTCGAACGGTCGAGTCTTCGTGTCTGTAATGCCGAAAGCCGAAGCAGCGGAATAAGCCGGTAGCGCTCTAAAACAGCCGGCGTCTCATCGACCCGGCTGACCGCATCAGGTTCAGTTCAGAAAAAAGGGGAGATGGGGCGCCATCTCCCCTTTTTTCTTGTCCAACGAAGGAGACTGAACCATGCAAAGTTTAATGTTGAGGGATGACCAATCACGGTCGCCCGAAGAACAGCCAAGGCCTGATCGGCCAAGGAGCGATTGCCCCGTCTTGTTGTCGCAAAGGCTCGTCCTGCGCGCACCCCACATCGAAGACATCGACGCCCTTGCCCATCTCGCCAACAACGCCGCGATTGCCACCATGGTGGCGCGCATGCCGCATCCCTACACGGCGAAAGACGCGGCCGACTTCGTGCGACGCACGAATATCGGCGAGATCGGCAAGTGCGTCTATGCCATCACGAAAGCGGACAATGGCGAGTTCCTCGGTTGCTGCGCGATGGAGCCCAATCCTGTTGACGATACAACACTGGAATTGGGGTATTGGCTGGGTGAACCCTACTGGAACAAGGGGTGTGCCACAGAAGCGGCCCATGCGCTGATCGACATGGTATTCCGCACCCGCGAATGGGTGGGCCGGATCGATGCGCGATGCCGGGTGACCAACATCGCCTCGCGGCGCGTCATCCAGAAGTCTGGCTTTCAGTTCCAGGGCACCGGCATGGTCGGCAACCTCGCCATGGGCGGCACCGTTCCCGTCGAGTGGTACCGGCTCGACCGCAAGACCTGGCTGTCGCTGAAGAGCTGGGGAGACATGCGATGAGCGCGATGCTGGCGGAAAGGCCGGCGTTCAAGCCGGCAATACCTGGCCCCTGCCCGGTCATCGAAACGGAGCGCCTCGTCTTGCGTCCCCATCGGATGCAGGATGCGGATGCGATCGCTGCATCGCTCAGCGATTTCAGCGTCGTCCGCATGTTGACGCGCGTGCCGGCCCCCTATGATCGGGAAGACGGTCGTGACTGGCTGAACATGGTGACGTCAGGGTTGAAGCCCGACTGGCATTTCGCCATCACGCTCGACGGCGTGCATGTTGGCGTTGCCTCCCTGGAGCTCCGGCACGGCCTCTGGCACATCGGTTACTGGCTGAACCGCTTCTACTGGGGCCGTGGCCTGATGACGGAAGCGGTCGAAGCAGCACTGGAGCGCTTCTTCCAGCGCATGCCGCAGGCCGACATCCTCGGTGGCGCCTTCGCCGACAATCCGGCATCGCTTCGCCTGCTGGAGGCGCGGGGCTTTCGGATATCAGGTGTCCGGGATGTCTTCTCCAGGGCACGCAATGCCATGTCACCTCTGGTGGAGTCACGGCTCTCGCAGGCAGACTTTGCAGCGCGCCGGCGCAAAGCATAGCCGACAATGCTCCGGGCGCTTGCCGCCCGGAGCTCAAGTTTCCGCGATTTCGACCCAGACTGGAAAATGGTCTGAGCCGTCGGCGGAATTATCCACCCGGCAGGCCTTCAAACGATGGACGAGGCCTCCACTGACGAAACAATAGTCCAGATGCATGCGACGCGATTGATCCTCGCTGATCCAGCTGTAGCCGTCCGACGGGCGGGACCTCAAATGCGCCTCGGCATCCGTCGGATAGCCGGCCCTCGGCGCGCGCCCGTAATAGGCGTCGTTGCGACCGACCATGGCGATGTATTCGGGGCTTTCCGGCTCCATGTTGAAATCACCCATGATGAGGAAGTCCGCAGGCACCGGCAGATCGGAGATCGCGAATTCGATGGCCCCGGTCAATGGGCCACCCTCGTCCACGTAATGGCAGGCACGGTCCTTGAGAAAGTCGATCTGCGCCAGCCGCTCGTCCGGAGAGACATGATCGAGGTGAACGGAATAGACACGCAAGGCACCGCCCGGCGCATCGATGACCGTCTCGAGCGCCCCGCGCTGCAGATTGAGTTTGTCGAAAGTTCGTTTGCGCGGCAGAAGCAGGTTGCGGCTGGCGCGGATCGGATAGCGCGACAGCACCATGTTGCCGAACTGAAAACGCCGCTCGCGGAGGCGACCGTCGACGATCTGGTGGTCCACCAGGACGTCGCAGGCCGGACCAAAGGCTGCGAAATAGTCGGGAAAGAGCGCGGACATGATCTCCACCAGATCGGCATAGTCATTCCGGCTATAGCCACGGGTGACCTCTTGCAGGGCGATCACGTCAGCGTCGCGCATGCTCTCGGCGATGCGCGCAGGGTCGAAACGCCCGTCCTGCCCGATGCCATACTGGATGTTGTAGCTCACGAACTTCACGATACTCTTTGACCTCCGCGCCAAGCGGCTATATCGATGGCCGCAATCTCCGCGCAGAACCTGACAGAAGAATTGACGGCAGCAAGATGAAATTTCTCGACGAAGCTAAGGTATATATTCGCTCTGGCGACGGTGGCGCCGGTGCTGTCTCGTTTCGGCGCGAAAAATTCATCGAGTTCGGCGGTCCTGATGGTGGCGACGGCGGTCGCGGCGGCGATGTATGGGTAGAGGCCGTCAACGGCCTCAACACGCTCATCGATTTCCGCTTCCAGCAGCATTTCAAGGCCAAGACCGGCACGCACGGCATGGGCCGCAACCGCACGGGCGCCAATGGCGAAGACGTGACGCTCAAGGTTCCTGTCGGCACGCAGATCTTCGAGGAAGACAACGAAACCCTGATCGTCGACATGACGGTCGAAGGCCAACGCTTCCGCATCGCCAAGGGCGGCAACGGTGGCTTCGGCAATGCGCATTTCAAGACAGCGACCAACCAGGCGCCGGACTGGGCCAATCCTGGCCTCGAAGGCGAGGACAAGACTGTCTGGCTGCGGCTGAAGCTGATCGCCGACGCTGGTCTCGTCGGCCTGCCCAATGCCGGCAAATCAACCTTCCTCGCCTCGGTCACCCGCGCCCGGCCGAAGATTGCCAACTACCCCTTCACCACCCTGCATCCGAACCTCGGCGTCGCGACCATTGACGAGCGCGAGTTCATTCTCGCCGACATCCCGGGCCTGATCGAAGGTGCGCATGAAGGCGTGGGCATTGGTGACCGCTTCCTCGGCCACGTCGAACGGACCCGTGTGCTCCTGCATCTGGTCTCCTCTCAGGAAGAAGAGGTCGGCAAGGCCTACAAGACCGTGCGCCACGAACTGGATGCCTATGGCGCAGGTCTGGAGGACAAGCCGGAGATCGTGGCCTTGTCGCAGATCGACGTGCTGGATGAAGTGGAGCTGAAGAAGAAGGCAGCGGAACTGAAAAAGGCCTGCGGCCAGACACCCCTCCTGCTTTCGGCCATCACCAACAAGGGCATGACGGATGCACTTCGCGCCCTGCGTGACGTCATTGTCGCCGCCCAGGGCAACCGGCCCCTGCCGGAAAAACGCGAAAAAAATCGTCGCAACCGCGATGACGACGGCAATCTCGAGGCAGGACTGGACGGAGAAGGCGACGACTGATGGGAACCCGGCTCCGCTCGCTCTCCCGCGTCAAGCGTGTCGTCATCAAGATCGGCTCCGCTCTGTTGGTCGATCGGGGCTCCGGCATTCGCAAGGACTGGCTCGATGCGATCAGTGACGACATCGCAGCCCTGAAGGCGCGCGGCACGGATGTGCTCGTAGTCTCCTCCGGCGCCATCGCGCTCGGCCGCACCGTGCTCGACATGCCCTCGGGCGCCCTTAAGCTGGAAGCGAGCCAGGCCTGTGCTGCGGTTGGCCAGATCGCGCTGGCCCGGCATTGGTCGGAGAGCCTCTCACGCCACCAGATCGTCGCCGGTCAGGTTCTGCTGACACTGGGCGATACGGAGGAGCGCCGTCGCTATCTGAACGCCCGTGCGACACTGAACCAGTTGCTCAAGATCGGCGCTGTGCCGATCATCAATGAGAACGATACGGTCGCGACCACCGAAATCCGCTACGGCGACAACGACCGGCTTGCCGCACGCGTCGCCACCATGGCCGGCGCCGACCTGCTCGTGCTGCTGTCGGACATTGACGGCCTCTACACCGCCCCGCCGCATCTCGATCCGAATGCCTTGTTCCTCGAAACGATCGAGGAGATAACGCCCGCAATCGAAGCCATGGCCGGTGGCGCCGCATCGGAACTGTCCCGCGGTGGCATGCGCACCAAGATCGACGCCGGCAAGATCGCGACAAGCGCCGGCTGCGCCATGATCATTGCGTCGGGCAAGACGAAGAATCCGCTCTCGGCGATCGAGAACGGCGCGCGCCACTCCTGGTTTGCGGCGTCCAAGTCCCCCGTCACCGCGCGGAAAACCTGGATTGCGGGTCAGCTGCAGCCTGCAGGCACCCTGCAGGTCGATATCGGCGCCGAGGGGGCGTTGCGTTCCGGCAAGAGCCTTCTGCCGGCTGGCGTGCGATCCGTGTCTGGCGCTTTCCACCGCGGCGACACCGTCTCGATCGTGACAACAGAGGGACGCGAGATCGCCCGCGGCCTCGCCGGCTACGACGCCGAGGAGGCCCGGCGAATTTGCGGCCGCAAATCGAACGAAATCGGGCAGATTCTCGGCTATGCCGGTCGCGCCGCGATGATTCACCGGGACGACCTCGTCATGACCGAACTCGGGCAGCGCGAAGCCAGTACCGAAGACCGGAAGGATGCAGCCCATGCTTGATACCGTGTCGAACCAGAATTCCGTCGAAGGCCTGATGCTCGGCATCGGCCGTCGCGCCCGCGCAGCTGCCCGACCACTGGCCATCGCTTCTGCCGAAGCCAAGAACACGGCGCTGTTGGCCATGGCCGACGCCCTTGTCGCAGCCGAAGCTGATATCCTCGCGGCGAATGCGCTCGACCTGAAGCATGCAGCAGAGGCCGGCCTTGCTGCCTCTTTCGTCGATCGCCTGACCCTCGATTCGACCCGCGTTGCGGCAATCGCGCAGTCGATGCGCGAAATCGCCGACCTTGCGGACCCCGTCGGCACCATCATCACCGAATGGGATCGCCCGAACGGCTTGCATATAGAGCGTGTCCGCACCCCGCTTGGCGTCATCGGCGTCATCTATGAGAGCCGGCCGAACGTCACCGCCGATGCCGGCGCTCTTTGCCTCAAGGCCGGCAATGCCGTCATCTTGCGCGGAGGCTCGGATTCCGCCCATTCCTCGCGCGCCATCCATGCCTGCCTGGTCAAGGGCCTTGTCGCCGCCGACCTTCCGGCCGATGCGATCCAGCTCGTGCCCACCACCGATCGTGCAGCCGTCGGCGCACTGCTCTCAGGCCTCGAAGGCTCCATCGACGTGATCGTCCCGCGCGGCGGCAAGAGCCTCGTTGCCCGCGTCCAGCAGGAAGCGCGTGTGCCGGTCTTCGCTCATCTCGAAGGCCTTTGCCATGTCTATGTCGACAGCTCCGCCGACCTCGACATGGCGAGGAAGATCATCGTCAATGCCAAGATGCGCCGCACGGGCATTTGCGGTTCCGCCGAAACCCTGCTCGTCGACAGCGCCGCAATCGCCACCCATTTGCAGCCGCTGATTGAAGCACTGACGGAAGCCGGTTGCGAAATCCGTGCCTCGGCCACGGTGCTCCGCATCATTCCGGGCCTGAAGCCTGCGACGGAAGAAGACTGGCGCACCGAATATCTCGACGCGATCATCTCCGTTGCCGTGGTCGATGGCATAGGTGGTGCGATCGATCATATCGCCCGCTATTCGTCGAACCACACGGAAGCGGTGGTCGCCGAAGATCCTGATGTCGTCGAGCGCTTCTTCAACGAAATCGATTCGGCCATCTTGCTGCACAACGCCTCGACCCAGTTTGCCGATGGTGGAGAATTCGGCATGGGCGCCGAGATCGGTATCGCCACCGGCAAGATGCATGCGCGAGGCCCTGTTGGCGTCGAACAGCTGACCTCCTTCAAGTATCGCGTCCGCGGCAATGGCCAGGTCCGTCCCTGACGTGGCGCAAGCGGAACTCGCCCATCGCCATACAGTAATGCCTCATGTCGAACGTGGCATGGTGGTCGGTCTCTTCGGTGGCTCCTTCAATCCGCCACATCCGGGACACCTGCTTGTGGCCGAGATCGCCCTGCGTCGCCTGGGTCTCGACCAGCTATGGTGGCTGGTGACCCCCGGCAACCCGCTGAAGAATCAGAAGGAGCTGGCCCCGCTTGCCGAACGCCTGGCCGCCTGCGAAGCGCTGGCTGGAGATCCACGGATCAAGGTGACGGCATTCGAGAAAACGCTCGGCACGAGCTATACGGCGAGAACTCTGGAATTCATTCGGTCCCGAAATCCGCATGTTCATTTCATCTGGATCATGGGCGCCGACAATCTGGCCGGTTTCCATCACTGGCAACGCTGGCAGAAGATCGCGACCACCCTGCCGATTGCCGTCATCGACCGTCCCGGCTCGACGCTTGCCTATCTCTCGTCGAAGATGGCGCGCACCTTCGATTTCGCGCGGATCGATGAGGAAGACGCCGGTGTGCTCTGGCAGAAGCGGGCGCCGGCCTGGACCTTCATCCATGGGCCCCGCTCGGCGCTGAGTTCGTCGGCAATTCGGGCAGCGGGCACCGTGCCGCGTCCATGACGGGATGAGGGCCACATTTCCGACCATGCCTTGAAAATTTAAAGGATCGATGCCACCTTTTAGCTGCGATCCGAGTTATGAGAATCGCAGACGTGCTGTTCTGTTTTGCCAAGGAAAGGACGAACTCTGACAACAGTACACACCAAGGGACGTGCCTCCCGCGCTATCCCGAAGAGCATGGAACGTGGCGCCGATGCTGCAGCCCGTGCACTTGAGCTGGTCCTCGCAAGCCTCGAGGACTCGAAGGCAGAAGACATCGTCTCCATCGACATTGCCGGAAAATCGGCGCTGGGCGACTACATGGTAGTCGTATCCGGACGCTCGAACCGTCATGTCTCGGCGATCAGCGAACACCTCATTTCCGACTTGAAGGACGAAGGCCTGGGTTCTGCCCGCGTCGAAGGTCTGGAGACCGGCGATTGGGTCCTGATCGACATGGGAGACATCATCGTGCATGTGTTCCGACCTGAAATTCGCGAGGTCTACAATCTCGAAAGGATGTGGGCCACTCCGGACATCGAGGACCGCCTGCACTGAAAACGGCCGGCCGTCCGTCGGACGGTCCCGAAGCCGGATTGACACGGCGGGGCACTTCCTGCCGATAGAGATGGTTTTGTGACCTGAAATTGGGACCGCCCGCATGAAGATTGGCATCTATGCCGTTGGCCGGCTGAAAGCCGGGCCGGAGAAGGAACTCGCGTCCCGCTATCTGGACCGCCTCGCCAAGGCCGGACCGCAATGCGGCCTCGAATTCACGCGCTCCGTGGAGCTGAATGAAAGCCGCGCCGGCAATACCGACACGAGAAAGCGCGAGGAAGCTGCAGAGCTTTTCCGCCAGATCCCCGACGGCGCGCTCATTGTGGTTCTCGACGAGCGCGGCAAGGCCTTCCACAGCGCCGAATTTGCGAAATTCGTCGGTGACGCTGCCGACAACGGCCAGCGCGACATGGCCTTCGTCATCGGCGGGGCCGACGGCATCGACCCGGAGCTACGCGATCGTGCCCGCCTCGTCCTCAATCTTGGCAAGCTGACCTGGCCGCATCAGCTCGTTCGTATCCTGATCGCCGAGCAACTCTACCGCGCCGTGACCATCCTGACGGGCCACCCCTACCACCGCGTTTGAACGCCTGGGGCCGATCGTCGAGGCGGTGCTTTGCCTAGAGCGCAAATCAGCGTATTTTCCCGCCGAACCGGATGAACCTCTTGCCCATCGCAGCAGCCGACACCACCCACGCCTCGAAAGCCCGCCAAAGGCGGGCCGTTCTGGCTGTGGCCTGTGTCATGGCCAGTCTCCTGGTGTCCACTGCTCCATATTCGACGCAAGCCCAGCAGGCAGAGACACCCGCAACGGGGCCCGCACCTGGCGCAGGCGAGACGAGCGAGACGCTGTCCACTCTCCCCTCAGCGACAGTCGATCGGATCGTGCCGCAGGAAACGGCTGATCCCGCGCTCGAATTGCGCGCCAAACGCGACCAGGTCAGCTCCGAATTGCGGGACATTGCCGCCAGCATGAAGCTGTCAGAGGAAAAAGCGACCGAGCTTCAGCAAAGCATCGAGGAGCTCGAGAAAACCTCGGAAAGCCTGAAGACGGCTTTGATCGAGTCCGCAAAGCGTCGCAAGGATATTGAAAAGCAGATCAGCGAAGGCGAAAGACGTCTCGCCGATATCGGCCTGCGCGAAGATGACATCAGAGCCTCCTTCCGGGAACGTCGGACCATGCTTGCCGAGGTCCTCGCAGCTCTCCAGCGCATGGGGCGCAATCCACCCCCGGCGCTGCTCGTCAGCCCCGAAGATGCACTTGGATCGGTTCGCACGGCGATCCTGCTGGGTGCGGTCGTGCCCGGCATCCGGCACGAGACCGACAAGCTGGCCGCCGATCTCGAAGAGTTGATCGCGCTCCGCGAAGCCGGAAAGAAGGAGATGGACGCCATGGTGGTCGCCATCGCCAATCGCCAGGAAGAAGAGCGACGAATGGATCTTCTGGTTGCGGAGAACGAACGCGTCGCTCGGACCAATTCGCTTCAGCTTCAGGCGGAACGCAAGCAATCAGAAGCACTTGCGGAGCGTGCCACGACGATGGAAGCACTGATCCGTTCGCTTGAAAACGAGATCACCTCTGTCCGCCAGGCCGCCGAACTTGCTCGGGCTGAAGAAGAGAGACGCAGCCAGATGAGCGAGGAACAGAGAGCCCGCGCTCTGGAGCTCGCCCAGTCTGGACTGCCCGATAAAAACCGTATTGCGCCAGCATATCCTTTCAATGATCTGAAGCAGAAACTGGAATTGCCGATTGCCGGCGAAACCCTGCGTCAGTTCGGTGACCCGGACGGGACAGGCCACCAGGCTCAGGGCATCGTCATTGCCTCACAGCCCGGCGCGCTCGTAACTGCGCCCGCGGATGCATGGGTGGTGTTTGCTGGAAATTTCCGGAGCTACGGCCAGATGATCATTCTGAACACGGGCGACGGCTATCACATGGTGCTGTCAGGCATGGACCGGATCAGCACCAGTCAAGGCAAGTTCGTGCTCTCCGGGGAGCCTCTGGCGACCATGGGTGAGAAAAGAGTGGCCAGCGCCACCGCTTTGGCGCTGGAAACCGATCGGCCAACACTTTACATTGAACTTCGGAAAGACGGTAAACCGGTTGATTCCCGCCCCTGGTGGGTCGGAGGCGATTCTGGAAAGGCACAGAATGATACGTAGGGTCTCTCTTCTCCTCGTCGGCGCACTGATGGGCGCAACTGCGATGAGCGTCATCTATTCCGCAGGCGTTCCGGCCCAAGCCGCTGGCAACTCCACCTATAGGGAACTCTCGATCTTCGGAGACGTCTTCGAGCGCATTCGTGCGCAATACGTCACGCCGCCGGACGAGAACAAGCTGGTCGAAAGTGCCATCAACGGCATGCTGACCTCGCTCGACCCGCACTCCGTCTACATGAATGCCAAGGATGCGGCGGACATGCAGACCCAGACGCGTGGCGAGTTCGGCGGCATCGGCATCGAAGTCACCATGGAAGAGGAACTCGTCAAGGTCATTACGCCGATCGACGATACGCCCGGCGCCAAGGCCGGCATCCTCGCCGGCGACTTCATCTCGGAAATCAACGGTGAATCCGTTCGCGGCCTCAAACTCGAGGAAGCCGTCGAGAAGATGCGTGGCGCAGTCAACACCCCGATCAAGCTGACCATCCTGCGCGAAGGTGCCGACAAGCCGCTCGACATCACCGTCACCCGCGAAATCATTCCGATCCGCGCCGTCAAGTCGCGCGTCGAGGGCGATGTCGGCTATCTCCGCGTCATCTCGTTCACCGAGAAGACCTATGACGACCTGGAAGCCGCGATCGAAAAGATCAAGAAGGAATTGCCGGGCGACAAGCTGAAAGGCTATGTCCTCGACCTGCGCCTCAATCCGGGCGGCCTTCTCGATCAGGCAATCTACGTTTCAGACGCCTTCCTGGAGCGTGGCGAAGTGGTGTCGACCCGCTCGCGCGATCCGCAGGACACCCGCCGCTTCAACGCGACGGCCGGTGACCTGACCGATGGCAAGCCTGTCATCGTGCTTGTCAACGGCGGCTCTGCCTCGGCGTCGGAAATCGTTGCCGGCGCCCTGCAGGACCTGAAGCGGGCAACGGTGCTCGGCACGCGCTCCTTCGGCAAGGGATCGGTTCAGACGATCATCCCGATGGGCGAAAAGGGTGCGCTGCGGCTCACCACGGCGCTCTACTACACGCCGTCTGGAAAATCGATCCAGGGGACCGGCATCGAACCCGACATCAAGGTGGATCAGCCGCTTCCGGAAGAACTTCAGGGCAAGGTTCGCACGGAAGGCGAATCCTCGCTGCCGGGCCACATCAAGGGGCAGGACGAAGGTGAGGAAGGTTCGGGCTCCGTTGCTTACGTGCCGCCGGAAGCCAAGGACGATGTCCAGCTCAACTACGCGCTCGATCTGCTGCGCGGTGTAAAGAACGATCCGGCCTTCCCGGCCGATCCGCAGAAGGCGTCGCTTCAGTAAAGACCTCAATCGGCCGCCCGCGTATCCAGGATACGCGGGCGGCCTCTTCGTATCCGGGCCGCCGGCATCACTGGAAGTTTCGCATGGACCTTCATGCACCGCTCGGTCAGGGGCGAAAGGACAAGAGCCGAGGCAAGGCGCGCCTCCGCGTGTCTACCGTGTCGTCCGCGTTTGCCGTTCTCGCCCTGTTCGGCCTGTCTGCCTGGACAGCCCTGTCGCCCGTAGCACTGCGCAACGAACCACCGATCGGCCTGACGCCCACACCCCCGCAAGCAAGTGAAATCGCCGAAAGCGAGGCTGACCGCAATCCGAAGGATGGACCTGCCGGCATTGCGACAAGCGGTCCGAACGACGGTGCCGTCATCCGCCGCACGACGACGGCCGATGGCAATGTGGTGACCACGTTCAGCCCCAATGCCCGCAAGGGCCCTGTTGTCATCGGCTCGAGCCCCACCCAGGATCCGCGTCTGGCCGACCAGCCCAACGAGGAACTGATCGAAATGACGGACGCGGGTGGACTTCCCACCGTCTCCGCTTCCGGTCTTCGTCCCGTCGACTTCTACGCCCGTCCATGGTCAGGCGCACGTGGCACCCGCATTGCAATCGTCATCGGCGGCATCGGCCTCAGCCAGACAGGCAGCCAGAAAGCCATTCGCGACCTGCCGGAGGACATCACGCTCGCTTTCGCCGCGACCGGCAACAGCTTGCAGCGCTGGATGCAGGAAGCGCGCCGCAAGGGACACGAAATCGTCCTGCAGGTGCCGATGGAACCGTTCGATTATCCCGCCATGGATCCGGGACGCGGCACTCTGCTCGCCGAAAAGGCGGCGGCCAGCAATCTCGCCAACCTCCATCAGGCCATGGCGCAGATCACCAATTACACAGGCATCATGAACTACATGGGCGCCCGGTTCCTGGCCGATGACAAGGCCATGGACCCTGTCATGCGCGATATTGGCGAACGTGGACTGATGTTCCTCGACGACGGCTCCACGGCACGCTCCCTGTCCGGCGATTTCGCCAAGGCAATTGGCATCCCACATGCCTATGCCGACGTCATGATCGACGCGCAGGTCGATCGCCAGGCGATCCTGGCCAAGCTCGACGAGCTGGAACGCATTGCCCGGCGCAACGGCCAGGCCGTCGGGGTCGGCGCCGCCTTTGACGAGACGATTGCAGCTGTCAGCGAATGGCGGGACGAAGCCGTTGCCCGCGGCATAGAATTTGTCGGCGTTTCGGCATTGGCCAATGAAAACAGACCCTGAGGACCGCATGACCGACCCCGTATCGACGAAGCCCATGGTTAAGGCCGAGGATCTGCCCTATCGCCCCTGTGTCGGGATCATGGTGCTGAACCGGGAGGGCCTGGTCTGGTCCGGCCGGCGCATTCCGCAAGGCAATTCCGAATATGACGGATCACCGCAACTCTGGCAGATGCCCCAGGGCGGCATCGATCCCGGCGAAGATGCGCTGCCCGCCGCCATGCGCGAACTCTACGAGGAAACCGGCATGAAGACCGTTTCGCTTCTGGCCGAGGCGAGCCGCTGGATCAATTACGACCTGCCTGCAGAACTGATCGGCATCGGCCTGAAGGGCAAGTTCCGCGGCCAGACCCAGCGCTGGTTCGCCTTCCGCTTTGAAGGCGATGAAAGCGAAATCGCCATCAATCCGCCGCCTGGCGGCCATGAGGCGGAATTCGATGCCTGGGACTGGAAGCCGATCCAGGATCTGCCGGATTTAATCGTGCCCTTCAAGCGCCGCGTCTACGAAGAGGTCGTTGCGGAGTTCGCTCACCTGGCAGGGTAAACGAAGCTTCCGGTCCGCTCACGCCCCGCTCGCGAACTCGAAGCCTTCATCCGCCCAGCCGGTCATGCCGCCGATCATCACCTTGACCCTGCGCCCCAACCGCGCAAGCCGAAGCGCCGCCCGATCGGTGCCGTTGCAATGCGGTCCGGCGCAATAGACGACGAACAGCGTGTCCTCTGGCCACTCCGCCATTTTCCGCTCGGTCATCTTGCCATGCGGCAGGTTGATTGCGGCAGGCACATGGGACTTTTCGAATAGCTTCGGCCCTCGCACGTCGAGCAGCACGAAGTCGGGATCACCCCGGCTGAGGGATTCGTGCACATCCCAGCAATCGGTTTCGAAGGAAAGCCTTGCAGCATAGTGCGCAGCAACGAGGGCAGGTTCGGCAGCGGGGATTTCACTCACAAGGCTCGACATGGCAGCATCCTTTCATTCGAACGATGAAAGAACGTTGCATTTTTGCCAGCTTTGATGAAACTGGCTTGAATGACAACATGCGTAAAGATCACGCCAATGGCGCAACATCATCGCGGTAACGACGCAGACGGGTACGGAACTGACGGGTCGATCGATGCGCCTCTGTCCGAAGACCCACGGCAGACTTCGCCTTTCGCCATCTCGCCGCTCATCGGCCCACGCGTCGTGACGCTGGCCTATGATGGCCTCTGCACCTTCGAATTCGGCGTCGCCGCGGAAGTCTTCGGTCTCGCACGACCCGAAATGGGGGAAGGCTGGTATCGTCATGCGACGGCAGCCATCGAAGCCGGACCTTTGCGCGCAGCCGGCGGACTGACCGTGATGGCAACCGGCGGGTTGGCGCTCCTCGAAGAAGCGGATCTGATCGTCGTGCCCGGCTGGCGTGGGATCGACGAGCCTGTCCCGAAGACGCTGCTTCAGGCCTTGCGCGCCGCGTATAGCCGAGGCGCCCGGCTGATGTCACTTTGCTCCGGTGTTGCAGTGCTTGCCGCCACCGGACTGCTCGACGGTCGCCGTGCCACCACGCATTGGCGCTATGCCGATGCGATTGCGGCACGCCATCCCGAAATCCGCCTCGATCCGGATGTGCTCTATGTCGATGAGGGTGAGATCCTGACCGCCGCCGGAAGCGCGGCCG
The DNA here is from genome assembly GCF_020889605.1 of Rhizobium sp. 'Codium 1'. Lineage (NCBI taxonomy): Bacteria > Pseudomonadati > Pseudomonadota > Alphaproteobacteria > Hyphomicrobiales > Rhizobiaceae > Rhizobium > Rhizobium sp. 'Codium 1'. The sequence continues at coordinate 288,165 of NZ_JAJGPW010000003.1, forward strand.
GCATTGATCTCTGCCTGCATGTCGTCCGCCGCGATTTTGGCGCAGAGGCGGCCAACAGCGTCGCCCGGCGCCTCGTGGTTCCCCCTCATCGGGAAGGCGGCCAGGCACAATTCATCGTCAGGCCGGTGCCGCAGGAGCGCGAGGGTCAACGGCTCAGCCCCCTGATCGACTGGATCGACGCCAATCTGCAGCGTGAGGTGACGCTCGCCGAAATGGCTGCACGGGCCGGCATGAGTACACGGACATTCCAGCGCCGGTTCCGTGACGCGACCGGCACGAGCCCGGGGGAGTTTCTGCTTGCCCGCAGGCTGCGCCACGCCTGCGATCTTCTGGAACGGCAGGCAAGGCTGTCGCTCGATGACATTGCAGTCGCCGCGGGCTTCGGCACGCCGGCGACGCTGCGTCACCATTTTCGCACCCGCCTCTCCACAAGCCCTGCAGCTTATCGAGCCCGTTTTGCACAGGGATCCTGAGATGGCTTCGCTGGCGCACAGGGAAATATCAGCCGCAAAGAAATGGAGCCTGTAGTGGCGGCGATCCACAAACATCCCGGAATCGCGGCGCGATTTCACCGTTCGGCGGATGCAGCCTCTTCGGCGCTTTCCTCGATCCGCTCCATATCATCGTCGGACAGGCCGAAATGATGGCCGATTTCGTGGATCAGCACATGAGTGATGATGTCACCCAGCGTCTCCTCGTTCTCGGCCCAATAGTCGAGGATCGGCCGGCGATAGAGCGTGATCCGGTTCGGCATCGTGCCCGTTTCCATGGAAAATCGCTCGGACAGACCCTGACCCTCGAAGAGGCCCAGAAGGTCGAAAGGCGTTTCGAGCGCCATGTCTTCGAACACTTCATCCGTCGGAAAGTCGGTGATCTCGATGATGAGATCCTTGCTCAGGTCGCGGAATTCTTGCGGCAGGTGGCCATAGGCCTCAATCGCCAGCGACTCGAACGTGCTGATCGTCGGGGCGTGCCGTTCATGCCAATCCTCGCTCTGGTCTATGCGGGCCATGAATACTCCTTACTGACCGCAGATATAGGATGTTTGCAGCGGCATTTCGAGAGTGAATTCAACAGAGGAATAAATTCTCATTTGAATCGGGTTGACTCTCGCGCAAAGCTCTGGAATCCATAGGAACAAATAGAGAACAATTCATCAGGAGAGATCGTCATGGGCGAGGGCCCTCAGGCGCGGGAGACGCTTTTTGCCTTGCGAGAGGCAATTGCCCGGATCGAGGGAAAGCCGGACCATGCCGCACGCCTGACAGCCGGCCTACACCCGGAGGCAGGTGAAGCGACACCAGAGGAGAGGCTGGAGAGACAGGGGCTCTTTGATGGCATGATGGACGAAATCCTTGCCCCGGGTACTTTGGTCGAACTCAGGGGTCTCCGGTTACAGCAGGCAGGCTCTGTGGCCGGCTTCGGCCTGGCCCTTGCCCTCATGGCTGCGGAAAAGAACGCGAAGGCAAGGCAGCGCCTGCTCTTGGTCGCCGACCCCCATGTCGTGCGCGAAGCCGGCCTTGCCTATGCACCCGGCCTCCACGACTTCGGCATGTCAACTGCCGGACTGGTTCATGCCCTGCCGCGCCGCATCGAGGATGCGTTGTGGCTCGCCGAGGCAGCCCTCACCTCGCGCGCCTTTTCCACCGTGCTTCTCGAAGTGCACGGCAATCCAAAGAAATTCGGCCTCACCGAGAGCCGGCGCCTGAGTCTCAAGGCGCGTGCTACCGGTGGAAGGCTTCTGATCCTCCGCCAGGCCGGCGAGGAAGAGGCTTCCAGCGCTTTTCTTCGCCTGTCTGTCGAACCCGCGCCGGCGGCGGCGCGCCATCTCGCCGACGGATCCCTGCTAAGCGGCAGCATCGGGTCTCCCGTCTTTCGCATCACCCCTGAGAAATCCCGCATCCCGGGCTCACCCGAACTCATTCTGGAGTGGAATTCCGATGACCGCCGCCTTCACCTTTTCGAACAGTTCCAACCATCCGGCCTCGGATCGCCGCATTCTGTCGCTCTTTTTCCCAAAGCTTCCGACCGACCGCATCGCCAGGCGGCGCTGGGGTCTCTCCTGGCGTTTGCTCCACGCCTCGACCGCGCATCCTGAACGTCCCCCGCTGGCCTGTGCCGGCCGGATCGCCAATGCCATGCGCATCACGGCACTGGATGAAACGGCGGAAAGCTTTGGCCTTCGGACCGGCCAGGGACTGGCGGAAGCCCGTGCCATTTGTCCGAGCCTCGATGTGGTGGAGGCGGATCCTGCCGCAGACCGCGCACTGCTCGGCGCCGTCGCCGACTGGTGCGACCGTTATACACCGCTGGTGGCGCTGGACGGCGACGACGGCCTGATGCTTGATATCACCGGCTGCGCGCATCTCTTCGGCGGCGAAGAAAGGCTGGTCGAGGATGTAGATCGCCGCCTGACCGCCTTCGGCCTTGCCGTCCGCATCTCGGTTGGTCCGACGCCGGGTCTGGCCCGTGCCTGCAGCCGCTTTGGCGGCCCGAGGCATATTGCAGCCTCAGAGTCCTCGGCAGCGCTCGCCCCCCTGCCGACCGTCGCTCTGCGGCTCCAATCCCAAACAGTGATGGATCTCGCCCGTGTCGGCCTGAAGACGGTTGGCGACCTTCTCGCGGCTCCGCGACCGCCGATCACCCGCCGTTTCGGGCGGGAACCGATGCTCCGCCTCGACCAGGCCCTTGGACGCGAGGGTGAGCCGATCTCACCCAGGCGCCATCTGCCGCTGCTGTCGGCCGAACGACGGCTCGCGGAACCGATCATGACAGAGGATCAGGTAATCGATCTCGCCGGTCGCCTCGCTGCGGGCCTGAAGACCTCGCTGGAGGCCCGTGGCGAAGGGGGCCGGCTGTTTGAGCTTCTCGTCTTCCGGGTCGACGGCCGGGTCTTCCGCATCGAGGTCGGCGCCTCGGCTCCCTTGCGCGACATCGCGCGCATCAAGGCACTGTTCGAGGAGCGACTTTCTGTCCTGCACGACGATCTCGAGGCTGGTTTCGGCTTCGAACTCGTCCGCCTCAATGTTCTCCTGAGCGAGACTTACGACACAAGCCAGGCCGAACTTGCCAGCGAGGAGGACAATCGCGAAGACCTCACGCGGTTCCTCGATCAGGTTTCGGCCCGTTTGGGTGAACGCGCACTCCGTCTGCCCGTGCCGCTTGCCAGCCATTGGCCGGAGAGAGCGTCGATCCATGCACCGACCACCGATGCGCTGAAGGAACTCGACCGTCCGCCAGCGCGAACAGAAGTGGTCGCGAGACCGGTTCGAGGCCTGCGCCCCTTGCGCCTGCTCGATCGTCCCGAACAGGTCGAGGTGATGTCCGCCGTTCCGGACGGCCCGCCGGCGAGCTTTCGCTGGCGCCGTGTCCAGCGGCGCATCCTGCGGGCGGAGGGGCCGGAACGCCTTGCCCCGGAATGGTGGGTCGATGGCGAGGACGCCCCGCCCCGGGATTATTTCCGCATCGAGGATACCGACGGCCAGCGCTTCTGGCTTTATCGCCAGGGCCTTTACGAGCGGCGGGCCGTGACCCCGACCTGGTTCCTCCAGGGCTTCTTTGCGTGAGGCACGCGCCATGACCACGAGCCCCTTTTACGAGATCGGACTGCGCAGCAACTTCTCCTTTCTGGACGGCGCCTCCCATGCCGAGGAACTGGTGCAGCAGGCGCTTCTCATCGGCCTCTCGGGTCTCGGCCTCGCCGACCGAAACACGGTTGCCGGTGTCGTGCGTCTACATGCCTCGGCCAAGCTGAACGGTCTCGAGTTCCGACCCGGTGCCCGCCTGATCTTTGACGACGAAACGCCCGAGCTTCTCGCCTATCCGATGAACCGCAAGGGATGGGGCAATCTCTGCCGCATGCTGAGCGAGGGCAATCTGCGGTCGAAAAAGGGCATCTGCACGCTTTGGGAGAAGGATCTTCTCGACTGGTCGGAACATCTTCTTTTCGTCGCCATGCCTCCCTCACTGCCCAAGGCTGCCGATGTCGAGAGGTTCGAGATCCGTCTTGCCCATATTCGACCCTGGCTTGGGGATCGGCTCCACCTCGCCCTTGTTCCTCGCTATGACGGCTTCGACCAGAAGACCTTCGGCGAACTCGACGGGATAGCGAGAAGACTCGATCTTCCCCTGATCGCGACAAATGATGCCCTTTATCATGCGCCGGAACGCAAACCCGTGGCCGATGTTGTCGTCGCGATCAAAGAGCATGTGACCATCGCCGAAGCCGGCTTGCGCCTGCATGCCCATGCCGAACGGCACCTGAAGAGCCCCGCCGAAATGGCCCGTCTTCTGAGCGCCTGGCCCGTGGCACTCGACAACAACATCCGTTTCTTTAGTCGGCTTAGGTTCTCTCTCGATGAACTGTCGCACCAGTATCCCGACGAAATCTTCGATGGCGAATCCCCGGCTCTGGCCCTGCGCCGGCTGACCTATGAAGGCGCGCGAAAACGTTATCCGGACGAAATTCCGAGGAAAGTCCTTGGCCTGCTCGACTACGAACTGAAGCTGATCGCGGAGAAGCGTTACGAGCCCTATTTTCTCACCGTCTACCGGATCGTCTGCCATGCGCGCGAAGAGGGTATCCTGTGCCAGGGCCGCGGATCGGCGGCCAATTCCGCCGTCTGTTTCTGCCTCGGCATCACAGAGGTGGACCCGCAAAAGACGACCCTGCTCTTCGATCGCTTCATTTCCACCGAACGCGACGAACCGCCCGATATCGACGTCGATTTCGAGCATGCGAAGCGCGAGGAGGTGATCCGGTTCATCTACGAGACTTACGGCCGGGAGCATGCGGCACTGACCGCTGCTGTCATCAGCTACCGCGCCCGTTCCGCCGGTCGCGAGGTCGCCAAGGCCTTCGGCCTGTCGGATGATGTTCAGTCCGCACTCGCCGGTTCGATCTGGGGCTGGTGGACCAGCGATTTCACCGAAGACCAGGCCAAGGCCGCCGGGCTCGACCTCAAGGATCCGACCACACGGAACGTCCTCGCCTATGCGCAGGCCTTGCAGAATTTTCCCCGCCATCTCTCCCAGCATGTCGGCGGCTTCGTCATCACCCGGGACCGCCTGGACGAAGTGGTTCCGATCATGAACACGGCGGACGGCCGCTATATGGTCGAATGGGACAAGGACGACCTCGATACGCTGAAGATCCTCAAGATCGACGTGCTGGCACTCGGCATGCTCACCTGCCTCGCCAAGGCCTTCAAGCTGCTGTCCATCCATCACGACCGCCACGAGACCCTCGCCTCGGTCAATGAAGATCAGCGCACAGAAGTCTACGACATGATCTGTCGCGCCGACACCCTCGGTGTCTTCCAGATAGAAAGCCGGGCGCAAATGAGCATGCTGCCGCGGCTGAAACCACGTGTTTTCTACGATCTTGTCATTGAGGTCGCCATCGTCCGCCCCGGCCCGATTCAGGGCAATATGGTCCATCCCTATCTCAAACGCCGCGCAGACAAGCTCGCGGGCCGCCCGATCGACTATCCAAGCCCCGAACTCCGGCAAGTGCTCGAGCGCACGCTGGGCGTGCCCCTCTTCCAGGAACAGGCCATGCAGATCGCCATCACTGCCGCCGGTTTCACACCCGCCGAAGCCGACAGGCTGCGCCGCGCCATGGCCACCTTCCGCCGCACCGGCCAGGTCTCCAGCTTCCAGAAGCGTATGGTCGAAGGCATGGTCGAGCGCGGTTACGACCCTGAATTCGCAGCTCGCTGCTTCAGCCAGATCGAGGGTTTCGGCGAATACGGCTTTCCCGAAAGCCATGCGGCCTCTTTTGCCCTGCTCGTCTATGTCTCCTGTTGGTTCAAGGCCTTCTATCCGGACATCTTCTGCGCCGCGATCCTGAATTCCCAGCCGATGGGCTTCTATGCGCCGGGTCAGTTGGTGCGCGATGCCCGCGAACACGGCGTTGAGATGAGGCCCGTCGACGTCAATCATTCCGTCTGGGATTGTACGCTGGAAGGCGATGAGCAAGGGCAGTCGGCCTTTGACCCCGCCCGCATCGCATCCCGTCACCGTTCCATGACCGGCGTGATCAAGAGCCGCCACGCCGTTCGTCTCGGCTTTCGGCAGATCAAGGGAATTTCCGAAAGCGAGATGGCACGGCTCGTCGAGAGGCGCGTTGCGGGTTATGATTCCATCCGTGATCTCTGGCTGCGCACGCGCCTGCCCCGCACGGTGATCGAGAAACTCGCCGATGCCGACTGTTTTTCCTCTCTCGGTCTCAACCGTCGCGATGCCCTCTGGGCCGCCCAGGCGCTTGATGCGGGAGCGGCCGTCGAAGATCTGCCGCTCTTCCTGGCGCTTCCGGGCCAGGATCTGCAGCAAGAAGTCGAGGTCGACCTGCCCCGCATGCTGCCGGGCGAAGAAGTGCTCAGTGATTATCGTACACTATCCTTTTCGCTCAAGGCTCACCCCTTGTCCTTCCTGCGCGAAGCCATGCATCGGGCCGGCCTCAAATCGGCGGCCGATCTCGAAACCCTGGCCCATGGCGCAAAGGTCGAGATCGCCGGACTTGTCCTGGTGCGTCAGCGCCCGGGATCGGCCAAGGGTGTGATCTTCATGACCCTGGAGGACGAAACAGGCACGATGAACGCCATCGTCTGGCCCAAAACCTTCGAGCGTTATCGACCGGTGGTCATGGGCGCGAGGCTGGTTGCCCTGCGCGGCCGACTGCAAAAGGCACATGGGGTCATCCATGTCGTGGCCGACCATCTCGTCGATGCCAGCGCTCGTCTTGGCCTGCTGCTCGAAGACCTCAAGACCTTCGATACGCTTGCCCATGCTGACGAGGTCCGCCGGCCGGGCATCGACCCGCGTCAGGCAAGACACGAGAAACAGGCCCTGAACCAACCGATAAAGCAACCTCCTGCACTGCCAGCCGCCGCACCGCCCCCAGGACATCCAAGACGCAGCGCCATGGCCGAGTTGATGCCCAAGGGCCGTAACTTCCACTGAAACCCACTCTGGGGCCCGACGGATCGCCCAGCCCTTTGCCTGCGAATTTTCTTGACAAAGCCCATCTTGTTTAAGAGAAAGGCGAGAGTAAGTGTCATGTTTGACGAGTGACCCGACCATGCTGGTCTGCAGCTGCAATTACATCACCGACAAGGACATACAGGCCGTCATCACCGAGATGCTCGATGATGATTGTTGGCAGCTGATCGTTCCTGGCAAGGTCTACCACGCCATGAGCAAGCGTGGCCGTTGTTGTGGATGTTTCCCAAATGTCGTCGATATCATCATTCGCACGACTGCAGAGTATCACGCCGCCCGCAAGACCGAAGAAACCAAGGTCGTCAACTTCATGGAGCGGCTCAAGCAGTTCCATGAAGAGCAGAAGGCGGCATTGGCAGAGCGCCGCCAGGCCATGGCAGCTGCGCGCCGGGCTGCCGGCTGATCTCCAGATCTTTCATCGCACAGGGCAGGATTTACCTGCCCTTTTTCATGGAAACCGAAGACCGGGGGCCTGTGCCACGGTTCCATTCAGCACCGTCGGACCCTCACCCGAAAATTAGAATGCTTCTAAAGCGGCTCGACACGGGAAGACAGCGGCGCTAGAGTTGCCGCTTCTGAATTCAACAAAAGGGATGAACATCATGAAGGGTGATCCGAAGGTCATCGAACGGCTCAACGAAGCTCTGTTTCTCGAGCTTGGCGCCGTCAATCAGTACTGGCTGCACTACCGCCTGCTCAACGACTGGGGCTATACGAAGCTCGCCAAGAAAGAGCGTGCCGAATCGATCGAGGAAATGCAGCACGCCGACAAGATCATCGACCGGATCATCTTCCTGGAAGGCCACCCGAACCTGCAGCAGGTTGCTCCCCTCCGTATCGGCCAGAACGTCAAGGAAGTGCTGGAAGCCGATCTCGCCGGAGAATATGATGCCCGGACCTCCTACAAGGCCTCGCGCGACATCTGTCACCAGGCTGGCGATTACGTCTCGATGAAGATCTTCGAACAGCTCCTCATCGATGAAGAAGGTCACATTGATTTCCTGGAGACGCAGCTCGAGCTTCTCTCCAAGATCGGCGAAGAGAAATACGGCCAGCTCAACGCAGATTCGGCCGACTCCGCCGAATAATCTGCAGTTGCAGCCAATGACTGAGGCCCCGTCCTGAACGGACACCCGAAAACTGGACCTCCAATTTCGGGAAGCCGTTCACGCGGGGCTTCATTTTGTTCCGAGGTCCTGATGACCTGGCCGCGCCCGCGATCCTCGCCGGGGATCAGCGGTCCCGCCGTGCCATGAACGCCAGTCGCTCGAAAAGATGCACGTCCTGCTCATTCTTCAATAACGCGCCGTGCAGCTTGGGAAGGGCGCTTTTCGATTCGCCGCGCAGGTCGGCCGGATCGACATCCTCGGCGACCAGAAGCCGGATCCAGTCGAGCGCTTCCGATGTCGACGGCTTTTTCCGAAGACCTGGCGTTTCGCGGATCTCGTAGAACTGGGTCAACGCGTTGCGAAGCAGTGTCTTCTTGATACCGGGATAATGGACCTCGACGATCCGTTCCAGCGTCTCTGGATCGGGGAACCGGATGTAATGAAAGAAGCAGCGGCGCAGGAAGGCGTCTGGCAGCTCCTTCTCGTTGTTCGAGGTGATGATCACGATCGGTCGCACCCGGGCCATGACCGTTTCACCGGTCTCGTAGACATGAAACTCCATCCGGTCGAGTTCCTGCAGCAGGTCGTTGGGGAATTCAATGTCAGCCTTGTCGATCTCGTCAATCAGCAAAACGCATTTCCGCGCAGCGACAAAAGCCTGCCACAGCTTGCCTTTGCGAATGTAGTTATTGACGTCGTTGACGCGGGCATCACCGAGCTGGCTGTCGCGCAGGCGCGATACGGCGTCATACTCGTAGAGCCCCTGCTGCGCCTTTGTCGTCGACTTGACGTTCCATTCCAGCATGTCGAGGCCGAGAGCGGTCGCAACCTGACGGGCAAGCTCGGTCTTGCCGGTGCCTGGCTCCCCTTTGACCAGCAACGGCCGCTCCAGCCGGATCGCGGCATTGACCGCAATCATCAGGTCCTTGTCGGCAACGTAGTCGGCGGTTCCCTGAAACTGCATCTTGCATGAGCCTCTTTCATTCATGGGCGCAACCTAATGACGAGCCTCAAGGGGTGCAAGCGCGGTCACGGCTTTCACCCTATTCACCAGATAAAGCTTGTGTTTTGGCGCCAATCTGGCAGGCTGTTTTCCACGAACGCTGATGCGTGTCCGTCTGCAAGCGCCCCATCCCCCAAGGACGGAATTTCAGGCACCGGACATCACCGACCTTCTCCACGACCCCATTATCACCGTCCGGACAAACGTGTTCGGCGGCCAAGACCCGCACAATGGCGGGCCCCATGAACGGAAGGACTAAAGTCCGACCCGCCGGTCATCTGGGCGCCTGCCACGACCGCAGCCTCCCCGCTGCAGGAGATACCCATGAGCAGACACATCTATTCCATCGGCGACACAGTGGTTCTGAAGGACGGCCCCGTCCGTCTTGCCCGCAGCAATGGCGCCTGCAAGGTACTGGCGACCTTGCCCGAGACAGGCGGAAGCCGCCAGTACCGGGTCCGCTTTGAAAGCGAGAGCTTCGATCGTTGCATCGCCGAAACCGACATTGATACCAGCCGCAGCAAGGCCTCCGCCCGGGCAATGGCTCCTGCAAACACCCCGAAAAAGGAAAACACATCATGGCTAAAGGCCAACAGCGTTCGAACCGCGAAGTAAGGAAGCCGAAGCAGGACAAGTCCAAGCCGTCCGCGGCCCCGGTTTCGACCTTCACGACCCAGATCAAGAATGCAGAGTCAGCTGCCCCCAAGAAGCGCTGAGAAGACAAGACCCGGACCCCTCGCAGAGGTCTGTCCGGGCGACTCTCTCCCGCCAGTGCGGGCGCCTTCCCCTCAGCATTGACCTTTCCCTTTTGGGCAGAGATGCGCTATGGGCTGGCCATGACTTTGACCTCTTTCACCCTATTGCTCGGCGGCAGCCTGGCCGTCACGGACCGCCTGCGGGCGCTGACCAAGGGAAGCCGCGTGATCGCGGCCGATGGCGGCATGCGCCATGCGACGAAACTCGGTGTGACACCCGAGCTATGGGTCGGCGATTTTGACAGCAGCGACACCACTCTGATCGAGCGCTTTCCTAACGTCGAACGGCGAACCTACCCCGCCGCCAAGGCCGTCACAGACGGTGAAATCGCAGTCGCCGAAGCAATCGCACGCGGCGCCACCCGGCTGATTTTCGCCGGCGCTCTCGGAGGCGAGCGGTCCGACCATGCACTGCAGCACTACCTGAACGCGCTCGGCCTGGTCGAAGACGGCTACGAGGTCGTACTCACCTCAGGCGAGGAAGAGGCCTATCCCTTTGTCGAACAGAGCGAACTCGCGCTCGAATTGCCCAAGGGTGCGCTTTTCTCCGTGCTCGGCTTCACCATGCTCGAAGGCCTGACAATCCGCAATGCGCGCTATCCGCTCCAGGATTTCCGGTTGCCCTTCGGCTCGTCGCGCACGATTTCCAACATCGCTGAGGGCCCGATCTCGGTCTCCCTTTCCCGTGGCCGGGCCATGCTGCTCGCCCGCCCTTACGATCTTTCCGGAGCCTGAAACCTTGGCGCCTCCCATTCTCAAACTCGATGACATCCAGCTTTCTTTCGGTGGTACGCCGCTGCTCGCCGGCGCGGGCCTTCAGGTCGAACCGGGAGACCGGATCTGCCTCGTCGGCCGCAACGGCTCCGGCAAATCGACACTCATGAAGATCGCCGCCGGAATTGTCGAAGCGCAGTCCGGCGAGGTTTTCCGCCATCCGTCCTCGACGATCCGCTATCTGGAGCAGGCACCGGATTTCGACGGCTATTCCAGCGTTCAGGCCTATGCCGAGGCGGGGCTCGGACCGGGCGATGATCCCTATCGTGTCACCTATCTGCTCGAACACCTCGGCCTCACCGGCCAGGAAGACCCACAGCAACTCTCAGGCGGCGAGGCACGCCGCGCAGCACTCGCCCGGGTCCTGGCGCCGGAGCCGGACATCCTGATGCTCGACGAGCCGACCAACCATCTCGATCTGCCGACGATCGAATGGCTGGAAGGGGAACTGTCGAAGAGCCGCAGCGCACTTGTTCTCATCTCCCACGACCGACGCTTCCTGGAAAAGATCTCGACCGCCACCGTCTGGCTTGATCGTGGCCTGTCACGCCGGCTGAACCGCGGCTTTGCTCATTTCGAGGAGTGGCGCGACCAAGTCCTCGAAGAGGAAGAGATCGAGCAGCACAAGCTCGGTCGCCAGATCGAGCGGGAGGAGCACTGGCTGCGTTATGGCGTGACCGCGCGTCGCAAGCGCAACATGCGCCGCCTCGGCAACCTGCAGACGTTGAGGGCCAATTACCGCGGCCACAAGCGACCGCAGGGAACAATTCAGGCGTCCGCGACAGAAGGCAAGGAAAGCGGCAAGCTCGTCATCGAGGCCGACAAGATCACCAAGACCTATGGTGACCGTGCCATCGTCGCACCGTTTTCGATCCGCGTGCATCGTGGCGACTGCATCGGTCTGATCGGACCCAATGGTGCAGGCAAGACGACACTGCTCAAGATGCTGACGGGCCAGCTGGCACCAGATGAAGGTGTCGTGAAACTCGGCACCAATCTCGAGATCGCCGTGCTCGACCAGAAGCGTGAGGACCTCAATCCGGAGGATACACTCTCCCACTATCTGACCGACGGCCGCGGGGAGAATCTGCTGGTCAATGGCGAACAGAAGCACGTCACCGGCTACATGAAGGACTTCCTCTTCCAGCCGGAACAGGCTCGCACCCCGATCCGCAACCTGTCAGGCGGCGAACGTGCGCGCCTGATGCTGGCGCGCATCATGGCCAAGCCTTCGAACCTGCTCATTCTCGATGAACCCACCAACGATCTCGACATCGAGACACTCGATCTGCTGCAGGAAATCGTTGCTGGCTATTCCGGCACCGTCATCCTTGTCAGCCATGACCGCGACTTCCTCGATCGCACGGTCACCTCGACGATTGCGCCGGCAAATCCGGATGCGCCCGATGGCCGCTGGATCGAATATGCCGGTGGCTATTCCGATATGCTCGCCCAGCGCAAGGGCGTCGAGGACGAGCGCAAGCGGGTGGAAAAGGCCGAGAAAGCAAAGGCGCAGGAAGCATCGGGCGGCAAGCCCGCAGACTCAGGCTCGAAGGGTAAGGGCAAGCTCTCCTTCAAACAGAAATTTGCGCTCGAAAACCTACCCAAGGAAATGGAAAAGGCGGAGAAAGAAATCGCCGCACGCGAAGCGAAGATGGCTGATCCCAACCTCTTCACCAAGGATCCGGCAAGCTTCAACAAGCTCGCCGCCGAAATGGAAAAGCTGCGCGCCGACATCACCCGCATGGAAGAGGAATGGCTGGAACTCGAAATGCTGCGTGAGGAACTGGAGGGCTGAAGGCCTCAATTCCTCGCCATCATCCGACGCTTGGCGTCTCCCAACATCAAGGCCGCGGCGACTGAATGTTCGCACCTTGCGCTCAAAGTCCCAGCGCGCTATCTCAAGTCTGCTCTAACGGGGTGCCTTCCGGTTTTCGTAACCGGAATGCTGAGAGGCTTCATGCCAACCCGCGGAACCTGATCCGGTTAAGACCGGCGGAGGGATTAGACGCGACGATTTCAGGCGCCCTATCCCGACAGCAATGATGATTGAGGAGGAGGGCGCTATGCGACCCAGGACTGTTTCCATGCTTATCGGCGGCCTTTCGACCGCCATTCTCGGCTTCGTTTTGCCGGCCGCAGCTGCCGAAAAGACGCTCACCGTCTACACCTATGAGAGCTTCGTCTCCGAATGGGGCCCCGGCCCCAAGGTCAAGGAAGCCTTCGAGAAGACCTGTGACTGCACGGTCACTTTCGTCGGCGTTGCCGATGGCGTCGCGCTCCTCACCCGGCTCAAGCTGGAAGGTGAGACATCCAAGGCCGATGTCGTGCTCGGGCTCGATACCAACCTTGTCGAGGAAGCCAAGCAGACCGGCCTGTTTGAACAACACAGCGTCGATGCCGCCGCGGTGAAGGTGCCTGGCGGCTTCAGCGACGATGTCTTCCTGCCGTATGACTACGGCCATTTCGCCGTGATCTACGACACGGAAGCGATCAAGACACCGCCGAAAAGCCTGAAGGAACTGGTTGAGGGCGATCCGTCGCAGAAGATCGTCATTCAGGATCCGCGCACCTCGACGCCGGGCCTCGGCCTGCTGCTCTGGGTGAAGTCGGTCTATGGCGACAAGGCACCGGAAGCCTGGGCAAAGCTCAAGGACCGCGTGCTCACCGTCACGCCCGGCTGGTCGGAAGCCTATGGCCTGTTCACCAAGGGTGAGGCGCCGATGGTGCTCTCCTACACCACCTCGCCGGCTTATCACATGGTCGCCGAAGAAACCGACCGCTACCAGGCGGCGGAATTCTCCGAGGGCCATTACATCCAGATCGAAGTCGCCGGCCTCCTGAAAAATGCGCCGGAGAAGGAACTGGCCCGCCAGTTTCTTGCCTTCATGCTTGAGCCCGGATTTCAGGACACGATCCCGACCAACAACTGGATGATGCCGGTCGCGTCGACGTCGGAACCTCTGCCGGAAGCCTTTGGCAAGCTGGTCCAGCCGAAGACGACCTTTCTGATGGCACCCCCCGAAGTCGCGGCCAACAGACAGGCCTGGATCGACGAATGGCTCAAAGCGATGACGCTGAAATAGTTTCGTATGATCCGCCCGATTTACCAGTCACGGCGACAGAGGCTGCCCGCGCTTGCGGGTGGCCTTTTCGTTCTGATGGTCGTGACGGCTTTCGTCGGCATCGCGCTGACGGCCCTCCTCGCGGGACGATTGTCGGGCGGTCTTCTCTCCGCCTTCGCTGATCCCGTCATCCGATCGGTTCTATCCTTTACGCTCTGGCAGGCCTTCCTCTCCACGCTTCTTTCCGTGGGCTTGGCCCTGCCGGTCGCCAGTGCACTCGCCAGACAGCCGGCTTTCCCAGGTCGCATCTGGCTGATCCGGCTGATGGCCGTGCCGATGGGATTGCCAGTCCTGATCGGCGCGCTCGGGCTGATTGGCATCTTCGGCAGAAGCGGCATCGTCAACGATACGCTGACAGGACTTGGCCTCGACCAGCCAATCTCGATCTACGGACTGACCGGCATCCTCGTCGCCCATGTCTTCTTCAACCTGCCGCTGGCAACCCGCCTGATGCTGTCAGCCCTCGAGCGGGTGCCGGCGGAATACTGGCGCATGTCGGCAAGCCTCGGATTTTCGCCGTTTTCCACCTTCCGCTTCATCGAGTGGCCGGTTCTGGCCCGTGTGATCCCCGGAGCAGCAGGTCTGATCTTCATGCTCTGTGTAACGAGTTTCACGTTGGTGCTGATCTTCGGTGGTGGCCCTGCGGCGACGACCATTGAAGTTGCCATCTACCAGGCGCTGCGCTTCGACTTCAATCCGGAGCGCGCCGTGTCCCTGGCGCTCCTGCAAATCACGGTGACAGGCCTGATCCTCGCTGGCCTGAGTCTCCTGCCGGCAGCACCTGATACCGGTGTTACCAGCGGTCGACACTTCCCACGCTTCGACGGACGGCGTCCGCTTGTCCGCCTCACCGACGGGCTGCTCCTGTTGTTTGCCACGCTTTTCCTCATCCTGCCGCTCGGCCAGGTGGTCGTCTCCGGCCTCCAGGCTGATCTCGGTCGACTTCTCTCCCAGGCGGCCTTTCAACAGGCATCCTTCACCAGTCTGGGTGTGGCTCTCTCTGCCGGGCTGCTTGCCACTCTGCTTGCCTATGGCGTGATCGCAGCTCGCGCCGACATCGCGACGGCTCGCGCACAAAATGCCGGCAACCGCGTCTTCTCGCTTGCGCTCGCCGCGGTCTCCTCGCTGGTCTTGCTCGTCCCCACCAGCGTCCTCGCCACTGGCTGGTTCCTGGCTTTAAGACCTCGGGGCGAGGTCGCGACCTTCGCACCCTTCATCGTCACAGGCATAAACGCCCTGATGGCACTGCCCTTTGCGGTGCGCGTGCTGGAACCCGCCTATCGAGAGCATCGGGCTGGCACCGGACACTTGGCCGAAAGCCTCGGCCTCTCCGTCACCCAGCGCCTGCGCCGCGTCGATTGGCCGGTCCTGAAACGGCCGTTCTTGACGGCACTCGCCTTCGCCATGACGCTGTCGCTCGGTGACCTCGGGGCAGTCGCTCTCTTCGGCTCTGAAAACATCTTGACCCTACCCGCCCTTATCTATGCCCGGATGGGCAGCTATCGCAGCACCGATGCCGATGGGCTCGCCCTTATTCTTGGTGCAATTTGTCTGGTTCTGGCGCTGATCGGAGCGCCGGGAACACGTATCGCCCCCAACAACCCACGGGAGAGAACCGATGCGTGATGAAGCCTCGACCGGCATCCGCCTCGACGACGTCCACCTGACGCTGGGGAACCGCGCCTTCCATTTCGACTGCGGTTTCGAGCGCGGACGGATCACAGCCGTCGTCGGTCCCTCGGGCTCAGGCAAGTCGACTTTGCTGAACCTCGTCTCAGGCTTTGAGCGGCCGGACAGCGGCCGTATCGAGATCGCCGGACGTGATGTGACAGATCTGGCACCGGCAGAGCGCCCTGTTTCTCTGGTCTTCCAGGACAACAACCTGTTTTCCCATCTCGACCTCTTTACAAACATCGGGCTCGGCATCCATCCGGCAATGCGCCTGACACCTGCCGACCGCAAGGCGATTTCAGATGCTCTGACGCGCGTCGGACTCCCGGGATATGAACGTCGTCTGCCGGGCTCGCTCTCGGGTGGCGAGCGGCAACGCGTGGCCTTTGCCCGCGCGCTGGTGCGCCACCGCCCGGTTCTGCTGCTCGATGAGCCATTTGCAGCCCTTGATCCAGGCTTGCGTGCCGCGATGGTCGAACTGCTCGTAGACCTCCATGCCGAAACCCGCGCCACGGTCCTGATCGTCACCCACGACCCACGCGATGTGGAGCGGCTGGCAGACGATGTCACCTTCATCGATGATGGACATGTGCTCGCGAAGACCGACAAGATGACCTTCTTCCAGAGCCACGACATTGCTGCCGTGCAGAACTTCCTCGGCGAGCATACCTTTACACGCCAATCGCCTTAATTTGGTCGTCCACGCCTGCCATGCGCGTCAGGAATAGTTGTTCCTTCGGCAAGACCATTGGTCATTTCCTCTGGCGTGACTATCTTCTGGAGCATGCGGTGTTTTCGCACTATGTGAAGGACTGCCGGATCGGTGCGAGGCGATGGCGGCAGAGGGCAATTGATGCTGCACCCGGCGGTCGGCCAAATCGGCAATCGTCCGGGCTCAGGTGAAGGGGCAGGATGCAGTTTTTGAGCCGGAACAGCGCGATGGCTGCCGAAGTGAATCGGCAGAGACGGCCATTCAGGCTCGCGTCGAGCGTAGCCGTGCTGATTTCTGTGGGGCTGGTCCTATCGTCCTGCCAGTCTCTGTTCGAGCAAGCCTACGAGCCGTCTGTCGCACCATCCAGCAATCCGCAGATCGTCGACGAAGTCCAGAAGGGCGACCCGCGCGCCCAGATGGGGGCCCGCGAGCATCCGCGCATCGTCGCTTCCTATGGCGGGGAATACTCCGACTCCAAGACCGAACGTCTCGTCGCCCGCATCGCGGGCGCGCTGACGGCCGTCTCGGAAAACCCGAATCAGTCCTATCGCATCACCATCCTCAACTCGCCCGCGATCAACGCCTTCGCGCTGCCGGGCGGCTATCTCTATGTCACGCGCGGTCTTCTGGCGCTCGCCAATGACGCGTCTGAAGTCGCAGCCGTGCTCAGCCACGAGATGGCGCATGTGACCGCAAACCACGGTATCGAACGCCAGCGCCGTGAAGAGGCAGAGGTCATTGCGAGCCGCGTCGTGGCCGAAGTGCTGTCCAGCGATCTTGCCGGCAAGCAGGCATTGGCCCGCGGCAAGCTGCGGCTTGCCGCCTTCTCGCGCCAGCAGGAGCTGCAGGCAGACGTCATCGGCGTTCGCACGCTTGGCGAAGCCGGATATGATCCTTATGCCGCCGCCCGCTTCCTCGACTCCATGGCGCGCTACAGCCAGTTCACCTCGGTCGATCCGGATGCTGACCAGAGCCTGGACTTCCTGTCGAGCCATCCGAACGCTCCGCAGCGTGTCGAGCTCGCCAAGCGTCACGCCCGCGTCTTCGGCCCTGAAGGCACGCATGGCGAGACAGGCCGCGACTATTACCTCAACGGCATCGACGGCCTGCTCTACGGCGACAGCCCGCAGGAGGGTTTCGTGCGTGGCCAGACCTTCCTGCACGGCCAGCTCGGCATCCGTTTCGATGTTCCGGTCGGTTTTCAAATCGACAACAAGGTCGAAGCCGTCCTTGCCACCGGTCCCGGCGATGTCGCGATCCGGTTCGACGGCGTGGCGGACAGTCAGAAGATCAGTCTGCCGAACTACATCTCGAGCGGCTGGGTCACCGGCTTGCTGCCGGACACCATACAGACGATCACCGTCAACGGGCTTGAAGCCGCAACGGCCCGCGCGTCTGCCGATCGCTGGGACTTCGACATAACCGTCATCCGCATCGGTCCGCAGATTTTCCGCTTCCTGACTGCCGTGCCGAAGGGCAGTCCGGCGCTGGAAACGACAGCAGCCCAGCTGCGAGCATCCTTCCGGCGCATCACGTCTCAGGAGGCGGCTTCGCTGAAGCCGCTGCGCGTCCGTGTTGTAACAGTCGGTGCCAATGACAATATCGGCACCTTGTCCGCTCGGATGATGGGCACCGACCGCAAGCTAGAGCTCTTCCGGATGATCAACGCTCTGGGTGCAACCTCGACAGTCAAGCCCGGCGCGCGCGTGAAGATCATTTCCGAGTAGTGCGCCGAGTTGGCACGCCGGATTGATCTATCCATCTCGACATTGACATGATGCATGTCATCATGACATGAACAATGTCATGAACAAGCAGGAACAGCTTTACCGTCTGATTTGGTTGTCGCGGCCGCTCATGCAGGCAGCAGAGGCGCGTGTCGAACAGGCGCTTGATGGCACCGGCTTGACAGTCCGGATGCGGGCGGTCCTTGAGATACTTCACGTCCATGGCGATGCCACTGTTCCTGAGATTGCGCTCAAGCTCGAAATCCAGCGACAGTATGTCCAGGTTATGGTCAATGAGACGCTGGCGGAAGGCCTTACCGTTGGCGGACCCAATCCGCGCCACAGGAGATCCACGATGATCGCCTTGACCCCCAAGGGTAAAAGGCTGATCGAAGAGGTGATCACACGTGAGAACCACATCGTGCAGCGCATGGCGACAGGAATCCGCGCCGAGGACATCGCCACCGCGCTCAACGTCGTCACCGAGATGATTGCGAAGTTGAAAGCTGACGCAGAGGATCAATCGGCATGATGCCAGGCTATCTCTTGCTCCTGCCCGCCCTTGCGCTGCTCGTTTGGCTCGCTGATGGGATTAGAAGGATCGGCGCGGTCAGTCATGGCACGCCTATTGGCAAACGTCCTGGAACGGCCTTGCTGCTGATCGATCTCCAGGCGGTGTTCTGGGATGAGGGCCACTACGAAGACGCGGCAAAAGCAGCCGCTCAATCGGCCATCCTGAACGCCGTGAGCGCCGCCAAGGCTGCAGATTCACCGGTGATTGCCGTGAGGCAAGAGTGGTCCATTCCCTCGACGAAGGTGATCGCCAAGCTGACGATGCAGGGCAAGGCGGTCGAGGGCACGCCCGGAACACAGATCGCAGCGCCGTTCGAAGGACTTGCAGACCACGTTTTGATCAAGAGAGTCCAGGATGCGTTCGAAACAGGCGAGCTTGATCGACTTCTTGAACGGCTTGATGTGGGAACGCTTCGAATTGCAGGGCTGGATTTGAGCTATTGCGTAGCCAGGACTGCGCTTGCGGCACTTCGGCGCGGATATCATGTCGAGTTGATCACCCGCGCGAGCCTGTGCGAAAACCAGACCGCGGCTGATCGCACCCGCGACATGCTTTCCTCAAAAGGCGTACATCTGCGATAATCCGGCCACGGGCAATTCCGGAACATCCTTGCACAACACACAAAGGCCGGCGTCTCCACCGGCCTCTCTTTCGTGGAATTTCATGATTTCGCTCACATCGCCAGTTCAAGACGCGCCGAGCTAGGCGCCTTGTCGGTAAGCGCCACTTTCAGCTTCTCTAGCGCCCGCGTCTCGATCTGGCGGACCCGCTCCTTGGAAATGCCGAGTTCGGCGCCAAGTTCTTCGAGCGTTGCACCATCCTCCGTCAAACGTCGGGCCTTGATGATGCGGCTTTCCCTCTCGTTGAGGCGATTCATGGCCTCCCTCAACCAGCCATTCCAGCGTTCACCATCGATGATCGACGTAACCTGCTCGTCCGGTAGCGCTTCCTTGCTTTCCAGCATCTCGAGCTGCTCCGTACCTTCGCCGTTCTTGCCGGCGACGGGGGTCTGAAGCGAGGCATCATTGCCGGATAGGCGCGCATCCATGGACTGGACATCGGAGAGGCTGACACCGAGTGCGGATGCGATTTCCTGATGAATTGCCTGATCGGAAAGGCGATTGTCGCCCTGGGCGAGCTTGGCACGCAAGCGGCGCAGATTGAAGAACAGCGCCTTCTGGCTGGAGCTTGTCCCGCCGCGGACGATGGACCAGTTGCGCAGGATGTAATCCTGCATCGAAGCCCGGATCCACCATCCGGCATAGGTAGAGAACCGCACCTCTCGACCCGGGTCGAAACGCGCAGCAGCCTCGAGAAGCCCGATATACCCTTCCTGGATCAGATCGTTCAGAGGCAATCCAAATCCGCGGAACTTGGACGCCATGGCGATGACGAGGCGCATGTGGGCTTGCGCGATGCGATTGCGCGCACCTTGATCGTCATGCTCCTTCCAGCGGATTGCAAGGTCGAGTTCTTCCTCACGCTCCAGGTAGGGCTGCGACATGGCATACTTGATGATGTGTCTGTCAGCGGATATGGCTTTCATCGGACATCTCCATGGTCTCTAGGACCGCAGGCCTGTTGCAGGCCCTGTTGCCGGCATTGTTTCCTGAACGGCTGAACGTCGGACAGGTTCCAACAGAATGCCAGGTGCGGTGGTTGCGTCGCTCTCTTCTGCTTCTCTGACCTCAACTACGCACCCCCTGCGACATCGGATTGACGCGCAGGGTTGCGACCACAGGCCGAAGAGGCCTGATCACGGAAAAGTGAGAGATTGGCGGGAGACACGCCGCAGGGAATGTTGCCGAAACGCAAAGCGGCGCGGGTCACCCCGCGCCGCTGAAGTCGAGCCAGAAATGTGTTTTCAGGCCGAGAGTGCCTGAAACTCGGCGAGGATGGCATCGCCCATCTCGACTGTACCAACCTGACGGCAACCCTCGGCCATGATGTCGCCGGTACGGATGCCCTTGTCGAGGACGTTAGCGATAGCCTTCTCCAGACGATCGGCCTCCGCAACCATGTTGAAGGAATAGCGCAGGCACATGGCGAACGAGGCAATCATGGCGATCGGGTTGGCGACACCCGTGCCGGCGATGTCAGGGGCCGAACCGTGCACCGGCTCATAGAGTGCCTTGCGCTTGCCCGTCTTCGCGTCCGGAGCACCGAGCGAGGCGGAAGGCAGCATACCAAGTGAGCCCGTCAGCATGGCCGCGACGTCGGAGAGCATGTCGCCGAACAGATTGTCAGTCACGATGACGTCGAACTGCTTCGGCGCGCGGACGAGCTGCATGCCGCCGGCGTCGGCCAGCATGTGGTCGAGCTTGACGTCGGAGAACTTCTCCTTGTGCGTCGCGGTCACGACCTGGTTCCACAGGACGCCGGACTTCATGACGTTGCGCTTTTCCATCGAGCAGACGCGGTTGCCACGGGTCCGGGCCAGTTCGAAGGCGACGGCCGAGATCCGTTCGATTTCGTAGGTGTCGTAGACCTGGGTATCGATGGCGCGCTTCTGGCCATTGCCGAGATCGGTGATGGTCTTCGGCTCACCGAAATAGACGCCGCCGGTCAACTCGCGAACGATGAGGATATCGAGACCCTCGACCAGCTCAGGCTTCAGCGAGGACGCATTGGCAAGCGCCGGGTAGCAGATGGCCGGGCGCAGATTGGCGAAAAGCTCGAGATCCTTGCGCAGGCGCAGCAGTCCGGCTTCCGGGCGTACCTCATAGGGCACGTCATCCCACTTCGGACCGCCCACGGCACCGAACAGCACGGCGTCGGCAGAAAGCGCCTTTGCCATGTCTTCTTCTGAAATCGCCGCCCCATGGGCGTCATAGGCGGAGCCCCCGACGAGACCTTCGTCCGTCACGAACCCGGCACCCTGCGCCTCATTCATATAGGCAATGATCTTGCGAACTTCGGTCATGGCCTCTGGGCCGATGCCGTCACCGGGCAGCAGAAGAAGATTGCGAGCCGTCATGGAAACCCTCCACTCGAATAGAAGTCGCGGCTTCTTACGCCCGGGGCACGGCCATTTCAAGCGAGATAGGCCGGAAACGGTACGCATCGAGGTCTGCCATGACAGGGATAACGCCGTTGACCTCAGACCGGCTGCGGGTCCAAAAAGGCGCCTCTGCAAATTGGACCCATCCCACATGCCGCTCTCGCCGCTCCATATCGAAACTCCCCTGCTCAGAACCGCCGCCGACTACAGTGCCAGCGGCCTGCCGCTCTGGCTGAAGATCGATGCATTGCAGCCTTCCGGCAGCTTCAAGCTGAGAGGCGTTGGCCTTCTCTGCCAGCACGAGGTTGCGAAAGGCGCGAAGGAGATCTTCTGCGCGTCCGGCGGCAACGCCGGGATCGCAGCCGCGGTGGCGGGCCGCGCATTGCAGGTCCCGGTGACCATCGTCGTCCCCGAAACGACATCCGAAGCGGTTGGTGCCCGCATCGCGGCAACCGGCGCCAATGTGCTCGTCCACGGGCAGGTTTTCGATGAGGCCAATGCCCATGCCGTTGCGCTCGCCGCCGAACGCAGGGCGGCCTATGTCCATCCCTATGACCACCCGCTGCTCTGGGAAGGTCATGCCACCTTGATCGATGAGGTGGTGAAATCAGGCGCAGCCTTCGACTGCGTGATCACCAGCGTCGGCGGCGGTGGGCTTCTGGCCGGCATTGTCGAGGGCCTGCGCCGCAATGGCTTGCCGGACATCCCCGTTGTCGCGGTCGAAACAGAAGGTGCGGCCTCCCTGAATGCTGCGGTCGCTGCGAAAGAGCGCGTGACCCTGCCGGCGATCACCTCGATCGCCAATTCGCTTGGCGCACGGCAGGTCGCACAGCATGTCTTCGACTTGCTGGACACGCATCCGATCGAGAGCGTCACGGTAACCGATGCACAGGCTGTCGCGGCCTGTCTGAAATTCGCCGATGCGCAGCGGATCCTGGTCGAACCAGCCTGCGGTGCAGCACTCGCCGTTGCAGATGTGCATGCCGATCTGCTGTCGCGCTTCAAGGCGCCGCTCGTCGAGGTGTGCGGCGGGATCGGCGTGTCGCTCGCGTCACTCGAGACATGGCGCACGCGCTTCCTCTGAACCAATAAAAAAGCCGGGCTCACGCCCGGCTTGATTGTCTCACATCCGCTGCTGGTCTCAGGCCCAGGGGCGCTGCGCAGCGTTGGACTGTTCGAAACTCGTGATATTCGATGCCTTTTCGAGGGTCAGGCCGATGTCATCGAGGCCGTTCAGCAGGCAATGGCGCTTGAAGGCATCGATTTCAAACGAGATCCGGCCGCCGTCGGGACCGGTGATTTCCGAGGCTTCCAGATCGACGGTCAGCACGGCATTCGAACCGCGGCTGGCATCATCCATCAGCTTGTCCAGATCGCTCTGGCTGACGATGATCGGCAGGATGCCGTTCTTGAAGCAGTTGTTGTAGAAAATATCGGCGAAGGACGTTGAGATCACGCAGCGGATGCCGAAGTCCAGCAAGGCCCAGGGTGCATGTTCGCGCGAGGAACCGCAGCCGAAATTGTCGCCGGCAACGAGGATCTGCGCATTGCGGTAGGCCGGCTTGTTCAGGACGAAATCCGGGTTCTCCGAACCGTCTTCCTTGTAGCGAGCCTCCGCAAAGAGGCCTGTGCCGAGACCGGTGCGCTTGATGGTCTTCAGATAGTCCTTCGGAATGATCATGTCCGTGTCGACGTTGACGACCGGAAGCGGTGCTGCGACACCGGTGAGCTTTACGAACTTGTCCATCAATCTGCCTTCGATCTGGCTAATGCGGGTTTGGTGTCCCGCCCATAGAGCAAAACCGCGAGAAATTGAAGGAGATTCTTGCAAATGACGGATGCGGGCCCGCAGGATTTGCCCACGTGTCTATCCTCTCACCCGCGCGCGGGTCGGAGACGGATCGCAGTCCTGTACGATCAGAGATCGATGATGGTGCCCTTGCCGTCGTTCCAGACGCGCACGCCCTCGCTCGGTTTTGCCTTCGCATAGACCGGAGCGCGCTTCGTCTTGCCCATCAGCATGCGAGCACCGAGTGTCACGGTGAGGAGCGCCCCGATGACAAGCGTCAGCGAGACCGCGAAAGCGGCTGCGATACCGACAAATGCAAGGCCGGCAATGGCATAGGCGGCGGAGCGGATATTTTGCATGATCGTGTCCTTTCTCGCCAGCCAAGGTGGCCCTTCTTCTCCAGCATTGCAAGGGGCTTTCACCCAATTGTCATCTTGCGTGGTCGGCCAAAGCTTGCCAGAACTCGCCCATGACTTCAGAGCCATTCTCCTTTCGCTTTCACCACCCCTCTCGGTTGCGTCGGTCCGTGCTGACGGTGCCGGCGGTCAACGAACGGGCCCTGCAAAAGGTGCCCGGCCTCGACTGCGACGCGGTGATCTACGACCTCGAGGACTCGGTTGCCGAAGACCGGAAGGCGGAAGCGCGAGACAAGCTTCTGACATTCCTGACAAATTCTGACCTCGGACATCGCGAGCGCATCATTCGCATCAACGCGACGGATACACCCCATTTTCTCGAGGACATGAACCTCATCCTTGCTGCAGCGCCCGACGCCGTCCTTCTCCCGAAGGTCGAAGAGCCGGTAACGGTCCAGGACGTTGCGGATCGTCTCGGCGAGCACGCTGCGGCGGAAGGTCTCAGGATCTGGGCAATGATCGAAACCCCGCGCGGCATCCTCAACGGTGCAGCGATCGCCTCCGCCGGCCGGACGAGCGACAGCCGGCTCGATGCCTTGGTCGTCGGCTTGAACGACCTGCGCAAGGCGACCGGCATCCCGGATGCGCCGGGGCGCACCTATCTGGTGCCTTATCTGATGCAGGTCGTGCTCGCGGCCCGTGCCTATGGACTTGATGTCATCGACAGTGTCTCGAACGATTTCCGCGATCTCGAAGCTCTGTCGGCCGAGTGCGCACAAGGGCGCGGCATGGGGTTCGACGGAAAGATGCTGATCCATCCGGCCCAGATCAGTCCCGCCAACCAACATTTCGGACCCGACGAGGCGGCAATCATCGACGCCCGCATAGTGGCCAATGCTTTCGCCGACCCGGCCCATGCGGGCCTCAACGTCATCAACATCGATGGGCGCATGATCGAGAAGCTGCATGCCGAGGAGGCGACGCGCCTTCTCGCCAAGGTCGCCCTGATCGACGCCAGAAAGGACAAGTCTCCATGAAAGTCTATCGTTTCCTTACCGGCCCTGACGATTCCAGCTTCTGCCACCGCGTCACCGATGCCCTCAACAAGGGTTGGGAACTGCATGGCTCCCCGAGCCACTCCTTCAATGCGGCCGAGAACAAGATGTATTGCGGCCAGGCCGTGGTGAAGACCGTGCATGGCAAGGACTATGATCCGTCGATGAAACTCGGCGAGCAATAGCCAGCTCGCCACACAGCCGGCGAGGGCGAAACTGGCTTTCCGGCGCGGTGCCCGGCTGTGCCTCCATACCTGGCCGAACCCCATTGATTCGCAGTCCGGACAGGGGTAAAACGCCTCGTTCCGTGGTGATTTGGCCGGCCGGCTTGCAGCCACGTAAAATAAGTCGCTAAAGGGCCGAGGCGAGTTATCAGACTTTCCGAGGACCGGTGGCGATATTGAAGGCGCCGGTATTTTTGTTTCCGCGGTCCGAAGACCGCCGTGACAAGGAAAGTCGAGAGTAAGATGCCGATCAGGATTCCCGATACGCTGCCCGCCTTTGAGACCCTCGTGCATGAGGGCGTGCGGGTCATGACCGAAACCATGGCTATCCGCCAGGACATTCGCCCACTGCAGATCGGCCTGCTCAACCTCATGCCGAACAAGATCAAGACCGAAGTCCAGTTCGCCCGGCTGATCGGCGCCTCGCCGCTGCAGGTGGAGCTGACACTCGTCCGTGTCGGCGGCCACAAGGCCAAGAACACGCCGGAAGACCATCTCCTGTCCTTCTACCAGACCTGGGACGAGGTGAAGCACCGCAAGTTCGACGGCTTCATCATCACCGGCGCCCCGATCGAGACCCTGCCCTTCGAGGAGGTTACCTATTGGCCGGAACTCGAGCAGATCCTCGATTGGACCGAGACCCACGTGCATTCGACCATGAATGTTTGCTGGGGCGGCATGGCCGCCATCTACCACTTCCACAAGGTTCCGAAACATCCGCTGAAGGAAAAGGCGTTTGGCGTCTATCGCCATCGAAACCTCGCGCCCTCATCGGTCTATCTCAACGGGTTTTCGGACGATTTTCAGGTGCCGGTCTCGCGCTGGACGGAAGTTCGCCGCGCCGACATCGAGAAGATATCGGACCTGGAAATCCTGCTGGAATCCGACGAGATGGGCGTCTGCCTGGTGCAGGAGAAGCGCGCCAACCGCCTCTATATGTTCAATCACGTGGAATATGACTCGACCTCGCTGGGCGACGAATATTTCCGCGACAAGTCTGCCGGAATTCCGATCAAGCTGCCCCACAATTACTTCCCCCACAACGATGACGCACTCCCCCCGCTCAACCGCTGGCGCGGCCATGCGCATCTGCTGTTTGGCAACTGGATCAATGAGATCTACCAGATGACGCCCTATGACCTGAATGAGATCGGCAGCGGTGTAACACGCTGATACCGCACGTTTATGGAGGCCGTTTTTGGCGGGACAGGCTGGTCGCTCTGTGACAGGATGCGGCCGCCGATAAACCGAGCCTATTCTGATCGATGTTTCTGCCGTTTTTCCTGCGATTGAAAGAAGAGAAGGTTCCTGTGACGCTGCGGGAATACCTCGCTCTGCTGCAAGGCCTTCAGGCGGGCCTTGTCGATTTCGATCCGGATGGCTTCTACTATCTCGCCCGCACCACGCTGGTGAAGGACGAGCGTTTCATCGATCGTTTCGATCGGGTCTTTTCGGAGATTTTCGGCGGCATTTTCAGTGGAGATGCCAACAAGGGCATCGATGCGGGCATCATCCCGGAAGACTGGCTGCGCCGCCTCGGCGAGAAGCACCTCTCGGACGAAGACAAGAAGCTGATCGAGGCACTGGGCGGCTTCGAGAAGCTGATGGAGACCCTCAGGCAACGTCTCGCGGAGCAGAAGGAGCGCCACCAGGGCGGCAATAAGTGGATCGGCACGGCCGGCACGTCGCCCTTCGGCGCTTATGGCTACAATCCGGAAGGCGTGCGCATCGGCCAGAACGAAAGCCGGCACCGGAAAGCGGTGAAGGTCTGGGACCAGCGCGAGTTCCGCAATCTCGATGACCGCGTCGAATTGGGCACGCGCAACATCAAGGTGGCGCTGCGACGATTGCGCCGCTTCGTGCGCGAGGGAGCAGCAGAAGAGCTGGATCTCTCCGGCACGATCCGCTCGACCGCCGAACACGGCTATCTCGACGTGAAGACCCGGCCCGAACGGCGCAATGCCGTGAAGCTGCTGATGTTCTTCGACATCGGCGGCTCGATGGACGACCATGTCCGCGAGATCGAGGAGCTGTTCTCGGCCGCACGTTCCGAATTCCGGCACATGGAATATTTCTACTTCCACAACTGTCCATACGAGAAGGTCTGGAAGGACAACCAACGACGCCATGCAGATGCCATGGCGACCCTCGACGTCATCCGCACGTTCGGGCCGGACTACCGGCTGATCTTTGTCGGCGATGCGGCGATGAGCCCCTATGAGGTCACACATCCGGGCGGCTCGGTCGAGCACTGGAACGCCGAGAGTGGCGCGACCTGGCTGACGCGGCTCACAGATCACTTCCCGCGGCATCTCTGGATCAATCCCCTGCCGGAGACACGTTGGGACTATACGATGTCGGTGGGCTTGATTCGAAATCTGATTGGGAACCGAATGCATGCCCTGACGCTCGGTGGCCTGGAAGCCGCCGCACGCGAACTGGCACGGTGACCGCGAAACAGTAGACAACAATGAGACAAAGCGAGGAAACGACGCGATGACGAGGACTGTGTTCGGCGTGATGCCAACGGGAGACGCAGTGGAGAAAGTGGTCCTGAAGGGAGGCGGCCTGACCGCCTCGATCCTCACCTTCGGTGCTGTGTTGCAGGATCTGCGTCTCGAAGGTCACGACGCTCCTCTGGTGCTCGGCTTCGAAGATCTTGCCGGCTATCTCGATCATTCACCCTATTTCGGCGCGACACCCGGACGCTGTGCGAACCGGATAGGCGATGGCCGATTCACTCTTGATGGCGTCGATCATCAGCTTGAGCTCAACGAGCGCGGTGTCAGTCACCTTCATGGCGGCTCGGACGGCATGGGGCGCCGGAACTGGGTGATCCTCGAATTCGGCCCCGACGTCGTCCAGATGGAGATCACCGATCCGGACGGACGCGCCGGCTACCCGGGCACCACGCGCACCCGCGCCACCTTTGCACTCAAAGCCGGGGGTGTTTTCTCAGCCGTCTATGAAACGGTGACCGACAAGCCGACGATCGCCAATGTCTGTCACCACGCCTACTTCAATCTCGATGGCCGCCCCGACATTCTGGGTCATGACCTGATGATCGCCGCCGATCACTACACCCCTGTCGACGGCAGAATGATCCCGACAGGCGAAATCCGCCCGGTCGAAAACACGGCTTTCGACTTCCGCGAGATGCGGCCGATCCGCCTCGAAGTCGATGGCGCGCAACTCGGCTACGACCACAACTTCTGCTTCTCCAGCAGCCGCGTGGCCAAGCGCAGCGTTGCGCTGGCGCGCAGCGTCAATTCCGGCGTGACCATGGAGATCCTGACGACCGAACCGGGCGTTCAGTTCTATGCCGGCGGCAAGGTCGCTCCAGCCGTTCCTGGCCTCGAAGGCCGCCGCTACGGCGCCTTCGCCGGCTTCTGCATGGAAACGCAGGTCTGGCCGGACGCGATCAACCATCCGAACTTCCCGAACGCAGTTCTGCGCCCCGGTGAAGTGCTGCGCCAGGAAACGGACTACAACTTCTCGAAGGCGTGAGCCGAGGACCGCCGGCTGCGGGGAAACCTGCGGCCGGCAAAACATGCACGAAGCCAGCAGCGCCAGGACCGCGGCGCATGATTCCAAAATGTCTCTTGTGGAGAAAGAATGGAGCGGGTGAAGCGATTCGAACGCTCGACCCCAACCTTGGCAAGGTTGTGCTCTACCCCTGAGCTACACCCGCTCATAACCTCGATCCTGGGGTAGTGTCTGGATCGTGGGCCGTCCGTCTTGCGGCGACGGGCGCTATATGGCCCAACCGATTTTCAAATGCAACAGGGAAATGACGGATCGGCGCGAAAAAAATTCAACCGCGGTACAAGAGACTGAGAAAGCTCACCTTTTCCGGGGTTTTCGGCTGCAGGAAAGATTGCAGTTTGTCGGTCTTGGGCCTATCGCTCGAAGGAAATTCCGGTACAGGATCGGACCAATCGACAGACAATCGAAGCGGGGCCCCATGACGACGCCGAAAACACCAGACGATCTCTTCCGTTTCCTGGATGATTTGGGAATAGCGCACAAGACGAAGAGCCATCCGCCGGTCTTCACGGTGGCGGAATCGGTTTCGCTGCGTGACGAGATCCCAGGCGGCCACACGAAGAACCTCTTCGTGAAGGACAAGAAGGACAACTTCTTCCTGCTGACGGTCGAAGAAAATGCCGCGGTCGATCTGAAAACCGTACACACGATCATCGACGCCGCGAGCAAGGTATCCTTCGGCAAGCCGGAAAAGCTGATGGAATATCTGGGCGTTGCGCCCGGCTCGGTGACCGCCTTCGGCGCGATCAACGACACTGGCCGGAACGTCACATTTGTTCTCGACGAGGCCCTGATGCAACACGACATCATCAATTGTCACCCGCTCTCCAACGATGCGACGACGTCGATTGGCCGTGAAGACCTGATCCGCTTCATGGCAGCGACCGGCCACACGCCGCTTGTCTTGAAAGTCACGGCCTGACATACGATCTTATCGGCAAGGACGGCGGCCGCGCGAAGGCTGCGAAACAGGCGGGAGATGCACGATGAGCGAATACGGCAACCCTTACGGCGGCTATGGCAACCAGACCATGACAGCCAAGGCCCAGTTCAATGGCGCTCCTGAAGGTTCCGCGCCGGCCGCAGATCTGATCAAGGACACAACGACGGCGAATTTCGCCCGCGACGTGATGGACGAATCCCGCAACCAGCCGGTTCTGGTCGATTTCTGGGCCCCTTGGTGCGGTCCCTGCAAGCAGTTGACCCCGATCATCGAGAAGGCCGTCAACGAGGCTGGCGGGCGCGTCAAGCTGGTCAAGATGAACATTGACGACCATCCGTCCGTTGCCGGACAGCTCGGCATCCAGTCGATTCCGGCTGTGGTCGCATTCGTCGACGGACGTCCGGCGGACGGTTTCATGGGAGCGCTGCCCGAGAGCCAGGTCAAGGCCTTCATCGACAAGGTGGCGGGCCCCGCCGGTGCCGACCAGGCCGCCGAGATCGCGGCAGTCCTGGAGGAAGCCTCCGGCCTGCTCTCGACCGGCGACATTGATGGCGCAGCGCAGCTTTTCGCCGCCATTCTGCAGGCGGACCCGGACAATACCCGGGCGATTGCCGGCCTCGCAGACTGCATGATCGGCGCCAACCAGCATCAGCGGGCGCGCGAACTGCTGACCCAGATGCCCGAGGAACTCGCCAAGGCACCGGAAGTCCAGGCGCTGCTGAAGCGGCTCGACCAGATTGATGAGGCTCGCAAGCTGGGCGACCCTGTGGCACTTGAGCACACGCTGTCTCTTAATCCCGACGATCACGAGTCGCGCACGAAACTGGCCAAGATCCGCAATGTCGAAGGACGTCGCGAGGAGGCAGCCGAGCATTTGCTTCTGATCATGAAGCGTGATCGGACTTTCGACGACGATGGCGCGCGCAAGCAGCTGCTGCAATTCTTCGAAGTTTGGGGTCCCACGGACCCGGCAACGGTCATGGCGCGGCGCAAGCTGTCTTCGATCCTTTTTTCGTGAGCCGCCTCCGGCCTTGAGTTTTGGTCGGCGCGACCCAGATAGAAGAAGGAATGAACACCGGATCTTCCGGACAGGATGTGCTTCGATGCAAGTGGGAAATGCCCGATATCTGACGGCCGAGGACCTCCCAGAGACGGTCCCGGTCTTTCCAATCTCCGGCGTGCTGTTGCTCCCCGGCGGACAACTCCCACTGAACATCTTCGAGCCGCGCTATCTGGCAATGTTCGATGCGGCGATGGCTGGCAACCGCCTCATAGGGATGATTCAACCTGCCATGACAGAAGTGCATGCCAATATCCTGCCTGAACGTCCGCACCTGGCGCCGGTCGGCTGCCTGGGGCGTGTGACATCCTTCACAGAGACAGGCGACGGCCGCTACA
Organism: Rhizobium sp. 'Codium 1'; assembly: GCF_020889605.1. NCBI lineage: Bacteria > Pseudomonadati > Pseudomonadota > Alphaproteobacteria > Hyphomicrobiales > Rhizobiaceae > Rhizobium > Rhizobium sp. 'Codium 1'. The sequence goes on from NZ_JAJGPW010000003.1 coordinate 318,929, forward strand.
TCATTTCACTCGCCGGCGTCTGCCGTTTCAGGCTCATGGACGAGGTGACGACCAGCAAACCGTTCCGGAGTTTCCATATCGCACCCTTCGTTGCCGATCTCTCCACCGCAGACGACGAGGTGCAAGTGGATCGAGCTGGCCTGCTGGCCGCTTTCAAGGCCTATCTCGAAGCCAACAAGCTGGAAGCGGATTGGGAGAGTGTCGAGCGCGCATCGAACCTGACCTTGGTGAATTCGCTCTCAATGATGTCCCCCTTCGGGCCACCGGAGAAGCAGGCGCTGCTCGAGGCGCCCGACTTGAAGACACGTGCCGAAACCCTGATCGCCATTACCGAAATCGTGCTCGCCCGAACATTCGGCGATGGCGACACCATGTTGCAGTGACCGGATGGCCGACAATCCAACCAGCCTCGTCGACCCCAAGATGCTCGAACTTCTGGTGTGCCCGCTGACGCAGGGCACCCTCAAATGGGATCGCGACAAGAACGAACTCGTCTCGGAAAAAGCGAGACTGGCTTATCCGATCCGCGACGGGATCCCGATCATGCTGGTGTCGGAAGCACGCAAGCTCGAAATGCCGGCCTGAGACGGGCCCTGCTCGCGATTTTGTTCAAATCCAGACCGCGCGGGTCAGATGCTCTGGCCGCCCAGCAGGCGTGGTCGGTCTCGACCGGACGTTCCCGCCGCTTCGCGGATGAAATAGCTTTTCAACGCCGGAATACGATCGACGACGCCCAGCCCGAAGTCACGCATGACGCGGATCGGCGTCATGTCGTTGGAGAACAGTCGGTTGAGCACGTCTGTCGTCACCCCCATGCGGAACGTGTCGAATCGGCGCCAGATCTGATAGCGCTCGAGCACGTTGACGGATCCGATATCGAGTCCCAGGCGGTCTGCCTCGACAACCGTTTCGGCGAGTGCGGCGACGTCCTTGAAACCAAGGTTGAGCCCCTGCCCGGATATGGGATGGATGCCATGGGCCGCATCACCGGCGAGCGCCAGCCGGGGCGCGACGAACGCACGGGCAAGCGTCAGGCCAAGGGGAAACGCACGGCGATCCTGGGTGGCGCGGATGGCCCCGAGCTTGTGCCCGAAGCGGCGTTCGAGTTCCGCTTCGAAGACAAGGTCGTCGGAAGCAACGAGCCTGTCGGCAACCTCGGTGGGTTCCGTCCAGACGAGCGACGAGCGGTTGCCCTTGAGCGGCAGGATGGCGAAGGGGCCAGCCGGGAGAAAGTGCTCCTCGGCAACGCCCTGATGCGGGCGCTCATGTTCGACGGTCGTGACTATGCCGGACTGGCCATATTGCCATGTCACAGTCTTGATGCCGGCGAGATCGCGCAGCTTGGAGCGCACCCCGTCACAGGCAACGACGAGCCGCGATGACATGACGCTGCCATCGGAAAGCGTCAGCTCGGCGCTCGGGCCCGTATCGCGGAAACCGGTGGCGCGCAGCCCGTGACGGATCGTGATCCCGCGCTCAGCGCAAGCGTCCCTCAAGGCCGCAACCATGCTGACATTCGGGATCATGTGGGCAAAGGGACGGCCATCCTCGATAGCACCGTCGAAGGTCAGGAAGACCGGACGCACAGGATCAGACGTCTTGGAATCCGTGACGATCATCCGGTTGATCGGCTGGGCATCCGGCTCGATCCGATCCCAGAGGCCGAAAACATCCAGCATCTTGGTAGCGGAAGCGATGATCGCGGACGCCCGCAGATCCTTTTTCCAGGCCTCCTCGGGTGCAGCCTCCACGACTTCGATCGCAAGGTGGGGCGCGGCCTGCTTCATGGCAACGGCTGCGGAGAGACCGACATAGCCACCGCCGACGACGAGCACATCCAGCATGGCGATTTCCTTTGTTATTGTAGACCTGACGACACCTATATAGATCAGCCTTGAACGGGTGCCTATAAGCGGAGCAATGCATTATGTCGCAGCCAGTTGGACAGACCAAACCCATGCAGGACCTGATCGAGCGTCTCGATCTTGAAAAGCTGGAGGAAAACCTGTTTCGCGGAAGCAGCCCGCAAAACGGCTGGCAACGGGTCTTTGGCGGCCTGGTGATTGCGCAGGCGCTGATCGCGGCGCAACGCTGCGTCGATCCGGACCGCATCGTCCATTCGCTGCATGCCTACTTCATGCGCCCTGGCGATCCGTCAATTCCGATCGTCTATCAGGTCGAACGCATCCGGGACGGGTCTTCCTTCACCACTCGCCGGGTGGTCGCGATCCAGCATGGAAAGGCAATCTTTTCGATGTCGGCGTCCTTCCAGGTCGAAGAACCCGGCTTTGACCATCAGGTGACGATCCCCGATGTTCCCGCACCAGAGACCCTGATGGGTGAAGCCGAATTCCGCGCCGCCTTCCTCGCCCAGGCTCCCGATACGGTAAAGAAATATTGGGGTCGGGAACGCCCGATCGAGATCCGCCCGACGTCCCTCACGCATTATATGTCACGGGAGAAGCTGGAGCCCGAAGCCCATATATGGGTGCGCGCTTCGGGATTGGTGCCGAATGACCGGCACCTCCAGACCGCGATCCTCGCCTATCTCTCGGATATGACCTTGCTCGACACCTCGCTTTATGCCCACGGCACCTCGATCTTCGATCCGGAGCTACAGGTTGCGAGCCTCGACCATGCTATGTGGTTTCACAGACCCTGCAGGCTGGACGACTGGCTGCTTTACACCCAGGACAGCCCTAGCGCCGCCGGTGCGCGCGGCATGACCCGTGGGAGCATATTCACCCGAGACGGGAGGCTTGTTGCGTCGGTCGCTCAGGAGGGCCTGATCCGCAAACGGGCAAATGACTAAAAAGCTATCATTTTCACTTTTCTGCTCATTTTTTATGCGCACATTGCGCATTCATTTGCCCGTTAATTAGCTCCACTTTTCAGACCCTTTACATTTCAATAACTTATAGAGAATTTTGAATCTGGCACGCCTTTTGAATGTTACTCGTCAGTCGCTGCGCGAAAGTTCCTGCCGGCGGCAAGGAGAGTCGGCTCCGAGCCGAGGACAAGCAAAGGATGGGAAACCAGATGAAGATTGTGATGGCTATCATCAAGCCGTTCAAGCTGGACGAGGTACGCGAAGCCTTGACGGCTGTGGGGATCCAGGGCCTGACCGTGACCGAGGTCAAGGGCTATGGTCGCCAGAAGGGGCACACTGAAATCTATCGCGGCACCGAATACGCCGTCAGCTTTCTGCCGAAACTGAAGATCGAGATCGCCGTCTCGTCCGAACTCGCCGACAAGGCCGTCGAAGCGATCGCTTCTGCTGCCAAGACCGGCCAGATCGGCGATGGCAAGATCTTTGTCTACTCGATCGACCAGGCTGTGCGGATCCGCACTGGCGAAACCAATACCGAAGCTCTGTAAGAACGGCTGTTAGGGGAGTTGTTACTGATGTCATTTGCCAAGTTGAATTCCAATCTCGTGCGCCTTGGCGCCGCGTCGGCAGGCCTGCTGGCGCCGGTTCTCGCCTACGCACAGGAAACCGCGCCGGCGGCTGCGGAAGCAGTTGCCGCCGCACCGGTTCCGGACAAGGGCGATACCGCCTTCATGTTCCTCTGCACGATCCTCGTGCTCTTCATGCTCATTCCGGGTCTGGCCCTGTTCTATGGCGGCCTGGTTCGCGCCAAGAACATGCTTTCCGTTCTCATGCAGTGCACGGTCATCGGCTCGACCATCATGCTCGCATGGGTCATCTACGGCTATTCCTTCGCCTTCGGCGGCTCGGAAAGCGCTTTCTTCGGCGGCTTCGCGAAGCTGTTCCTTTCCGGCGTCACGCCGGACAGCACTGCGGCAACCTTCTCTGACGCGGTCATTCCGGAATACATCTTCATCATGTTCCAGATGACGTTTGCCGCCATCACCCCGGCACTCATCGTCGGCGCCTTTGCAGAACGCATCAAGTTTTCCGCATCGGTTCTCTTCTGCCTGCTCTGGGTCACCTTGGTCTACTTCCCCATCGCCCACATGGTCTGGGATGCCAACGGCCTGCTCTTCGGCTGGGGCGCACTCGACTTCGCCGGTGGCACCGTCGTCCACATCAATGCCGGCGTCGCGGGTCTGATCGGCGCCATCATGCTCGGCAAGCGCACGGGCTATGGCAAGGATATGATGGCTCCGCACTCCATGACCCTCACCCTGGTCGGCGCGGCCATGCTCTGGGTCGGCTGGTTCGGCTTCAATGCCGGTTCCAACCTGGAAGCCAGCGGCGGCGCGATGCTCGCGACCGTGAACACCTTCGTCGCAACCGCAGCAGCCGTCGTCTCCTGGTGCCTGGTTGAAACCTTCACCCGCGGCAAGGCTTCCATGCTCGGCGCAGCATCGGGCATGATCTCCGGACTCGTGGCCATCACTCCGGCTGCCGGCATCGCTGGCCCGATGGGCGCAATCGTCATGGGCCTCATGGTATCGCCGCTGTGCTACTTCTTCGTCGCCGTCGTGAAGAACAAGTTCGGATACGACGATACCGCTGACGTCTTCGGTGTCCACGGCATCGGCGGCCTCTTCGGCGCCGTCGCCACCGGCGTCTTCGCATCGGCGTCGCTCGGCGGCATCGGCTACGCTGACGGCGTGACCATGGGTGGCCAGGTCATGACCCAGATTTACGCAGTCGTTGTCACCCTCCTGTGGTGCGGTATCGGCTCCTTCATCCTCTACAAGATCGTCGACATGGTGGTTGGCCTGCGCGTCACGGTCGAAGCCGAACGCGAAGGTCTCGACCTCGCCTCGCACGGCGAAGCCGCCTACCACAGCTGAGGTCCTTCGGGATCTCCAACGAAAAAATGCGGCAGCGCCCGGGTCTCATAGCCCGGGCGTTTTTTTGTCGAATGACTTGGGGGAGACCACCCCCGCCATGGTTAATGCGCCATTAACCCTCCATCCTGTAGGGTGCCAGGTGGCGATCCCGGTCCACACCGGGAGTCCGAAAGCATCCCAGCAACAGGACGGACAGATATTCCATGAGCAGAGGCCATTCCGCAGCACTTCCGGAGCATTCCACCCGCTCCGCGTTGTCAGCGTTCCTGTTCCGACAGCTTTTCGTTCTGAGCGGCTTTGCAATCTTTCTGTTGCTGATCCTTGCCGTCGCGGCATTGGCGACCTGGAACGTTTCTGACCCCAGCCTCTCCTATGCGACGGACAATCCGCCGACCAATATTCTCGGGCTGCCGGGCGCGGTCTTTGCCGACCTGATGATGCAGTTCTTCGGTCTTGGCAGTCTTCTTGCCTTGCTCCCGGTACTCGCCTGGTCCTTCGCGCTGATTGGCGGACGCCGGTTGAGCCGCATTCCCGCGCGTCTCGGCGCCTGGGTCGTAGGCGCCCTGGTTGCGGCAGCCGCAGTCGGCTGCTTTCCACCGCCCACCACCTGGCCCCTGCCGAGCGGCACGGGCGGTGTACTTGGTGACCTGATCCTGCGCTTTCCGGCACTCTTCATCGGCGCATATCCGACGTCGACTTTCGCCATGGTACTCGGCTGCATTCTGGCAGTGCCGGCAGCGTGGATCATGCTGTTTGCAGCTGGCATCCTCGGCAAACCGGCCGAAACCCTGGACGACGAAGAGCCGGTCGCTCCGATCGCACGCAGCAAGCCGAAAACGCCCGCCATCGCCGAAGATGACGAGGAGGACGAACGAGGGGGCCCAATCGCCTTGATGATGGGGGCCGTCGCTCACAACTGGTATACGACACGGGCCCGTGTGCGCCGGCTGTTCGGACTGAAGGCGAGCGAACGTCGGGACCGCAATTTCGAACAGCCCTATGATTTCAACGATGATGAATTCGGCACCCTGAACGAGCCGGCTCGGGCAAAGGCACCGCCGCTCAGTGCCCGCGTTGAACCATCGCTGGATGGGGCAGGCATCCGCTCGCCGGGCCGATCGATTGTCTCGCCCCCGCCGATGTCGGCGGGAAGCTTCGACGACGAGGATGACGATTACGATCTCGACGATATTCCGCGCCCGGCTGGCATTCTGCCGGACGATGGCATGCGTTCGGCAGCGGTACGCGCGACCGGATCGCCGCGCGTGGTAGCCCCAGCCGCCCGGCCAAAGCCCGGGGCCCGGGTCGATCGCGATGCCCAGGGGTCGCTGCTGCGTCCTGAAGGCTTCCAGCTACCCTCGGTCCATCTTCTCGCCGAGCCGCGAGCCGTGGCACGCGACGCGACGCTGTCTGCCGATGCTCTCGAACACAATGCCCGCCTGCTTGAAGGCGTCCTCGACGACTTCGGGGTGAAGGGCGAAATCATCCATGTCCGCCCGGGTCCCGTCGTCACGCTCTATGAATTGGAACCGGCACCGGGCATCAAATCCTCCCGCGTCATCGGCCTCGCAGATGACATAGCCAGGTCGATGAGCGCGATCGCGGCGCGCGTCGCTGTCGTCCCCGGCCGAAATGCGATCGGCATCGAGCTGCCGAACCAGACCCGCGAGACAGTCTATCTGCGCGAGCTCATCGGCTCCCGCGACTTCGACGGCAACAAGGCGAAGCTCGCCATGGCGCTCGGCAAGACGATTGGCGGCGAACCGGTCATTGCCGACCTCGCCAAGATGCCACACCTGCTTGTCGCGGGTACCACCGGCTCGGGTAAGTCGGTGGCGATCAACACCATGATCCTGTCACTTCTCTACAAGATGACACCGGAGCAGTGCCGGCTGATCATGATCGATCCGAAGATGCTCGAACTCTCCGTTTACGATGGTATCCCGCATCTGCTTTCTCCGGTCGTAACAGATCCGAAGAAGGCCGTGGTGGCGCTCAAATGGACCGTCCGGGAGATGGAAGAGCGCTACAAGAAGATGTCGAAGATTGGCGTTCGCAACATCGACGGCTTCAACGCGCGTGTCGCACAGGCGCTCGAAAAGGGTGAGGTTCTGACCCGCACCGTCCAGACTGGATTCGACCGCCAGACCGGCGAGGCGATCTATGAAACGGAAGAATTCGACTTGCAGCCCCTGCCCTATATCGTCGTGATCATCGACGAGATGGCAGACCTGATGATGGTCGCCGGCAAGGATATCGAAGGCGCAGTACAGCGTCTGGCCCAGATGGCGCGTGCGGCCGGCATCCATGTCATCATGGCAACCCAGCGCCCGTCGGTCGACGTCATCACCGGCACGATCAAGGCCAACTTCCCGACCCGCATCTCCTTCCAGGTGACCTCGAAGATCGACAGCCGCACGATCCTGGGCGAACAAGGTGCAGAACAACTTCTCGGCATGGGCGACATGCTCTACATGGCCGGCGGCGGTCGCATACAGCGTGTCCACGGACCCTTCGTATCCGATCATGAGGTCGAGGAGATCGTTGCCTATCTGAAGACGCAGGGATCGCCGCAATATCTGGAAGCGATTACTGTCGATGACGATGAAGACGGGGAAGATGGCGGTGGACCCGCCGGCGCCGGCAATCTGGGCGAGTCCGATGATCCCTATGACCAGGCTGTTTCCATCGTCCTGCGTGACGGCAAGGCTTCGACTTCCTACGTCCAGCGTCGTCTCGGCATCGGCTATAACAGGGCCGCTTCGCTGATCGAACGCATGGAAAAGGAAGGCATCATCGGCCCTGCAAACCACGCCGGAAAACGTGAAATCCTGGTGCCGACCGAAGAGTAGCGATTGTCCCGGTTCCACGAGGGAACAACAGCGCCTCGAGACGAGTTGCCGCAGCGGCACTGACCTTCATGGTCATGAAGCCGCCGCCTTTTTCGGCGAGACCGTGAGCATATGAAGGAGTACCGCATGATTGACAAAACCGAACGCGATGCCCGGATGCCGGTGATGGCAAGCCGCCGCCAGTTCGTCCTTGGGACCGCGGCCCTGATGGCTTGCGCGGCCATGCCTTTTCCAAGCTTCGCGGCCACCAGCGCAGCCCAGCAGATCGCCGACCACTTCTCCAGCGTCAGGACAATGATGGGCGAATTCGTCCAGTTTGGCCCACGCGGCGAACAGACAGGAGGCAAGTTCTTCATCGAGCGTCCCGGCAAGCTGCGCTTCAACTATGAGAAGCCGTCTCCGATGCGCGTGATCTCGGATGGCAAGAACGTTGTCATCGGAAACACGAAGCTCAAGACCTGGGATCTCTACCCGCTCAACAAGACGCCGCTCAGCCTCTTGCTCTCCGAGCGCATCGATCTCGGCAATCAGATGGTTCGCGATGTGAAGCAGGAAGCCGACCTCACCACGATCGTGCTCGGCGACCGCACCATTTTCGGCGATTCGACCATCACGCTGATGTTTGACCCGAAGAGCTTCGAGCTTCGCCAGTGGACGATCACCGATGTCCAGAAGAAGGACACCTCGGTGATGATCTTCAACGTCCAGAATGGCGTCCAGTTCGATCCGAGTGTCTTCGAGATCCCCTACGCCGAAGTGCATGGCCAGAAGCGCGGCGGCTGAAAAAGTCGGTTCGAATTGTGGAGAAGGCGGCGGACCGGAGAGGTGTTGCCGCCTTTTTCTGTTCATGCGTCGCGAAATCGCCTAAACACGCGGGAGTATTCGCAAGGCAGCCGCAATGACACTCTCGATCACCACCTGGAACATCAATTCGGTACGCCTGCGCCTGCCGATCGTTCAGGATTTTCTTCGGCAGGAGAACCCGGACATCCTGTGTCTGCAGGAGATCAAGTGCCAGAATGACCAATTCCCGGCCGCCGAGATCGCGGCCCTCGGCTATTCCAACATCGTCATTCACGGCCAGAAGGGTTACCACGGGGTGGCGATCTGCTCGAAACTGCCGCTGACGGAAGACCACCGCCGGGACTATTGCGGCGTTGGAGACAGCCGCCACATCTCGGCGATCTTCGAATGGGCCGGACGACGGATCCGCCTGCACAATTTCTACGTTCCCGCCGGCGGTGACGAGCCAAACCGTGACGTGAACCCGAAATTCGGACACAAGCTGGATTTCATCGAGGAAATGAAGACCCTTTCGGCAGAGGCGGAACCAGATACCGGCTCGATCCTCGTCGGCGATCTCAACATCGCGCCGCTCGAGCATGACGTCTGGTCTCACAAGCAGATGCTCAAGATCATCAGCCATACGCCAGTCGAGACCGAAGGGTTGCTGGACGTCATGCAGCAGGGCAGGTGGGTGGATCTCATGCGCCAGCACGTGCCTGAGACGGAAAAGCTCTACACATGGTGGAGCTACCGCGCGAAGGACTGGGCGGCTGCCGACCGGGGCCGGCGCCTCGATCACATCTGGTCCTCGAACGATCTGGCTCCGCTCTTGCAGGACATTGCCGTGTTGAAGGAAGCCAGAGGCTGGACACAACCTTCCGACCACGTGCCGGTGACTGCCCGCTTCAAAGCCCCATAGCCTGCAATGGAAAATATCTGCCTAGCTGAAGCGGGGAGCCAGCGCGCCTGCGCCCTCGATCAGGGAAGCCAGTGACTGCTTGATGCGGCCTTCGACCTGACGCGCCATTTGCGGGTATTCCTCGAGCAATCGATGAAACAACGCGCGCGTGATGCGGATGACATCGACATCCACCGCTGCGACGGCCGTATATTTTCGCTCGACCATTGTCACGAGCGCGAGCTCCGACAGCATGACGCCGGGTCCGACGCGCGTCTCCAGATGCGGCTTGCCATCCCGTCCGATCACATAAAGCTCGATCTCGCCGCGCGCGACCACATAGGCACATTCGGCTGGCGCCTTTTCGCGGAAGAGCGCTTGCCCAGCAGCAACCTGCCGATGCTCCGCACCGAATGCAATGAGCCTGAGCTGGTCATTGTCGAGGCCTGAGAACAACGGCAAGGCAGCCAGTAGCTCGATATCATCGCTCAGTGCCATTGCGTGTTTCCCCTGCTGCGCATGGGCTGTTGATGAGCCCACAGACTGAAAGCCATAACGCAAAACGGGGTGAGTGACGACCCGCTGGTCATCCTCATCCCCGGTCTCGTAAGGGGGCTGGAACGGTCAGGGAACGATCTTGTATCCGCCGTTTTCCGTCACCAGAATTTCTGCATTCGACGGATCGCGTTCGATCTTCTGGCGCAGGCGATAGACATGCGTTTCCAGCGTATGAGTGGTGACACCGGAATTGTAGCCCCACACTTCTTCGAGCAGGACGTCACGCGTAACGACCTTCTGACCGGCACGGTAGAGATAGCGGATGATCGCCGATTCCTTTTCGGTGAGCCGAATCTTCTTACCGTCCTCGGTGGTCAGCAGCTTCTGACTCGGCTTGAAAAGATAGGGACCGACACCGAACGTTGCGTCTTCGCTCTGCTCGAACTGACGCAACTGCGCACGAATACGGGCGAGCAGGACGGCAAAGCGGAACGGCTTCGTCACATAGTCGTTTGCGCCGGCTTCGAGACCGAGAATCGTATCGGAATCCGTGTCATGCCCGGTCAGCATGATGACTGGAGACTTGAACCCACCTTTGCGCAGGAGCTTGACGGCCTCACGACCATCCATGTCCGGCAGGCCAACGTCCATGATCATGAGATCGACCTGAGCCGACTTTGCAGTCTGCATGGCACGGGTAGCGTTGCTTTCCTGAAGGATCGAAAACTCCTCGTAGAGCGAGAGCTGCTCGACCAGGATCTGCCTCAGATCATCGTCATCATCCACCAGCAGAATGGTCCGCGTCGTCATCCGTCATCCTTCCAGAATGGTCAATCGGTGGGGCCTTGCTGCCCTCTTGCACCGCATGTAAGCCTTACTCGCAGCTCTTTAAGGGCCAAGAATACAACAATATTCACGAACAAGGCAAAAAGTCGTGACCAAGAGGCCAAAAGCGCGCCCAAAGTCCTCCAGTACTCTCGCTCGACTGATCGTTCGGCCAGCCCCGCGCGACCAGAGGCGAGCTATCCTGCAAGCGGGACCACTGACACTTGCCGCCGCCTTGGGACGTAGTGGACGCACGAGCCGCAAAAGGGAGGGCGACGGAGCAACGCCGATTTCCGTGATGCCTATACTCTCTGCCTATCGACGGGGTGACAGCGGCCTATGGCCTGCCACGCGGCTTCCCATGCGCCGGACCCAGCCGAACATGCTCTGGTGCGACGCCGTCAGCGACGCGAACTACAATCGCCCCGTTCGGTCTCCCTTCACGCCGAGCCATGAAAAGCTTCAGCGCGAAGACGAGCTCTATGACATCTGCATCGTCCTCGACTGGAACCTGCGCCAGCGAAAGCGTGGATGCGGTTCGGCAATCTTCTTTCACATCGCAAGACCGGGTTATAGCCCGACAGAAGGCTGCGTGGCGATCAGCCCCCGCGACATGCGCCGTCTCTTGCCACATCTCGGACGGAAGACCGTGCTTCAGGTTCTCTGACGACGCTTTCAGGGATTTTGAGAATGGTTCCTCTTTCATCATCCTGCAGCCGGCCTACATACCAAAAAGCGATCAGCGCTCCATGCGCTACTTCGTCCCCATCATCGATTTCGCGCACCGCGCCCCTACCTTTCCCGATCCGGAGTATATCGAAAAATGACTGATCAAACTCAAATCGCTTTGAACGACGGCGCTCGCATTCCCCAGGTGGGCCTCGGCGTTTGGCAGACCCCGAACGACGAGGCGGCACCGGCCGTCAAGGCTGCTCTCGACGCAGGTTACCGCCATATTGACACAGCCGCCGTATACGAGAACGAGGAAGGTGTCGGCGAAGGAATCCGCCAATCCGGCACGGCGCGCTCGGACATTTTCCTGACGACGAAGCTCTGGAACACCGAGCAGGGCTATGACCAGACCCTGAGGGCCTTTGATGCGAGCCTGAAGCGGTTGGGAACCGACTACGTCGATCTCTATCTCATCCATTGGCCGTCGGCGCATCGCGAACTCTTCGTCGACACCTGGAAGGCCTTCGTCAAGCTGCAGGAGGAAGGGCGCGCGAAGTCCATGGGCGTGTCGAACTTTTGTCCCGAGCATATCGAAAGGATCGTCGCCGAAACGGGCGTTGTCCCGGTCATCAACCAGATCGAACTGCACCCGGACTTCCAGCAACGCGAAACGCGGGCCTTTCACGAGAAACACAAGATCGTGACGCAGTCGTGGAGCCCCTTGGGGCAGGGCAAGCTGCTTGGGCATCCCGTGATTGCAGAAATGGCGAGCAGGCTCGGCCGGACGCCGGCCCAGGTGATCATCCGCTGGCACATCGACAATGGCCTCGTGGTCATTCCGAAATCAGTCACGCCGTCGCGCATCGTCGAAAATTTCAACGTTTTCGATTTCAAGATTTCGGCAGAAGACATGAAAATATTGAACGCGCTGGACGATGCAGGTGCACGCATTGGTCCGGATCCGATGACCGCCAGCTTCTGATTCACGTGTGACATGACTGCATGGGCCGCATCCGACCTCGGATGCGGTCCAGACAAGCGCCTGACCAGCCTCTGCTGTAATGAAAATTGCGGATGCGCCTTGACGCGCGGCCGGCGGTCCTTGCCAGCACGGAACAAGATGTGACAGTCTGCCCTGCCACAATTCGGGAGATTTCCATGCTGTTCCGCCGCGCTGTCCTTGCCGGTCTGTCCACCCTCGCCCTGCTGCCTATTTCCACCCACGCCAGCGATCTGCCGGATCTCGCCGGCAAGGCGGTTGTGGTCGTGACTGAGAATGCCTATCCGCCACTGCAGTTCGTCGATCCGAAGACGGGCCAGCAGATCGGTTGGGAATATGACGCGATGAACGAGATCGCCAAGCGTTTGAATTTCAAGGTCGAATACCAGAACACCTCCTGGGACGCGATGATCCAGGCCGTCTCTGATGACCAGTACCAGATCGGCATGACCGGGATCACCATCAAGGACGACCGCAAGGAGAAGGTAGACTTCTCAGATCCCTATATGCGCTCGGAGCAATTCATGCTGGTGCGCGGCGACGAGAGCCGTTTCACCGATGGCAAGAGCTTCGGTGAGTTCCAGGAAGGGCTGGTCGGCGCCCAGCCGGGTACGACGCCGTTTTATACGGCCGTCTACGAGATCCTCGACGGCAACGAACAGAACCCACGCATCAAGTTGTTCGAAACCTTCGGCGCAACGGTGCAAGCCCTCAAGACCGGCGACGTTGACGTCGTGCTGACGGACGGCACCGCCGGGAAGGGCTATGTCGACGCCTCGGATGGCGGCCTGAAACTGATCGGCGGCCCGCTGGGTTCGGAAGACTTCGGCTTCATCTTCCCGAAGGGCTCCGACCTGGTGGCGCCGGTCAATGCCGCGATCGGGGCGATGAAGGCCGACGGCACGCTGGACGCACTCAACAAGAAGTGGTTCCTCGACTACAAAATGGGCGAATGACCCAGATCCGTCCCTGCGACCTGAAGGCGGGAGACTGATGGCATTTCAGACCCTTCCCCAGGGTGATGAGAAGGGCGACCGGCCCTGGTGGCTGGTCGCCTTCCTGATTCTGGCGCTTTCCCTGGCTGCTGTCATTTTTGTCAGCGACATCTATTCACAGGTGTTCAACACCGTGTCCAAGGGCCTCTGGGTGACAATCTTTGTCACACTGGTCGGTTTCGCCCTGGCAACGGCGCTGGGCCTGCTGATTGCGCTTCTCGGCATGTCCGATAGTGTTATCCTGCGCCAGATCGCCCGCTTCTATGTGGAAGTGGTCCGCGGCATCCCGATCCTGGTTCTCCTGTTCTACATCGCCTTCGTGGGCGCCCCGGCCTTCGTCGCGCTATACAATATTCTCACAACCCCGCTCATATCGGCTGGCCTCACCGACCCCATGGTCGTGCGCGATGTATCGCTGATGTGGCGCACCATCATAGCGCTGACGATCGGCTATTCCGCTTTCATTGCGGAAATCTTCCGTGCCGGCATACAGTCGATCGACAAGGGGCAGATCGAGGCGGCCAAGGCGCTGGGCCTCAGCAGGAGCCAACGCTTCCGGCTCGTGGTCTTCCCGCAGGCGATCCGCGTCATCTTTCCGCCACTCTCGAACGATTTCGTCGCCATGGTGAAGGACTCCTCGCTGGTCTCCGTGCTCGGCGTCGCCGACATCACCCAGATGGGCAAGGTCTATGCCTCGGGGTCTTTCCGCTTTTTCGAGACCTACTCGATCGTGGCCTATGTCTATCTGGTTCTGACCATCGGATTGTCGATTCTCTTGCGAGGCTTCGAGAAGCGGATGCGCACGCGCACCCGTAGCTGACACGAGTTCAATACTGTTCCGGCACATACATCTCCAGCGGCACAGGCTGGCGGATATAGTCATCGTTTCGCACACGCGCCGGCAGCTGGACCGCCTCTTTCGGCACATGTTCGTAGGGCACCTGTGACAGGAGATGGGCGATCATGTTGAGCCGCGCCTTCTTCTTGTCGACCGCCTGCACCACCCACCAGGGTGCCTCGGGAATATGCGTGCGTTCCAGCATTTCTTCCTTGGCACGGGTGTAGTCTTCCCAGTGGACCCGGCTCTCCAGATCCATCGGCGAGAGCTTCCACTGCTTCAGAGGATCGTTGATGCGCATGCGGAAACGAAACTCCTGTTCCTCGTCCGTGATCGAGAACCAGTATTTGACCAGGACGATGCCGGAACGCACCAGCATGCGCTCGAATTCCGGTACTGAGCGGAAGAATTCCTCCAGCTCGTCGGGTCCGCAAAAACCCATGACCCGCTCGACACCGGCCCGATTGTACCAGGAACGATCGAACAGGACCATTTCGCCCGCTGTGGGCAGGTGCTGGACATAGCGCTGGAAGTACCATTGGCTGCGCTCACGCTCGGTGGGCGCCGGCAGAGCCACGACCCGGCAGACACGCGGGTTGAGTCTCTGGGTAACGCGCTTGATCGCACCGCCCTTGCCAGCGGAGTCTCGTCCTTCGAACAGCACGACCATTTTCAGCTTCTTGTATTGAACCCAGTCCTGCAGACGGACCAGCTCATGCTGGAGACGAAACAGTTCGCGGAAATAGATCTTCCGGTCGATCATGGGTTCCGACATGCCGTCGGCGACGAGCTGGTCGAGCCGATCCTCGTCCAGCTGCTGCTCCAGCTCCTCGTCGAAACTGTCGAGAAGCTCGGTCTTGATGCGGTGGATCTCTTCGTTCATGGCGACGGCTCCAAGGGGTGCGATACGGACGAAGATCAATCATGCTTGCGCGAAAGCTTCATGACAGCCGCGTGTCACAAGGCTCTCGAACCAATTGCCGACATTCATGAAAACTGGTATGACGCCGCTCATGGGATCGAAATTCGGATGCCTCGCGAACCAGTTCATCGTGCTGCAGGACCACAAGCGTCTGCCGGCACGGTTCTTCGCGCGCGTTCAAGGGGCACTCGCGAGCCTTCGCGGCTGAGCGCCTCGCGCCGCAGGAGCGGCGCCGATGCATCCTGAACACTCCAAAATCCTTTCCTCAGTCTGGACGGAACATAGCCATGAGCGCACCTCGCACCCTTTACGACAAGATCTGGGACGACCACGTTGTCGATCGCCAGGAAGATGGTACCTGTCTTCTCTATATCGACCGTCACCTCGTTCACGAAGTGACGTCGCCGCAGGCCTTCGAAGGCTTGCGCATGGCAGGCCGCAAGGTCCGCGCCCCGCAGAAGACCTTGGCCGTGGTCGACCACAATGTGCCGACCTCGCCGGACAGGCACCTCGGCATCAAGAACGAGGAAAGCCGCATTCAGGTCGAGGCGCTCGCCACCAATGCAGCCGAGTTTGGTGTTGAATATTACTCGGCCTCCGACAAGCGCCAGGGCATTGTCCACATCGTCGGTCCGGAACAGGGCTTCACTCTGCCGGGCATGACAATCGTCTGCGGTGACAGCCACACCTCGACGCATGGTGCATTCGGGGCATTGGCGCACGGCATCGGCACGTCTGAGGTCGAGCATGTGCTCGCGACCCAGACGCTGATCCAGAAGAAGGCGAAGAACATGCTGGTGCGCGTCGACGGGAAGTTGCCCGAAGGCGTGACCGCAAAGGACATCATCCTCGCGATCATCGGCGAGATCGGCACTGCTGGCGGCACCGGCCACGTTATCGAATTCGCCGGCGAAGCCATTGAGGCCCTGTCGATGGAAGGCCGCATGACCGTCTGCAACATGACGATCGAAGGCGGCGCCCGCGCCGGCCTGATCGCCCCGGACGAGAAGACCTTCGAATACATCAAGGACAAGCCCCGCGCGCCGAAGGGTGAAGCCCTCGAGCAAGCCCTGGCCTATTGGAAGACGCTGAAGTCCGACGAAGGCGCGCATTTCGACCGCGTTGTCGTGCTCGATGCCGCCAAGTTGCCGCCGATCGTCTCCTGGGGTTCCTCGCCGGAGGACGTGATCTCGGTCCAGGGCGCGGTCCCGAACCCGGATGAAATCCAGGATGAGAACAAGCGCACCTCCAAGTGGCGCGCCCTGGACTACATGGGCCTGAAGCCGGGCACCAAGATCACCGATATCGCGGTAGATCGCGTCTTCATTGGCTCCTGCACCAATGGCCGTATCGAAGACCTGCGCGAAGTGGCCAAGGTCGTCGAAGGCAAGACCGTCGCCTCGACCGTATCGGCCATGATCGTACCGGGCTCCGGTCTCGTCAAGGAACAGGCGGAAGCCGAAGGCCTCGACAAGATCTTCAAGGCCGCCGGCTTCGACTGGCGCGAGCCGGGTTGCTCCATGTGCCTCGCCATGAACGACGACCGCCTGAAGCCGGGCGAGCGCTGCGCCTCGACCTCGAACCGCAATTTTGAGGGCCGCCAGGGCTTCAAGGGCCGCACGCATCTCGTCTCGCCGGCCATGGCCGCCGCCGCCGCAATCGCTGGCCATTTCGTCGATATCCGCGACTGGCGGTAAGAGCCGTTCCAAGGCTTGATGTGAGACCTGCCGCCCGCTTCAAAGCGGGCGGTTTCTTTTTGTCTGGGCGTTGCAATGGCATTCGAAGGCGTTATCGTCGCGGCGTCATAAAACTGTCACATGTCGCCCGCGGGTTTCCCATGAACATCACCGAATTCGAGTTTTCCGCCCGCAGGCCGCGGCCGTGAGCACTGTTGCCGTCGTCCTGGCGCTCATCGCGGCAATTCTTCATGCAAGCTGGAACGCTTTTCTTCGAACCGGCGCGGATCGCCTGTGGTCGATCACGGTGATGAGCCTCGCGGGAAGCATTATCTGCCTGCCCATCCTCTTCATCCTGCCCATGCCGGGATCGGCCGCTTGGCCCTATATCCTGCTCTCGGCGTGCCTGCAGGTAGGCTATAGCCTGTTTCTGGTGGCAGCTTATCGCCAAGGTGAGCTCGGGCAGGTCTATCCGATCGTCAGGGGCACTGTTCCGCTTCTGGTAACCCTCGGCGGTTTCCTCTTCTTCAGCGAGGTGCTGGGTCCCTGGCAGACGCTGGGCGTCGTTCTGATCGCCACCGGCATCATGAGCCTGTCGCTCGGCAGGACCCGTGCCGCCACCTCCTCCATTCTCTTCGCGCTGACAACGGGCCTGATCATCGCCTGTTATTCGACGGTCGACTCGCGTGGGGTCAAACTCGTCGAACAACCCGTTGCCTATGCGATATGGGTGCTTTTCCTCTTCGGCATCATGATCACGATTGCCTTCACTGTGACACGGAAGGGCTTGGTGATCGACTTGAGGTCTCCGCTCACCTGGAAGGCTGCCGCCGGCGGAGTGGTGGCCATGCTGGCCTATGGGCTCGTGGTGGTGGCCTACGCCTATGCTCCTGCAGGGCTTGTCACTGCGGTGCGCGAGACGAGCGTCGTCTTCGCCGTGCTGATCGGAGCATTCCTCCTGGGCGAGCCGCTGACGGTCCGCAGGCTGCTCGCCTGCCTGATCGTGGCCGGCGGCGCAATCAGCGTCAGCCTCTGATCGCCGGATCGACGGGCTGGATCGAGGCTCCACAAACGAAAAAAGGCTCCGAAACCGGAGCCTTTCATCAATGTCTTTAGCGACTGCTTATTCGGCAGAAGCTTCTGCAGCGGCAGCGGCTTCAGCGGCGGCAGCCTTTTCAGCGGCTTCAGCTGCGGCCTTTTCGGCGGCCAGTGCCTGTGCTGCTGCGACCTTCTCGGCTTCCAGACGTGCCTTTTCCTCGGCAACGGCGGCGCGCTCGGCGTCGTTCAGCTTGCGAGCGCGGGTGCCGGTGTTCTCGACGATACGAGCCGACTTGCCGCGACGATCGCGCAGGTAGTAGAGCTTGGCGCGACGGACCTTACCGCGGCGAACGATTTCGACGCCTTCGACGAGCGGCGAGTAGATCGGGAATACGCGCTCGACGCCTTCGCCGTAGGAGATCTTGCGGACGGTGAAGCTCTCGTTGATGCCGGCGCCCGAACGAGCGATGCAAACGCCTTCATAGGCCTGCACGCGGGTACGGTTGCCTTCCTTGACGGTCACGTTCACGCGGACCGTGTCGCCGGGCGAAAATTCCGGGAGCTTGCGCTTGGCTTCGATCTTGGCGGCCTGTTCGGCTTCCAGCTGCTGAATGATGTTCATGTCTAACCTCGGTTTCTTCTGAAACAGCCAGAGCGCTCAACAAGGATCCCTAGGTCCATGCCGCAGGATATTGACCCTGATGGGTCGGAGCGATTGCGCAGTTCTTTGTTTTGGCAGACGGGCGTAACGCCCATTTCCGAGGGGGCCATTACACCAAGATGGCTGGCTTGTCACCCCATGAGTGACAAAATTCGCGCCTGATGAGGCCCCTGGACGCCTTGCTGCGTCGGATATCTGCACTTAAGACTTCGCCTCGATCTATCAGGAGGAGCATCGGATGACCGTCGCCATGATTGTACTGCTCTTCGCATCCGGCTTTCTCTCGGGAGCGGTGAACGCGATCGCCGGCGGCGGCACCTTCTTGACCTTCGGGGCCCTGACGCTTGCTGGCCTGCCCCCGATCAGTGCCAATGCAACCTCCTCCGTCACCCAGTTCCCGGGCTATGTCACCTCAACGCTCGCCTATCGCAAGGAATTGAGCGAGATGAAGCGCAGCGCGATCGTGCTTGGCCTTGTCTCGGCGGTGGGTGCCATCGGCGGCTCTCTCTTCCTCATCTCGCTGTCCAATCCGGCCTTTCGCTCCATGGTGCCCTGGCTGCTGCTCGGTGCCACCGCCATATTCGCCGCCGGCCCCAAACTGCGACCGAAGACAAAGGGCGAGAGCCATCCGGCAAGCCCGCTTGGGCTCGCCTTGCAGGGAATTACGTCCTTCTACGGTGGCTTCTTCGGCGCCGGCATGGGCATCATGATGCTCGCATCTCTGGGCCTGGCGAGCGGCGGCGATTATCATCGACTGAACGCGTTGAAGAATTTTCTGTCGATCGTGATCGCTGCCGTCGCGATCGTCGTTTTCGCCAGCGCCGGCGCGCTCTCCTGGCTTCATGCGGCGATCATGATTCCGGCCGTGGCCGCCGGTGGTTATGCGGGTGTCGCCATGGCCAGGAAGGTGCCGCAGAATCTGCTGCGCTGGCTGGTAGTTGCCGCCGGGCTCGGGCTGGCCGCCTATTACTTCTTCACTGGCTGAGCCGGCAACAGATCGGGGCGTCGCTCGCAGGTCAGGGCGACAGCCTGATCATGCCGCCATTTCTCGATCACGGCATGATTGCCGGAGGTGAGGACCTCAGGAATTTCCCGGCCCTCGAAAATCTGCGGGCGGGTATATTGCGGATGTTCGAGCAGCCCGCCTTCGAAGCTTTCATGCACGCCGGAGAGCTGGTTGCCCATAACCCCCGGCAAGATCCGCACCACGGCATCCAGCAGCGTCAGTGCTGCCGGCTCGCCGCCGGACAAGATATAGTCACCGATGGAAACCTCTTCGAGCTGGCGCGCATCAATCACCCGCTGATCGACACCTTCGAAGCGACCGCAAACGATGACCACGCCTTCGCCTGCGGCCAGCGCACGGACCCGGTCCTGGGTCAGCGGTCGGCCACGCGGGCTCATCAACAGCCGCGGCCTTCCATCGTCGGCTATGGAATCAATGGCCCGGGCGAGCACATCTGGACGGAGCACCATTCCTGCCCCGCCGCCAGACGGCGTATCGTCGACGCTGCGATGCTTGTCCTCGGCGAAATCCCGGATCTGCAGCGCCTCGATCTGCCAGTCGCCCCGTTCAAGTGCGCGCCCCGCCAGCGCCAGGCCAAGATGGCCCGGAAACATGTCCGGGTAGAGCGTCAGAATGGAGGCCTTGAAGGGCATGGCCACTCAACGCCCGTTGTTGGGACGCGGCTTGCCGCCGGCATTGCCATAAGGCTTTTCTTCGCCGTCATCCTTGAGTCCGGCTGCAATCGGGTCAACGAGCAGCCGTCCGCCCTCGAGATCGATTTCCAGGACGGCCGCTTCGGAAAACGGAATGAGCACGGGCCTCTTGCCAGGCCCTTTCAGCTCCAGGAGGTCGCCAGCACCAAAATCATAGACAGCCGTCACGGCGCCGTAGTGATTATTCTCGGCGTCATAGACTTCGAGCCCCTCGAGATCCGTATAATAGAACTCGTCGTCCTCCAGATCATCGTCCGGCAGGGCATCGCGATCAACGAAAAGCTCTGTCCCGTTCAGGGCCTCTGCAGCGTTGCGATCATTGACCCCACGGAAGCGCACGATGGCGACGGTTTTGCCGTCGCGGATTTCGAGGATCTCGAATTTGCGCCCGTCGGCCGCATGGAGGAAACCATAGTCACCAAGGCCCAGCGGATCCTCGGTGAATGTCTTGACCCGCACTTCCCCCCGGAGCCCCTGGGCGGCGCCGATCACGGCCATCAGTATCGGGTTTTCAAGCGTGCTCATGGGGTGGAACGGTCCTGCAGATGCATCGGTTCGACATTCCTTTTAGGCGGAAGTGACCGGAAAGAAAACGCAAAACGGGCGGTGGGATGACCCACCGCCCGCCGGTATCGACTGGAGCCGGATTATTCTGCGGAACCTTCGGCAGCAGCAGCGGCTGCGTCAGCGGCCTTCTGAGCCCGCTCGGCAGTGCGTTCCTGGGCCTTCTTGCCCGGCTTTGCCTTGTCCGGGTTGCTGCGAACAGCGCGCTCGGCAATACCGGCTTCCGCCATGAAGCGCAGGACGCGGTCGGTCGGCTGGGCGCCCTTGGCAACCCATGCCTTGATCGCATCGACGTTCAGCTCGACGCGCTTTTCATTGTCCTTGCCGAGCATCGGGTTCCAGGAACCGACGCGGTCGAGGAAACGGCCGTCGCGCGGTGCGCGGGCATCGGCGACGACGATCTGGTAGTACGGGCGCTTCTTGGAACCACCGCGGGCGAGACGAATCTTGAGGGACATGTGATTAACTCCTTGGGTTTTCGATCCAGGCTGCCGGGGCATGCCTGATTTTCTTGTTGAGGCCGCCGTCAGACGGTCTTTTCGGTTGCACCGCCATGTTCGGCGGCAATGGCTTCATGATGCCGGATGACTTCCTTGATGATGAAGTTCAAGAACTTCTCGGCGAAATCCGGATCCAGATTGGCATCCTGTGCCAGGCGGCGCAGGCGTTCGATCTGGTATTCTTCACGCGCCGGGTCTGCCGGCGGCAAATCGTGGGTGGCCTTCAGCACGCCGACGGCCTTGGTGCAGCGGAACCGCTCAGCCAGCATGTGCACCAGCGCGGCATCGATATTATCGATCGACTGGCGGTAATCAGAGAGCTTTTCCTTGACGGACCGATCGATCATGGGCGCGCTCCTCACTTCTTCTTCGGCAGGCCGGGAAGGCCGGGAAAGCCGCCGCCACCGAGGCCAGGGAGCTTCGGTCCGCCAAGGCCGGGCAGACCACCGGCGCCGAGATCCGGCAAGCCACCCGGCTTCATGCCGGCGGCTTCCGCCTGCTTGGCAAGCGCCTCGAGCTGCTTCGGATCCATGCTCGACAGGTCAGGCATGCCCATGCCGCCGCCCAGCCCCATCTTGGAAGCGAGACCGCCCATCATCTGCTTCATCATGCCGCCGCCCTTCTTGCCGCCCATGGCTTTCATCATGTCGGCCATCTGGCGATGCATCTTGAGCAACTTGTTGATATCGGAGGCATCGGTGCCGGAACCCGCTGCGATGCGCTTCTTGCGAGAGTGCTTCAGCACGTCGGGATTGGCACGCTCGGCCTTGGTCATCGATGAGATGATGGCGAGCTGGCGCTTGAAGACCTTGTCGTCGAGGCCGGCCGCAGAAATCTTATCCTTCATGCCGGCCATGCCGGGCATCATGCCCATGATGCCACCCATGCCGCCCATGGCCTGCATCTGCTTGATCTGTTCGGCAAGGTCATTGAGGTCGAACTTGCCCTTGGCCATCTTCTCGGCCATGGCGCGGGCTTTGTCCGCATCGATGTTCTCAGCAGCCTTTTCAACCAGCGAAACGATGTCACCCATGCCGAGGATGCGGTCGGCGATGCGGCGCGGATGGAACTCTTCGAGTTCCGACATCTTTTCGCCGACACCGATCAGCTTGATCGGCTTGCCGGTGACGGCCCGCATCGAAAGGGCTGCACCACCACGCCCGTCGCCGTCCATGCGGGTCAGAACAAGGCCGGTGATGCCCACGCGTTCGTCGAAATTGCGCGCGAGATTGACCGCGTCCTGTCCGGTCAGAGAGTCGGCGACGAGAAGGATTTCATGGGGCTTGGAGCGGGCCTTGATCTCGGCCATCTCCATCATCAGCGGCTCGTCGATATGCGTGCGGCCGGCGGTATCGAGAATGACGATGTCATGGCCACCGAGCTTGGCGGCCTGAACAGCGCGGCTGGCAATATCCGTCGGCGACTGGCCGGCGATAACTGGCAGTGTATCGATACCGGTCTGCGCACCGAGCTGGCGAAGCTGTTCCTGGGCGGCCGGCCGACGCGTGTCGAGCGAGGCCATCAGGACCTTCTTCTTGTCGCGATCCGTGAGGCGCTTGGCAATCTTGCCCGTGGTGGTCGTCTTGCCCGAACCCTGCAGACCGACCATCATGATGACGACGGGAGCAGCCGCATTGAGGTCGATTGAAACACCTTCGGTGCCGAGCATGTCGACAAGCTCGTCATGGACGATCTTGACGACCATCTGGCCGGGCTTGATCGACTTCAAGACGGTCGCGCCGACGGCCTTTTCACGCACCTTTTCCGTGAATGAGCGGACCACTTCGAGGGCAACGTCGGCCTCGAGAAGGGCACGACGAACCTCGCGCAGAGCAGCCGAGACATCCGCCTCGGACAATGCGCCACGGCCGGTCAGTCCATTCAGAATGGATCCAAGACGGTCCTGGAGGTTTTCAAACATCGGCTCTTCCTTGCATGGTTCGGGGGAACCCAAACCTCGGTCTTCTCCACGCGGAAAACAAGACGCAAAGCCAAAAACCACCCGAGGGCGCAACGCGCTGTCGGGTGTTGACCTCCGGGATCTCTTTATACCTTTTCGGGTCCCGGTCGGCGGCTCAGAGTTCTCGTCTCTTCGCAGATTGCGGCGGATAAACAGGAAAACCACCACGAAGTCAAGCCAAGTAGCGATTTCCCGGGGCATTGCCTCCCTTCAGCGATCTGCAGCATGCATCTTGTCGTGGAATTGACGAAACCACATATGAGTGAGCCATGAACAGACGCAACTTTCTCAAATGGTCGGGCTTCGGGCTCGTCGCCGCCACATTAGGAGGCCTCGGCATGCGTGAGGCGCAGGCGGGCAACCGCTATTACAGCGGCCCGGTCTCGGATCATTTCGATGGCAAGATCTTCTTCAATCCGGGTGGAGAGGAACCGCGCGGGTTTACAGATCTGCTGCGCTGGCAATTCGGTGGAGGCAAGATCGAATGGCCCAAGCCCGTGATGGCTGCCGACTTCGTCACGACGAAGCCGGAGCAGCGCGTGGATGGCGAACGGCTCGTGGTGACCATGGTCGGCCATGCGACGCTGCTGATACAGACTGCAGGCCTCAACATCCTGACGGATCCCGTCTGGTCGGAGCGCGCTAGCCCCGTCTCCTTCGCCGGGCCGAGACGCGCCAATCCGCCGGGCGTCGCCTTCGACGATCTGCCGACCATCGATATTGTCATCGTAACGCACAATCACTACGACCATCTGGACATCGCGACGCTGAAGCGCCTCGTCGAACGCGACAAGCCAAGGATTGTGACCCCGCTTGGCAACGACCGGATTATCCGCGATGACATTGCTCAGATCGATGCCAGCGTGACGGACTGGGGCGACCGGTTGGATATGGGCAATGGCATAACCATCCATTGCGAGCCATGCCACCACTGGTCGGCCCGCGGTATGGGCGACCGGCGCATGGCGCTATGGGCCGCCTTCGTCATCGAAACGTCAGGCGGCAAGATCTACCACATTGGCGACACTGGTTATGCCGACGGCACGCATTATCGCGACCTCCGCGAGAAGCATGGCGACATCCGACTGGCCATCATGCCGATCGGCGCTTACGAGCCACGCTGGTTCATGAAGGCGCAGCACCAGAATCCGCAGGAAGCAATTGCAGGCTTCGGCTTGAGCGGCGCCACCTTCGGCATCGGACATCATTTCGGCACCTTCCAGCTGACTAACGAGGGAATAGACGACCCGCCGAAGGCACTTGCGGCCGCCATGACGGCCGCCGGGATTGGCACGGACCGTTTCAGGGGTTTGCGTCCGGGCCAGCAGTTCGAGGTTCCGCGCGCCAGCGCCTGAGCGTCGCATCCCACGTTGACACGGGACGCACTTTTGACCACACTTCTCGCATTCACCAGGGGTGTCCCGACAAGGGGCTGAGATATCGCTACGCCGAAATGGCAGCGCGGTGACCCGTTGAACCTGATCCAGTTCATACTGGCGTAGGGACGGTGCAAGCGCTGCTAAACGACGATTCGGCACTCCGAATCCCGTGGCGTCTTTCCATCATTCCGGCTGACATGACTGGGTCTCCAACCTGAACACTTGGAGCTCCACGATGAACATTGCCCCGCATTTCGACAGACCCGACGTCACCACCGGGCCGCTTCCCGCCTCGACAAAAATCTTTCTGCCCGGAGAGATCCATCCGGACATCCGGGTGCCCATGCGCCAGATCACGCTGCACCCGACATCCGGCGAGCCACCTGTTGCCGTTTACGATTCCTCAGGCCCCTACACCATTCCGCAGGCAGTCATCACCATAGACCAGGGTTTGCCCCGCCACAGGACGGCCTGGGCTGAGGTGCGCGGCGATGTCGAACGCTATGAAGGCCGGGCGCTGAAGCCGGAAGACAACGGCTTCGTCTCGGCCGAGAAGATGACCCCGGTGTTTCCCGTGAATCATCCCCCGTTCCGCGCACGGGACGGCAAGGCTGTGACCCAACTCGCCTATGCCCGGGCGGGCATCATCACACCTGAGATGGAATTTGTAGCGATCCGCGAAAACCTCGGCCGCAAGGCCGCAAAGGAAGCGCTTGTGCGCGATGGCGAGAGCTTCGGCGCCGCGATCCCCGATCACGTGACGCCGGAATTCGTCCGCCAGGAAATTGCCTCGGGCCGGGCGATCATTCCGGCCAACATCAACCATCCCGAACTCGAGCCAATGATCATTGGCCGGAACTTCCTGGTGAAGATCAACGCCAATATCGGCAATTCGGCCGTCACCTCTTCCATGGCCGAAGAGGTTGAGAAGATGGTCTGGGCGATCCGCTGGGGTGCAGACACGGTCATGGATCTCTCGACCGGACGCAACATTCACAACATCCGCGACTGGATCATCCGCAATTCGCCCGTGCCGATCGGGACGGTGCCGCTCTACCAGGCGCTGGAAAAGGTCGGAGGCATCGCCGAGGATCTGACCTGGGAGGTCTATCGCGACACGCTGATCGAGCAGGCCGAACAGGGCGTCGACTATTTCACCATCCATGCCGGGGTGCGGCTGCATTACATCCCGCTGACCGTCAACCGCGTCACCGGCATCGTCTCGCGCGGTGGTTCGATCATGGCCAAGTGGTGCCTGCATCACCACAAGGAGAGCTTCCTCTACGAGCATTTCGAGGAGATCTGCGACATCTGCCGCGCTTACGATGTCTCCTTCTCGCTGGGCGATGGGTTGAGGCCCGGCTCGATTGCCGATGCCAATGATGCAGCCCAGTTTGCCGAGCTCGAAACGTTGGGTGAACTGACGCAGATCGCTTGGGCAAAAGACTGCCAGGTGATGATCGAGGGACCCGGCCATGTTCCCATGCACAAGATCAAGGAGAACATGGACAAGCAGCTGAAGACCTGCGGCGAGGCCCCCTTCTATACGCTCGGACCACTCACCACGGACATTGCGCCCGGTTACGATCACATCACCTCGGGGATCGGGGCGGCGATGATTGGATGGTTCGGCACGGCCATGCTCTGCTACGTCACGCCGAAGGAGCATCTCGGCCTGCCCGACCGCGACGACGTGAAGACCGGCGTCATCACCTACAAGATCGCAGCCCATGCCGCCGATCTCGCCAAGGGGCATCCGGCCGCGCAGTTGCGCGACGATGCCCTGTCACGCGCCCGCTTCGAATTCCGCTGGGAAGACCAGTTCAACCTGTCGCTCGACCCGGAGACGGCGCGCTCCATGCATGACGAGACCCTGCCGAAGGAGGCGCACAAGGTCGCGCATTTCTGCTCGATGTGCGGCCCCAAATTCTGCTCCATGCGGATCTCGCATGACATCCGCGCCGAGGCCCAGAAGGAGGGCCTGACCGCCATGGCAGAAAAATACCGTTCCGGCGGCGATCTCTACATGACGGCGGACGAGATCAAGGCACTCGACACCGGAGAGCGGTCATGACGATCCTCGTGAAAGGGGCGGGCGTTGCCGGGCTCGCCACGGCTCTCGAACTGGCCCGGAAGGATGTAGCCGTCGAGGTCGTGGAACGCCGGGCCGATATCGGGCTTGGCGCCTCCCATTGGGCGGGTGGCATGCTCGCCCCCTATTGCGAGCGGGAGGCGGCAGAAGAGATCGTGCTCACTCTCGGCCTCTGCGCCGCCGACTGGTGGGACGAAGCCGCCCCCGGTCTCGTGCAGCGACGCGGCACGCTTGTTCTCGCCAATGCCCGCGATCATGCTGACCTCAAGCGCTTTGCAAGCCGTACACGGGGGCATCGCTGGGTGGGCGAGAAGGAAATCGCAGAACTTGAGCCCGATCTGGCAGGTCGTTTCGGCACCGGCCTCTTCTTCGCCGAGGAGGCCCATCTCGATCCGCGCAAGGCATTGCGGGGTCTCTACGACGCGGCACGGGGGGCGGGAGCCTCCTTCCGCTTCGGGGAGGAGGCAGGTGATGCAGGAGACTATGCGACGGTCATCGACTGCCGCGGACCACAGGCGATCGGCGAGATCGAAGGATTGCGCGGCGTGCGCGGCGAGATGCTCTATCTGGAGACGGCCGATATCACCCTCTCCCGTCCCGTGCGACTTCTACATCCCCGCCACCCTCTCTACATCGTGCCGCGCGGCAACGGGCGCTTCATGCTGGGCGCGACCATGATCGAGACGGCGAATGACGGGCCGATCACCGCGCGTTCGATGATGGAGCTTCTGAACGCCGCCTATGCCCTTCACCCGGCCTTCGCCGAAGCGCGGATCATCGAAACCGGCACCGGCATCCGCCCGGCTTTCCAAGACAATGTGCCCCGCCTCATCGAAACCTCCGAAGGCATGGCAGTCGCCGGCATGCACCGCCACGGCTTTCTGCTCGCGCCGGCACTGGCGCGTCAGGCGGCAGACAGGCTCACGACCATCGAAGCGCCCGAGAGGAGGTCAGCATGAAGCTCACCGTCAACGGAGAAACCCAGGAGCTCGATGCGGGCAACCTCGCCGATCTGCTCGCAAAGCTCGACTACGAAGGCGAGTGGCTCGCAACCGCCGTTAATGGCGACCTGGTGCACCGCGAGGAGAGAGCCGCCCATCCCTTGAAGGAAGGCGACCGGATCGAGGTCCTCTCGCCTATGCAGGGAGGCTGACATGGCACTCGAACTCTATGGCAAGACTGTCTCCTCGCGTCTTCTGCTGGGTACGGCCCGCTACCCTTCGCCTGCGATCCTGGCGGAGGCCGTGCGGCGGTCGAAGACCGAAATCGTCACGGTCTCACTCCGCCGGGAAACTGCGGGCGGCAAGGCGGGCGGCGCCTTTTTCCAGCTGATCCGCGATCTCGGCGTTCATGTCCTGCCCAACACGGCCGGCTGCCACAGCGCCCGGGAAGCAGTGCTGACGGCCAAGATGGCGCGGGAGGTCTTTGGCACAAACTGGATCAAGCTCGAGGTCATTGGCAATCACGACACATTGCAGCCGAATGTTTTCGAACTGGTCGAAGCGGCAAAAATCCTGAACGCCGAGGGCTTCGAGGTTTTCCCCTACACCACCGACGATCTGGTGGTCGGCGAGAGACTTCTTGCTGCCGGCTGCCGGGTCCTGATGCCCTGGTGCGCCCCGATCGGCAGCGCCATGGGTCCGCAAAACCTGCCCGCGCTGAAGTCCATGCGCGCGGAGTTTCCAGATGTACCCCTGATCGTCGATGCCGGCATCGGCCGTCCCTCCCATGCCACTGTTGTCATGGAGCTCGGCTATGACGCCGTCCTGCTCAACACCGCCGTCGCCAGTGCTGGCGATCCGGCCGCAATGGCAGAGGCGTTTGCGCGCGCAATCGAGGCGGGGCATATGGCCCGTGAGGCTGGCATGCTCGAACCCCGCGACATGGCGGTTCCCTCTACACCTGTAATCGGAAAGGGCGTCTTCGCATGAAGCTCGATCCCTTTTACCTGATCGTCGACAGCGCCGACTGGATCGAGCGGCTCGTGCCGCTGGGCGTCAGGCTGGTGCAACTGCGCATGAAGGATGTCGATGATGCCACCCTTCGCCAGCACATTCGCCGCGCCCGGCAATGCTGCGCCGATCACGGCTGCCAGTTGATTATCAACGACTTCTGGCAGATCGCCATTGATGAGGCCTGCGACTTCGTCCATCTCGGCCAGGAGGATCTGATGTCGGCGGATCTCCGCGCGATCAGGGGCGCGGGTCTGAGGCTCGGTCTCTCAACCCATGACGAGGGAGAGCTGAATGCCGCCCTCGACGCCGAGCCCAATTACATCGCTCTCGGCCCGGTCTATCCGACGATCCTGAAGAAGATGCCCTGGGCACCGCAGGGACTTGAACGCATCACATCCTGGAAAGGACAGATCGCCCCCCTGCCCCTGATTGCGATCGGTGGGCTTCGTCCCGACCGGCTCCAGGGCGTTTTCCAAGCCGGAGCAGACAGCGCAGCCGTCGTAACGGACATAACTCTGCATGCGAACCCCGAACAGCGAACCCGCGAATGGCTAAGGACGACTGAGCAATGGCGTTGACCATAGAACGCCGGTTTGAGCCGCTCCACTGGTAATTCGGCTTCATTTCCGCCATATAGGCTGAAAATACACCTGTATGGAGTGACGATGTCGGATCGGGTCGAATTCGCTGTTATGAACGGGCTTGGCAACAAGATCCTGGTCGTCGACATGCGCGGCCGGACCGATCGGGTGACCCCGACTGCTGCAATCGCGCTTGCTGCAGATTCATCGACGGCCTTCGACCAGATCATGGCGATCCACGATCCGAAGGTCGACGGAACCGACGCCTATATCGACATCCTGAACTGCGACGGCTCGAAGGCCCAGGCTTGCGGCAACGGTACCCGTTGCGTTGTGCAGGCACTCGCCAGCGAGACCGGCCGCAAAAGCTTCACCTTCCAGACCATCGCGGGCATCCTGAACGCAGTCGAGCATCAGGACGGGACGATCTCCGTCGACATGGGCAAGCCCGTCTTTGCCTGGGACAAGATCCCGCTCTCGGAAGAATTCCACGACACCAGCCGCATCGAGCTGCAGATCGGCCCGATCGACGCGCCGATCCTGCATTCGCCCTCGGCCATGTCGATGGGCAATCCGCATGCCGTCTTCTGGGTCGATCGCGATCCGATGACCTATGACCTGGAACGCTTCGGACCGCTTCTCGAAAACCATCCGATCTTCCCGGAAAAGGCCAATATCACGCTTGCCCAGGTTACCTCGAAGACAACGATGGTGACGCGCACCTGGGAGCGCGGCGCCGGCCTGACGCTCGCCTGCGGCTCAGCCGCCTGCGCCGCCGGCGTATCCGCGGCCCGCACCGGCCGCACCGACCGCAAGGTGACGATCACGGTCGCGTCCAGCCCGGGCCGCGGTACGCTCACCATCGACTGGCGTGCAGACGACAAGGTCGTCATGACCGGTCCCGCTGAATGGGAGTGGTCGGGCATGGTTGATCCGGCCACCGGTAGCTGGCAGCGAGATACAAGCGCCGACGCAGAGGCTGCCACCCCGTGACTCCTGAGCAAAAGGGTTCTGTCGAGGTCATCACCTTCGGCTGTCGCCTGAACACCTATGAGTCCGAAGTCATGAAGGCGGAGTCTGCCAAAGCTGGCCTCGACAATGCCATCCTCGTCAACACCTGTGCCGTGACGTCGGAAGCCGTGCGTCAGGCGCGTCAGGCGATCCGTCGGGCGCGCCGGGAGAACCCGGAAGCCCGCATCATCGTCACCGGCTGTGCGGCTCAGACGGAAGCACAAAACTTCGCGGCCATGCCCGAGGTCGACGCTGTCCTCGGCAATGAGGAAAAGCTCCAGGCCGAATATTACCGTCGCCTGCCGGATTTCGGCATCTCGGCGGAAGAGAAGATTGCCGTCAACGACATCATGAGCGTGACGGAGACCGCACCGCAGATGGTCGCCCATATCGACGGCCATATACGCGGCTTCCTGCAGGTGCAGAACGGCTGCGACCATCGCTGCACCTTCTGCATCATCCCCTTTGGCCGTGGAAATTCGCGCTCCGTACCAATGGGCGCCGTCGTCGAGCAGGCGCGCAAGCTGATTGAGAACGGGTATCGCGAAGTCGTGCTGACCGGGGTGGACGCCACCAGCTACGGAGCGGATTTGCCGGGTATGCCGACGCTTGGCCTTCTTGCCAAGACACTGCTCAAACAGGTGCCCGAAATCCTGCGCCTGCGCCTCTCTTCGATCGACAGCATAGAGGCAGACGGCCATCTGTTTGATCTGATTGCCGATGAGCCCCGTTTCATGCCGCATCTGCATCTGTCGCTGCAGCATGGTGACGACATGATCCTGAAACGCATGAAGCGCCGGCATTCCCGCACCGATGCGATCGCTTTTGCCGAGCAGGTCCGGCGCCTGCGCCCGGGCTTCGCCTTCGGCGCTGACATGATCGCTGGATTCCCGACCGAAACGGCGGAGATGGCCGCAAATTCCGCCCGCCTCGCCGAGGAAATCGGCATCGCCCATCTGCATGTCTTCCCTTACAGCCCGCGCCCGGGCACACCGGCAGCCCGCATGCCGCAACTCGACCGGGCACTGGTCAAGACGCGCGCTGCCGAACTGCGCAGCATTGCCAACCGACTGCAGGCCATGCATCTCGCCTCGCGCGTCGGCACCCGCCAGAAGCTGCTGGTCGAGCGCAACGAAATGGCGCATACGGAAGACTTCACCCTCGTTGCGACGCCCGGCATGAAACCCGGCAGCTTCGTCGAGGTTTCGATCGGCGGCCATACGGGCCGTCATCTGACGATTTCAGCGGCAGCGGCAAACGCCGCAGCCTGACAGACGGATAGAGTGAGTATGGCCCTCGGCTTCATCAAAAAAGTCTTCACTTTCGGCAAGGACAAGGCGGCAGATGCGCCGACCCGTCTGACGGCGGAAGAAAAGGCTGCGATCGGCGCCGAAAGCGAACCGAAAGACCGCCACGAAGACCTGCCCCTCGCCGAGGATCCGGTCATTTCGGCGGAAGTGGAGACTGCAGCGGGTCCTTCCGACGACTTCTCAGAAGAAGATCTGTCCCTGGAGCCGCTTGAGCTGCTTCAGGCCGAGACGAAGGAAGAAGTCCCGGCTGACAGCGATCAGCAGCCCCAGACTATGCAAGACACAGACGTAAGCGACAGTGTCACGGCCGCATCTGCCGATGGTCCGGAACCAGCCGTTCCGGTGCTGCCCAAGGGTTTTGCGGCGGCCGAGTTGGGGGCCGCCGAGCCGGAAGCCCCCGCCCCTTCTGAAAAGCTGAGCTGGTTCCAGCGCCTCAAGGCCGGCCTGTTTCGCACCTCCTCGCAGCTCACAGGCCAGATCACCGCCCTCTTCACCAAACGCAAGCTTGACGACGAGACGCTAGAGGAACTGGAAGATCTGTTGATCCAGGCCGACCTCGGGGTCGAAACGGCGCTGCGCGTCACTGATACCCTCGCCTCCGAGCGCTACGGCAAAGATGTGACCGGCGAAGACGTCACCAGGATCATGGCGGCAGAGATCGTCAAGGTTCTGAAGCCGGTGGCTAAGCCGCTCGCCCTCGATCTCAGCCACAAGCCGCATGTCATCCTTGTTGTCGGCGTCAACGGCACCGGCAAGACCACGACAATCGGCAAGCTTGCAGCCAAGCTTTCTGGCTCGGGCCTCAAGGTCATGCTGGCCGCCGGCGATACCTTCCGTGCAGCGGCGATCGAGCAGCTGAAGATCTGGGCCGACCGTACCGGCTCAACCTTTATCGGCACCAAGCTCGGCGCGGATGCAGCCGGCCTTGCCTACGAGGCCTTCGAAAAAGCGAAAGCAGAGAAATCCGATGTCCTGATCATCGATACCGCCGGCCGCCTGCAGAACAAGACGGAACTGATGGCGGAACTCGAGAAGATCGTCCGCGTCCTCGGCAAGCTCGATCCCGATGCGCCGCATACGGTTCTTCAGACGCTCGACGCGACCACGGGTCAGAACGCCCTGCAGCAGGTCGAGATCTTCCGCAACATTGCGGGGGTGAACGGCCTGATCATGACAAAGCTCGACGGCACGGCCCGTGGCGGCATCCTCGTCGCCATCGCCGCCAAGCATAAGCTGCCCGTCTATTTCATCGGCGTCGGCGAGGGTATCGACGATCTCGAGCCCTTCGAGGCGGAAGATTTCGCCAGCGCCATTGCCGGCATCGCGCGCTGAGCGCCGAAAACTTTAGGGAACGACATCAATGTCGGACACATCCACCGATACACACGCGTCCAAGGCCGAAAGACAGAACCCGCTGTTGAAGATGGCATTGGAACTCGGCCCGCTGCTGATCTTCTTCTTCGGAAACTTGCGCGGCGAGTGGCTGGCCAAGACCTTTCCGGCACTGACCGCGATCGGCGGCCCGCTTCTGATCGCCACCGCGCTGTTCATGGCCGCAACGGTACTTTCGCTGATCATTTCCAAGATCGTCTTCAAGCACCTGCCGGTCATGCCCTTCGTATCGGGGATCGTCGTCATGGTCTTTGGCGGTCTCTCGATCTGGTTGCAGGACGAAACCTTCATCAAGATGAAGCCGACCATCGTCAACACGCTCTTCGGCGTTACGCTGCTTGGCGGCTTGGCCTTCGGCACCTCGCTACTCGGATATGTCTTTAATGCTGCCTTCCAGCTGGATGCCGAAGGCTGGAGAAAGCTGACGCTCCGCTGGGGCATCTTTTTCCTCTTCCTCGCGGTCCTGAACGAGGTTGTCTGGCGCAACTTCTCCGCTGACGTTTGGGTGAATTTCAAGGTCTGGGGCACCATGCCCATCACGATCCTCTTCACGCTGGCCCAGATGCCGCTGATCATGAAGCACTCGCTGGAAGAGAAGGAAGAGCAGTGAACGACGTGACCAGCCAGAGTAACGACAACTCGACGACACGTTTCTGGCTGGCGGTGACGTTTCTCGTCATCCTGGTTCAGGTCGTCTCGCAATATCTGATGGGCCGCCTCTGGATCTGCGAATGCGGCTATGTGAAGCTCTTCGAGCCAGGCGTGAATACACCCGGCAATTCACAGCATCTGTTTGATTGGTATACGCCCTCCCACATCATCCATGGCTTCCTGTTCTATGGCCTCGGATGGCTGATCATGCGCAAGAAGCCAATTGCGGCGAAACTCGCTCTTGCAGCACTCATCGAGGCTGCGTGGGAAATCCTCGAAAACTCACCGCTCGTGATCGACCGCTATCGGACCGCCACCATGGCTGTCGGCTATAGCGGAGATAGCATCCTGAATTCCGGGATGGACATGGTGGCCATGATCGCCGGCTTCTTCTTTGCGGCGCGCGTACCGATCTGGCTGACAGTCGTGATCGCACTCGCATTCGAGGCTGTCACGGCATTCGTCATCCGCGACAATCTGACTTTGAATGTCGTAATGCTGGTCTGGCCGATAGAGGTCGTGAAAACGTGGCAGGCTGCACTCTGACGATCAGGAACGCTGCAAGGCCTTCTCGATCGCCGGCATCAGCTGCGTCTCGAAACTTTCAGGATCGAACGGCCCGACCTTCTTGTAGAGGATCGTTCCGTCGGACCCGACGAGGTAGCTTTCCGGGATGCCATAGACACCCCAGTCGATCGCAGCCTTGCCGTTCGGATCGACGCCAATGGCCGCATAGGGGTTGCCGAGTTCGCCCAGGAACCGCAGCGCATTGTCGTTGCGGTCCTTGTAGTTGATACCGACGACATTGACCCGCGGATCCTTGGAAAGTTCCAGCAGCATGGGATGTTCCTGCCGACAGGGCACGCACCAGGATGCAAAGACATTGACGAGCGTAAGCTTGCCACTGATCACCGCCGAGGTGAGGGCCGGACGCTCCGAGCCGTCGAGCCCTGCGAGCTGCAGAGCCGGCGCCTTGGTTCCGAGCAGCGCCGAAGGAATTTCCGACACGTCACGGCCCGATTGAAGCTGGGTCATGAAGATCGCCGCGAGGCCCGCGAACAGCAGGAGCGGCAAGGCTGCGATCAGGTAACGCCCGCGGCCTCTTGGCGCGGCAGGGTCCCTCCCGGATTGCTGGGTCATGCGTTCCTGTCCTGCGTAGACGATGCCGATGCCGAACGGCGCCGGATCCCCTGTGCTTCGAGCGTCTTCAACTCTGCCTGACGCGCGCGACCGTCGAGATAGATCCAGATGGTCAGGGCCAGACATATTCCAACCGTCAGCGCATAAGAACCGACAACATAAAAAATGTGGCTCATCCCGCATGCTCCCGACCGGCCTGGCGCGCTGCCAAGCGTCGCTGCGTACCAACGCGACGACGCCAGATCTCGTTGCGCATTGCCATCAGATGCAATGTGAAGAAAAGGAAGGTGAAGGCCAGCGCCATGATCAACAACGGCCAGAGGAATTCCGGATCAATGGTCGGCCCATCAAGGCGCATGACGCTCGCGGGCTGGTGCAGCGTGTTCCACCAGTCGACGGAGAACTTGATGATCGGAATGTTGACGAAGCCGACAAGGATGAGAACCGAACTGAGCCGGGCCGCCTTCGATGGGTCGTCCATTGCACGGTTCAGCGCGATCAGTCCCAGATACATCAGGAAAAGCACGAAAACGGAGGTAAGGCGCGCATCCCAGACCCACCAGGTGCCCCACATCGGCTTTCCCCACAGGGAGCCAGTGATCAGCGCGATCAGCGTGAAGGCCGCACCGAGGGGTGCAGCAGCCTTGTGACTGACGTCTGCGAGAGGATGGCGCCACACGAGCGTGCCGATCGCCGACAGTGCCATCACGGAGTAGCACATCATCGAGAGCCAGGCGGCCGGCACGTGCACATACATGATGCGGACTGTATCGCCCTGCTGGTAGTCAGTCTCCGACGCGAAACCCAGATAAAGCCCAGCCGCAAAAAGCAGTACCGTGATGCCGGCAAACCAGGGCAGCACCCAGGCCACGAGCGCCAGGAATCGGGTCGGATTGGCGAGGTCGCCGATTTTGGTAATGGCAAGGCTGTTGTCAGTCATGATGCGTTTTAGCCTGTCTCAATCCCGCCTGCAATTGATCCTGGTCAAGCCGAAATGTCTCAGTCTGCCGCGCTGCGCAAAGCCGCCGCCGCACCCACGGGGCCGATTACGGCGAAGAGAAGCGTAATCGCCGACAGAAACATGAACGGCGGCAGGAAAGGTGCCGGGTCCTCGACCGCCGCATAGGACGCACTGACGCCGAAGATCAGCACTGGCACGGTAAGTGGGAGCACGAGGATCGACACCAGCAGACCGCCTCGGGGCAAGGCAACAGCGACGGCGGCACCGGCTGCTCCGATGAACGTGATCGCAGGCGACCCCACCAGCAGGGTGAGCATGACGGCGCCGATAGCAACCTCGTCCATGTTCATGAAGAGGCCGAGCAACGGAGAGGCAATGACAAGAGGCAGCCCCGTCGCCACCCAGTGCGCCAGGCATTTGACAAGCACGGTGAGGACGAGCGGTGTCTCTTGCATGAGCAAGATATCGAGCGATCCGTCGTCCCTCTCGGCCTGGAAGAGCCGGTCGAGACCAAGCAGGGCTGACAATAGCGCTCCGATCCAGACAATGGCCGGACCAATGCGGGAAAGAAGGTTGAGATCCGGACCGACGCCGAATGGGATGACAGCGACGACGGTCGTGAAGAAAAGCACACCGATCAGCGCGCCACCACCGGCGCGAACGGAAAGCTTCAGGTCTCTGAGGAACAGTGCCATCATGCGGAATACTCCTCCTCGACACCGTCGAATCCGAGCATTTCCAGGCTCTTGGCGCCCTCCATGCCAAGAGGCTGGTGGGTTGCGGCAATAACGATTCCGCCCGCTTGACGATGACGCCGCACCAGGTCCTCGAACATCGTGTCAGCACGGCGATCGAGGGCCGCCGTCGGCTCGTCGAGTATCCAGATCGGTCGGTGCGCGACGAGAAGCCGCGCCATGGCGAAGCGTCTCTGCTGGCCGGCGGAGAGGTAGCCATAGGGGAGATGTGTGATCCCGGCGAGATCGACGGCAGAGGCCGCCGCCTCGACCTCGAGGCTTTGCCCTGCACCCAGGTCACCGAGAAAGGATTTCCAGAAAGCCAGATTTTCGGCGACCGTCAGTTCCCGCTTCATCCCGTTGCGATGTCCGAGGTAGTGGCTGAATTCCCCAGCCGGCCGGGTTTCGCCATCGTCTTCGGAGATACAAACCGCATGCCCTGTTTCCGGACGAAGAAGGCCGGCGAGAACCCTCAATAAGGTCGATTTTCCCGAGCCGTTGCGCCCGGTCAATACGAGTGCTTCGCCTTCAGCCAAGGTAAAGGAAACATTAACGAAAATCAGATCGTCGCCACGGCGCGCTGAGAGATTTTCGGCATTGAGCCTGATCATGATCGCCTTCTGGCAGGATGAGGCCTGCCTCATAAAAAAATCCGTTTTCGTCCTTCGTCGGTCTGGCGCCTTTCTTAGAAATTATCTATAAGACCTGCAACCACGCCAGCGGCCGGCGTGAAGTTCATCCTTGTGCCGAACTTGGACATTGCGAGGAGCGATGTTCACGTGCGGACAGCGGAAATGGTCGTACCCGCATCCTGATGTGCATGAAGTGCATAGGCGTCCGCACGATTGTGTTGGCTATCAGAATATGCGGGGTTTCTATCCGTGGCTAAATCTCTCGACAGTTTCAATTGCCGGTCGGTCCTGACCGTCGACGGCAAGGACTATGTCTACTACAGCATCCCGAAGGCCGAAGCGAATGGCCTGACGGGTGTGTCGAAACTCCCCTACTCCATGAAAGTCCTGCTGGAGAACCTTCTCCGCAACGAGGATGGCCGCTCGGTCACCAAGAAGGACATCCAGGCCGTCGCCGAATGGCTGACCAACAAGGGGCTGGCCGAAGCGGAAATCGCCTACCGTCCGGCCCGCGTGCTGATGCAGGACTTCACTGGCGTTCCCGCTGTCGTTGACCTTGCCGCCATGCGCGATGCCATGGTCAATCTCGGCGGTGATCCGGAAAAGATCAACCCGCTGGTTCCCGTCGACCTCGTCATCGACCACTCGGTCATCGTCGATGAATTCGGCACGCCGACGGCCTTTGCCCGCAACGTTGAACTGGAGTACCAGCGCAACGGCGAGCGTTATCGCTTCCTGAAGTGGGGCCAGCAGGCCTTCAAGAACTTCCGCGTCGTTCCCCCGGGCACCGGCATCTGTCACCAGGTCAATCTGGAATACCTCGGCCAGACCGTCTGGACCAAGGATGAGGACGGCGAAACAACGGCTTATCCGGATACCTGCGTCGGCACGGACAGCCACACCACGATGATCAACGGTCTGGGCGTACTTGGTTGGGGCGTGGGCGGCATCGAAGCCGAAGCCGCCATGCTCGGCCAGCCCGTCTCCATGCTGCTGCCTGAAGTGATCGGCTTCAAGCTGACCGGTAAGGTGAAGGAAGGCGTGACCGCGACTGACCTCGTGCTGACCGTCGTGCAGATGCTGCGCAAGAAGGGCGTCGTCTCGAAGTTCGTCGAATTCTTCGGCCCCGGCCTCGACTCGATGTCGCTCGCCGACCGCGCAACGATCGGCAACATGGGTCCGGAATATGGCGCGACCTGCGGCTTCTTCCCGGTTGATGGCGAGACCATCAACTATCTGACCATGTCGGGCCGCACCAAGGACCGCATCGCCCTGGTCGAATCCTACTCCAAGGCGCAGGGCATGTGGCGCGACAGCGATGGATCGGACCTCGTCTTCACCGACACGCTTGAGCTCGACCTCGGCGATGTTGTTCCGTCCATGGCCGGCCCGAAGCGTCCGGAAGGCCGCCTGCCGCTCGAAACCATCGCACCCAACTTCGCAACCGCGCTGGAAACCGACTACAAGAAGCCGGGCCAGCTGACCAATCGTTACGCGGTCGAAGGCACCGATTATGACATTGGTCACGGTGACGTTGCCATTGCCGCTATCACCTCCTGCACCAACACCTCGAATCCGAGCGTGCTGATTGCGGCCGGTCTTCTCGCCCGCAACGCCGTTGCCAAGGGCCTGAAGTCCAAGCCGTGGGTCAAGACCTCGCTCGCTCCGGGATCGCAGGTCGTGGGCGAATACCTGGCCAAGTCCGGCCTGCAGGTCTCGCTCGACGCACTCGGCTTTAATCTGGTCGGTTTCGGCTGCACGACCTGCATCGGCAATTCCGGCCCTCTGCCGGCGCCGATCTCCAAGACGATCAACGACAAGGGGCTGATCACGGCCGGCGTCCTCTCGGGCAACCGTAACTTCGAAGGTCGTATCTCTCCGGACGTTCAGGCCAACTACCTGGCCTCCCCGCCGCTGGTCGTCGCCTACGCGCTCGCCGGCACCGTCCAGAAGGACCTGACCACCGAGCCGCTCGGCGAAGACCAGAACGGCAACCCGGTCTACCTCAAGGACATTTGGCCGACCTCGCACGAAATTCAGGAATTCATCCTGAAATACGTCACCCGCGAACTTTACGAATCGAAGTATGCCGACGTGTTCAAGGGCGACGCCAACTGGCAGGCCGTTCAGGTTCCCGCTGGCCAGACCTATGCATGGGACGACAAGTCGACCTATGTGCAGAACCCGCCCTACTTCGTGGGCATGGGCAAGACCGGCTCGGGCCTGAAGAACATCAAGGGCGCCCGCGTGCTTGGGTTGTTCGGCGACAAGATCACCACCGACCACATCTCTCCGGCCGGCTCGATCAAGGCAGCGTCGCCGGCAGGTGCCTACCTGACCGAAAACGGTGTCGCGGTACCGGACTTCAACCAGTACGGCACCCGCCGTGGCAACCATGAAGTCATGATGCGCGGCACGTTTGCCAACATCCGCATCCGCAACCACATGCTCGGCCCGAACGGCAAGGAAGGTGGCTACACCATCCACTATCCGTCCAAGGAAGAGCTGTCGATTTACGATGCAGCGATGATGTACAAGCAAGAGGGCGTCCCGCTCGTCATCTTCGCCGGTGTCGAATATGGCAATGGTTCGTCGCGTGACTGGGCCGCCAAGGGTACCAATCTGCTCGGCGTCAAGGCCGTGATTGCCCAGTCCTTCGAGCGTATCCACCGTTCGAACCTCGTCGGCATGGGCATCGTGCCCTTCACCTTCGAGGAAGGCACCACCTGGGCCTCGCTGAACCTGAAGGGTGACGAAGTCGTCACGATCGAGGGTCTGGAAGGCGAGATCAAGCCGCGCGAGAAGAAGATCGCCAAGATCACCTACTCGGACGGCACCGTAAAGGACGTACCCCTGCTCTGCCGCATCGACACGCTCGATGAGGTCACCTACATGAACAATGGTGGCATTCTGCAGACCGTTCTGCGCGATCTCGCTGCCTGATAAGTTTCTGTACACCAGATGAAAAGCCGCCGGGCAACCGGCGGCTTTTTTCATTGCTGCTGGATTGGGAGCGTTGACAAGAATTTCACCCCTTCGTGACTTTGCGCTCGAGGGCGGAGAGGGTATCAGTTCAACGTTCAGGAAAGGCATAGCATCGGCATGTTGCAGGCAAAGACGAGGACAGGCAGACGGACGGCGTGGGCAAGGCTTGCCGCACTGTGTCTGGCACCGTTCATCGGCCTCTCAACAACTGTTGCGATGGCTGACGAATTTGCCACGCCGAAAGGTGTCGTAGAACTCTTTACCTCACAGGGTTGCCGTTCCTGCCCCCCTGCTGACCGCGCCTTCGAGCAGCTGGTCCGGGAAGGCAAGGTTGTCGCTCTGTCCTATCACGTCGACTACTGGAACTACTTGGGCTGGGCCGACACACTGGCAACTAAGGAAAACACCGCAAGGCAATACGCCTATGCCAAGGCCTTCGGCCGCAACGGGGTCTACACCCCCCAGGCGGTTCTGAATGGACGCGATCACCTGAAGGGCACCGATGCTGCCGAGGTCAATCGTCGCCTGGACCGGATGAATTCAAGCGGTAGAGGCCTTGTCGTCCCCGTGACGGCCTCTCGCCACGACGACCAATTGTCAATCTCGATTGGTCAGGGATCCGGCAAGGCAAATGTCGTGGTGGTGTATTTCAGCCAAAACCAGACTGTCGAGGTGCTCAAGGGCGAAAACTTCGGGAAGAGACTGGACTACTGGCACAGCGTGAACGACGTCCAGACTGTTGGGATGTGGTACGGAAAATCGCTCGAACTGACGCTTCCCGCAAACCCCATGGGCGACGACAAGAGCGACGGGATCGCCATTCTGCTTCAGGCTGCCGACAAAGCCGGCAATCCGTCCCGAATCATCGGTGCCACCGTGATGATGTCGACGGCAAAAACACTCTGATCTTATGGAAGCAGGAACTTGGTGTGGTCCGGCCCGGAAGCATTGGGGGGCTGGGGGTAAGGGGTCAATGCGCCAGACCGGACCGTTTGGCGCATCGCGCCAACCAAGTTAGTTATATACTATCTCAAAAAACGGCGGCGGTATGTTCAAATTTGGGCATCGGCACATTTATCCGTGTCGACGCGTGACGACGGTCACAGCCGACCAGAAGAGCGCGCTAGAAGCACGCCGTAGTTGTGTCGAGACGGTAGGTGAAAACAGGCGGGATGGATCAGGCCAGAAGTGCGTCGTAAGCGCGGACGGACTTTAAGGCGCGCTCAGCGATGATGCTCGCATCGTCACCCGGCTTGTAGAGGCTGGAGCCAAGTCCGAAGGCACGGACGCCGACATTCCAATAGTCCGCGAAGTTTGCGTCTGAGACGCCGCCGACAGCGCCCAGCGGAAGATGTGGCGGCAGGATGGCCTTGATGGCCGCGATGCCGCTCGGTCCGAGCACGCTTGCCGGGAAGAACTTGAGTGCTGCAGCACCGCACTTCGCCGCGAGCAGGGCCTCGGTCGGCGTAAAAACTCCGGGCATTGCGACCATGCCATGCGATACCGCGCGGCGGATCACGTCGGGTTCGACATTCGGGGTGACAAGGAGATTGCCGCCGACATCGTTCAGGCGGTCAACCTGGGCAACCTCCAGAACCGTCCCTGCGCCAATCAGGACATTCGCCGGAGCGCGTTTGCGCGCTTTTTCGATGGAGACGAAGGGTTCCGGTGAATTCAACGGCACCTCGATTGCCTCGAAACCGGCTTCGATCAGGACATCGACCGTGGCCTCGATTTCCTCCGGCTTGATGCCGCGCAGGATGGCAACGAGATTGCGGCGAAGCGCGGGCCAGGCAACGGAGGCGGTCATGGGCTCAGTCCTTGAATTCGTGATCGAAGAGCGAAAGGGCGGATGCGAGCAGTCCCCGGCGCACAAGCACCCCGCCATCCAGCAGGACGGCTTCCCCGCCGGCCTTGGAGAGGGCACGCGCATAAAGCCGGGTAAGCTTGCCAGTGCCGATGAGATAGGCCTTTCCGTGGCGCAGGAGGTCATCTCTGATGGCAGCGATCTCGGCGCCGATCAGGAGGCCCGAGAGACGCGCCGCAGGATTGGTCTTGGCATCCGCCGCGAGCAGGCCCTCGGCACGGATTGAAAAGAGGACGGATGTCAGCCCGAAGCCGGGTTCGAGCGCCTGTGAGAC
Organism: Rhizobium sp. 'Codium 1'; assembly: GCF_020889605.1. Classification (NCBI taxonomy): domain Bacteria; kingdom Pseudomonadati; phylum Pseudomonadota; class Alphaproteobacteria; order Hyphomicrobiales; family Rhizobiaceae; genus Rhizobium; species Rhizobium sp. 'Codium 1'. Next base: position 361,064 of record NZ_JAJGPW010000003.1, read on the forward strand.
AGCCGCCTCGAAGATCTCCGGATCCGCTTCTGCGTCACCATGCTCGGGCACGGACAGCCGGAGGATCGACTGCCGGCTAATCAGGTTGAACAACTCGCCAGTCATCACCGTCGAGAAGCGACTAACCTGACCATTCTCGACGAGAGCCCACTTGGAATGAGTTCCGGGAAGGCAGAACAGAGCGTTGTCCAAACCCTGTTCCAGAGCGCCGGCAAGCTGGGTTTCCTCACCGCGCATCACGTCATACGCACCGCCTTTGCGCTGGCAGACACCAGGCAGGATGAAGACCGGCCGGCTTGCGCCTTCCGGCTGGACGGCATGCTGGAAAAGACCCACGAGAGGCGCCGGGATCTCAACATAGGGTGCTTCACGCCAGCCTGTGCGGGCGCCTGCCATGCCGGCGATGACCACCGGCAGATCGGATGATGCACCGAGCGCAGAAAGGTGACCTTCGAGAACGGCGGGGTAGGCAGCCCTGTCCAGGCTGCCCATACCCTCTTCGGATTGTCGTTCACCGATGACCGCGCCCTGGCTGTCGACTAGCCAGATACGCAGGTTGCTGGTGCCCCAATCGACGAGCGCGGCAAACGGTGATGCGGTCACGGCATGTCCTCAGGCGAGATCGGTCGGCAGAAGGGCCGCCGGAATATCCTGGAAGCAGACCGGCCGCAGGAAACGACGGATCGACAGCGTACCGACAGAGGTGGCGCCAAAGTTTGTGGAGGCCGGGTAGGGGCCGCCGTGAACCATGGAATCGGCCACTTCGACACCGGTTGGGAAACCGTTGGCGAGCACGCGACCGGCCTTGCGCTCCAGGATCGGCATCAGACGTTTTCCAAGCGCTTCGTCACCATCGGCAAGATGGATCGAAGCCGTCAGCTGACCCGACAGGCTACGCGCCATCGCGACCATCTCGTCCTCGCTATCGGCGACGACGATCAAGCCGAGCGGACCGAAGACCTCTTCGCCCAGCACATGGTTGTCGAGCCAATCCTTCGCCGTCGTCTGGAAAAGGTAAGGCGTGGCGTTGCGCAGGTCGCAAGTGGAGGTGACCAACGAGCGGACACCCTCGGTGCCTGCGATCGTGGTCGCACCCTTGCGATAGGCATCGGCAATACCATCCGTCAGCATGGTCTGGGGACCGACGGCCGAAAGGGCTTCCGTTGCCGTCTCGACAAACCTGTCGGCCTCAGCGCCCTTGAGCAGGACGACGATACCAGGATTGGTGCAGAACTGGCCGGCACCCATGGTGAGCGAACCCACCCAGCCCTTGGCGGTGGTTTCGCCACGGGTCGCGACAGCCTTTGGCAACATGAACATCGGATTGACCGAGCCAAGCTCGCCGAAGAAGGGGATGGGCTCCGGACGCTGGGCACAAAGATCGAAGAGCGCGCGACCGCCGCCGAGCGAGCCGGTGAAGCCGACAGCCTTGATCAGCGGATGCTGGACGAGGGCCTGACCCACGTCGCGGCTGCCGCCATGCACGAGCGAGAAGACGCCCGGATGGACACCCGTGCGCTTGATCGCAGCATCGATGGCCGCGGCGACGATTTCGCCCGTGCCAGGATGGGCGTCATGCGCCTTGACGACGACAGGGCAGCCTGCAGCGAGAGCAGCAGCCGTATCGCCACCGGCCGTGGAGAAGGCGAGCGGGAAGTTCGAAGCGCCAAAGACAGCAACCGGACCGATCGGGCGCTGAACCATCTTCAGGTCCGGGCGCGGCAGCGGCTTGCGGTCGGGCAGGGCCTCGTCATGACGACGGTCGAGATAGTCACCCTTGCGGATATGGGCGGCAAACAGGCGAAGCTGCCCGACGGTGCGGCCGCGCTCGCCGATCAGGCGCGCTTCCGGGAGGCCGGTTTCCTGAGAGCCGATCTCGGTGATCGCATCGCCACGCGCATCGATTTCTTCGGCGATCGCGTCAAGGAAAGCGGCTCGCTCTTCGCGCGTGGAATAGGCGTAGGTTTCAAATGCCTCTTCAGCAGCCTTGACTGCCTGATCGACCAGGGCAGGGGTACCCTTGGAGAAGGTGTGTGAGGAGCCCGTGGCAGGCGACGAGGCAAAGGTATCCGTGCTGGCAACCCAGTTACCGGCGATCAGGTGTTTTCCAGTCGGTGTATAGGCCATGAGATGGGCGTCCTTTTTTTGTCAGTCTTCGAAGGGAGCGACGATTTTTCGTTCTCCGCAGAGGAAGGAATCCGCCACAATGCGCAGCGGCTGATAGTCGGTGTCGCTCTGGCGGGAGCGGATGAGTTGGGCGAAGCGTTCGTAGATCCCCGCATATTCACGATCGGGGCCGGACGCCTGTTCTTCACCCCCGATATAGAGTTCCGAACCGCCCTTTGAAAGACGCAGTTCGCCGGCATTCGTCTGGACTGTGATATCCCACGTCTGCGGACCTTCCTGTCGCCAGTCGAATTCCGCCGTAACAGGCGCGCCTTCGACGGTGCGCATGGCGATGGAAGCGGCAATCGGCTGCTTCTTGTTTTCGGGAAACTCGAGAACCGAGCTCTGCACCATGATGGGATCCGGGACGATTTCCGTCAGGATCGACAAGGCGTTGATACCAGGATCGAAGACGCCGAAGCCACCCGGTTCCCAGATCCAGGCCTGGCCGGGATGCCAACGGCGCACGTCTTCCTTCCAGACGATCGAGATCGATTGGATGACCTTGTCGGAAAGCCACTGGCGAGCCGGCTCGACACCGAGCGCGAAACGCGAGTGCCAGGTTGCAAACAAGGTGACGCCAGCCTTGGTCGCGAGCTCCGACAGAGCCTCGGCTTCGCCAAGCGTCGTTGCAGGCGGCTTTTCCATCAGCACATGGCGACCGGCGGCGATAGCAGCCTTGGCCATGTCGAATCGGACTTCAGGCGGAGTGCAAAGCGACACGACCTTGATGTCCGGGCGCGCGGCCAGAAACGCTTCGAAGTCGGTGAAGTTCTCGGCACCCTCGACCTTGCCGTGACGGCTGACGCCAACGGCAACGACGAAGTCCTGACCGCCTTCGATCGACGGAATGTGCTGGTCGCGGGCGATCTTGCCGATACCGACAAGCGCGAGCGGAATACGATCTGCCATCGTCAAGGTCCTCAGTGTGCGTCCTTGCCGACCGGCGAACCGCGGCAGCCCTTCAGGAAATCGAAGTCCGCACCCGTATCGGCACCCTCGACGTGATCATGGAAGAGCTTCGCATAACCGCTGGCCGGCGGCTCGACCGACGGGCGCCAGTCTGCAAGACGGCGCTGCATCTCTTCCTCCGAAATATCAAGGTGAATGCGACGGGCGTCGACATCCAGCTCGATGAAGTCACCATTCTTGACGATCGCGAGCGGACCGCCGCGGGCGGCCTCAGGTGAGGTGTGCAGGAGAACGGTGCCATAGGCGGTGCCGGACATGCGGGCATCCGATATGCGCACCATGTCGGTAATGCCCTTGCGCAGCACCTTTGGCGGCAGGCCCATATTGCCGACTTCGGCCATGCCGGGGTAACCACGCGGACCGCAATTCTTCAGGACCATGACGCAGGTCTCGTCGATATCGAGGGCCTCGTCATCGATCTTCGCCTTGTAGTCGTCAATGTCTTCGAAGACCACGGCGCGGCCACGGTGCTTCATCAGGTGAGCCGAAGCGGCCGACGGCTTCAGGACACAGCCCTTCGGCGCGAGATTGCCCCGCAGAACGACGATACCGCCCTGCTGGGTGAGCGCCTTCTCGACTGGCAGGATGACGTCCTCGTTCCAGTTGCGAACATCCTTGACCTCGTCCCAGATACTTTCCCCGGAAACCGTCAGCGCATCCTTGTGCAACTTTCCGGCTTCGCCGAGGCGCTTGATGACGACGGGCAGACCGCCGGCATAGAAGAACTCTTCCATCAGGTACTGACCCGACGGCATCAGGTTGACGATCGTCGGGATGTCGCGGCCGAGGCGATCCCAGTCATCAAGGGTCAGGTCGATGCCGACGCGGCCCGCCATGGCGAGCAGGTGCACGACGGCGTTGGTCGAGCCCCCGATCGCACCATTCACTCGGATGGCGTTTTCGAACGCTTCCTTGGTCATGATGTCGGAAGGTTTCAGGTCGTCCTTGACCATCTGCACGATGCGGCGACCCGAAAGCTGCGCCATCACCTTGCGGCGGCTGTCGACAGCCGGGATCGCGGCATTGCCCGAGAGGGCCATGCCGAGCGCTTCCACCATCGAGGCCATGGTCGAGGCTGTGCCCATGGTGTTGCAGGTACCGCTTGAGCGGGACATGGAGGCCTCGGCTTCGAGGAACTCTTCCTGGGTCATCTCACCAGCCTTCACGGCTTCGGAGAACTTCCAGAGATGCGTGCCGGAACCGACGCGCTCGCCACGGAAATAGCCATTCAGCATCGGACCGCCGGTGACGACGATCGACGGCAGGTCGGTGGAGGCGGCCGCCATGACCAGCGAGGGGGTAGTCTTGTCACAGCCGACGAGCAGAACGGCACCGTCGATCGGCTGGCCGCGCATGGCTTCTTCGACGGCGAGCGCCGCAAGGTTGCGATACATCATCGCCGTCGGGCGGAAGGTGTTTTCCGACGCCGAGAAAACCGGGATCTCGACCGGGAAGCCGCCGGCTTCCCATATGCCAGCCTTCACCTTTTCGGCCAGTTCCCGCAGGTGCCCGTTGCAGGGTGTGAGGTCAGACCATGTATTCAGGATGCCGATGACCGGGCGACCGTCGAACAGGTCGTGCGGGTGCCCCTGGTTCTTCATCCAGCCACGATGATAGATCGTGTCGCGGGATGTCCCGCCATACCAGTGCTGGGATCTCAGTTGGCGCGGCCAGGCCGCCGGTTTGAACTTGCTCATGGTTTTCGTCCTGTCTCTGGGAAATGGGCGGGTCGGTTGACCGATCCGCTCAGAGCATCTTCACCTTGACGGTCTCTGCCGCGGCCTTTGCAAGTCGATTGCGCAGCGGAAGACCGAATTGCGGGGACACGATTTCGAACACGTCACCTTCCTGGGTGACGAAGCCGTCAGCGACGGAAAGGGTCGCCGTGCCATACATGTGCACGTGCAGATCTCCCGGCTGGCAGAACAGCGCATACTTGAAGTGATGATACTCCAGGTTTGCGATCGTGTGGGACATGTTGGCCTCACCGGATAGGAAAGGCTTCTCCCAGACGGTCTGACCGCTGCGGATGATGCGCGAGGTTCCTTCGACGTGATCGGGCAAGGCGCCGACACGGAGCTCGGGTCCGAAGGATGCGGGGCGCAGCTTGGAATGGGCGAGGAACAGGTAGTTGATCTTCTCGGTCACGTGGTCGGAGAATTCATTGGCCACCGAGAAACCGAGACGATGGGCCGTACCGTCGTCTCCGATGATGTAGTAACCCGCCATTTCAGGCTCTTCACCACCATCGAGGGCGAAGGAGGGCGAGACGAGATCTTCGCCAGGCGCAACAGCGTTGAAGCCGTTGCCCTTGTAGAACCACTCGGGCTGAACGCCGATTTCGCCGGGCTTCGGCTTGCCGCCTTCCATGCCCATGCGAAACATCTTCATCGAATCGCTCATGCCGGCGGTGTCAGCATGCATGCTGTCGCGGGCGGATGCCGAACCCGTGTGGGTGAGGCCCGTACCGGTCAGGTACATATGCGCCGGATCGGGATGGCGAACCGGGCAGTCAAGCTTTCCCTCGGCCGCGAGCACAACGAGGTCCACGCTGTCACCCGCGCCCTGCTTTTCGACCAGGGTCGCGACGGTTGTGCCGGCGGCGATCGCGGCTTTGGCGAGGTCGTAAGTGGAGTTGAAACCGGGGACGAGGCGCGCAGCCTCACCCTGGCGGCAAATGACGCCGCCAGTCTTCAATTGCGAGAGAAACATAAGCCTATCCTCAGACTGCTTTGTTCTTGTTGTAAACGTCGAAGAAGACAGCAGCCAAAAGCACGAGGCCCTTGATGAGCTGCTGGTAGTCGATGCCGATACCCATGATCGACATGCCGTTGTTCATGACGCCCATGATGAAGGCGCCGATGACAGCACCGGTGATCTTGCCGACGCCGCCGGACGCCGAGGCGCCGCCGATGAAGCAGGCCGCGATAACGTCGAGTTCGAAGCCGACGCCTGCCTTCGGTGTCGCCGAATTGAGGCGAGCCGCGATGATCATGCCAGCAAGGGCCGCAAGCACGCCCATGTTGACGAAGGCATAGAAGGTCAACCGCTCGGTGTTGATGCCCGAGAGCTTCGCGGCCTTCTCGTTGCCGCCAAGGGCATAAATGCGACGACCGACGGTGGTCCGCGTCGTCACGAAGGAATAGAGCGCGATCAGGACGCCCATGACGACGAGCACGTTCGGCAGACCGCGATAGGTCGCCAGCTGATAGCCAAGGAAGACCGCGACGACGCTGATGATACCCATCTGAACGGCAAAGAAAACAAAGGGTTCGTTCTCGGTGCCATGCTCTTCGTTGAGCCGGCGGTTCTTCATCCCGTTGAAGATCGCCAGCGCCACAAGAAGGACGATCACGACGATCGCGACATGGTTGGCGATTCCAGTGGTCTCCACGTCTGTCAGCGGCAGGAAATCCGGGATGAAGCCAGTCGACAGAAGTGTGAATTCCTTGGGGAACGGACCGATTGGGCGTCCACCCAGAACCACATAGGTCAGACCACGGAACACGAGCATGCCCGCAAGCGTCACGATGAAGGACGGGATCTTTTGATACGCAACCCAGTACCCCTGGGCAGCCCCCATCACGCCGCCGAGCAGCAGACACAGCGGCACGACCAGCGCGAAATGCCAGCCCCACTTAACAAGCATGATCGCCGATATGCCGCCAATGAAGGCGACGATCGAGCCGACCGAAAGGTCGATATGTCCCGCCACGATGATCAGCAACATGCCCAGCGCCATGATGACGATGAACGAGTTCTGCAGCACCAGATTGGTAATGTTGACCGGGCGGAAGAGAACGCCGTTGGTCAAAAACTGGAACAGCAGCATGATGACGACGAGCGCGAGCAGCAGTCCATATTCGCGGATGTTGTTGCGCAGGTAGTCGCCTACGGAGACCTTGGGGGTTTCGGTTCTTGTGTCGATGGCCATTAGTGTTTCTCCCCAGAGCGCATGATGGCACGCATGATGGTCTCTTGGCTTGCTTCTTCCTTGGACAGTTCCGCGACGATGCGTCCCTCGTTCATGACGTAGATGCGATCGCAGGTACCTAGCAGTTCGGGCATCTCCGACGAGATCATCAGAATGCCCTTACCTTCGGCGGCAAGCTGGTTGATGATGGTATAGATTTCGAATTTGGCTCCGACGTCGATGCCGCGTGTCGGCTCGTCGAGAATGAGGATTTCAGGGTTCGTAAACAGCCACTTCGACAGCACGACCTTCTGCTGGTTGCCGCCGGAAAGGTTCACGGCCTCCTGGTAGATCGAGTGCGACCGGATCCGCAGCTTCTGTCGATAGTCGGCAGCAACCTTGGCTTCCTTGCGGTCATCGATGATGGTGCCGTTTGACACACCATTGAGATTGGCGAGCGTGGTGTTTTCCTTGATGTTGTTCTGCAGCACGAGACCGAGATGCTTGCGGTCTTCCGTGACATAGGCGAGGCCGGCATCGATCGCCTTGGGGATCGTCGAGACATCGACCGGCTTGCCGTGCATCGAAACGTCACCGGTAATCCTGTGGCCCCAGGACTTGCCGAAAATGCTCATCGCGGTCTCGGTGCGCCCGGCACCCATCAGGCCCGCAATACCCACGACTTCACCAGCACGAACGTTGAACGCGACATCGTGGAGGAACTGACGATCGCGGTGGTTCTGGTGGAATACGTTCCAGTTCTTCACCTCGAGCAGCACATCGCCGATCTTCGGCTGGCGCTTCGGATAGCGGTCTTCCATGTCCCGGCCGACCATGCCCTTGATGATCCGGTCTTCCGTGATCTCCTGGGTGTGACAGTCGAGCGTTTCGACCGTGCCACCATCGCGCAGGATGGTGATCTGGTCGGCAACCTTACGGATTTCGTTGAGCTTGTGGGAGATGATGATCGAGGTCATCCCCTGCTTGCGGAACTCCATCAGAAGCGTCAGCAGTGCGTCGGAATCCGTTTCGTTCAACGAGGCCGTCGGCTCGTCGAGGATCAGCAGCTTGACCTTCTTCGACAGGGCCTTGGCGATTTCGACGAGCTGCTGCTTGCCGACGCCGATATCCGTGATGCGCGTCGAGGGCGCGTCTTTCAGCCCCACCTTCGCCAGCAGCTCTTTCGTCCGCGCAAAGGTCTGGGGCCAGTGGATCACACCCTTCTGGGCGATCTCGTTGCCGAGGAAGATGTTTTCGGCAATCGACAGGAGCGGCACGAGAGCCAGTTCCTGGTGAATGATGATGATGCCGAGTTCCTCGCTGTCGGAAATCCGGCCGAAACGACGGACCTTCCCGTCATAAAAGATGTCGCCGTCATAGGTTCCAGCGGGATAGACGCCGCTCAGTACCTTCATCAGCGTGGATTTGCCGGCGCCGTTTTCGCCGACCAGTGCGTGGATCTCGCCCTCGCGCACCTTGAAGCTGACATTGTCCAACGCCTTGACGCCGGGGAATGTCTTCGTGATGCCACGCATCTCGAGAATGATGTTGTCCATGTGCAGAATTCCGGCGCCCATTCAGCGATCCCTGAAAGATCTAGCCGACGACGCGAGCTCCCTCAATGCGTATAGAAAATGGGTCCGCGACGAATCGCGGACCCGGACATGATCCGAGGGATCAGTTGTCGATCTGATCGGCCGTGTAGTAGCCGGCATTGACCAGAACGTCCTTGGCATTGGCCTTGTCAAGCGCGACGGGCTTCAGCAGGTAGGACGGAACGACCTTGACGCCATTGTTGTAGGTCTTGTCGTCGTTGATCTCGGGGGTCTTGCCTTCCATGATGGCTTCGACCATCGAAACGGCGACCTTCGCGAGTTCGCGCGTGTCCTTGAACACGGTCGAGTACTGCTCGTCTGCGAGCATCGACTTGATCGACGGAAGCTCGGCGTCCTGACCGGTGACCACAGGCATGGTCATGTCGCCCGAACCGTAGCCTACGCCCTTAAGAGCCGAAAGGATGCCGATCGAGAGACCGTCATACGGAGACAGAGCGCCGTTCAGCTTGTCTTCGGTGTAGGTCGAGGACAGCAGGTTTTCCATGCGCGCCTGGGCAACGGTGCCGTCCCAACGCAGGGTACCGACCTGGTCCATACCCATCTGGCCCGACTTGACGACGATGTCGCCGCTGTCGATCAGGGGCTGGAGAACCGACATTGCGCCGTCGTAGAAGAAGAAGGCGTTGTTATCATCCGGCGAACCGCCGAAGAGTTCGACGTTCCATGGCTTGGTGTCCGGGAACTTGGCCTTGAGGCCGTCCACGAGGCTGGTTGCCTGGAGAACGCCGACCTGGAAGTTGTCGAAGGTGGCGTAGTAGTCGACATTGCCGGAATCGCGGATCAGGCGGTCATAAGCGATGACCTTTACGCCGGCGTCTGCAGCCTTCTGCAGGATGTCGGACAGGGTCGTGCCGTCAATGGCGCCGATCACGAGAACCTTGGCACCCTTGGTGACCATGTTTTCGATCTGGGCAAGCTGGTTCGGGATGTCGTCGTCAGCAAACTGCAGGTCCGGGGTGTAGCCGGCTTCCGAGAACAGCTTTTCCATGGTCTCGCCGTCCGAGATCCAACGGGTAGACGTCTTCGTCGGCATGGAAATGCCGACCATGCCCTTGTCCTGTGCGAAGGACATTGGCGTAAAGGATGCGATGCCGATTGCGAAAGACGCAATCATGGCTCCAAGTTTCTTCATGGTAACCTCCCTGGTCATACCGTGCGGGGCCAAGCTCCTCCTGGCACTCGCTGAAACAAGAACGGACGGCTGACCCAGCAGCCCCCCAGCTCCGTGGCGAGTCTTATCGCGGCCGATATACCGATCAAATGATTATTTTGACTTTCTCCATACCATGGTTGATATGTGATTTATGGCCGAGATTCACGTTCATCGCTTGCAACCGAAGCACCTCAATCTCATTCGCTCCATTGCCGAACTGGGCCAATTGAGTCTGGCCGCTCAGGAGCTTGCGCTGACCCAACCGGCGGCTTCCCGCATGCTGGGAGAGATCGAACGCTACGTCGGGTCGCCCATTTTCGTTCGCACACCCAAGGGGATGGAGCCGACCGCCGTCGGCAGCGCGCTGGCTCGCCGCGCGCAGAACGTACTGGAAGAAATGCGCGAAGCGGCGCGCGAAGTCGAAGCAATCCAGCGGGGGCTGACGGGCAAGGTCAGGATAGGAGCGGTCACGGGAGGCGCTGTCGGGCATGTCGTCCCTGCAATCCGTGCCCTGAAGGCGGAGACATCGACGGTCGACATCCACGTCAATGTGGCGCCCAGTGGCGAAATGATCCGCGACCTGCTGTCTGGGCAGTACGACTTCGTGCTGGGACGGATTCCTGCGGGCATCGACGCACGCCAGTTTCACGTGGAAGGGGCAACGATGGAGGAGATGGAGATCGTCGTCCATCGCACACATCCCCTGGTGAACGTCGACAGCCTGAATATATCCGACATGACGCATTTCCCCTGGGTGATGCAGGCTCCAGGGACGCCCTTGCGCCAGGCGGTGGAGAATGTCTTCATCGAAGAAGGCGTGCCGATCCCGCGCAACATCGTCAATACGACCTCGCTGCTTGTCATGATTGCGATGCTGGCCTCGTCGAACGCGATCGCACCCATGTCACGCGAGGTCTCGGATCTTCTCTGCCGGCAGACCCCCGTCGGTGATCTGACCACGCTGCGACTGGACACGCCCATCGAGGTTACGCCCTATCACCTGATCACCCTCAGCGGTAAGCGCCTGTCGCCGATCGCTGCGCGGCTTCGCGAACTCCTGCTCCGTCACTTCCTCAGCAGGGGGCGCTGAAACGACCCCGACGCCGGACGTCGCAACACCCGACATGCTTGCAATTTCGGGCATGTCAGGCACACTGTTACCTATCCGTCATAAATCGGAGCCCGTGGAGCATTGACGACAGAGCAGCCGGAGGGGCAGCGCCACGACGACGAGGGGGCAGACACGACGGCCGCTTCTGTCGTTGATCTCGGTGTCTATAGACAGGCGCTCGACCCCTTACCCGTCACCTTCCACCGCCGTGAACTCGACGCCATTCTTTGGATCTACGGCCTCATGGTCGGAGAGGGCGAATGGCGCGACTACGCGATCGATCACCTGAAGGACAAGGCGGTATTTTCCGTCTTCAAGCGGTCGGGCGAGTTTCCGCTCTACCGAATTGAGAAAAATCCGAAGCTCGCCGCCAAGCAGGGCGCATTCTCCGTCATCGCCACAGACGGACGAATTCTCAAGCGCGGCCATGATCTGCGCCAGGTGCTGAAGGTCTTCGACAAGGCGCTCAAGGCACTGGACTGACGCTCAACGCATCGTGCCCGGATAGGCAGACAGGTCCGGCATGGTCGCACTGCCCTCGCCCAATGCTTTTTGCATGAAGACGGTGTCGAGCCAGAGACCGTGCTTGAAGCCCGTTGCACTCAAAGTGCCAGCGAGTTCGAAGCTACAACTGCGATGGACGGCCATTGACGCCTCGCTCGCGCCACCGATCACGGCGACCATCTGCCGGAAACCCAGGGCCTCGCATTGATCGAGCAGTGTCACGAGCAAGGTTTTCCCGACGCCGCGCCCACGGGCCGAGGGGTGAATGTAGATGGCATCCTCCACAAGCCATCGATAGGCAGGTCTGGTGCGAAACGCCGATGCATAGGCGTATCCCAGCAATTGCCCGCGAGGATCGATCGCAGCCAGGTAGGGATACCCCTTCTCCGTGAGGTCGCGATGCCGCGATGACATCTCGTCGAGGGTAGGCGGTGTGAACTCATAGCTCGCCGTCCCGTGGGTGACGGCGTCGGCGTAGATTTCCGTCACGGCGGGAAGGTCCCCAGATCTCAACTCACGAATTTCAAGGCTCATGCAATATGCTCCGGTGATTGCGACTGTTTTTTCACGCCGGAAATGTCGAGACAAGCGCGACCGTGTCGTGGTGATAAAAGGCCACTCAACCGGTCGGCATTCGCTTTTCGACGAAGCCCGCCGGTGCTCGGCTTGACTCGCGCCGAAAACCTTGTAATGCCTCGCCGCGAAGAGGAATTCGGTCCATGCACGCTTTCGGGCAACCCTTTGCGGTCTTCCAACTCCTGCAGCTTTCCGCTGCAGGCTGCGCATGCCTTTCTCTTGCATCCACGACCAAGGCCAAAACGACGACGAAAACCGTCTGACGTCTTCGGCCACCGCTCTCTCCCCGGCACGGCCGGGGACAAGGAAGGTTGCGCACCCGTCGCGAACTTCCCCCTCACCATCCGCGGAGAGACAGAAAGAGAGCATTGACATGGGTTTCAAGATTGCAGTCGTAGGCGCCACCGGCAATGTCGGTCGCGAAATGCTGAACATCCTTTCCGAACGTGGCTTTCCGGCATCGGAAGTCGTGGCGCTCGCGTCAGCCCGTTCCCAGGGGACCGAAGTCTCTTTCGGTGACAAGGTCCTGAAGGTTTCGAACCTCGACAACTACGATTTTTCCAACACCGACATCTGCCTGATGTCGGCCGGCGGCACGATCTCGCAGAAGTGGTCGCCGAAGATCGGCGCTCAGGGTTGTGTCGTCATCGACAACTCCTCGGCCTGGCGTTACGATTCCGACGTTCCGCTGATCGTCCCGGAAGTGAACCCGGACGCCATCGTAGACTTCAGGAAGCGCAACATCATCGCCAACCCGAATTGCTCGACCGCACAGCTGGTCGTGGCGCTGAAGCCCCTGCATGATTTCGCCAAGATCAAGCGTATCGTCGTCTCGACCTACCAGTCCGTTTCCGGCGCCGGCAAGGAAGGCATGGACGAACTCTTCACCCAGACCCGCGCCGTGTTTGTCGCCGATCCCGTCGAAGCGAAGAAGTTCACCAAGCGCATCGCCTTCAACGTCATTCCACACATCGATAGCTTCATGGAAGACGGCTACACGAAGGAAGAGTGGAAGGTCCTGGCCGAAACCAAGAAGATGCTCGACACGAAGATCAAGGTGACCTGCACCGCCGTACGCGTCCCGGTCTTCATCGGCCATTCGGAATCGGTCAACATCGAATTCGAAAACGAAATCACTGCAGACCAGGCCCGCGACATCCTGCGCGAAGCGCCGGGTTGCCTCGTCATCGACAAGCATGAGAACGGTGGCTACATCACCCCCGTCGAATGCGCTGGCGAAGACGCGACCTATATTTCCCGCATTCGTGAAGACGCCACCGTCGAGAACGGCCTCAACATGTGGATCGTCTCCGACAACCTGCGCAAGGGTGCGGCTCTCAACACCATCCAGATCGCGGAACTTCTGGTCAATCGCGGTCTGATCAAGCCGCGCGCGACCGCCTGACAGCCAATCGCCGAGGCTTCCCGTTCACACAACGGGAAGCCTCGACCGGACCCTTCAGGCGAATGTGATCCAAATTGAGACCTCCGAGGCCCTACATTAGCGTCGGATGGATGACACGATCCACTTTCGCTGGCATGGTGCGGCCGAATCGACAAGATCCACAGTCCGTAACGAGGCATGAATGCGACTGACATCAACCCTGTCGGCAGCCCTGATTTCCGTAGTCGCCTTGACGGCCGGCGCGGGATCGGCAGACGCCGCCGCTTGCAGCAACACCTCAGCAGGCTTCGAGGAATGGAGCGCAGCCTTCAAGCAAGGAGCGGCGGCCCAGGGCTTCAACCCGCGCATGCTCGACAAGGTCTTTTCGACGGTCAGATACAGCCGCAGTACGATCAGCGCCGACCGCGGCCAGAAGAGCTTCAAGCTTTCCTTCGAGCAGTTCATGCAGAAGCGCGGTGGCCAGACGATCATCAATCGCGGCAAGACAATGAAGAAGAACAACGCCGCTCTGTTCTCGCGACTTGAGCAGCGCTACGGTGTTCCCGCCGGCCCACTGATTGCGATCTGGGGCATGGAAACGGGTTTCGGTTCCTTCCTCGGCAAGGAACACACCCTGTCTGCCGTCGCCACCCTGGCCTTCGATTGCCGCCGCAGTGAATTCTTCACCGACCAGTTCTATGCGGCTCTGGAACTCGTCCAGGCCGGAAATCTCGACGTGAACGCCAAGGGCGCTGCTCATGGCGAGATCGGCCAGACGCAATTCCTGCCGCGCAACGTCGTACGGTTTGGCACGGATGGGGATGGCGACGGCCATATCGATATGGTTCGCTCACGCTCGGATGCGCTCGCATCGACCGCGAACTTCCTCAGGGGTCACGGCTGGCAGCCGGGCGCGGGCTATCAGCAGGGCGAACCGAACTTTGCTGCCATCCAGGGCTGGAATGCCGCAAAGGTCTATCAGCAGGCCATCGCCCATATCGGCGCGCAGATCGACGCCCAGTAAGACTGGCTCTATTGAACCTTCAACGGCGGCTTCGGGCCGCCGTCATCGTTTTATGGTCAGGTCGCGTCCAGGCCTTCGACAGGCAGGCTTTCCTCAGGCTCGATCCGGGCAAAATCCTGCGTCTGCGGATCCATGAGCCACAATTCCCCATTGCTGATGTCGAACCAGGCTCCGTGGATACGCAGCTTGCCGCGCCCCTCGAGAATTCGCACGCAGGGGAATGTCCTCAGATTGGAAATGGAGTTTCGGATCGAGATCCGTTCCAGCGCGGTCTGACGCTCGCCCGAGGTCATCTGCGAGTTGCCCTGGATTTGCTCCGCCGCCGGTGCGACCAGGTTCATCCACTTCCCGATGAAATCGCCGGGCGACAGGGGCTCGGAATTTGGATCAAGGGCCGCCGTTATACCGCCACAACGACCATGTCCCATGACGATGATGTCACGAACCCTGAGCGCCTGCACGGCGAATTCCAGCGCGGCTGACGTCGAGTGATACTGCCCGTCCGGCTCATAGGGTGGCACCATGTTCGCCACGTTGCGAACGACGAAGAGTTCGCCCGGCACGGAATCGAAGATCATCTCCGGCGCGGCGCGGGAATCGCAGCAGGCAACCACGAGCGTGTGAGGCTTTTGCCCCTGCTCTGCGAGTGCCCGATAGCGATCGCGCTGGTCGAGATATCGGCCGCCCATGAAGTTGCGATAACCGGTGAGAAGTGCAGAAGGAAATTGGCTCATAGCTATCGATTACAGCGCAAGAAAGAGCATGGCAACACATGTAAAACGGCGTTTCCACGGAGGCTTCACTGCGGTCTGCCCGGTTTCCGTTGAGCCGGGTGCATAAGACGACGGATTTGCACCATGGCCATGGGTGTCGAAAGGCTTGAGGCATCACTCTCCAGCGCGAGTTCATCACCGCCTCGCTTTGCGGTACGCGCAAGGATCTCGAATACACTGGCCGTCGCCGTCTGAAGTGCCCTCTCCTCGTCCATGCCGGCCAGAAGGCGCGCAAGGAAAACCGCAGCAAGCAGATCTCCGAGGCCGTTCGGCGGATTGTCGATGAGCCTGTGTTCTGCAAGCAGGGCAGAGCGACCACTGAGCAGGAGATTGCCGGTGCCACCGGCCATCATGGGCACGGCCGAGGTAACCAGCATGCGTTTCGGGCCGAGCGTCAGCGCAGAATCGATGATAGCCTGATTGCTCGCGAGTTCGGCGCCGCCTGCCAGCCATTGCAGTTCGTATCGGTTGGGCGTAGCGATGTCGGCCATCGGGATCAGGTGGTCGCGGATCGCCGAAGCGGTCTCGACGGGAACGTAAAGACCTCCGAGATCTCCCATGACGGGATCGCAGACATAGATGAGATCAGGATTCTGTTGTCTGGCGGCCGCAACGAGACGCTGGACGGCAACCGGCTGGCGCGACGAGCCGAAGTAGCCCGACAAAACGGCCGAAACTTCACCGAGCCACGGGGCCCTGATCAGATCGTCGATGGCATGGTCGAAGTCGTCATCGGAAAATTGCAGACGCGTGGACGGCCCATGGCCGGGATGCCAGGGAAGGACGATCGTAGGCAGGGCCCAGACCGGGTGCCCGAGGGTCTCCAGCGCAAATACAGCCGCCCGGTTCCCCACCGATCCACGAACGACATGACTGGAAATGAC
This sequence comes from Rhizobium sp. 'Codium 1', assembly GCF_020889605.1. NCBI lineage: Bacteria > Pseudomonadati > Pseudomonadota > Alphaproteobacteria > Hyphomicrobiales > Rhizobiaceae > Rhizobium > Rhizobium sp. 'Codium 1'. The sequence continues at coordinate 377,140 of NZ_JAJGPW010000003.1, forward strand.
AATGACGGCTCCATCGGGTTTTCGGTTCATTTTACGCGATTCCGCTCCACAACCGGTCATAAGGCCCGTCACATCGGCCATTTTTGACAAAATTTCTCGGAAAGCACAAATTCAACCGCATATTTTTGCCTGATTTTTTCATATGCATGATCCATACATACTTTCGCAAATCATTTGCGCGACATTACGCGAAACGACGCAAGCTTCGGAGGGGTAAATGGGCAGGACGGGCATCACCAAGCGGGACGAACTTCTGGAAAAGGCGGCGGAAACGGCCCGCAGCCTCGGTGGAGAATTCCTTGCACCCGCCGTGATCTTCGGCAGGGCCAGCAACGACGATATCGATCGCTATGACGCATCCATGCTCGCACGGTCGGCAGCCAGGGCAGCTGGCGATATCGCGGGCTGGGATCGCCAGACCCCGCACATCCGGATCGAGGCCATCGACGGCGTGAGCCCCCTCGGCGTACCCGTAAGCGTGTTGTCGATCGTCGACCACAACAAGTCCTTCCTCTACGATTCGCTGATGGGCGAGGTCACCAGCCACTTTCGCGACATCTATATGGCGGTGCATCCAATCCTTGCCGTGACTCCGCGCGGTGAGATCTCACTGTCGAACCCGGACTCGGTTCCCGAAGGCGCAATCAAGGTGAGCTATATCCAGCTCCATCTCGCGCCGCTGACTGAAGAACAATCCACCGACCTCATCCAGAGGCTCCAGCACGTACTTGGCCAAGTCAAGATGGCAGCGACCGACTGGAAGCCGATGCTGAGCCTGCTGGAGAATGCGCTTTCGGACCTGCGCGATCTCTCCGCCGGCAGGAACGAACCGGAGCGCGACGAGGCCGTCGCGTTTCTGGAATGGCTGCGCAACAACAACTTCACCTTTCTCGGCATGCGTGAATATGTCTATTCGGGCGATGGCGCCAATGCGACGGTGGAGCGCGACAAGGGCAGTGGCCTCGGCATTCTTTCCGATCCCAATGTTCTGGTACTGCGCCAGGGTCAAAATCATGTGACGACGACGCCGGAGATTCTGGCCTTTCTTCAGGGACCGGACTTCCTCATCGTCACCAAGGCGAATGTCAAATCAGTCGTTCATCGACGCGCCTATATGGACTACGTCGGGATCAAGCGTTTTGGTCCGAACGGCAAGGTTGTCGGCGAACTTCGCATCGTCGGTCTTTTCACGGCAACCGCCTACACCAGATCCATCAATCAGATCCCGCTCCTGAGGGCAAAAGTCGAGAAGGTCGTCTCCTATTTCGACTTTGACCCGCGCAGCCATTCGGGGCGCATGCTGCAGAACACGCTGGAAAACTATCCCCGCGACGACCTCTTCCAGATCACCCCGGATCTTCTGGCGAAGTTCTGTGAACAGATCAACGACCTGTCAGAGCGCCCCCGCGTCCGCGTATTGCCGCGCATCGACCATTTCGACCGCTTCGTGTCTCTGATCGTCTACGTGCCGCGCGAAGACTACAATTCCATGGTCCGCGAAAAGATCGGCCTTTATTTCCAGTCCGTTTACAACGGCCATGTTTCCGCCTTTTACCCGGCCTTCCCGGAAGGCGGGGTCGCACGCGTACACATAATCATTGGCCGGCGCGAGGGCGCCACGCCGCAGATCCCCCAGGCGACCCTTGAGGACGCAGTTCGTGAGATCACCGCCCGCTGGACGGATCGGTTTTCAGCGCTGGCCGGTGCCGGAGCACCGGCACTCGACGTGGGCCAGGCTTTTCAGGAAGCCTTTACCCCGGAAGAAGCCGTCAGCGACCTCAAGCACATCAAGGCGTGCCTGGCCGGGGCTCCGCTTTCACTGGAATTCCACCAGGTCGCAGGCGAACAGGGACCACTCCTCTATCTCAAGATCTTTCACGCCGGGGACCATCTGCCGCTTTCCCGCCGGGTGCCGCTTTTGGAGAACCTCGGCTTCCGCGTCATCAGCGAGCGCACCTTCGACATTGACGTCAGGCAATCCGATGGGACGCAGCCCACCGTTGTCCTGCACAACATGGAGCTGCAAACGCCAGACGGCGTCACATTCGACATGGCACGGCATGGCAATCAGGTGCAGGAAGCCTTCATCGCCGCCTTCACCGGCGCCGTCGACAACGATGCCTTCAATCGCCTTATTCTCGCAGCCGGCGTGAACGCGCGTGAGGCATCAGTTCTCAGGGCCTATGCCGCTTATCTGCGCCAGGCCGGCGCAGTGTATTCTCTCACCTACATGGCAGAAACGCTGACGAAGCACCCGGCTATCGCCGCCGATCTCGTCACCCTGTTCCGCAACCGTTTCGATGTTGCGCTGGCAGAGAAGATCCGCAAAAGCAGGCAGAGTGAGCTATTGCAGGCTCTCGAGACCAAACTGACAGACGTCAAGAGCCTCGATGAGGACCGCATCCTGCGTCGCTACATCAACGTGATAGAGGCGACGCTGCGCACCAACTTCTTCCAGATGGGCTACCGCCAGAGCGATCGTCCCATGCTCGCCTTCAAGTTCGATCCCCACCAGTTGGAGGGGCTGCCGGAGCCGCGCCCCTTCCGCGAAATCTTCATTTACGGCGTCGAGGTCGAAGGCGTGCACCTTCGCTTTGGCAAGGTCGCCCGTGGCGGCCTCCGCTGGTCGGATCGCGCCCAGGATTACCGAACGGAAGTGCTCGGTCTCGTCAAGGCGCAGCAGGTGAAGAACGCCGTCATCGTGCCCGTTGGGGCCAAGGGCGGCTTCTTCCCGAAGCAATTGCCGCCCGCCAGCAACCGTGAAGCCTGGTTTGCCGCCGGAACGGAGGCCTACAAGACCTATATCCGCACTCTGCTGTCGATCACCGACAACATTGTCGCCAGCGAAATCGTCCCGCCATCCGATACGCTTCGGCCGGATGGCGACGATCCCTACTTCGTTGTCGCGGCCGACAAGGGCACGGCAACCTTCTCCGACACCGCCAACGGTCTCGCGCAGGAGGCCGGCTTCTGGCTCGACGACGCCTTCGCGTCGGGAGGGTCTGCCGGCTACGACCACAAGAAGATGGGTATCACCGCGCGCGGAGCCTGGGAAACGGTCAAACGGCATTTCCGCGAAATCGACACCGACATCCAGACGACACCATTCACGGTAGCAGGCGTCGGCGACATGTCTGGTGACGTCTTCGGCAACGGCATGCTGCTGTCGGAAAAGATCCGGTTGATCGCGGCCTTCGACCACCGCGACATCTTCATCGATCCCAACCCAGATCCGGCCATCTCCTTTGCGGAGCGCAAGCGCGTGTTCGACCTGCCTCGTTCCAGCTGGCAGGATTATGACCGTTCGACCCTGTCTCCGGGCGCCATGATCATCTCGCGCGCGGAAAAATCCGTGAAGCTGACGCCGGAGGCCGCAGCTGCCATCGGCCTGGGCAGTGGATCCACCACACCGATGGAGATCATCACCGCGATCCTCAAGGCACCGGTCGACCTTCTCTGGTTCGGTGGCATCGGGACCTACATCAAGGCCGCAGCGGAAACGGATGCCGAGGTCGGTGACCGCGCAAACGATGCAATCCGCATCAATGCGACCGATGTTCGTGCCAAGGTCATCGGCGAGGGCGCCAATCTCGGCGTCACCCAGAAGGGTCGCATTGCCTATGCGTTGAACGGCGGTCGATGCAATTCCGACGCGATCGACAACTCGGCCGGCGTGAACTCCTCCGACGTCGAGGTCAATATCAAGGTCGCACTGAGCCCTGCCATGCTGGAGGGGCGCCTGCCCCGCGAGGAGCGCAATGTACTGCTGGCCCAGATGACCGATGAAGTCGCCGATCTGGTCCTGCGCAACAACTATCTCCAGTCGCTGGCAATCTCGTTGACGGAAGCCAAGGAGGCGGGCAACCGGGAGGAACTGAGCCGGCTGATGGATTATCTCGAGGGCATGGGGCGCCTCAATCGCAAGGTCGAGACACTGCCGGATGCCGCTGCCGTTGCAGAGCGTTATGTCTCGGGCAAGGGCCTCACCCGGCCGGAAATCGGCGTGCTCCTCTCCTATGCGAAGATTGTGCTCTTCGACCAGCTGACCGAATCCGCACTGCCGGATGATCCCTACTGTGAAACGACGCTCGCCAACTATTTCCCGGCCGCGATGCGCAAGACCTTCGGCGCCGATATCGCCAGCCACCGCCTGCGCCGGGAGATCATCGCGACTGTGCTCGCCAATCATGCGATCAACCGGGGTGGTCCGGGCTTCGTGGTATCGGTCTGCGACGCGACGGGCAGCTCACCGGACGAGGTTGTCAAGGCAGCGCTCGTGACACGTGACGCCCTCGGCCTCACTGCACTCTGGGACAAGATCGACGCGCTGGACGCCAGAATTCCGGGGCGCACTCAGAACAGGCTCTATGCGATCGTTTCCGAGGTCTACTCGACGATGACCCGGCTCCTGCTGGAAACTGGCCTCGCCAAGGGACCAGTCGGCGATGCTGTCGCACAGCTGACCACAGCCGTGGCAGCAGCAGGACCGGTCTTCGAAAAGACAGTTCCTGCCCCGCTACGGCAGCATTTCGACGACCAGATCGGGGTGCTCATGGAGGCCGGTGCGCCATCGGCCTTGGCCACCGAAGTGGTCAACCTCCAGACCATGCAGCTCCTGCCGGAAATCCTGCAGATCGCCGAACGGACGGGAGCCGACTTCGCGACATCCATGCGCGGCTTCTTCGCCGTGTCGGAGGCCTTCCGCATCGGGCGTATCGTCGAGAACGCCGGTCGGATCCAGACGACGGATCACTATGACAGCCTGGCTCTGACACGCAGTCTCGATCGGATCGGCCAGGCGCGCCGGCAGATCGTCTGCACAGCCCTGACAAGCCATGGCAAAGAGGCACAGCCGGTCGATGCGTGGATTGCCACCGACAGGACCCGGGTCGAACGGATCGGCAAGGAACTCGCTTCGATCGTCGATAGCGGTGAACCGAGCATCTCCAAACTTGCGGTCGCCGCCGGGCTGCTTGGCGATCTTGCGCAAGACCACATGAGGTGACACTGTCCCGGGCCTGAGAGCCTTTTGGGGGTGCGCGTGACGACAAGTGTGAACGTAGGATCCAGCCACCGCCCCATCGACAAAGGGGTCCGTGGCTGGATGTTTTTCGACTGGGCGGCCCAGCCGTTCTTTACTGTCGTGACGACCTTCATCTTCGGCCCATATTTTGTTGCGCGCATGACCGATGATCCGGTCAGCGCGCAGACCGCCTGGAGCAATGCGGCGACGATTTCCGGCGTCATCATCGCTTTGCTCGCACCGATCCTCGGCTCCATCGCGGACGAATCCGGGGCCCGAAAGCCCTGGATTGCCGTTTTCGCGGTCGTCAAGATCATCTGCCTTGCCCTGCTATGGACGGCCGCTCCCGGTTCATCCGTGGCTTTTGTAATGCTCTTGATCATCCTTGCGAGTGTCGCTGCAGAGTTCTCCATCGTCTTCAACGATTCGATGATGCCGCGTCTCGTCAGCCAGCAGGATGTCGGCCGGGTCTCCAACATCGCATGGGGACTGGGCTACATGGGCGGCATGATCGTGCTGATCTTTGTCGTTCTCTTCCTCGCGGGCAGCCCGACCACCGGCAAGACTTTGATCGGAATTGATCCCCTTTTCGGACTCGATCCGGCCTCTGGGGAAGATGCGCGCATCACGGGTCCCATCTCGGCGGTTTGGTACTTCCTCTTCATCCTGCCGATGTTCCTGTTCACCCCCGATGCGGCTAAGGGAAAGTCGCTCGGTTTGGCCGTCGGTTCCGGCCTTCGTGAGATCCGGGCAACGCTGCGCGAACTCCGGCATCGGAGCAATATCCTGCGTTTTCTGATTGCGCGCATGGTCTATCAGGATGGGGTCAACGGCCTTCTTGTACTGGGCGGGGTTTTTGCCGCCGCCATGTTCGGCTGGTCGACCATGGAAATCGGTATCTACGGGATCATCCTGAACGTCGTCGCGATCTTCGGCTGCCTCATTGCTGGCCGCGTGGACCGGGCAATGGGCTCCAAGGTGGTCGTCCTGTTGGCCCTTTCCCTGCTGATTATCGCAACCTTTGGCATCATCTCGACCGGCGTTGATTTCACACTTTTCGGATTGGTCAGCCTTCCCGTCATCAGCACGGAAGGCCTCTTCGCCACACCGGCCGAGAAAGCCTATATCCTGTACGGACTGCTGATCGGCGTCTCGTTTGGTCCCGTTCAGGCCTCCTCGCGCTCCTATCTTGCGCGAAGCGTCGAACTCCATGAGGCGGGCCGCTATTTCGGCATCTATTCACTGTCGGGACGCGCGACCAGCTTCCTCGCCACGCTTTCCTTCTCGATTGTCACCGCCTGGTCAGGCTCGGCGCGTGCCGGCATGGCCACGCTATTGATCTTCCTAGTCACCGGTCTGGTCATGCTTTGGCGGACGAGCTACCCGGCAAGCGACCGCTGATCTCGCGGGTTGAAAACGCAAAAGGGCCGGCGGATCACTCCGCCGGCCCTTTGTAGCATTCCAGGCTGCCGCTCAGTGGCGGAAGTGGCGGATACCGGTAAAGACCATCGCCACGCCATGTTCGTCCGCCGCAGCGATCACTTCATCATCCCGCATCGAGCCACCCGGCTGAATAACCGCAGTGGCGCCGGCAGCGATCGCTGCCAGGAGGCCATCGGCGAAGGGATAGAAGGCCTCGGAAGCCACGGCGGATCCCTTCGTCAGGGGCTCGGCAAGTCCGAGTGCCTTTGCCGCATCCTCGGCCTTGAGAGCTGCGATCCGGGCCGAGTCGACGCGGCTCATCTGGCCGGCACCAATGCCGGCCGTCTGACCGTCTTTTGCATAGATCACCGCATTCGACTTCACATGCTTGGCAATCTTGAAGGCGAACTTCATATCCTCGAGCTCGGTCGCTGTTGGTGCCCGCTTGGTGACGACCTTCAGGTCGAGGTCCTCGACCATGACATTGTCGCGGCTCTGCACCAGCAGACCGCCGGAAACAGTCTTCGCCATGATACCGCGAGAGCGCGGATCGGGCAGGGTGCCGGTCGTCAGCAGTCGCAGGTTCGGCTTGGCGGCAATGATTGCCCTGGCTTCATCCGTCACCTGCGGCGCGATGATGACTTCGGTGAAGAGCTTGACGATTTCCTGAGCCGTCTCGGCGTCCAGGATCTGGTTCAAGGCGATGATACCGCCGAACGCCGACGTGCTGTCGCAGGCGAGTGCACGCTTGTAGGCTTCGACGAGGCTGTCGCCGGTCGCGACGCCGCAAGGATTGGCATGCTTGATGATCGCGCAGGCCGGACCGTTCTCCGGCGGGAATTCGGCAACGAGTTCGAAGGCTGCATCGGTATCGTTGATATTGTTGTAGGAGAGCTGCTTGCCCTGGAGCAGGGTGGCGGTCGAAACACCCGGGCGAGTGTCGCCATTGACGTAGAAACCGGCACTCTGATGCGGGTTCTCGCCGTAGCGCATCTTTTCCTTCAGGACACCGCCGACAACGCGATAGGACGGCATCTCGATTTCCAGCGCCTCGGCGAACCAGTTCGAGATTGCAGCATCATAGGCAGCCGTTCGGGCATAGGCCTTGGCGGCCAGTCGCTGGCGCAGGGCGTAGGTCGTCTGGCCGTCATTTTCGCCAAGTGCTGCGACCACTTCGGAGTAGTCCGCCGCGTCCGTAACAACGGTCACATAGGCATGGTTCTTCGCCGAAGCGCGGATCATGGCAGGCCCACCGATATCGATGTTCTCCACCGTCGTCGGATAATCGCCGCCAGCGGCCCGAACCTGTTCGAACGGGTAGAGGTTGATGACCGAGAGATCGATCGCTTCTATACCGTGCGCTTTCATCGCCTCGACATGCTCGGCATCGTCACGGATGGAAAGAAGGCCACCATGCACAAGCGGATGAAGGGTCTTGACGCGCCCGTCCATAATTTCCGGAAAACCCGTGATTTCGGATACGTCGGTTACAGGCAGACCGGCCGTTGCCAGAGCCTTGTGCGTGCCGCCGGTCGACAGCAGGCGCACACCACGCTCATGCAGAGCCCTCGCGAATTCGACGATGCCGGTTTTGTCCGAGACCGAAAGCAGTGCGGTGCGGATGCGCACGAGGTCGGGGGCGGGGATCTTCTTGGATACGACGGCCATGGTTCACACTCCGAGCTGGCAGGCGCCCGGAGAAGCGGCAGCGGGCGCGATGCCGCCGCCTAGCACAGCTTCATCCCCGATGAAACCGCAAGATCGTCGCCTTCAGGCGTGATGGGCAAGAAACCAGCGAATTTCCGGCCCCTCGAAGACGATCTCGAGTTGCTGCGACTGGCGGATTCCCGAGACGTCGGCAAAGAAGACATCCTCTGTAACGGCCAGTTGGCCCACGGGAATGGAAAACGTCCAGCTTTCTCCGTCCGGGGCAACGAGCCGAACTTTTCGCTCGTCCGCGCGCTCAATGGTGATCGACGGATGAATATGGAAGCGCGCGACGACTTCAGCACCCGGAAGATTGGCAGTGGGAAGCCCGTCGGGAAGCAACAGTCGATCCCGTCCCGCGATCTTGTTGCCCTGTTCGTTGATGCGAATTTCGCGTTCGTGCACAACGCCGAACCGCTCCACATATCCGTCATGGCGCGCCGATAACCGGTCGCCTCCGTCAGGACCGGTCTGCCGGTCGACCCCGACCCGGCTCGGCCCCGTCGCCATGATAGGACCGAGGTGGGACATACGCGCGAACTGCGCCGAAGAGATGTCTCCGATGCAGAGCGTGCTGTGTGCCGCCGTTGTTCGGGCAAGCTGGCGAAGACGCTCACCTGCAAAACGCGGTGAACCGCTATTGATGATGAAGCGGTTGCGCCCGGAGGAGAGCTCGAATGACAGACAGCCCGCATGCGCAGTGGCAGAGAGACGCGCCGACAGCGGGATTCCCGTATCCACCAGGATGATTGTTTCACCACCGGCAAGCCGGTGATAGCCGCCATGGGGCAGGGCCTTGAACGGCTGCCCCGCGGTTTCGTCATAGCGCAGGACACTCATCAGGTCGGTAGCGAGTGACGAACAGGCCCCGTTGAACAGAGCGAGATCACCGCTGCTATGCCGGAAGAACCGCACCGCGGGATAGATCCGATCGACAACCGGGATGAGTTTCGGCGGAACGTCATGCCCAAGGTTGATATAGCTCTGTCGGAGCGGCAGAAGATCGAAAAGCAGTTCCACCGAGGCTTGCGGATTGCGTGAGTAGTGGCTCCCGTCCGGCAAGACCTGCCGTTCCAGCTCCCGATCCAGCATCCGCCCTGCGCGACGCACGGCCGTCGGCCGCGCCTCCGCGGCGATGGACGCCATGGCGATGGCAATCCGTGCTGTCAGCCTCGGCAATCCCTCGGGGAGCGAGCCGACACGGCGCTGCAGATACCGGACCTGCTGACTGAGGGATGCCGTGAAGCGGCGATAGAAGCCGGCCTCGGCATCGTGCAGAACAACTGGGGAGTGGGAGAGCCAGCTGATGATGCGGCGTGAAACGACATCAGGCTCCCAGGCAACGCCAGCGGCACGGCCTCCATGCATGGCAATCCATTGGTCCACGATTGATCGCGTGTGGGCGCAGTTGTCGGCTGTCTTGTTCGCCCGCATATGGCGCAGCCAGCCGAAGCCGTGCAGCCGCCGGGCAAACTGCAGTGATGGCAGTTCAAGCGTGAAGGGCGACTGGACACCAGTGTCGAGCACTCGGCCGGCCAGAGGAAAGCGCCCGTTCAGGATTTCTTCTGCCACAAAGGGATCCACCGCCCTGAGATCGGTGGGCGCGACAATGACACGTGTAATCCGGAAGCTGCCGGAGGACAGGCTCGATGGCCTGGACACCGCGGCAGCCAGCCGCAACCGGCGCCACCCTTCGGCGACGTGCAGTGTGACCAACTTGCGGCGATCGACAAATCGCATTCTGTATCCTGTCGGAAGGATCGAAATGATCCGCCGGTTTCACATCTGACACCTGGAGTCAGCAGTGCAATTCCGTTTCATAGCGACATACGCCGCGCCTGCAGAGCAGGGACGGCGGGGACAGCGAACTTCCCAACAAGTTTATTCAGATATTAGTTAAGTTTTAGCAATGACCGCTGCGTAGAAACCGTCAAGGCCGCCGAGGTCCGGCAACATGGCCGGCGTTGTCCGAAACTCCCCCTTCGGCGTGATCGCAGCTTCGAGACCCGGCCAGTCCGCCGGATTGATCGGCAACAACATCAAGCTCGGATCATCAGCGAGAACGCGCGAAACCACATCCTCCCCCTCGATCGGATCGATAGAACAGTTCGAAAAGACCAGTCGCCCGCCCGGCTTCAAGAGCGTGAGGGCATGCCGAAGCAAGCCTTCCTGCACGGACGCAAGTTTTGTGATATCGCTGGGCTCCTTGGTCCAGAGCACGTCCGGGTGACGCCGCGTCGTGCCGGTAGACGAGCACGGCGCATCCAGGAGGATCGCGTCAAAGCTCTCCGCCGCATCCATGGCCATCAGATTGACGCAACGGATTTCGGCCGTCAGCCCCAGCCGAGCGAGATTGCCCTCAAGCCGCTTCAGCCGCGACTTTGACTGCTCCACGGCAAGGACATCGCCGCCGGCCATGACCAATTGTGCCGTCTTGCCACCGGGGGCCGCACACAGATCCGCGACGCGCTTGCCGGAGAGATCCCCGAACAGCTGTGCAGGAAGAGCGGCAGCGGCGTCCTGAACCCACCAGGCGCCTTGATCGAAGCCCTCGAGCGAGGGGATCGATCCCTTAAATCTATCGAGCCGGATGCTGCCGGTCGGCATGACCTGTCCACCGAGCCTTTCAGCCCAGGCGCTGGCGTCGCTCTTGACGGTGAGGTCGATCGTCGGCGGCTCGAGCTGCGACGCCGCGATCGCCTGCGCATGCTCCTGACCATACACTGCCGTCAGTCGCTGCATGAACCAGTCGGGCATGCAGGGAAGATCCTCCACCGACGTGAGCAGGCCGGTCTTCTCGCGTCCGATCCTTCGGAGGATGGCATTGACAAGCTTGGCAAAGCGGCGGCTGCGCGGATCGCCGGACGCCTGCTCCACGGCAAGGTCCACCGCGGAATGGTCTGGAACATCGAGATAGAGCATCTGCGCGGCTGCCACGACCAGCAGGTGGTGAAGCGATCTCGCGCCCTCCGGCAAAGGATTGTCCAGGAGCTGTGCAATGATGGCATCGATCCGCGGCGAGTGCCTGAGCGCACTCTGCAGGATCGCCTTGACGAGGCCGCGATCGGCATCGTTCAGCGGCAGAAAGGCCGGATTGCCGTGCTCCGGATCAAGCATACCGTCGAGCGAGGTCTTGCGATCGATCACGGCAGCCAGGATGCGGGTCGCGGCGATGCGCGCCTCAAGCCCCGGCTTCATGGACTGTCGGGACAATCTTTCCCCGTGCCCCCTGTTTCCCGCCTGTCTGTTTTTCGGTTTGCCCGTCGATGTGTCGCTCAAGACCATGGTCCCTTGGGTGGTTCGGCATTGCCGCGCCCCCAACCGGTGGTCGGAACGGAACGCGCAGTGCGCGTTGCCTTAACAGGGGCTTCAGGCGGCGTCGATCCCCCCGCGCGGATATCGGTCATGGCCAGCAGCGCCTCGATCCTGTTCCGGGTGTCCGGATGCGTGGAGAAAAGATTGTCCATCCGTTGGCCGTTCAAGGGATTGATGATGAACATGTGGGCGGTCGCAGGGTTACGTTCGGCAGCCGTGTTTTCGATCTGCGATGCGTCGCCCGCGATCTTCTGTAGCGCGGATGCGAGCCAGCGGGGCTGGCCACAGATCTCGGCGCCACGTCGATCGGCTGCATATTCCCGCGTTCGGCTGATTGCCATCTGGACCAGCATCGCCGCGAGCGGCGCCACGATCATGGCGATCATGACCCCGATGAAACCGAAGGGATTGTTGCGATCGTCGCGGCCGCTGGAGAACAGGAAGGCGAAGTTCGACAGCATCGAGATTGCGCCGGCAAGCGTTGCCGTAATCGTCATGGTGAGCGTATCGCGGTTCTCGATATGGGCGAGTTCATGGGCCATGACACCGGCCACTTCTTCCGGTGTCAGCCGCTGCAAGAGCCCGGTCGATGCCGCAACGGCGGCATTCTGTGGGTTTCTGCCCGTCGCAAAAGCGTTTGGCTGCGGATTGTCGAAGACATAGACCTTCGGCATCGGCAGGCCGGCATTGCGCGCCAGATCTCTCACCATGACGTAGAATTCTGGCGCTGTACGCTCATCGACTTCCTGTGCCCGATAGGCACGCAGCACCATCTTGTCCGAATTCCAGTAGGAGAAGATATTCATGCCCGCCGCCACGACGAAGGCAATCATCATTCCACCCCCACCGCCGATCAGAAAGCCGACGCCCATGAAGAGGGCTGTCATGAAGGCGAGCAGCATTGCAGTCCGCATTGTATTCATGTCGTGGTCCTCTAACAGCAGTGCGTCCGGCAATACTGTTGCCGTTTTCGCCTGTTGATTTAAAAAGCGGCGACCCCAATTTCAATGTTTGCGCATGAAATGGGGTCTCAGCGGAGGACGATGTGATGTCAGAAGATCGTGAAGCCGACCACGGCGGCGTGCAGGAACAGCCGCGTGAACTGAACCCAGCCGCAAAACGGGCACTCGCGGAAGCAGAGGAGCGACGCCGCAGGCAAGCATCTGCCGAAATGCCCACAGAGATCGGTGGCCGCGGTGGTGCGGATCCTGCGCGCTTCGGTGACTGGGAGATCAAGGGTCGCGCAATCGATTTCTGACAGGAAGAATTACCTATTGATCGCGGGAGCTGATCGGAATATGTTCCTATTATGTTCCGACCCCGCGCCGTTCTAATCCGATTTCTTGCAGCTGTCTCCCTGGGATCGCCAGTCTCGACAGAAGCCCACGATCTGTACGGCCCGGTAAAGGCGGACATTGTCCGCGTCATCGATGGCGACACCATCCTGGTTGATGCGCTGCCTTGGCCGAACCAGCGGATAAGGACTTATGTTCGACTACGCGGCATCGATTCCGCCGAGATGAATTCGCCGTGCCCCGCGTTTCGGCGATCGGCAAATCTGGCGAAGCAAGCGCTCATCACAATGGTCGAAGGCCGGGAGAGTGTGACCCTGACGGCAATCACCGGCGACAAGTATTTTGGCAGGGTCGTCGCAACCCTCAAGACCGATGATGGCCGGGATCTCGCGCGTGAGCTCATGGAACGTGGGCTGGCTGAACCCTACGAGGGAAAGCGAAAGCTCCGGTCCGCCTGCCCCGGCTGACAAGTTGTATATGGATTGTGGACAATCACTGCCCGGGACTGCTTTATCGCCACATGTCTATTGTTCGAGATTTTCGGCAGCGCTTCGCATTTCTGCTGCTTTCGCTTCTTTTAGCGCTCCACGGCCCTGCCACCAGTGCATGGGCAGCCAGTGCAGAATCAGCCGCACGAACCTGCAAACAGGTTTCGACCTGTGAGGACGCCGTGATTCTATGGTGCAACGGCTACCGGCGCGCGGACGGGGATGGTGACGGCATTCCCTGTGAAAACGTCTGCTCCACACGGGAGCAGGTCAACGAGATCCGCCGCGTGATCGGATGCTGAAACACCGGGAGCCCTATGGGCCCCCGGTGATATGATCTTCGTCAGGCGCTCTTGTTCTGGCGATTGGCGATCAGATCGTCGACGACAGCAGGATCGGCCAGCGTCGAGGTATCTCCGAGCGCACCGAAATCGTCCTCTGCGATCTTGCGCAGGATGCGGCGCATGATCTTGCCCGAACGGGTCTTTGGCAGCCCCGGCGAGAACTGGATTTTGTCCGGCGTTGCGATCGGGCCGATTTCCGTGCGGACGTGTTTCACGAGGTCGGCGCGCAGGGCATCATTGCCCTCCTGTCCCGACATCAGAGTGACGTAGCAATAGATGCCCTGCCCCTTGATGCTGTGCGGATAGCCGACAACCGCCGCTTCCGACACGAGATGGTGCGACACCAGCGCCGATTCGACTTCAGCAGTGCCCAGGCGGTGACCCGAAACGTTCAGCACATCATCCACGCGGCCGGTGATCCAATAGTACCCGTCCTCGTCACGACGGCAGCCGTCACCGGTGAAGTACTTGCCCTTGTAGGTCGAGAAATAGGTCTGCACGTAGCGATCGTGATCGCCATAGACGGACCGCGCCTGACCTGGCCAGCTGTCGGTGATGCAGAGATTGCCGTCGGTGGCCCCCTCCAGCACATTGCCCTCATTGTCGACCAGTTCCGGCTTCACCCCAAAGAACGGCTTGGATGCCGAGCCGGGCTTGAGTGCCGTTGCTCCCGGCAGCGGCGTGATCATGATGCCGCCGGTTTCGGTCTGCCACCAGGTATCCACGACCGGCGACTTCTGCTCGCCGACGACATTGTAGTACCACTCCCACGCTTCCGGATTGATCGGCTCGCCGACCGAGCCAAGAAGGCGCAGCGAGGAGCGATCCGAACGTTTGACGAAATCGTCCCCGGCCCCCATCAGCGAACGAATAGCCGTCGGCGCCGTATAGAAGATATTGACCTTGTGCTTTTCGATGACTTCCCAGAACCGCCCCTGGTCGGGGAAGGTGGGAATACCTTCGAACATCAGGGTCGTGGCGCAGTTCGAAAGCGGGCCGTAGACGATGTAGGAGTGGCCGGTGACCCAGCCCACGTCGGCGGTGCACCAGTAGACGTCCCCGTCTTGATAGTCGAAGACATATTCATGCGTCATCGAAGCATAGACGAGATAACCGCCCGTCGTGTGCATGACACCCTTGGGTTTTCCCGTCGAACCAGAGGTGTAGAGGATGAACAGCGGATCCTCCGCCTTCATCTTGACTGGCGGGCAATCCGCCTTGACCGTGTGCACTTCCTGGTGATGCCAGATGTCGCGGCCCGGGGCCCAGCCGATCTTGCCGCCGGTGCGGCGCACGACCAGAACCTTGTTGACGAGGACATACTGCTTCGCTGCAATGTCGATGGCGATATCGGTGTTTTCCTTGAGCGGCACCGGCTTCCCACCGCGCACGCCCTCGTCGCAGGTGATCACAAATGTCGACTCACAGTCGACGATGCGGCCTGCCAGAGCCTCCGGCGAAAAGCCGCCGAACACGACCGAATGTATTGCCCCGATGCGCGCACAGGCGAGCATTGCATAGGCAGCTTCCGGGATCATCGGCATGTAGATCGTGACGCGGTCGCCCTTCTTGACGCCGTGCTTCTTCAGCACGTTCGCCATGCGGCAGACATGCTCGTACAGCTCGTTATAGGTGATCTTCTTGTCGATATAGGGATTATCACCTTCCCAGATGATGGCGGTCTGTTCGCCATGCGTCTTGAGGTGACGGTCGATACAGTTGTAGGAGACGTTCGTCAGGCCGTCCTCAAACCATTTGACCGGGACCCTCCCCTTGAATGAGGTGTTCTTGACCTTCGTGTAAGGCTTGAACCAATCGATGCGCTTGCCATGCTTGCCCCAGAACTTTTCTGGGTCTTCGATGCTCTCCTCATACCATTTCTGGTACTTGTCTTCATCGATCAGCGCGCGGGCTTTTGCCGATTTCAACACCGGATAGGTTTTGGCTGACATGAATTCCTCCTCATGTTGACGGGCCACTACTGGCGACCAGGACCGTCCTCCCCGGCCTATCGCCGACATTCATAGCAGCTGAAAAACGGCCAGCAATTAGACAAAGGTCATTCGTGACTTCGCGAATTGCAATTTCGTTACATAATCGCTATAAGGACGCCGAATTCCCGGAAATAGTGGTTTAAACCCACGGCCCGCGACAACCGGCGCGGACCCTCAGAAGGATTGTATCCATGGCCCAGACACTGCTCATGCCGAAGGCGACCGCTGTATGGCTCGTCGACAATACCGCGCTGTCATTCGACCAGATTGCGCAGTTCTGCAAGCTGCACCCGCTTGAGGTGAAGGCAATTGCGGACGGCGAAGCAGCACAGGGCATCAAGGGTCTCGACCCGATCGCAACCGGGCAGCTGTCGCGTGACGAAATCGCCCGGGCCGAAAAGGACGTGAACTACAAGCTCAAGATCTCCGAGCCGAAGGTGCGTGTCCCCGACTCGAAGCGCCGTGGCCCGCGTTACACGCCGGTTTCGAAGCGCCAGGATCGCCCGAATGCCATCCTCTGGCTCGTGCGCAATCATCCGGAACTGAAGGATGCCCAGATTTCTCGCCTCGTCGGCACGACGAAATCGACGATCGAGCAGATCCGCGACCGCACCCACTGGAACTCCGCCAACCTGGCGCCCATGGACCCCGTAACCCTTGGCCTTTGCAGCCAGATCGATCTCGACCTGGAAGTGGAAAAGGCATCCAAGGGCCGGCCACTCCCGACCGCCGCCGAACTCGGCGCGACCCTCCAGTCTACGAGCGAAACCGAGAACGCCGGTTTCAGCTATGAGCGCGAGGAAGAGAAGGAAATCGACGCCAACGCTGTCTTTGCCAAGCTCCAGTCGCTGAAATCCGATCGTCCAAGCGACGAGGAAGACGATCAATACTGATCAATTGCGACGCGTATTTTGCCCCGGCTGCTCATTGCGGCCGGGGTTTTTTATTGCCCGAAGTTAAGCTCAGGCGCTTGCGGCAGATGTGGCCGACGCAGAGACCTGTCCATGCGCCTGCAGAACGGCGGTGATTTCGTCCAGGATTGCAGGGTCGTCGATCGTCGCTGGCATCTTCCAGGGCAAACCATCCGCAATCTTCTGCATGGTACCCCGCAGGATTTTGCCCGATCGGGTCTTCGGCAGGCGATCGACCATCAGCACCATCTTGAAGGCCGCCACGGGACCGATCTCGTCACGCACCAGCTGAACGATTTCCTTCGCGATCAGGGCATGGTCGCGATGCACATTCTTCTTCAGCACCAGAAAGCCGCAGGGGATCTGGCCCTTGAGTTCGTCGGCAATCCCGATGACCGCGCATTCGGCCACATCCGGATGCATGGCACAGACCTCTTCCATGCCCCCGGTAGACAGGCGGTGCCCGGCGCAGTTGATGATGTCGTCGGTCCGGGCCATGACAAAGACATAGCCGTCCTCGTCAATGACGCCGGCATCCGCCGTCTTGTAGTAGCCCGGGAATTCTTCGAGGCACGACGACCGGAAGCGCTCATCCGCATTCCAGAATGTGACGAGACACCCAGGGGGTAGGGGAAGCTTGGCGACTATGTTTCCGAGCGTCCCCGCTGCGACGGGATGTCCCGCATCATCAAGCACGTCGAGCGCATAGCCGGGCATGGCCTTCGTTGGAGATCCATGTTTCACGGGAAGCAGTCCAAGACCCGCCGGATTGGCCGCAATCGCCCAGCCTGTCTCCGTCTGCCACCAGTGGTCGACCACCGGGATCTTGAGGATCCGCTCGGCCCATTTCAAGGTTTCGGGATCAGCCCGCTCGCCAGCGAGGAAAAGAGCTCTCAGCCCGGACAAGTCGTGGCGGGCAACATGGTCACCCTCGGGATCGTCGCGTCGGATCGCACGAAAGGCTGTTGGCGCCGTGAAGAGAACCTTCACATCGTGATCACTCACCACCCGCCAGAATGTGCCCGCATCCGGCGTGCCCACAGGTTTGCCTTCGAAGACGACCGTGGCATTGCCCGCCAGCAGTGGGCCATAGACGATATAGGAATGGCCGACGACCCAGCCGATATCCGACGCGGCCCAGAACACCTCGCCAGGCTTGACACCATATATATTCGCCATCGTCCAGTTGAGGGCGACCATATGCCCCCCATTGTCGCGTACCACCCCCTTGGGCTGGCCTGTCGTGCCGGAGGTGTAGAGAATATAGAGCGGGTCGGTTGCCGCAACCGGCACACAGTCGACGGTGACGCCGTTGATCTTCTCCTGCTCCATCGCCAGGGCAAGATCCACGTCGCCATGCTCATATCGCAGCGGCGCATGATATTGGTCGCGTTGCAGCACGAGGCAGTAATCCGGCTTGACCTTCGCCATGTCGACGGCTTGGTCCAGCAGAGGTTTGTAAGGAACGACCCGTCCCGGTTCGAGGCCGCAGCTCGCGCCGATGACAACCTTAGCACCAGAATCGTCGATGCGCGTGGCAAGCTCATGCGCTGCAAACCCGCCAAAGACGACGGAATGCACTGCACCGATGCGGGCGCAGGCAAGCATCGAGAAAACGGCCTCCGGGATCATCGGCATGTAGATGATCACCCGATCGCCTTTGACCACTCCATGATTGCGCAGCACAGCGGCGATCGCCGAAACTTCGACAAGCATCTGGTCATAGCTGTAGCGCGCCGTCTGACCGGTCATCGGGCTGTCGTAAATGACCGCCGTCTCTGCACCCCGGCCCGCCGCGATGTGTCGGTCTATGCAGTTGAAGCAGGTATTTGTCTCGCCACCCGTAAACCAGCGGCCATAGCTACCTTCCAAAGGGTTGAAGACGGCCTCGGGCGCCTTGTACCAATGGATCTGTTCCGCAGCGGCGCCCCAGAAGCCCTCCGGGTTCGCCTCCCAGGAGTCATAGATGTCCTGATAGTTCTCGCGCATGTCGATCCTCCCATGACAACGCATCGGCTTTCGCCTTTGCGATCATTTTAGGATCGACGGGGAGGGGAGGGAAGAGAGACCAAAGCGCTATGCCGAAGGTCTAAGGCGAACTAGCGCACGCCAAAAATCGCCGACCCCACGCGGACGCTCGTTGCGCCGAAGCCGATGGCGGTCTCGAAATCACCCGACATCCCCATGGAAAGCTTCGACAGGCTGTTCTCATCCGCGAGCTTGGCGAGCAGAGCAAAGTGCGGTCCGGGATTTTCGTCGGCCGGCGGGATACACATCATGCCCTCGATCCGCATCGATAGCTCATCCCTGCAAAGCGCGACGAAAGAAGCCACATCGTCAGGCGCGATGCCCGCCTTCTGAGGCTCAAGGCCTGTGTTGACCTGAATGTAGAAGCGGATCTCACGACCCTGCCGCCTGACTTCCTCAGCCAATGCGCGCGCAATTTTTTCCCGGTCAACCGTTTCGATGACGTCGAACAGCGCCACCGCTTCTGCCGCCTTGTTGGACTGCAGGGGACCGATGAGGTGAAGCTCGATGTCCGGGGCTTGCGCTCTCAACCCAGGCCACTTGCCCTGTGCCTCCTGCACCCGGTTCTCTCCGAAAACCCGCTGCCCGGCATCGATGGTTGGGCGGATGTGCTCCGCATCAAAGGTCTTCGATACCGCAACAAGAGAGATGGAATCCGGCTCACGACCGGCTTCCGCCGCCGCTTTTGCAATCTTGCTCCGAACATCCTGAAGCCGCTCTTCAACCGTCATGCCTACCCTCGTCATTACCTGACCGATATCTGGCGTCACCAGACCTTTCTACAAGGGGGTAATCGCTCGCTCCGGCTATGGCAAGCACTCGCCCGGAAAGGCCGCGCGGATGCCTCAAAAACTTGACGCTTGGCCGGTTTCATGATGAAGGTCGGCCCTCTCTTTTTGATGCTTATTCCCGGAAATGCGATCCATGGCTACCGAACGTTACAATCCGCGCGACGCCGAGCCCCGTTGGCAGGCGAAATGGGCCGAAGACAAGGTCTTCGAGACCGACAATGCCGATCCGCGCGAGAAATACTACGTCCTCGAGATGTTCCCCTATCCCTCCGGGCGCATCCACATGGGTCACGTCCGCAACTATGCGATGGGCGATGTCGTGGCACGCTATAAGCGTGCCCGCGGCTACAACGTGCTTCATCCGATGGGCTGGGACGCCTTCGGCATGCCCGCTGAAAATGCGGCCATGAAGAACAAGGTTCATCCCAAGGCCTGGACCTATGAAAACATTGCCACCATGCGTGGTCAGCTGAAATCGATGGGTCTGTCGCTCGACTGGTCGCGCGAATTCGCCACCTGCGACGTCGATTACTACCATCGCCAGCAACACCTCTTCCTGGATTTCCTGGAAAAGGGCCTCGTTTATCGCAAGAATTCCAAGGTCAACTGGGACCCCGAGGATATGACCGTGCTCGCCAACGAGCAGGTCATCGACGGTCGCGGTTGGCGCTCCGGCGCACTCGTTGAACAGCGCGAGCTGACGCAGTGGTTCTTCAAGATCACCGACTTCAGCCAGGATCTGCTCGACGCACTCGAAGATCTCGATCAGTGGCCGGAAAAGGTCCGGTTGATGCAGAAGAACTGGATTGGCCGTTCTGAAGGCATGGCGGTGCGCTGGGAAGTCGCATCCGGCAGTGAAGCCAGCGAAGTCACCGTCTACACAACCCGTCCAGACACGCTGTTTGGCGCCTCCTTCCTGGCGATCGCAGCGGATCATCCCATGGCGAAGGAAGTGGCTGCGCGCAACGAAGCGATCGACGCTTTCTGCCAGGAATGCCGCAACGCCGGCACGTCTCTGGCAGCGCTTGAGACCGCCGAGAAAAAGGGCATCGATACCGGCATCCGCGTGAAACATCCGCTCGACCCGAGCTGGGAGTTGCCGGTCTATGTCGCCAACTTCGTCCTGATGGAATACGGAACGGGAGCCATCTTCGGCTGCCCTTCCGGAGACCAGCGCGACCTGGACTTCGCCCGCAAATATGATTTGCCGGTCGTGGCGGTTGTCATGCCTGGGGATGGTGATGCCGCAAGCTTTGAGATTGGGGACACTGCCTTCACCGACGACGGGGTGATGATCAACTCGCGCTTCCTGGATGGGCTTTCGACCACCGAAGCCTTCGAAGAGGTTGCTAACCGACTGTCGTCGCAGCAGCTGAACGGCGCCCCGCAAGGCGAACGCAAGGTCAACTTCCGTCTGCGCGACTGGGGCATCTCCCGTCAGCGCTACTGGGGTTGCCCAATCCCCGTCATCCATTGCGACGATTGTGGCGTCGTACCGGTCCCGAAGAAGGATCTGCCGGTCAAGCTGCCGGATGACGTCAGCTTCGACAAGCCTGGCAATCCGCTCGATCGCCATGCCAGCTGGCGGCATGTCGCCTGCCCCTGCTGCGGCAAGGATGCCCGTCGTGAGACTGACACGATGGACACTTTCGTCGATTCCAGCTGGTACTTCGCCCGCTTCACCGCCCCGTGGGAAGACAATCCGACGGATCCGGCGGTCGCCAGCCATTGGCTGCCAGTCGATCAGTACATTGGCGGCATCGAGCACGCGATCCTTCACCTGCTCTATTCCCGTTTCTTCACTCGAGCCATGCAGGAAACGGGGCATGTCGGACTGAAGGAGCCTTTCAAGGGTCTCTTCACCCAGGGCATGGTGGTTCACGAGACCTACAGCATTGGAGAAGGACTTCAGCGCGAATGGGTGGCGCCGGCGGATCTGCGGATCGACGAAACCGACGGAACGCGTCGCGCTTACCTGCTGAGCAGTGACCAGGAAGCGAAAATCGGCTCGATCGAGAAAATGTCGAAGTCGAAGAAGAATGTCGTCGATCCAGATGACATCATCGATTCCTATGGTGCAGACACCGCACGCTTCTTCGTTCTCTCGGACTCCCCCCCGGACCGCGACGTGATCTGGTCGGAGTCCGGCGTCGAGGGCGCACACCGCTTTGTCCAGCGTGTCTGGCGACTGATTTCAGAAGCAGCGGAACGTCTCAACTCGGTTGCTCCGAATCCGGCTAAGGACGGGGACGGGCTCCCGGTCTCTCAGGTCGCGCACAAGACGCTGAAGGCCGTTCAGGGTGATCTGGACAAATTGGCCTTCAACAAGGCGATCGCACGTATCTACGAGCTCGTGAATTCATTGGCTGCACCGCTGACGAATGTCGCGGCAGGGCAGGGTGATGCAAGCTATGTTGCGGCTGTCCGCAACGCCGCGGAGATCCTGATCCAGCTCATAGCGCCGATGACCCCACATCTCGCCGAGGAAGCCTGGTCCGTCCTTGGAAATCAGGGTCTTGTTGCCCAGGCCGCCTGGCCGCAGTTTGATGAAGCACTGGTTGCCGAAAACGAGATTGTTTTGCCTGTGCAGATCAATGGCAAGAAGCGCGCCGAATTGACAATCGCGCGCGACGCAGACCAGAATGCAGTCCAGGAAGCCGTGTTGGCTCTCGACGCCGTCAAGGCCGTCCTCAACGGTCAGGCCCCGAAGAAGATCATCGTTGTCCCGCTAAGGATCGTGAATATTGTCCTGTGAACTCAAGCCATCCACAGTGCTTCGGCGCTCGCTTCTGATTGGTGCGGCCTTGCTTCTCGCAGGCTGCCAGGCGCGTCCTCTTTACCAGGACGCGAATGGTGAAGCGCGAGGCGCTCTGGCGGCAATAGCCTATTCCGAAGCCTCCAGCCGCGTTGGGCTCGAGACTCGCAACCGTCTGATCTTCCTCACCAGTGGCGGTGATCAATCCAAGACACCCGAATACAGCCTGGATCTGACGGTCAGCGGTGGTGTCGAAGGGGTCCTTCTCGAAGAAGGAGCCGATACACCCAATGCTGGACGTGCCGCCATTGTCGGCACCTACACGCTCAAGCGGATTTCAGACGACACAGTTCTGAAAACCGGCAGGCGGACAGCTGTTGCGCTTTTCGATTACCCGAAACAGGAATTCGCAAAGTTGCGGTCCGCACGCGACGCGGAAACTCGTGCTGCGCGGGAACTTGCGGAACTCATCTATGCCGATCTTGCCATGGCGCTCGGTCGCTGACTGCGGCCATGAGTGAAATCAAGTCTCACGAGTTCGAAGGATTCTTGCACAAATCGGTCCGGCATTACCGAATCTTCGTCATCTATGGTCCTGATCGCGGTCTTGTTGCAGAGCGCGGAGCGCAAATAGCGAAGTCCACGGGCGTGGATCTGGCAGATGGGTTTGCACTGATCAAGCTCGATGCGTCCGATATTCAGTCCGATCCAGGTCGCTTGCTCGACGAAGTCAATGCCTTCGGCCTCTTCGGAGGGGAAAAGCTCATCTGGATCCGTGGGGCGGCGAACGAAAAGCAGCTGGTAGACGGTCTGGCGCATATAGCTTCGCAGCCTCCCGAGGGTAGTTATGTGCTCGTCGAGGCCGGTGATCTCAAGAAGGGCTCGGCCCTTCGCAAGGTCGCCGAGAGTGAGCGCCGCATTGCCTGTATCGCTTGCTACCAGGATGACGCAAGGGCACTCAACGGCTTGATCGACACAGAGCTGGCAGCGTCAAACATGCGGATCACACCCGCCGCAAGACAATTGCTGCTCGACTCGATTGGCGGCGATCGCATTGCGTCTCGCAACGAAGTTCAGAAGCTGATCCTGTACTGCATGAAGGATGAGCTAATCGACGAAGCTCACGTCCTCGACATTGTCGGCGATGCCAGCGCAGTCTCGATAGACGAAGTCGTGGATGCCGTTCTTGCTGGCGATCCGGATGGCTTCCTGCACGCCGTACAGAAGGTCATCGCATCAAAGACTGCGGTTTTTCTCGTTCTGCAAGGAACGATGAAGCAATTGCAAAGCCTGGAATTGATGCGCCTTGAGATGGAGGAGCGGCAACAGCAAGCCCCTCAGGTCATGCAAACGCTCGGGCGCGGCATTCATTTCAAGCGCAAGCCGGTTGTCGAGAAAGCGTTACGGAACTGGAACAGTTCTGACCTTGCGCGCGAGACTGCCCGCTTGAATTCGGCAATCCTCCAAAGCCGGCAGAACGCATCTCTCGAGGACGACGTCGCGATCCAGACACTGCTCGCCACGACCCTGCAATCGGCGCGGCGCAATAGACGAACTTGATCAGCGCGCTTCCAAGAGCCGGCAAATCTCTTCCAGCTGATCGAGTGTCTTGTAATTGATCTTCAGCTGTCCGCCGCCGCCCTTGTGGCTGATTGAGACGGAAAGTCCGAGCCGGTCGGAGAGGCTCCGTTCCAACGCAATCGTATCCGAATCCTTCGGCTCCCGGTTTTCGGCGGGCGCTGGATCGTGCTGTGCCTTGATGTGGTTTTGTGCCAGCTTCTCCGCATCGCGAACGGAAAGGCCCTTCTGGGCGATCGTCTTGGCCAGGGTTACCGGGTCAGGCGTCGAAACCAAGGCTCTCGCATGCCCTGCAGACAGGCTGCCATCCGCCAGCATGTCACGCACCGGATCAGGCAGCTTCAGCAAGCGCAGACTGTTGGCGACGTGGCTTCTGCTCTTGCCGATGATCTCTCCGAGATCGTTCTGGGTATAGCCGTGCTCGGCGATCAGCTGCTCGTAACCCAATGCTTCTTCCAGTGGGTTGAGATCGGCGCGCTGGACGTTTTCGACGATAGCCAGCTCAAGTGCGGTCCGATCGTCGACATCACGAACAATAACCGGGATCTCCACGAGACCGGCGAGCTGCGCAGCGCGCCAGCGCCGCTCGCCTGCAATGATCTCATAGCGATCCATGCTGATGGTGCGCACGACGACGGGCTGAACAATGCCATGTTGCCGAATCGAACCAGCAAGATCCTGCAATTCTGCTTCATCGAAGTATCGACGGGGGTTTTTTGGACTGCGGGCAACGAATTCAATGGGGATCGTACGATCGGGATTGACCGTCGAACGGGGCTCACCGACCGGAACAGGCTGATCCATTTCCCCGATCAGTGCCGCAAGTCCACGGCCGAGGCGCCTTTTCGATACGTCTTCGCTCATACTCATACACCCTTATACGAATTTTAGGCTGCCTTGCGCTGCCGCTCACGCTGAATGACTTCCGAAGCGAGCTGCAGGTAGGCCTGGCTGCCGGCGCATTTGAGGTCATAAAGAATAGCCGGCTTACCATATGAAGGCGCTTCAGAGACTCGAACATTGCGAGGGATTAGTGTCGTATAGACCTTCTCACCCAGATGTTCGCGAACATCGCTGACGACTTGCTGTGCCAGATTGTTGCGGGAATCGAACATGGTCAGGACGATACCCTGGATGTCGAGAGTCGGATTGACCGTCTGACGCACCTGGTTGATCGTATCGAGCAACTGGCTGAGCCCTTCGAGGGCAAAAAACTCGCATTGAAGCGGCACAAGCACGGAATGGGCGGCGGCCATGGCGTTCATGGTCAGCAAATTGAAGGAAGGCGGGCAATCCAAGAGCACATAGCTGTAGCTACGCGCGTCATCCAGATTGAGTGCCTTCTTGAGCCGGAACACCCGGTCCGGCTGCTGCGAGATCTCCATCTCGAAACCGAGGAGATCCATGGTCGAAGGCACGATGGAAAGGTTCGGCACGGCTGTTTCGAGCACAGCCTCGGATACGGTATGGGTTCCGATCAGAACATCATAGGACGAAAGACGGCGCGCACGCCGGTCTATTCCAAGACCAGTGCTTGCATTGCCCTGGGGATCCAGATCGACAATGAGAACGCGCTCGCCAATTGCTGCGAGAGCGGTCGCCAGATTAATGGCTGTTGTCGTCTTGCCCACACCACCTTTTTGGTTGGCGATGGTGATGATGCGGTTTTTTTCGAGACTCATTTGGCACCCGAAGCGTTAAACCCTGCGCATGAGCGAGGCAATTTCCAAGATTACGGAGTCCGTCTCGACCACGCTCTGGTGTTCTACCAGATCGAAGTCCCAGCCACCACGCGCTTTATCGACTTCGGATCGATAATCCCGTCCTTTGTGGAAGATCAGCTTGATGTCGGGCTTTCTTGTTGTCCATGGCTGGACGTACTCGAAAAGCTGATCAAGTTCAGCCAGTGCACGCGCGGAGATGAAGTCTGGGGCTGGAAGTGTTTTGGCGGCGCTCTCGATCCTGGCAGGATGAACCGCACCTCTGCCACCGGTTTCGGCAAGCGCCATGCGCAAGAAACTGCATTTCTTCTGGTTGCTTTCGACCAGATCGATCCATCCCTCTTGATTTTCCGCCAGAAGGATTGCCGTGACGATTCCCGGAAAGCCACCGCCACTGCCGAGGTCGATCCAGCGTCCGGAAATCTCGATAACGTTACGGAGTTGCAACGAGTCAACAATGTGCCGCGTCCACAACTGCTGGATCGTCGACGGTGCGATCAGGTTAATGCTTTTCGACCATTTAAGGAAGAGTTTTGCAAAGCGTTCGAGCCGCTCCTGCGTTTCACGTGAAACAATGAGGTTATATTCAGCGCCGGGGAAGTTCTGCATTCACGAAGCCAAGCCAATTGGAGGAACCTTGCGGAGGTGTACAAGCAACAGCGCAACGGCGGCCGGAGTCATGCCCTCGATCCGTGAAGCCTGCGCGACATTCAATGGCCGCTGCGCTGCCAACTTGGACTTGAGCTCGTTGGATAGACCCGACAGCGCCATATAGTCAAAATCCCCGGGAATTGGTCTGTCTTCTTCCGCCCGCACACTGCGAACATCCGCATTTTGCCGCTCCAGGTAGACGTGATAAAGACAATCAATCGCTACCAGATCCGCGACCTTACGATCCGTGCGTGCAAGATCCGGCCAGATCCGAACAATGTCGTCCCAGGAGCGATCCGGATAAGACAAGACCTCTCGCGCGGACCTGCGCCGGCCGTCCTGGTTGACTGGCACGCCTGCCGCGGTCATCTCTGCTGGGGAAGCGACAAGTGTCTCGAGTTTGGCATAGAGCTCCAGGCGCGCAGTTTCGTAATCTCTGAATTTCTGTCGTCTCTCGGAACGCACACAGCCCAGCTCGATCCCGAGCGGCGTAAGACGCATATCGGCATTGTCCGCTCTCAGCGAGAGCCGGTATTCGGCACGAGAGGTGAACATCCGATAGGGTTCAGCAACCCCACGTGACGTCAGATCGTCGATCATCACACCAATATAGGAATCAGTACGACTGAAAGAGATCGCATTATTGCCGGCCGCAAGACGAGCAGCATTCAAACCGGCGAGCAGACCCTGTGCACCAGCCTCTTCATATCCGGTTGTTCCATTGATCTGCCCCGCGAGAAAGAGACCCTGCGCGCCTTTGACCGCGAGCGAAAGGTCAAGCTGCTGCGGATCGACGAAGTCGTATTCAATTGCATAGCCGGGCTGAAGAATTTCGACGGATTCGAGCCCGGGAATGGACCGAATGAACGCACTTTGCACCTCCTCCGGAAGAGATGTCGAGATCCCGTTCGGATAGACGGTATCGTCGTCAAGGCCTTCTGGCTCCAGGAAAATCTGATGACCATCGCGATCGCCAAACCGGTTGATCTTGTCCTCGATGGAAGGGCAATACCGCGGCCCGACCCCCTCGATCTGTCCTGAATACATCGCAGACCGATGCATGTTTTCCCGAATGATACGATGGGTATACGGGGTCGTTCGCGTGATCCCGCAGGCAATCTGCGGTGTCGAGATTGAATCCGTCAGGAAAGAAAAGGGAATAGGGTCGGCATCCGCCTCCTGCATCTCCAGGATGTCCCAGTTGATCGTCTTGCGGTCCAGCCGCGCCGGAGTACCCGTCTTCAACCGTCCCAGTTTCAGACCAAGAGCGGCCAGATCGGCGCTCAAACCAAGGGCAGGGGGCTCGCCCGCGCGGCCTGCAGGAATTTTTCGGTCTCCGATATGAATCAGACCATTCAGAAACGTACCCGTCGTCAGGACAACTGCGGCGGAACGAAGCGACCGTCCATCATCAAGGATGACTCCTTTTATTTCGGAGGAGTCACGAACGAGTCCGGTAACGCCAGCTTCGAGGACGTGAAGATTCTCATATTCGGACAGGAGTCTTTGCACCGCCTGTCTGTAAAGCTTTCGGTCAGCCTGCGTGCGAGGACCCCAGACGGCCGGGCCCTTTTTCCGGTTCAGCATGCGGAACTGAATTCCGCCCTGATCAGCTGCGCGGCCCATGATGCCGTCGAGCGCATCGATTTCCCGAACGAGATGGCCCTTGCCAAGTCCACCAATCGCGGGATTGCACGACATTACCCCTATCGTATCAGCCCGATGCGTCACCAGCGCTGTTTTTGCGCCCATGCGAGCAGCAGCAGCGGCAGCCTCTGTGCCAGCATGACCGCCACCAACCACGATCACATCGTATGTATTGTCAGACATGCTCTGATAAACCTGTTTCACGTGAATCACTTGCCGACGCAGAATTCCGAGAAGATTTTACCCAGAAGCGTTTCGGTATCGATTCGACCGGTCACCCGCGCAAGCTCAGTGGATGCCAATCGCAAATCTTCTGCGCGAAGCTCCAACGGCTTCAGACGCTCACTTAAAGCGTCGTTCAAGAAATAAGACGCTGCCTTGAGGCGCTCTGCATGCCTTAAACGGCTCGGAATTGCAAGACTTCCCAAGT
Source organism: Rhizobium sp. 'Codium 1' (assembly GCF_020889605.1). Lineage (NCBI taxonomy): Bacteria > Pseudomonadati > Pseudomonadota > Alphaproteobacteria > Hyphomicrobiales > Rhizobiaceae > Rhizobium > Rhizobium sp. 'Codium 1'. Next base: position 405,240 of record NZ_JAJGPW010000003.1, read on the forward strand.
TCGTGCTGCGCCTGACTTCATCCACGAGAAGCTGGCGTAGAGCCTCTAACCCTTCGCCAGTGAGAGAGGAGACCCCGATCGCGCACCGCATTGAGCCGGTGTCTTGTCGGAGATCCACCAGGTCCATCTTGGTTCCGATCCGGACTGCCCCTGGAACAAGGGTTTCTGCCTCGGCGCTGGCGTCTGAAAGATCGACCAGCTGAAGAACCAGATCGGCCTGATGGATCGTGCGATGCGCCCGTCTGATGCCTTCCTGCTCGACCGGGTCTTCCGTATCACGAAGCCCTGCAGTGTCGAAGAGGTCGACCTTGTACCCATCAAGGTCGAGTTCACATCGTATGATGTCACGCGTTGTTCCGGCGATCGGCGTAACGATCGCAACGTCTCTTTGCGCAAGCGCATTCATGAGGCTCGACTTACCCGCATTCGGGGGCCCCGCCAGAGCAACCTTGAAGCCATCCCTGATGATCTCGCCGGCTCGCAGGTTGGCGACTGCCTGGTCAATCTGTTCCTTGAGAACAGCAACATCCTGCCAGACACGATCAGACACGGAACCAGGGATGTCACCCTCGTCGCTGAAGTCGAGCTCGGCCTCAAGCATGGAGCGGGCAAAGATCAGCTTCTCGCGCCATGTGTCGTACATCGCCGATAGGTTGCCCCCGGCCTGTTCGCTCGCGAGCCTTCGCTGCATTTCCGTCTCGGCAGCGAGCAGATCAGCCAATCCCTCCACCTCGACGAGATCCATCTTGCCGTTCTCGAAGGCACGCCGAGAAAATTCCCCGGCCTCCGCAAGTCTGGCGTTGTCGAATCCGGCTAATGATTGGAGAACAGCGTGAACGACAGCCTTACCCCCGTGCAGATGGAGCTCGGCGCAGTCCTCACCCGTGAAGGAATTTGGACCGGGAAAGATCAGTACAAGTCCGCGGTCGAGGAATTGCCCGTCAGACTGACTTACTGTGCGCAAGGCTGCATGCCTCGGGACGGGCAGCTCGCCCACAAGAGCCTGCACCATGGACAGCGAAGCCGGCCCGCTGATTCTGATGACAGCGACGCCGGCTGGGAGTGCTCCGGACGCCAGAGCGAAGATGGTTTCAGTACGAGTGCTCATCCGATCACCCCGCAGCCGCCACCGAATACGGAAGAGGCGATCCGTCGATAGCTCAGGTGTTCATGGAATCGAAGAAGTCGCCATTGTTCTTCGTCTGCTTGAGCTTGTCGATGAGGAATTCGATGGCGTCGGTCGTCCCCATTGGGGCGAGGATACGGCGCAGGACAAAGATCTTCTGCAGATCCTGGCGGGGCACAAGCAGGTCTTCCTTACGCGTACCAGACTTGAGAATGTCCATGGACGGGAAGATACGCTTGTCTGCCACCTTGCGGTCGAGCACGATTTCCGAGTTGCCGGTACCCTTGAACTCTTCGAAGATGACTTCGTCCATACGGCTACCGGTGTCGATCAGCGCCGTGGCGATGATCGTCAGAGATCCGCCTTCTTCGATGTTACGCGCGGCACCGAAGAAACGCTTCGGTCGCTGAAGCGCATTGGCGTCGACACCACCGGTAAGGACCTTGCCCGAAGACGGCACAACCGTGTTGTAGGCGCGGCCGAGGCGCGTGATCGAGTCCAGCAGAATGACGACGTCACGCCCGTGCTCGACGAGGCGCTTGGCTTTTTCAATGACCATTTCCGCCACTTGCACATGCCGTACAGCCGGTTCATCGAAGGTCGACGATACGACCTCGCCTTTCACCGAACGCTGCATGTCCGTGACTTCTTCCGGACGTTCATCGATCAGCAGAACAATCAGGTAGCATTCCGGATGATTGGCGGTGATCGAATGGGCAATGTTCTGCAGCAGAACGGTTTTACCGGTGCGCGGCGGCGCAACGATCAGGCCACGCTGTCCCTTGCCCAGCGGCGCAACCAGATCGATGACGCGGGCTGACAGGTCCTTGGACGTCGGAACGTCCAATTCCATCTTGAAGCGCTCATTGGGGTAAAGCGGCGTCAGATTGTCGAAGTGAACCTTGTGGCGGATCTTTTCCGGATCTTCGAAATTGATCGTGTTGACCTTGAGAAGGGCGAAATAGCGTTCCCCTTCCTTCGGTCCACGAATCGGGCCTTCAACCGTGTCACCCGTCTTCAGAGAAAAGCGACGGATCTGGGAAGGCGAAATATAGATATCGTCCGGACCGGGCAGGTAGTTGGCATTGGCGGAGCGAAGAAAACCGAAGCCATCCTGAAGAACTTCCACGACGCCTTCGCCGATGATCTCAACATCCTGGCTCGCCAGCATCTTGAGGATAGCAAACATGAGCTCCTGCTTTCGCATCGTGCTCGCGTTTTCGACTTCAACCGACTCGGCAAAAGTCAGCAGATCGGTCGGCGATTTGCTTTTAAGTTCTTGTAGCTTCATTTCAGCCATGAAGAGAGGACCACGTCAGATAGATTTTCAAGGGGAACGGCGAGCTGGTGGAATTCGGTACGATCGCGTAGGCCGCAAATGACTGAATAATACGCAAGCCAATAGAGGAGGTGGCGCGAAAATAGCGACTCACCGATTCGATCGCAAGCGAAAAGCCGGCAATGGGCAAAATAAAGCGCGCGAACTTGAAAGGCTCAGAAGGGTTTCACCACCGCGAGTACGACGATGACGATCATCAGCAGAGTCGGTGCCTCGTTCATCATCCGCCAGAAACGCGGCGTGCGAATGTAGTCACCGCGACCGAATGACCTGACCGCCTTGGCAAAATAGCCGTGTACCCCAGACAGCGCGATCACGGCAGCAATCTTGGCATGAAGCCAGCCACCCTGAAACTCGAAAACCTGCCAGGCGAGATAAAGCCCGAGGACCCAGGATACGATCATCGCAGGGTTCATGATCACCTTCATCAACCGAGCTTCCATCACGGCGAAGGTCTGGGCTTGAGACGACGAGGGGTCACAATCGCCGTGGTAGATGAACAACCGGGGCAGGTAGAGCATGCCGGCCATCCAGGAAATGATTGCGATAATGTGCAGGGCCTTGATCCAGGGATAGGCCTGGTCTGGGCCGGCAATCATGATCGCGCCTCCGACAATCACGAAGAAGGCGAGGGCAGCGGCAGCCTTTCGTGCAGCCCGCGCGCCAGGATTTGCATCAATCTGCTTTTCCATCATTTCACCGGAAATTGCGCACCTGGCGCACCAGATCGGTCACATGGGCAGGATCAGCCTGCGGAGTGATCCCATGGCCGAGATTGAAGATCAGTGGCCCCTGGCCGAGGACCTGAAGGATGGCATCGATCCCGTCCCGCAGCGCGGCGCCACCAGCAACCACACGCATTGGGTCGAGATTGCCCTGAACTGGCCCATCCTTCTGAAGCTCAGCGGCAAAGCTCAACGGAACCGACCAGTCCAGCCCGATCGCGTCCGCACCCGTATCCTGACGGTAGCGCTTCAGCAGGATCCCGGCTCCCTTCGCAAAGGCGATGATCTTGGCCTGAGGCCTGCGTGCTCGGACCGACTCGATGATGCGTCGGACCGGCTTCACGGCGAAAGCGTCAAATTCGGTCTCTCCGAGGACGCCCGCCCAGGAATCGAAAATCTGCACAGCGTCGGCGCCGGCATCAATTTGCGCGACGAGATAATCGGCAGAGATTTCCGCAAGCAGGTCAAGCAGGCGTTTGAACGCTTCAGGATGGCGATAGGCGAATAAACGGGCAGGAGCCTGATCGGGCGTCCCATGTCCGGCGATCATGTAGGTTGCCACTGTCCAGGGCGCACCACAGAAACCAAGCAGGGTCGTCTCTTCGGGAAGCTCGGAACGAAGCCGCGACACCGTTTCCATGACGGGCTTCAGGTGATCCAGGACAGCCTCCGCAGACAAGCGAAGAATTCCGTCCACATCGATCGGGTCCATCTGCGGACCGTGGCCTTCCGTGAACGTGACATTGCGCTTCAAGGCATCGGGAATAACCAGGATGTCGGAGAACAGGATGGCCGCATCGAAGCCATAGCGACGGATGGGTTGAAGTGTCACCTCTGTCGCAAACTCCGGCGAATAGCAGAGATCGAGGAAGCTCCCAGCCTTCCGCCGCGTTTCCCGATACTCGGGAAGGTACCGGCCCGCCTGTCTCATGAGCCAGATCGGAGGCGGAGTGACGGTCTTCCCATTCAGAACGTCCAGGACTTTACGGTTCGGCGTGCTCAAAGCTCAAGCCCTTTCAATAAAGAAAAGAGATATTGAATCTTCTTCTATTTCTAAGAGTCTCTGACTATCAAGGATTAATCCTCGATCACAGCTTGTTCCTCCCTCGGGAGAAATTGCCGTTCTCGATACAGAGATGCGGGCAGTAGCCGGGGATAATGGGGATAAGTCGAAATTAACCGGTGGTTTCAAGGATTTCGGCTCCGGGTCGCCAGCCCGTTAATTGGGGATGAGGAGTCGATGGCTGCGTCGTTAACGACAGTCATCACCACAATTCACAGCCCGCGGAAAAGCGATGCCCCCGAAGGTCGAATTGTGGATAAATCGGCACTTTTCCTCTTGCCCCCGGCGACCTGCCGCCGCTACCTCTGTTTATCCCAAACTATCAACAGGGCACGGAGAACATCGTGGAGAACCGGAAAAACTTCTTCCATCTCCACCTGATATCTGACTCCACCGGGGAGACTCTGATCTCGGCCGGCCGAGCGGCCGCCGCGCAATTCCGCGGTTCGAATGCAATCGAGCACGTCTATCCGCTGATCCGGAGCAAGAAGCAGATCAAGGCGCTGATCGAGGCCATCGATCGCGAACCCGGCATCGTCCTCTATACGATTGTCGACCACGACCTTGCAGCTCTGATCGAGACCGGTTGCCACGAACTCGGTCTGCCTTGCGTGAACGTTCTCGCACCCATCATCGAGAAGTTTCAGGCCTATCTGGGCGCACCGTCCCGGGGCCGAATGGGTGCACAGCACGTCCTGAATGCGGAGTATTTCGCACGCATCGAAGCTCTGAACTTCACCATGGATCATGATGATGGCCAGGCGACGGAAAACTATGACGAGGCCGACGTGGTTATTATCGGCATCAGCCGTACGTCGAAGACACCGACCAGCATCTATCTGGCGAACAGAGGTATCAAGACGGCAAACTTGCCGATTGTACCCGGTGTGCCATTGCCAGACTCGCTGCTTGCGGCCGAGCGGCCCCTGATCGTCGGTTTAATTGCTACATCAGACCGAATTTCTCAGGTCCGCGAAAATCGGATACTCGGCGCCACTCCGGGTTATGACCGGAGCGAGTATGTCGATCGTGCCTCGATCACTGAGGAGCTCAAATATGCGCGATCGCTTTGCGCGCGCAACAATTGGCCGGTGATTGATGTGACGCGCCGCTCGATAGAAGAGACGGCCGCCGCAATCGTTGCCCTTCGCCCCAAGCCGCGCTAAGCGGGAGAACTAGCCAACGAAGGTTTCCACAATGGGATTACCCTTGATTCTCGCGTCCGGCAGCAAGGCGCGCCAGACGCTCTTGAAAAACGCCGGTCTTGAGTTCGTTGCGGTTCCGGCATCGGTTGATGAGCGGGCAATCGAAGAACGCATGCCGGTGGCGAACCGAGATCCGGTGACGATCGCCAGACATCTCGCGATCGCCAAGGCGACGGCAGTGTCACGGCTGAACCCCGGCGCCTTGGTCATCGGTTGCGACCAGACAATGTCACTAGGCTCCCGGATCTTCCACAAGGCGGCATCCATCGACGAGGCTGGTGAGACGCTCAGAAGCTTGCGTGGACAAGCCCATTTTCTCAACAGCGCAGTCTGCCTGATTCAGGATGGCAGAGTGCTCTGGAGCGATGTGTCGCGCGCTTGCATGCAGGTGCGCGATTTCTCGGACGCGTTTTTGGCCGGCTATCTGGAGAGGAACGGCCCAGCCATTTTATCCAGCGTCGGCTGCTACCAGCTGGAGGGGGAGGGCGTTCATTTGTTTGATGCCATCGCCGGCGACTACTTCACCATCCTGGGCTTGCCACTCCTGCCACTCCTGGCTGCCCTGCGGCAACATGGAATTAACCATGCGTGATTCACGTGAAACAATTGGGCTCCGCGCTTTTGTCGCCGGCTACCCGATCAAGCATTCCCGCTCTCCGTTGATCCATGGTCACTGGCTTGCCACATATGGCATCGAGGGGTCCTACGAGAAGATCGCAGTTACCCCGAGCGACTTTCCCGACTTCATTGCTACGCTGAAGACGAGTGCCTCTCCCTATTATGGGGGAAACGTCACGATCCCGCACAAGGAAGCCGCTTGCCTTCTTGCTGACAGGGTTGATCCCCTTGCAGAAGAACTCGGCGCCGCAAACACCCTCTGGCGTGAAGAAGGCCGCCTTCATGCGATGAACACCGATGGTAATGGCTTCCTCGCCAATCTCGACGCGCGCCAGCCTGGCTGGGACCGCGCGCAGAGGGCGGTGGTTCTCGGTGCAGGGGGCGCAAGCCGTGCCGTTCTTCAGGCCCTGCGCGATCGGGGAATCGCAGAGATCCATGTCGTCAACCGCACCCTGGAACGCGCCCGCGAACTCGCGCATCGCTTCGGTGCACCGATCGAAGCTCACGGGATGGACTCCTTGGCGTCGCTGATCGATGGCGCCGGCCTCTTCGTGAATACGAGTTCACTTGGTATGGATGGGAGCGAAGCCCCGTTGCTCCCGTTTGAACAGATGAAGAGTGATGCGCTCGTGACTGATATTGTCTACGTCCCCTTGAAGACACCCTTTCTGCGACAGGCGGAGGAGGCGGGATTGAGCACCGTTGATGGTCTCGGGATGTTGCTCCATCAGGCGGCCCCGGGCTTTGAGAAATGGTTCGGCCGGATGCCCGAGGTCACCGAAGAACTGCGGAACCTCGTACTCGCAGACATCGAGGCACCTGCATGATCATCGTCGGACTGACCGGATCAATCGGCATGGGCAAATCGACAACGGCGGGTCTCTTCGCTGACGAAGGCGTCCCGGTCAACGATGCGGACAAGGTCGTCCATGAACTTTACCGGCGCGAAGCGGTGCAACCGATCTCCGAAGTTTTCCCCGACGTTGTCGTCGACGGTATCGTGGATAGGCAGTTGCTTTCGCAGAATCTGGCAAAGAATCCGGCTAACTTCAAAATTCTCGAGAGCATCGTTCATCCCCTGGTGCGCGCTCGCGAGCAATCTTTCCTCGATCTTCAGCGCGAGCTGGAGACGCCCATTGTCGTGCTGGATATTCCCCTCCTGTTCGAAACCGGAGGTGAAGCGCGAATGGACAAGATCGTGGTAGTCAGTTGCGCGGCCGAGATCCAGCGCCAACGGGTTCTTTCGAGACCCGGCATGACGCCGGACAAATTCGAGACCATGCTCTCGCGTCAGATGCCCGATGCGGAGAAACGCGCCCGTGCAGACTATGTGATCAACACAGGGCATGGGATTGACAGCGCGCGTGCGCAGGTGAAATCCATCCTCGGCGAATTGAGCAAACAGGCGGGCCCGACCAACCATGCGTGAAGTCATCTTCGATACGGAAACCACGGGCCTCGACAACAAGGCTGACCGGGTCATCGAAATCGGCGGCATCGAATTGCTCAACCATTTTCCGACAGGTCGCACATTCCATGTCTACATCAACCCTGGTGACCGCAAGGTTCACCCGGACGCTTTGGCGGTACATGGCATCACGGATGAGTTCCTGAAGGACAAACCGGTTTTTGCGAACATCGTCGCAGACCTCCAGGAATTCTTCGAAGGCGCCAAGTGGATCGCCCATAATGCGACGTTCGACATGGGCTTCATCAACGCCGAATTCGATCGGCTTTCTATCCCGCCGGTGCCGTCGGACCTGGTGATCGACACACTCGCGCTCGCGCGCCGCAAACATCCGATGGGTCCGAATTCTCTGGATGCCTTGTGCCGTCGCTATGGCATCGACAATTCACACCGGACGAAACACGGCGCCTTGCTCGACTCCGAACTTCTGGCGGAAGTCTATATCGAGATGCTCGGCGGTCGCCAGGCTGCCCTGGGCTTGACCTCGGTCGATACCCGGCGGAACCAGTCGGTGGAAATCTCCGACCTCGCCGAAATCAGCTACAGCCGACCGAGGCCCTTGTCGCCGCGTCTCTCCGCGGCAGAGGTTGAAAGCCATTCCAAACTCGTAGCCCGACTGAAGGACAAGGCCATCTGGTCCAAATACAGCGCATGAAAAAGGGCCCGTTTCGGGCCCTTTTGATATCGATGATTGGGTGGCTGAAACTCAGTTCGGCGATACCTGGCTCTTTGTGCGGGACTGTTCTTCCGAAACGCGCTGAGCAAACATCTGGGCAAAGTCGATCGGGTCGATCATCAGCGGCGGGAAGCCGCCATTGCGGGTAGCATCGGCAATGATCTGACGGGCGAACGGGAAGAGCAAACGCGGGCACTCGATGAAGAGAACCGGCAACATGTGCTCCTGCGGAAATCCAGCGATCCGGAAAACGCCGCCATAGACCAGCTCGGTGACGAAGACGACCTTGTCACCATCCTTGGCTTCCGCATTCAAGGTCAGCACGACATCGAAGTCGTTGTCCGAGAGCGGGTTGGCGTTGACGTTCACATTGATGTTGATGGCCGGCGCCTTGTCGCGCGCCTGGAGCGACCGCGGTGCACCCGGGTTTTCAAACGAGAAATCCTTGATGTACTGGGCGAGAATGTTGAGGGACGGAGAAGTCGTTCCCTGATTGTTGTCGGCCATAGGGCTTGTCCTTCGAGATGAAATGCTAAGGCCATCTAACATTTGAACCTTCGCCTTACAACCCTGAGGCCGGCAAGGGTCGCGCTGCGTCAATCACGGCCGATGCGGGGACCGCGCCACGGTGTGTCGGGGTTCTTCGAGTTGGGGCCTGGCTCTCGCTGAAACTCGTCGTCCTCCAGATCAACGACAGTATCGTCCGCTGGCCGTGCCGTGCGAAAGCCTCCGCTTGCAAATGTGCTGCTCACCACGATCCGCGGCTTGATCAGTTTCCACGCGATGTCCCTGACGATGGGGATGAAGAGGAGGATGCCGATGATGTCCCCGAAAAAGCCGGGCACAATAAGCAGAAAGGCTGCAACGGCCAGCAGAGCCGCATGAACCAATTCACGCCCTGGATCGACACCCTTCTGAGCCTCGCTCTGCAGCCGACGAAGAATGCCTGCGCCTTGCAAGCGCAAGAGCACCACGCCCGCAACGGCTGACAACACAATCAGCCCGAGCGTTGGAAGAATACCGATTGCCTGACCGACGATGATGAAACTGGCGATTTCGACAAGCGGTGCGATGAGAAAGAGCACCAGGGGTAGGCGCATAGACGACTCCAAACGCCATTGTGATCCGGATATCGCAAGAGTCGGCGCACACTCGCTGCAAAGAATGCGTCTCGCCATTTGAATGATGCGGCGCTGCAGACTATATGGGAGATAGAAAAACCAAATTCAATCAAGCCTGGCGGTATTCATGGGATCTAGCGATTTCGTTACATTATTCTTCCTGGTCGCCGCGGTGCTGATCTTTTTCCAGCTTCGCAGCGTTCTGGGTCGCCGCACGGGCAACGAAAAGCCGCCCTTTGATCCCTTTACCCAACGCGATTTGGCGAAGGGTGCAGCCGGTGACGACGGCAAGGTTGTCACGTTGCCGCGCCGTGAAGATGCAAATGGCGATGAACGGTTTATCGCGGTCGATGCCTATGCACCCGCCGGCACCCCATTGAACGATCAGCTTCGCGAGCTTCTGCGTCACGATCCGAGCTTCAATCCCAAGGAATTTCTCAACGGCGCGAAAATTGCCTATGAGATGATCGTCATGGCCTATGCAGACGGTGATCGAAAGACGCTGAAGGGACTTCTCTCCCGCGAAGTGTTTGAAGGTTTTGAAAGCGCGATCGCGGACCGCGAAAGCAGAGACGAAACCGTAAAATCGACTTTCGTCGGCATCGAGAAGTCCGAGATCACCCAGGCGTCCGTACGCGACAACGAGGAGCAGGTGACGGTCCGCATCGTCAGCCAGTTGATCACGGCGACCTTCGACAAGGAGGGCACGATCATCGATGGTGACGCAGAGGCTGTGTCTGAGGTCAACGACGTCTGGACGTTCGCGCGTGACGTTCGCTCGCGCGATCCGAACTGGAAGCTGATCGCGACCGAAGCGGAACAATGAGCAAGGCTGCTTCTGCCTTTCGCCTGAAGCCGGTGCCGTTCCAGGATCTGCCGGGCTGGAGCCTCGACGATCCTTCATCTCTCTGGTCTGCCATGGCCGACTGCCGGAATTACCTGCAGTCGGTCAAATCATACAAGGCGGGCGCTTTGGGGCTCACCGCAGAGGATCTGCGGCCGCTACTGGAACTCGCAAGCCAGACCGCTCCGCGCAATGCTGCCGAGGCGCGGTCATTCTTCGAGGGCGAGACCCGTCCTTTTCTGATCGAGCCCACCAGCTCACGATCAGGTCTCGTCACAGCATTCTACGAGCCGGAGGTGGATGTCAGTGGTTCGCAGGATCACGAATATCGCCATCCATTTTACCGCCGCCCCACCGACCTCGTGGATGTAGACGACATCGGTCGAACGAGTGCTGCCCTCGATCCGTCATACGCTTTCGCCTTGCAGACGGATAAAGGGCTTGTGCCTTATCCCGACCGGCGGGCGATCGATCAGGGCTGGCTTGAGGGCAGGCATCTTGAAATCGCCTGGGCTCGTTCGAAGGTCGATGTCTTTTTCGCCCATGTTCAGGGCGCCGCCCGTCTTCGATATCCCGATGGGCGGCTTAGGCGGATAACTTACGCCGCGAAGGCCGGACATCCTTTTTCGGGGATCGGCCGTCTCCTGATTGATCTCGGTGAGATTCCGGAAGCGAAGATTTCGATGCAGTCAATCCGGGCGTGGCTGGCCGAACACCCTGATAGGGTCGACGAAATCCTTTGGCACAACAGGTCCTATATTTTCTTTCGCGAAGCCGAAGTGGACGATCTGTCGCGCGGGCCAATTGCGGCGGCCAAGGTGCCACTGATTGCCGGACGGTCTCTTGCGGTCGATCGCCAGATCCATACCTTCGGATTTCCCTTCTTCATCCATGCCGCAGGCCTGACCCATATGGATGGCGGGCGTGATTTCGCACGCGCCATGCTTGCGCTCGATACGGGTTCCGCGATTGTGGGGCCTGCCCGCGGCGACATCTTTACGGGGTCGGGCGATGAGGCCGGGCTGTTGGCCGGTGCCGTGCGCAATGCGGCTGACTTCTATATACTGATCCCGAAGCAGGCGGCAGAGAGGTTTGTCTGAGTGTCGGGTGGACCAAAGCTCAATTCGGAAGATCGGATCCTCTGGGGCAAGGTCGCGCGTTCGACCCGCCCGATGCCTGGACGCATGGAAGAACTACTGGGCTTCGAGGAACAGTTCGAGATGCCCGTTGCGGAAAAGGATGTGCCTGCTCTGAACCGGGCCGCCTTGTCGTCGCCGGCAATCAAGGGTGAAGCCGAGCGTAAACCTGCACCGCATGTGCATCATCCGCTGGAGAAGCCGGTCAAACGCAAGCTCTCCCGCGGTCACCTGGCACTGGAAGCTCGTATCGACCTTCACGGACTGATCCAGAGTGAAGCGCATGGCATGCTTCTGGACTTCCTGCTTCGTGCCCATGAGCGTGGCCTGAGGCATGTTCTGGTCATCACGGGCAAAGGCAGTTCGCTCGGCAGCGAAGGTGCGCTGAAGCGCGCAGTTCCGTTGTGGTTCGCCATGCCGGAGTTTCGTTTCATCATCTCCTCTTATGAACCGGCCGGTCGTCAGCACGGCGGGGAGGGTGCCCTTTATGTGCGGCTGTCCCGTCGCGGGCAGGATCGCCGATGACACCATTCGGCGATGCGCTGCGGCATTTGCGGAAGCGAAAGGGCGTCTCACAGAAAGAAATGGCGGCGGCCATCGGCGTATCGCCCGCCTATCTCTCGGCACTCGAGCACGGCAAGCGCGGCCTTCCGAACTTCGACTTCCTGCAGCGCGTGGCCGGATACTTCAACATCATCTGGGACGAGGCCGAGGAGCTCTTCTCGACCGCCGGTCGGTCCGATCCCCGGATCGTCGTCGATACCTCCGGAATGAAGCCGGAATACACCGCCTTTGCCAATGATCTGGCCAAGCTGATTCGCCAGCTCTCTCCCGATGTGATACGAGAAATGCAGGATATTCTGGATACCGCCAAAAAACGGCCGTGATGGGGTTGAAAAGCCTTGTCTATCCACGAGAAACAACGCCCTCGCCTTTGGAACTCAGGCCAAAACCCCTATAGTCGTGCCACTTGAAGCTGCTGATTCGGGTCAGCCGGGCCTTTGAGAATTGACTGGAAAGATTGCTGAATGACCGACTTGCCGATCGCGGAAAATGATGGACCGGCCGAATACGGCGCGGACTCGATCAAGGTTCTGAAGGGACTGGATGCCGTCCGCAAGCGCCCCGGCATGTATATTGGTGATACGGACGACGGCTCTGGTCTGCATCACATGGTCTACGAAGTCGTCGACAATGCGATCGACGAGGCTCTGGCCGGTCATGCCGACATCGTCACCGTGACGCTGAATGCTGACGGCTCGGTTACGGTGACCGATAATGGGCGCGGCATTCCGACGGACATTCATACCGGCGAAGGCGTATCTGCGGCAGAAGTCATCATGACGCAGCTCCATGCCGGCGGCAAATTCGACCAGAACTCCTACAAGGTCTCCGGCGGTCTGCACGGCGTTGGTGTCTCGGTCGTCAATGCGCTTTCGGTCAAGCTCAATTTGAAGATCCGTCGCAACAACAAGCTGCACGAGATCACCTTCACCCATGGCGTGGCCGATGGGCCACTGAAGGTGATCGGCGAATATGAAGGTCGCTCGGGAACGGAAGTGACCTTCCTTCCCAGCACCGAGACCTTCACCAATGTCGATTTCGACTATGGAACGCTCGAGCATCGCCTGCGCGAACTCGCCTTCCTGAATTCTGGCGTTCGGATCCTTTTGACCGACAAGCGCAAGTCGGACATCCGTCAGGAAGAAATGCTGTACGACGGCGGTTTGGAAGCCTTCGTGCGTTATCTCGACCGCTCCAAGAAGCCGCTCGTCGACAAGCCGGTTGCCATCAGGGGCGAGAAGGACGGCATCACTGTCGAAGTCGCCATGTGGTGGAACGACAGCTATCACGAGAATGTCCTTTGCTTCACCAACAACATTCCCCAGCGCGACGGCGGCACGCATATGGCCGGGTTTCGTGGCGCGCTGACCCGTCAGGTCACTTCCTATGCCGATAGTTCAGGCATCACGAAAAAGGAAAAGGTCTCGCTGCAGGGCGAAGACTGCCGCGAAGGCCTGACGGCTGTTCTGTCGGTCAAGGTTCCCGATCCGAAATTCTCGTCCCAGACCAAGGACAAGCTTGTTTCGTCAGAAGTTCGCCCTGTTGTTGAAAACCTCGTGAATGAGGCCCTTAGCACCTGGTTCGAGGAGCATCCGACCGAGGCCAAGATCCTCGTCGGCAAGGTCGTCGAGGCAGCTGTGGCCCGTGAAGCCGCGCGCAAGGCTCGTGAACTCACGCGCCGCAAGGGCGCTCTGGACATCGCCTCACTGCCAGGCAAATTGGCGGACTGCTCCGAACGTGATCCGGCCAAGTCCGAACTGTTCCTCGTCGAGGGTGATTCGGCAGGTGGTTCCGCAAAGCAGGGCCGTTCTCGCGAAAACCAGGCAATCCTGCCGCTGCGAGGCAAAATCCTGAACGTTGAGCGCGCGCGCTTTGACAAGATGCTGTCGAGCCAGGAAATTGGCACGCTGATCACCGCATTGGGCACATCGATCGGCAAGGACGAATTCAACGCCGACAAGCTGCGCTATCACAAAATCATCATCATGACCGATGCTGACGTGGATGGCGCCCATATCAGAACCCTGCTGCTGACCTTCTTCTTCCGCCAGATGCCGGAATTGATCGAGCGCGGCCATCTCTACATCGCACAGCCGCCGCTCTACAAGGTAGCTCGCGGCAAGTCCGTTCAGTACCTGAAGGACGAAAAGGCGCTGGAAGATTACCTGATCACAATGGGTCTCGAGGAAGCCACGCTGACGCTTGCCAGTGGCGAGGTGCGCGCTGGGCCGGACCTGCGAGACGTGATCCAGGATGCGCTGCGTCTGCGCTCGCTGATCGACGGCCTGCACTCCCGTTATAGCCGCAATGTCATCGAACAGGCGGCTATCGCCGGCGCTCTCAATCCGGAGCTGACCGGAAACCGCGAGCAGGCCGAGGCTACTGCAGCTCTGGTCGCAAGCCGTCTCGACATGATTGCCGAAGAGACCGAGCGCGGCTGGCAGGGTTTCGTCACCGACGAAGGCGGTCTTCGCTTCGAGCGCGTAGTCCGTGGTGTCAAGGAAGTGGCATCCGTCGACGTGGCGTTGATAGGTTCCGCCGATGCGCGCCACATGGACCAGATGTCCGCGCGTCTGCGCGAGATCTATTCCGAACCGCCGGTGCTGACCCGCAAGGATGGCCGCAGCGAGATGTCGGGCCCGCGTGCGCTGCTGGACTCCATTTTCGCCACGGGCCGGAAGGGCCTTTCCATGCAGCGATACAAGGGTCTGGGCGAAATGAACGCCGAGCAGCTCTGGGAAACCACGCTCGACCCGAATGTTCGCTCACTGCTGCAGGTCAAGGTCAACGACGCGACCGATGCAGACGGTTTGTTCTCGCGCCTGATGGGCGACGAAGTCGAGCCGCGTCGTGATTTCATTCAGGAAAACGCGCTGAGCGTTGCCAATCTCGACATCTGATCCGATTTTACCTCGAATAAAAGAGGGCCGCGTCTGGTGACGCGGCCCTTTCTTTATGAAGTGGCATTTCCGCCGTCATGGTTAACGTGATTCACGTGAAACGATGAATTTGTAAGTCTGGAAGTGGACCCCGAAGGCGATCCCGGGCAGCGGTTTGCGAGCGTTCGGAGTTTCCCTGGGACGCAGACGCTGCCGACGAAGGCACGTGGTGAGCATCGATCGAGGAAGATCGGCTCGACACTGTATTCGGCTGTCGGTGGTTCTGGCGGTGATGATGTTCCTTGAAGCGCGTCTTTGGAACAACGTCTGGGCACAGACACAAGATCGCAAGCCTCGGAAAGGCCAGGGCCTGCAAGATCGGGCGAGCGCTGTGATGACAGATTAATTCAGTGCTGAGGGTGGAACCTTAAGCCTTGTTGGCCATCATCATAGGCAGTCAACTGACATCAGGCTGTTGGTCAAGGAGAAATCCGAGCTTTTGCAATGCACAAAGTCTGTTAGTCTAGCGAATGAACGCAGACCAATTTGGTCTGAGGCAGAGGTACCAACTTCATGTTCTATCAGCTCTACGAACTGAACCACGCTTTCATGGCACCATTCCGGGCCAGCGCCGACGCGATGAATCTTGCCTGGAAGAACCCTTTGAATCCGTGGTCGCATACCGTCGTCGGGCGTACCTTTTCCGCCGGTTTCGAAGTCTTCGAGCGTGTGACGCGCCGCTACGGCAAGCCGGCTTTCGGTTTGCCGACGACCACAGTCGATGGCGAGAGTGTCACGGTCGAGGAAGAAATCGTCTGGCGCAAGCCCTTCTGCGATCTGATCCATTTCAAGCGTCACCTGCCGGCCGGCGCAGACAAAGGCCCGCGGATTCTCATCGTGGCGCCGATGTCGGGCCACTATGCCACCTTGTTGCGCGGTACCGTGGAAGCCTTGCTCCCGAACGCCGACGTCTACATCAGCGACTGGATCGATGCTCGCATGGTGCCGGTCACCGAAGGCGACTTCGACCTCGATGATTACATCGATTACGTCATCGACATGCTTCACCACCTCGGACCGGACACGCATGTCGTCGCCGTGTGTCAGCCCTCGGTGCCGGTTCTGGCTGCTGTCGCGGTGATGGAAGCCGAAGGTGACACCTGTGCTCCGGCCTCGATGACGCTCATGGGTGGGCCCATCGACACCCGTATCAATCCGACTGCCGTCAATCAGTTGGCACAGGACAAGCCGCTCGAATGGTTCCGCGACAATGTCATCATGCAGGTGCCGTGGCCGCAGCCGGGGGTCATGCGAAACGTCTATCCGGGCTTCCTGCAACTTTCGGGCTTCATGTCGATGAACCTTGACAGGCACATGATCGCCCACAAGGAGTTCTATATGCATCTCGTCAAGAATGACGGGGACTCCGCGGAAAAACATCGCGACTTCTACGACGAATACCTGGCGGTCATGGATCTGACGGCGGAATTCTATCTGCAGACTGTCGATACCGTCTTCATCAAGCATTCCTTGCCGAAGGGTGAGATGATGCATCGGGGGAAGCGCATCGATACCACCGCCATCCGCAACGTTGCTCTGCTGACGGTGGAAGGCGAGAACGACGACATTTCGGGTCTTGGACAGACGAAGGCGGCGCAGACGATCTGCACGAACATTCCCGAGCATATGCGGATGCACTACATGCAGCCGGATGTTGGTCACTATGGCGTCTTCAACGGCTCGCGTTTCCGCCGTGAAATCGCGCCGCGCATTGTCCAGTTCGCCACGACCCACGGCAAGAGCCTGAAGGCAACGACGCCGGTGAAACGCGTCATCAAGGGTGGCAAGTCTCTCTGATACTTTCGATGTTTCGAATTTAAGTAGCGGATTCAGTCGGTTCTCCGATTGAATCCGCTTTTTTCTTGAAGGGCAGGGCTTCATTTCCCACATCGAATCCATCGGACGGCATTCCGCTGTCCGCGGAAAACGAGGTTATCGAAGATGAACCAGTCAGCACTGCTTCGGCCGGATTGGACTCCGGCAACCGTCGCCTTGATGGTGCTCGGCTTCATGGTTTTCTGGCCGCTCGGTCTGGCCATGCTTGCCTACATCCTGTTCGGTGAGAAGTTCCAGAACTTCAAGCGGGAGGCCAATCAGAAGGCCGATAGCGCTTTCACCTGGTGCCGCTCCAACAGCTACACCGCCCCCAGCTCGACCGGCAATGTCGCCTTTGACGACTGGCGCAAGGCAGAACTCGGGCGTCTTGATGAAGAACGTCGCCGTCTCGACGAGATGCGCGCCGAATTCGACAACTACGCCCGCGAGCTTCGTCGGGCGAAGGACCAGGAAGAATTCGACCGTTTCATGCGTGACCGCCAGCAGATGAAGACTGCGGGCGAATCCGGTCCGACTCAGGGCTTCACCGGCAACTGACGCGACGGATGCGCAAATGATGAGTTCGAGGTCGGCGCTGTTGCGCCGGCCTTTTTTGTAGCGGCCAGAGACCACGAATCGGCTAGAACACGCATCATGTTTCCCCTGCTCAAGAAGCTGAGACCGCAGAAAGCCCCGGCAATCCAGCTGGACCGCGCAATTGCCGTGGATGGACGATCCATTCCGCTGACCATTCGCAAGAACAGCCGCGCAACCCGCATCACGCTCAGGATCGAACCGGGTGGCCGTGCGCTGAAGATGACCATACCGCCCGGATTGCGTGAAAAGGACATCGACGACTTCCTAGATCGGCATCAGGGCTGGCTCAGTACGAAGCTCAAGCGGCAGAAACCGGCTGGTAGTATCGAGGATGGCGGCGAGATCCTCCTGCGCGGTGTGCCCCACCGGATCGTTCATACGGGACAATTGCGCGGCCTCACACAGTCGATCGACAGCGAGATTGGTCATGTGCTTAGCGTCAGTGGTCTTGAAGATCACCTCTCGCGGCGTGTTGCCGATTTCCTGAAGAAGGAAGCACGCCGCGATCTGGAGCGATTGGTTGAACATCATGCCAGGAATGTCGGCAAGCCGGTTAAGAGCATGACCCTCAAGGACACCCGCAGCCGCTGGGGTTCGTGCTCCTGGGATGGCAAGCTCAGCTTTTCCTGGCGCATCGTCATGGCGCCGCCCATTGTAATCGACTATCTCGCCGCTCACGAAGTTGCGCACCTGCGCGAGATGAACCATGGTCCGGCCTTCTGGGCGCTCTGCCGCAAACTCTGCCCCGAAATGGACGAGGCCAAGGCCTGGCTGAAGCGTCATGGTTCAGCATTGCATGCAATCGACTTTTCCTGAGTGATCCGCGACCATTCAGCCTTTGTCGCAAATTGGCTCGACTCTTTTTTGATTTCGTGCGACTTCGCTGCCATGAGACCCGATATCAAGATCTGCGGACTGAGGACGCCGGAGGCGGTCGATCGCGCGGCCGAGCGCGGCGCGAGCCACATCGGCTTCATATTTTTTGACAAAAGCCCGCGCAACATCGAGCCCGATATCGCAGGTGTGCTCGCCGACCGGGTTCGCGGTCGTGTCAAGAATGTTGCCGTCACGGTCGATGCCGACAATGACGATCTCGACGAGATCATCGCGTTGATGCGCCCTGATATCCTTCAGTTCCATGGCCACGAAAGCCCGGAACGCCTGTTGACCGTGAAAGCCGTGACCGGGCTTCCGATCATGAAGGCATTTTCCATCCGCGATGCCGATGACCTGAGGCGTATCGAGCCCTATATAGGGATTGCCGATCGTTTTCTCTTCGATGCAAAGCCGCCTGCCGGATCAGATTTGCCGGGCGGCAATGGTGTTACTTTCGATTGGCGCCTGCTGCGTTCGCTTGACGACAGCGTGGAATACATGCTTTCCGGGGGGCTCAACAAGGCCAACATCGCGGAAGCGCTTCGGGAAACCGGAGCGCGGGCCATCGATGTATCCTCGGGCGTCGAATCCGCGCCAGGCATCAAGGATCTGCAGATGATGGACGAGTTTTTTGCGGCCGTTGCCGAAGCAAGTCGTGCGCAGCCGGTTTCAGGGAGTGTCAAGTGAACCAGTCACCCAAACCCAATTCCTTCCGTGAAGGTCCCGACGAAGACGGCCGTTTTGGCATCTTCGGTGGCCGCTTCGTTGCCGAGACGTTGATGCCGCTGATCCTCGACCTGCAGGCAGAATGGGAAAAGGCGAAGACGGATCCGGAATTCCAGGCCGAGCTGGCGCATCTCAACACCCATTACACCGGTCGTCCGAGCCCGCTTTATTTCGCCGAACGGCTGACGGAAGAACTCGGCGGCGCGAAGATCTACTTCAAGCGCGATGAGCTGAACCACACCGGTTCGCACAAGATCAACAATTGCCTCGGCCAGATCCTGCTTGCCAAGCGCATGGGCAAGACCCGGATCATCGCGGAAACCGGCGCTGGCCAGCACGGTGTGGCCTCGGCCACGGTTGCGGCCCGCTTCGGCATCCCTTGCGTCGTCTACATGGGCGCAACCGACGTCGAGCGCCAGGCGCCGAATGTCTTCCGCATGAAGCTTCTGGGCGCCGAGGTAAAGCCGGTGACGGCGGGCCACGGCACACTCAAGGACGCCATGAACGAGGCGCTGCGCGACTGGGTGACCAATGTCGACGACACCTATTACATGATCGGTACCGCAGCCGGACCACATCCCTACCCGGAGATGGTTCGCGATTTCCAGTCGATCATCGGGCGCGAGACGCGCGAGCAGATGCTCGCAGCCGAAGGCCGCCTGCCGGATATGCTGGTTGCCGCTGTCGGCGGTGGTTCGAACGCAATCGGGCTGTTCCACCCCTTCCTCGACGACGAGAGTGTCCGCATCGTCGGTGTGGAAGCCGGGGGCAAGGGTCTCGAGGGTGAGGAGCACTGCGCCTCGCTGACAGCAGGATCTCCGGGCGTTCTGCACGGCAACCGCACCTATCTGCTGCAGGATGGCGATGGCCAGATCAAGGAAGGTCACTCGATCTCTGCTGGCCTGGATTATCCGGGTATCGGTCCGGAGCATTCCTGGCTGAAGGATCTGGGACGCGTCGAATACGTGCCGATCAGGGACGACGAGGCGCTCGCCGCCTTCCAGCTTCTGACGCGCACCGAAGGCATCATCCCGGCGCTCGAGCCGAGCCACGCTCTGGCCGAAGTCATCAAGCGCGCGCCTGACATGGACAAGGACCAGATCATCGTGATGAACCTCTGCGGCCGCGGCGACAAGGACATCTTCACTGTCGGCAAGATTCTCGGTATGGGGCTCTGATCATGACTGCGCGTATGGACCAACGTTTCGCTGCCTTGAAGGCAGAAGGCCGACCGGCACTCGTCACCTATTTCATGGGCGGCGATCCGGACTATGACACGTCACTTGCGATCATGAAGGCCCTGCCGGAAGCCGGCGCCGACGTCATCGAACTTGGCATGCCATTCTCCGATCCGATGGCAGATGGCCCGGCAATCCAGCTCGCCGGCCAGCGTGCACTGAAGGCCGGCCAGACCCTCGTGCGCACACTCGATCTCGCGCGCGAATTCCGCAAGACGGACAATGAAACGCCGATCGTGATGATGGGCTACTACAACCCGATCTACGTCTATGGCGTCGAGCGTTTCCTCGATGATGCACTGGCTGCCGGGATCGACGGCCTGATCGTTGTCGACCTGCCGCCGGAAATGGATGACGAACTCTGCATTCCGGCCCGCAGCCGCGACATCAATTTTGTCCGTCTGGCGACACCGACCACGGACGACAAGCGCCTGCCGACCGTTCTTCAGAACACCTCGGGCTTTGTCTATTATGTCTCGATGAACGGCATCACCGGCTCGTCGCTGCCGGATCCCTCGCGCGTCGCCGGCGCCGTCCAGCGGATCAAGGCTCACACCGACCTGCCGATCTGCGTCGGTTTTGGCGTCAAGACCGCCGAGCATGCGCGCCTGATCGGCGCCAATGCCGATGGCGTCGTGGTCGGGACCGCGATCGTCAATCAGGTTGCCACCAATCTCACAGCCGATGGAAAGGCGACGGCGGACACGGTTCAGGCTGTCGTCACCCTGGTGCGCGGTCTGGCAAGCGGGGTGCGCTCAGCGCGCCTTGCTGCCGCCGAATAAGCACCCCATATGGGCCCGAAACATCAGGAGTAAGCCGCGTGAACTGGATCACCAACTATGTGCGCCCGCGCATCAATTCCATGCTGGGTCGCCGCGAAGTTCCGGAAAACCTCTGGATCAAGTGCCCGGAAACGGGCGAGATGGTCTTCCACAAGGATCTGGAAGAGAACAAATGGGTCATCCCGGCCTCCGGCTATCACATGAAGATGCCGGCCAAGGCCCGCCTGACCGATCTCTTCGATGGTGGAAAGTATGAGGCACTGCCGCAGCCGAAGGTGGCGCAGGATCCTCTGAAGTTCCGCGATTCCAAAAAATACACGGATCGCCTGAGAGACAGTCGTATCAAGACCGACCAGGAAGACACGATCGTTGCAGGCGTCGGCAGCGTGCAGGGTCTGAAGCTCGTCGCCGTCGTCCACGAATTCAACTTCATGGGCGGCTCGCTCGGCATCGCCGCCGGCGAAGCGATCGTGAAGGCCTTCGAGCGCGCCATCAAGGAAGAGTGCCCGCTGGTCATGTTCCCGGCTTCGGGTGGGGCGCGCATGCAGGAAGGCATCCTTTCCCTCATGCAGCTGCCGCGCACGACCGTGGCTGTCGACATGCTCAAGGAAGCCGGCCAGCCCTATATCGTCGTTCTGACAAACCCGACCACCGGCGGCGTCACTGCCTCCTATGCGATGCTGGGCGATCTTCACATCGCCGAACCTGGCGCTGAGATCTGCTTTGCCGGCAAGCGCGTTATCGAGCAGACGATCCGCGAGAAGCTTCCGGAAGGCTTCCAGACGTCGGAATATCTCCTCGAGCACGGCATGGTCGACTTGGTCGTCAAGCGCCATGACATTCCCGACACGCTCGCGCGGGTTCTGAAGATCATGACCAAGCGCCCGGCCGAAGACATCACCGTGCCCGCCGCGGTGGAGAAGCCGGCTGAGAAGGCCTCGGCCTGATCTGCGTGTTCTGTGAGGCCGCGGCAGCGGAACGAATGTGATGACAGCCCCCATCGTCAGCCTGGCCGACGCCGAGATCGAAAAGCTCATGGGGCTGCACCCCAAAGGCTATGATCTTTCGCTCGACCGCATCCTCCGCCTTCTCGAAGTGCTGGGCAATCCGCACATGAAGCTGCCGCCGGTCATTCATGTGGCCGGGACCAATGGCAAGGGCTCAGCCACTGCCTTCTGCAGGGCGCTTCTCGAAGCTCAGGGACTTTCCGTCCACGTTCACACGTCGCCACATCTGGTGCGCTGGCACGAGCGCTATCGCATCGGGGTCAAGGGTGGCCGCGGACAGATCGTCGACGATGCTCTGTTCGCCGATGCGCTCCGCCGCGTCGCCGAAGCCAACGGCGGCAAACCGATCACCGTTTTCGAGATTTTGACGGCAGTAACGTTCATTCTCTTTTCCGAGCAGCCAGCCGACGTTGCTGTTATCGAGGTCGGTCTTGGTGGCCGCTTCGATGCAACGAATGTGGTCGAAAACCCGGCGGTCTCGATCATCCAGCCAATCTCGCTCGATCATCAGGCTTATCTCGGTGACCGTGTCGAGCTGATCGCCGCCGAAAAGGCGGGCATCATGAAGCGGGGTGTGCCGGTGGTGATCGGCCATCAGGAGTTCGATGGAGCCAAGGATGTGCTGATCGGCACCGCCGAGCGCCTCGGCTGTCCGCTCACCGTCTTTGCCCAGGATTTTCTCGCTTATGAGGAATTTGGTCGGCTCGTCTATCAGGACGAGTTCGGCCTGATGGACCTGCCACTGCCGCGGCTTCCAGGTCGTCACCAGATCGGCAATGCCGCAACTGCCATTCGCGCCGTGAAGGCAGCCGGCTATCCGGTGACGGAAGAGGTCGCCGAAAAGGCCATGCTGTCGGTCGAATGGCCGGGCCGCCTGCAAAGGCTGACCGAAGGTCGTCTGGTGGAAAGGGCGCCGTCCGGGTCCGAGATCTGGCTCGATGGTGGCCACAACCCAGGGGCTGGTGAGGTGATCGCGGAAGCCATGGTCTCCATGGAAGAGCGTCAGGCAAGGCCGCTGTGTCTGGTGATCGGCATGATCAACACCAAGGATCCAATCGGCTACCTGCGCGCCTTCGTCGATATTGCGCACAACGTCTACACAGTGCCGATCCTCGGCTCGGATGTGGGGCTTGATCCCGTAGCCTTGGCCCAATCCGCTGCCGAGGCGGGTTTGAAGGCTTTGCCCATGAGTTCCGTGGGCGAAGCGCTCGATGCAATCCGGCAAAAGATGGAGGGATCGGTCCCTCCGCGCATCATGATTGGCGGCTCACTTTATCTCGCGGGCAATGTGCTGGCGGAGAATGGCACCGTCCCGGCATGAAAAAAGCCCGGCGAAGACCGGGCTTTTTCTTTTGTTACAATGGCTTGGAACTCAGGCGGCGCCAGCGATCCAGCTGGACAGCGCAGTCTTCGGTGCAGCACCGACCTTGATGTCCGCCACTTCGCCACCCTTGAAAACAGCAAGCGTCGGGATCGAGCGAACGCCGAACTGTGCGGCCAGTTCCGGGTTTTCGTCGATGTTGAGCTTGACGATCTTCACCTTGCCAGCGAGTTCGTTGGAGATTTCTTCGAGGCTCGGGGCAATCATCTTGCACGGGCCGCACCATTCGGCCCAGAAATCCACGACGACAGGTTCGGAAGCGTTGAGAACCTCGGCCTGGAAATTGGACTTGTCGACTTTAACGGTAGCCATGGGGCTCTCCCTTCATAAACACGGATTTGACAAGATATGTGATGCCGCACGGCAGCAATTTCAATATGCGGTATCTCACGATGTCTCGAGGTCGGCAAGAGACCGCTGGAGCAAGTCCTCGTCGGGGCGGATCAGGCTGCCGTTTTCGGTATAGATCAGCCAGCATTCCACCTCTTTACCCGGATAGAGCGGCTGCAGGATTTCACGGTAAATCGCGAGCTGAACCCGATGGGAGAGCGGTGACCGGTCGGCATCCGAGGGCGGATTCCGGTTCGTCTTGTAGTCGGCGATAATGACCCTGTCAGAAAGCACGGCCATTCGGTCGATCCGGCCCGACACCGCGCGAAGCTCCCCTTTGAGCCGCATCGTGCCCATGACCGAAACCTCTGCCCTGCTGCCTGGGCCGAAGAGTGGAGCAAGGTTCTCGTCCTCCAGAACAGACATGACTGTCGAAACGAGCTTCTCGCGCTGCTCGGCCGGCCAGAACCGCGCGGCCCGTTCCGCATAGCGCGTTGCGGCCTCCCGCTTTTCTATTACTGTAACTCCGGGGAGGTTCTGCAACATCCGATGAATGAGCCGCCCGCGCTGCAGGGCAAGATCGGCTTTTTCCTCGGTTGCAAACAGTGCGGACGCCGTCACCGCATCCTCGTCGTCATCCACCACGATGCTGCCCGCACCTGAGGGACTGAGCGGCCTCGGCAGGCTGACCGGTGGTGGGAGCGACTTTCCGAGGGCCGACGGCAGGCTGTGCTTTTCTTCGGTCTCGGCAATCGGGTCGACCAGCGGCAAATCTCGCTCAGCCTCCCCGAGCGACCACCGCAATCCGCTCCAGCTGCCGTCAGGACCATGAAACTCAGCGGGCCGCGAACGGCCCTCATCCGCGCCGAGCGCGCGGGAGATCATTTTGTGCCAGATCTCGCCCGTGTCCTGCACCCCGCGATAGCCGCCCACAATCAGGCGGTCGGCAGCCCGGGTCATCGCGACATAGAGCAGGCGACGATACTCTTCCTCGGCCTGATCCTTGCGCCTTTCCAGATCGCTTGCGGAGATCGAG
Source organism: Rhizobium sp. 'Codium 1' (assembly GCF_020889605.1). NCBI lineage: Bacteria > Pseudomonadati > Pseudomonadota > Alphaproteobacteria > Hyphomicrobiales > Rhizobiaceae > Rhizobium > Rhizobium sp. 'Codium 1'. The sequence continues at coordinate 429,852 of NZ_JAJGPW010000003.1, forward strand.
TTGCCGAGCGCCTTGGTCGGAACCCAGATCGGTAGCGGGACCGATTGAGACGTTTCGAGGATCCTGAGTTTCGCGACATGATTGGAGTTGAACGGCTTTGAGCCCCCGTCGATCAGAAAGACGATGGGTGCTTCCAGACCCTTGGAGGCGTGCACCGTCATGATGCGGACTTCGTTGCGTTCCTTGTCCTGCTCGCGTTTGACCTCTGGCGCTTCCATTTCGAGCGTCGATACGAACGACTGCAGGCCGGGCAGCCCGCTGGTCTCGAAGGACAGGGCAAAGGTCAGGAATTCGTCGAGAATGTCGCTGACTTCGGAGCCGAGGCGGCCCAGATAACACCGTCTGCCACCATGGACGCTCAGAACACGTGCATAGAAATCATGGACCGAATGCTGCCGCGACTGATCGAGGAACAGGCCGAGCAGGTGATGCGTCTTTCGCCAGGCGCCGTCGGTCTCTGCGCGCTCGGTCAGTCTTGCCCAGAGGCTCTGGGCTTCCGGCCGCTCGGCCGCGAGATCCATCAATGCCTCTTCGCTGTGGTTGAAGAGGGGACTTTTCAGCAAGGAAGCGAGCGAGAGGTCGTCGCCGGGAAGCAGAAGGAAGCGCCCGAGCGCCAACATGTCCTGGACCGCAATGTGACTCGTCAACTTTAGGCGGTCGGCGCCTGCAACGGGAATGTTGTGCGGACGCTTGAGGGCGCGGGTCAGCGCATTGACGAACCCGTCGCGCTTGCGCACGAGAACCAGAATGTCGCCGGGGCGGATCAGCCGCTTCTGGCCCTTTTCGATGATCGTCTCTCGTGCCACGATCTGGCTGATATGGTATGCAACGCGGCGGGCGAGAATGGCGGAGGGCGCACTCTCCGGCGTCGCGTCGAAGGGAGTGGTCCAGTCTTCGTCCTTCTCCTGCTTTTCAGCCACGATCATGTCCCAGACGTCGACCGTCCCGGGATGCCCGATCCGGCTCGACTGGTGCACGACCGCATCGCCCCCGGCGCTCAGGCCCCGGCTGTTTTCCGCAAAGCTGAAGACCTGATCGACGGCCGCCAGCACCGACTGCGTCGAGCGGAAGGAGAGCGGTAGACGCACCGTGTTGAAGTTCTGCCCGCTCTCGGCCACGGCCTGTGCGGTCTGGCGTGCTTCCTGCGAGAACTGCTCCGGCCGGGCGCCCTGAAAGGAGTAGATCGACTGCTTCTCATCGCCCACTGCAAAGAAGGTGCGGATGCCGGGCCGGGCACCGAGGCCGGTGAAGAAGTCTTCCCTGAGGGACCGAATGACGTCCCATTGCACCGGGCTCGTATCCTGCGCCTCGTCGACGAGGATGTGGTCTAAGCCCTGGTCCAGCTTGTAATGCACCCAGGCGCCGACATCGCCCCGCGTCAGGAGCCGGGCGGTGCGAACGATCAGATCCTCGAAATCGAGCTGCGAGCGCCGCTTCTTCAGCTCCTCGTAGTCCCAGTCGAGACGAAAGGCGAGGGCGAGAGCTGAGCGCGTCGCTTCGTACATCCTGAAGATCCGCAGCCGATCGCGCATGGCAACGACATGATCCCGCGCTTCAATCACAGCATCCTTGAGGTCAGGGGCGGCCTTGGTCATGGCAGCCGCGATCAGCGAACTGTCGGCCTTCGGCGCCTCCTGGCCAGTCAGGAAGGCCTGGTCCAGCAGTCTTGCCCGCTCCACCCCATCCGTTTCCACGAGCGCCTTCTCCAGCACCTCCGCTACCGCGCGCACTTTCTCGCCGCCCTTTTCGAGAGCGAGCTGGATATAGCGGCTGAAATTGCCGCCCGACAGACCGGCGAGGGGCCAGTAGTTTTCCGCGCGACTGGCCTCGCTTTCCAGCGGGCCGATGTCGAGCCCTGTGCGTAGAGCGGCGTCCAGACCGCCAGCCAGTTCCGCACGCTGTCTGAAGGCGCGGATCGCATGCCGATTGGCCACGGTGTCGGAGATCAGCGCTTCAAGCCCACTTTCGTCGGCGATGCTGAGGACTTGCGAGAAGGCTTCCGCCAGAACTGCGTCATTCTCCGTCGAGGTCGCTGTCAGCAGCGATCGACGTGCTTCGGCGAGCACGGTCACTGCCGCTCTGTCGTCGAGCACGTTGAAATGGCCGGCGACATTCGCTTCCAGCGGAAACTGGTGGAGCAGGGCTTCGCAAAAGGCATGAATCGTCTGGATCTTCAGACCACCAGGCGTTTCCAGTGCCTTGGCAAAGAGCCGCCGTGCAGCCGCAAGTGTCGCCCGGTCGGGCTCCTTCTGCTCGATGGCGGTGATGCGCTTCGCGAGCTCCGCATCGTCCAGCGTCGCCCATTCGGCAAGCCGCTCGAACACGCGGTTCGACATTTCAGACGCAGCCGCCTTGGTATAGGTCAGGCACAGGATAGAGGAGGGGCGGGCACCGGCGAGCAGCAGCCGGATCACGCGCTGTGTCAAGACATGCGTCTTGCCCGAACCTGCATTGGCGGACACCCAGGCAGATTGGCCGGGATGCGAGGCACGTGACTGGGCAAGTGTCGTCCAGCCAAGCCAGGTAGCCGGATCGCTGCCCGTGGGAAGCGCATCCAGGGAAAATTGCAGGTCACTCATCCCCGGCTCCTTCTTCGGCTTCCGCCGTCGACCACTCCGCGACACGCGCAAGATGGTCGTATTCGCCGCCGTAGCTGTTCTGTTCCGCCGGGATGAGACGGGACACATAACCGCGCTCGCCGCTTTGCAGTGCCTGAACGAACCGACCGAGTTCATCGACGGATTGCGTTGCAAGCTCGAGAGCCGATTTCTTGCTGTCGCCGCGCGTGGCCATCTCGTTGTTCACCTGGTCTGTCGAAAAGCGGTCGCCGGGCCGCAGTCGCACGTAAACGAGGTTAAGGGGTTTCACGTCACCGGCCGGCTTGAAGGCGCCTTCGAGAAGGGCCGCTGCCTCCAGTGCCAATTGTGGGTCGAGCAGGCTGCGCGCCTGGTTGGCGCTTGGATTGAGGCCGGTCTTGTAGTCGATGATGTCGGCGAATCCACCCCCTCGTATGTCGATGCGGTCTGCAATGCCGCTGATGGTGATGTCGATCGGACGCAGCAACACATTGCCCCGCACCTCCGTCAGCGATCGCCGGATTTCCGGTCGGCGCTGTCGCTCCCAGGTGAGGAAGGCCGAGGCGACGCTGTAGAAACGTTGCCGCCAGACGATATCGATATGAAGGGGCAGGGCCTCGGCAAGGAATTCCTCGTCGGTGATCCGGTGGAGGATCTCCAGAGCGTCGAGACGATCGGGGTCATGTCCCTCGCGGATGAAGCGCTCAACGATCCGATGATAGAGTGTTCCGCGTTCGGCCGCACCCGGATCCTGATTGAAGGTGTCGATCTGATCGAGGCGCAGGATCCGCCTCGCATAAATGGCATAAGGGTCGCGCCTGAACCGCCCGACTTCGGAAAAACTGAAGGAACGCGGCTGCAGATCGACACGCGGGCGCGGTGCCGGTCGCTGCGCCGGAGCCTGGCTCTCCCCCTGGTCGATCAGGTCGGCGTAGCGACGATAGATCTGACCACGCTCTCTCATGGCGTCTTCAAGCAACGTTCCGCCGAGCGCCATCAGGCGCTGCAGCCAGCGGGAGGCGACCGTCGGCGCGGACCCCTGGCGAAGCGCACGTGAGAAAATCAGGTTCCGGGTGCCACAAGCCATCTGAAAATCATGAGCCACCTGGCCGATCTGCCGCTCCGGCGGTTCAAGCCCGACTTCAGTCTTCATCACGCGTGAGAGGAAGGGATTGTTCTTGGTCTGGCCGGGCCAACTGCCTTCGTTCATACCGCCAATCACCATCATGTCGACATTCTGCAGGCGCGCTTCCAGCGTGCCGAAGATGAAGACACGCGGATGCCGCATGGCCCGCGGCTTGACCGCCTGTCCTGCCATTAGCGCAGTGAGGATGTCGACCCATTGCGCCCCGTCTGCCTCGATCTGGCCATCCGTCTCCAGAACGTCCGCGAGAAGCCGGGCAAGTGCCTCGCCCGCCGCATCGCCCCAGAGACCTGCGAGATCCGCGCGCTCGTCAATGGTGACGGATTCCAGCACGCGTCCTGTGCGTTCTGCCCAGTCGCTGAGGGTGAGCCTTTGCGAGAGGATGTGGCCATCGCGCGACCGCACAAGCGATGAGACCAGCGGTTCGACCGCCGCCGTCACGCGTTTGGCAAGTTCTCGCGCAAGGTCGATCTCCTCGGGGCTGATCGCGATACGCCACTGCGGCTTGTGGCGGTCTGCAAGATGCAGTTCAAGCCCGCCTGCGAACAGCGGCTCCATCTCCGCGAGATCGAGAGTTGCCAGCCCACCACGCAGCGCGATCCGTTCCAATGTGTCAGCGGCCTTGCGCATGTCTTCGGCGGCGAAGCCGAAGCGCGCAAGCGGATGCTTGATCAGGGACACGATTGCCACAGGATCGCCCGGACGCAGGCATGCCTCGGCGACCACCTGGGTCAACATCGCCGCTTGTGTTCCGGTCATCGGCGTACCCGCCGAATCATCCGCCTCGATTCCGAATCGCGCAAGTTCGGACATCACGCGGCGCGCCAGTGCGCGATCGGGTGTGATCAGCGCCACGCGACTTTCGGGATTGTCCGAAGCCTGCTCCAGGCCTAGACGAAGGGCGATCGCGATGGCGGTTGCCTCCTCGCGCTCGTTCGCCGTCTCGATGAGCGCAACATCGCGGAAAGCGTTGAGTACTCGGTGATCATCCATACCCCCGCGCCAGGCTTTCCAAGTGTCTGTCGCCTCCGCAGGCGCCATGGCACGAGACAGGAACTCGGCTCGATCTCTGAGGGCTTGCATTGCGGGTTCGAGCACCTGGACATCAGCGCGCTCGAGCTTCATGTGGCGAAGCAGATGCGCAAGGCCATATTGCGGATGCCCCCGTACGGCCGGGCTCTGTCGCATCAGAGAGATATCCCGATCGTTCAGCTTTTCCCAGTCGTCGTCCGGCATGTCGAGATCGAGCCCCGGCAGCACCACGACGCCGTGGTCGAGTTCGGCAATTGCGGCGATCAACTCGGCTGCAGCCGGGATCGAGCCGGTCGAACCCGCAACGATGACCGGGCCATCTGCACCTTGTCTGCGGAAACGCTCTGCCTCGGCCCTGAGCACGGCATCGCGATGGCGGGCCGGAGAGGATCGCACCAGTTCCTCCAGGCGCGCCGGCCAGAAACTGGTCGCGATCTTGAGAAACTCCAGCGTCAATTGCCACCAGGACCCAAAGTCTGCGGATTGAAGTTTATCTAGGTCACTCCAGTCACATCCCTCCGTCTCTGCAGCTTCGATCAGCTCGACGAGCGCACGGGCCAGCCAGACGGCATCGGCCGGGCTGGCGGGCGCGACGAGCGGCGTGTCGGCATGGATCGACCGCACGATGTCAGGCAACTGGTTGCGCCATGCGAGGATCAGGCGCGCCAGCTCCAGAAGCATGACGGTCCCGCTGACGGGCGGTGCGAGATCCATGAGAGAGGGAGCATTGAGATCGAAGAAGCCGCTGTCGTCGTCGGTTTCTCCGAGTGTCCGGATATCGGGCAGAATGGCAGCGCGGCCGCCCAGCAGGTCCACGAATTCCGAGCGCAGGACGCGGGCCGCCCGTCGGGTCGGCACGAGTAGTGTCACCGCAGCCAGCGCCAGGGGATCATCCGGATCGTAGCGGAAGCCGTCGGTGAGACGTCCGTCGAGCAGTGCCTCCGTCAGTGTCCTGAGAAAGGGCCGGCCCGGAGGGATTGTCAGCAGACGCGGCGCCTTTGCCATCATCTCAGGCGCTCCTGACGTATCGGGCGACCACAGCTTCAGCAGGCGCGATCGCATCAGGCGTCCCGACGGTGAGCCACTGACCCTTGAGGCCTGAGCCGTACAGGCGACCGGCGGCAATCGCACGATCGAAATAGATGTTGAGGTTGAAGGGACCCTTGGGCGCGTCGTCGAGCATATGCGGCATCAGCACCAGTGCCCCGGCATACACGACCGGATTCGCGGCCCCGGGGACATGGCGGGTGAGCCGACCATCTTGCGCCATCGAAAAATCGTTCTTGCCGTTGTGACCCGTGGTCTGGTCCTGTTCGACGCAGAGCATCGACATGTCCATGCGAGAGGCATCGAACTGTTTCGCAAGCCTGGAAAGGTTGTCCGGCTCACCGTCCGGTTCGCCGACCCAGAAGAGGTCGGCATTCATCACCAGAGCAGGCTGATCCTGGTCGAGCAATTTGAGCCCTTTCGCCAGGCCGCCGCCGGAGTCCATCAGCCGGTCGCGTTCGTCCGAGATCCTGATCTCGACGCGCTTTTCCTTTGCCAGATGCGTTTCCATCTGGTCGGCATGATGGTGGACATTGACCACGATCGTCCTCACCCCGGCGGCAATCAGCGCGTCGAGCACATAATCGATCATCGGCTTTCCACCGATGCGGACCAGCGGTTTCGGCATCGTCTCTGTAATGGGGCGCATCCGCGTACCGAGTCCGGCCGCCAGCACCATGGCTTGCTTGATGATCATCTCTTTCAGGCCGGTGATTCGGGAAGTTCGATTCCAGCCTCTATGCACCAGTTCCGCAAGGGGGCGAGGACCGGATGTTCGAAAGCCACCGCGAGATGCCAGAGCGTGCGGGGAAGATGGCGCATGTAGCCGGGCTTTGCGTCTCGATCCCTGAGACGCACCCAGAGCCCGTTCAGCTTGCAGGCCCGCTGCGCAGACATGATCGCCCAGCTTTTCAGGAAGGAGGCTTCATCGAAGCCCGATATCCTTGCTCGCGCAGAAAGATAATCGGCCATCAATAGATCCATGAGGGGGCGCTCGATTGTGACCCGCGCATCCTGGACCAGCGAGACCACATCATAGGCCGCCGGCCCGATCATGGCATCCTGGAAGTCGATCAATCCGACCCTGTCATGCCCCTCGCGATCCCCCCGCCAGAGGATGTTCGGCGAATGGAAATCGCGGAGCACGATCGATGTGTCGGCATTCGCCAGCTCGTCGATCAGATGATCCCATATGTCGAGATAGCGTTCGCGCTCTGCCGTCGAGACCGCCTGGCCATCGCGTTTCCAGGGGAGGTGCCAGTCCAGCAGCAACTCGACCTCGAATTTCATCGCAGCGCGATCAAAGTCCGGGATGATGTGGTGGTGCCCGCCGGGGATGATGATCTCGCGCTCGAAGGGCGTATCATGAATGGCGGCAAGACAGGCGGCGCTGGCACGGTACCGTTCGGCAATCGGTTTGCCGAGATCGTCCAGAATGCCCTCTTCTCCGAGGTCTTCCAACAGAAGCAGTCCGGCATCGAGTTCCTGCGCCAGCACTGCGGGAGCTGCAAAACCCCGCTCCCTGAGCGCCTGTCCGATCGCGACAAAGGGCCGGACATCTTCTGCCAGATGCACCAACTGCGAATAGGGCTTGCCATCACGGATTGGCGGACCATTCGGCCGCTTTGGGGCATCCATCAGCACAAGCCGCGTGGTCCCGTTGGCCGGATAGACTGACTCATAGGCACGGTTGGATGCGTCACCGGTGAGGTGGCGCCTGTGCATGCCGATGTAACCGTTGTCCTCGAGAAATCGGCGGATGTCCATCACACGCCGCAGCCGGGCAAGTTTCGCTTCCGGTGCCTGGATTGTCAGATTGCGCCCACCGTCCGGAGCGAATTGAAATGTGATCCCGACATGGTTCTTCGGCAGCGCGCGGCCCGCCTTGTCGGGCCATTCGATCAGGCAGATGCCGTCTGCCAGTGCCTCGTCAAGACCCAGCTCGTCGAGCTCGCTTGGGTCAGACAGCCGGTAGAGATCGAAATGCGCGACGCGGATGCTGAGGTTGTAGTTCTGGACAAGAGTGAAGGTCGGACTCGGAACCTCCAATTCCGGGTCCCCCGCGATGGCTCGGATCAAGGCGCGGCTCAGCGTGGATTTCCCGGCGCCGAGATCACCCTCCAGGGCGATGCAGTCGCCGACTTGGAGGGCGAGAAGCAAGTCCTCGCCGAACAGTGCGGTGGCACGGTCGTCGGCGAGGTGGATTGTAAGCGGGGTGGCCTCGGCGCTCATTCGGCGGCGGCGATCAACTGCGGTAGACTGGCAGAGGGAATTCGGCAATAGACCGTCGTCCCGTTTCCGGGCTCGCTTTCGATCTTGACGTCGCCATTGTGCAGATTGACGAAGCTTTGCACGATCGAAAGGCCAAGGCCTGGCCCGCTCCGCTTGCCGCCCCTTGCGCTTGTCGAGAAGCGGTCGAAGGCCGAGGAGACGAGATCCGCGCTCATGCCGCAGCCGCTGTCGCGGACCGAAAAGACGAAGTCATCGGCTTCTCTCCAGCACTTCATCGAGACAACCGAGCCTTCGGGGGCGTAGTTCACGGCATTGGTGAGGATCTTGATGAGGATCTGCTTCAACCGCTGCCGGTCGGCAATCATATTGCCGAGCTGCGCCGGAGCGGCGATCTCCAGCGTCACGCCGCCCTCCTGCAGACGGTCGGTCATCTGCATCGAGACATCATCGAGAAGGTCACTAAGATCGATTTCAGAATAGTCGAGCTGCATGATGCCGGCATCGACCGTTGCGAGATCGAGAATGTCGTTGACGATGGTCAGGAGCACCGAAGACGAGGTCGAGATATGGTCGATGTATTCGGCCTGACGCTCGTTGAGCGGGCCGATTGTCGGGGTCTTGAGCAGATCGGTGAAGCCGATAATGTTGGTGAGAGGCGAGCGCAATTCGTAGGAGACGTGCTGGACGAAATCGTTCTTCAGCTCGTCGGCCTTCTGCAGCGCCTCGTTTTTCTCCTTGAGTGCCCGCTCCGCACGAACACTGTCCGTCATGTTGACGAAGGTCAGCATGGTCTGCGCATTCGGCAGCGGCGTTACGGCGTAATCGAGCACGAGGCCCGAATAGAGTTCCAGCGTGCCCTGGCTCGAAGGTCGCTCGTCCTCGAAGCTCGTGATCATCTTGCCGAAGGCCTTCCAGCCATCAGGCTTGTCATAGGACGGGCCGCAGGCCGCTTCGAGCAGGCGTATATGCGTCCCGAAGGCGGCCTGCGCCTCGGTGATACCCCAGAGCGCGCGGAAGGCGGGGTTGGAGAGCTGGATCCGGCCATCGGGCCCGAAAACGGCCACGCCTTCCGACAGATGGTCGATGGTTTCGCCTTGTACCTGGACCAGCGTGTTGTAGCGGGTTTCCAGATTGACCTGCTCTGTGAGGTTTTCGAAGACCCAGGTCGCGCCGCCCTGCGGGTGCGCAGATGCAATCACGCGAAGCGTCTGTCCGTTTGGCAGATGCCAGAGATCCGTCTGGGTCTCCAGCGCGCGATAGACCGAGAGGCAGTTTTCCTTCCACGCTTTCCAGCTCAGCTGTTCCGGCAGCTTGTGCGCTGCCCGAAGCCGGTCGAGCAGTTCGGCATGATCGGGCCGGCTTTCGAGGAATTTGGCTTCGAGGCCCCAAAGCTGCTGGAAGGCCTGGTTGTAGAACTGCAGGCTGCGGTCGGCGTCGAAGATCGCGACCGGCGTGGCCAGATGGTCCAGCGTATCGGCATGGCTCTTGAGCGTTCGGGTGAGTTCTTCCCGAAGGGTCTCGGCCGAGGAGACATCGATCGCCATGCCGCAGGAACCCGTCGGGCCACGAACATCGACCACGTCGAAGTAGGTGCGCGCGCCGCGCACCGCCGTCGAGACCGTGTCGTGGAACGGCGATTCCGGGGTTGCCGACGCCTTGATCTTCTCGCGGGTCAGGGTGCCCAAGATCTCGCGTCCTTCCTGAACCGCCAGTTGGGGCGAGGAAGCCTCGGCGGCATCGCTGTAGGCCTGGTTGACCCAGACGAGACGACCTTCGGCATCTCTTTGCCAGACCGGCTGTTCGATCGAATCAAGCAGCGACTCGAAGGTCGCAATCGAGCTCCGGAGCCGATTTCGTTCAATCTTCAGCTCGGCGAGTTCCGCCCGCAGGTTGTCGAGAGCAACGAAGTGGGCATAGGCGCGGCCGCCATAGAGATTGCCTTGGACATCGAGCACTTCGCCGCGCTGGGTCTCCACCACCAGCTCGAAGGATTTGGCATGCAGGCGCAAAGCTTCGATGGCGCGTTCGACCTCGGTTGCTGACTGCGGTTTCAACCATCGCCCGAATGCCAGGAAATCTGGATCCTGCTGTGGGGCACCCGTTTCGGCGGGAAGCTGGCCGAGCAGTTCTGCCTTGCCGTTGTGGCCTTCCCAGATCACGGTGCGCCGGTTCTTGTCGGCAATAAGGGTCTGGTAGCGGGAAATCTTGTACTGGCTGTCGGAATAGGCGGAGCGCAGTTCGCGGACCTCGACGTCGAGCCTGTTGCGCTGCCGAAGGAGCACTGCGGCGAAGATGAGGGAAGCGGAAATCGTGCCCAAAAGCACCGCATAACCCGCCACATCGATGCTGTCGAAGGCAGGGACTGGTGCGCCGGCAGATTGTGCAAGAACGATTCCAGGGGCGAGGAAGCCGGCAAGGGCGCTGCCGCAGGTCAACAAGCGTCGCATTGCTGCCACGGCGGGACGCTGTGCCACTTTACGCAGCACACTCGTCGTCAGGTCTGTAGCTGGCCGCCAGAGGCTTGGAGAACCGGCCGTCATAGCCGTATCCCGCTGACGCGGGGCTCGTTGATGTACCGACATTTTCGGTCTGTCTCCGTCTTATTATGTGCCGCATCGTCGACAAGACATCCGTATCCGCGGACCGCTCGTGCAGTTCACGAATCAAGTCCAAAAACAATACCTTCGATGGATAGGGTCGGGAAGGCCGGGCCCCAAAAAAGAAAGCGGCGCCCTTGTCAAGGCGCCGCCTACTAGATGTAGATATTATCCAGCTATAATTTAATAGCGATAGTGTTCAGACTTGAACGGACCCTGTGCCGTGACGCCGATATAGGCCGCCTGTTCGTCGGAAAGCTGTGTCAGCTTCACGCCGAGCTTCTCGAGATGCAGACGAGCGACCTTTTCGTCGAGGTGCTTTGGCAGGACGTAGACGCCCGGCTTGTATTCATCCTTCTTCGTAAACAGCTCGATCTGGCCAAGAACCTGGTTCGTGAATGAGGCCGACATGACGAAGGACGGATGTCCCGTCGCGTTGCCGAGGTTCAGAAGGCGGCCTTCCGAAAGCAGGATCATGCGGTTGCCCTTCGGGAACTCGATCATGTCGACCTGCGGCTTGATGTTCGTCCACTTCAGGTTCTTCAGCGATGCGACCTGGATCTCGTTGTCGAAGTGGCCGATGTTGCCGACGATCGCCATGTCCTTCATCTCGCGCATGTGCTCGATGCGGATGACGTCCTTGTTGCCGGTGGTGGTGATGAAGATGTCGGCCGAGGAAACGACGTCCTCGAGCGTGACCACTTCAAAGCCGTCCATGGCGGCCTGCAGGGCGCAGATCGGATCGACTTCCGTCACCTTCACGCGGGCGCCAGCGCCGCGGAGCGATGCGGCCGAACCCTTGCCGACGTCACCATAACCGCAAACAACGGCGACCTTGCCGGCCATCATCACGTCGGTGCCGCGGCGAATGCCGTCGACCAGCGATTCCTTGCAGCCATACTTGTTGTCGAACTTCGACTTTGTGACGGAATCGTTGACGTTGATCGCCGGGAAGGGAAGAAGGCCCTTCTTGGCGAGTTCGTACAGACGATGAACGCCGGTCGTCGTTTCTTCGGTCACGCCCTGGATGGCGTCGCGCTGCTTGGTGAACCAGCCGGGCGTTGCAGCCAGGCGCTTCTTGATCTGCGCGACCAGGATTTCTTCCTCTTCCGACTGCGGATTGGAAAGAACGTCCTCGCCAGCTTCGGCGCGGGCGCCGAGCAGGATGTACATGGTGGCATCGCCGCCGTCATCGAGGATCATGTTGGACAGGCCGCCATCGGTCCACTGGAAGATCTTGTCGGTATACTCCCAGTAGTCCGTGAGCGATTCGCCCTTGATCGCGAAGACCGGAATGCCGGCGGCAGCGATGGCAGCCGCCGCATGGTCCTGGGTCGAGAAGATGTTGCAGGATGCCCAGCGCACTTCGGCGCCGAGAGCGACGAGCGTCTCGATCAGCACGGCGGTCTGGATGGTCATGTGCAGCGAACCGGTAATGCGCGCACCCTTCAGCGGCTGGCTGACGCCGAATTCTTCACGGCAGGCCATGAGGCCCGGCATTTCGGTTTCGGCGATGCTGATTTCCTTGCGGCCGAAATCGGCAAGACCGATATCTGCGATCACGTAATCATGTTTGCTCATGGGATTCTCCGGCTGGATGCGACCCGATCCGCATTTGATGCGGATGGTTTGACTGGCTCTCCCGCAGATTTGTCTGCGGGGCTTGTCTCGTCTTCTAGCAGGGAAAGGCATCGGACGCAATCTGACATAAAGAAGTCTTTATGTCTTTATGTCGCGATGCTTTACATCTCTTCACCGAAGCGATCGGCGACGAGCGTCGCGAGCGCTTCCATCACATCGTGTGCCTGGTTGCCCGAAGCAGAGACGGAGATCGAGCAGCCGGGACTCGCGGCGAGCATCATCAGCCCCATGATGGAAGTGCCGCCCACGGTCGTGCCATCTTTGGATACGCTGACCTTTGCATCGAACCCGCTTACCGTCTGGACGAATTTCGCGGAGGCTCGGGCATGCAGGCCGCGCTTGTTGATGATCAGGAGATCGCGCGAGATCGGATCAATCATGACGTCACTTACCACTGAGAACACGGCTTGCGACATTGATATATTTGCGCCCGGCCTCCGAGGCTTCGATGAGGGAGCGGTCCATGTCATTGTCGCCGCGGACACCGGCAAGCTTGATCAGCATGGGCAGGTTCACGCCGGCGATCACTTCGATCCGACCCGTGTTCATGACTGATATGGCGAGGTTCGAGGGCGTGCCTCCGAACATGTCGGTCAGGATGATCACGCCGTGACCATCATCGGCACGCAGCACGGCATCAAGAATATCCTGGCGACGCTGGTCCATATCGTCTTCGGGGCCGATGGAAACGGTCTCGATACATTTCTGTGGGCCTACGACATGTTCCACCGCATGGTGGAACTCTTCAGCCAGCTTGCCATGTGTGACAAGCACAAGTCCGATCATTCTCAACTGCCTCTTAGCGTATCTCTCGCCAAATAGCTCAAGATTGGCGTTTCGTCCATCAGTGGGACGCCATCATGTCCATGAAAGCGCGAAGTGCAAGCCAAAACAGCGTGTGGCCTAGCCGTTCCCTTTCAGCGTCTGGATACGCGCGAAAATCAGGCTGAGTGGAAATCGGCTCCAGAGAGGCACCCGGATGGCCGGCAGTCGAATGCCGGGAGCCAGATCGGCTTTCTCATTGTCCGGCGGCAGTCGATCACCTTCGTTGGAGGGAACCGGCAAGACCGCGAAGTGAATCTCGGCTTCAGCAACGTAGTCGACAGAGACGATGCCGGAATATCGGAGTTCGATCAGTCCACGAATTGCATCGGGGCAACTGGCGATGATCCTGTCCTCGTCTTGCAGAATAAGGACACGATCATCCGCAACCAGCGCGCCGGGCAGCTGCCGCAGCCGAGCTTCTGCCAGACAGTCGAAGGCGAGGCCCGATTTGCCGCCACCCGACGGCCCCAGATACAGGAGCCCGATGCCGTCAACGGTAATAGCAGTGCCGTGAATGTTGGCGGGGGCCGTGTTCACGTTGATGTCTCGACAGGCAGGGAGAGCATAAAGCGCGCACCGGTGATACGCCCGGTAGCCGGATCCATGACATTCTCGGCTCTCAATGTACCGCCATGGGCTTCGGCAATCTGGCGGCTGATCGACAGGCCAAGGCCCGAATTCTGGCCGAAGCTCTCGCCCTCCGGCCGGTCGGTGTAGAAGCGTTCGAAGATACGGTCGATATCCTCGGCCTGGATGCCCGGGCCGTTGTCCTCGATCTGGATAAGGCAGCGGCTTCGATTGCGCGACAGCCTCACGAGGATACGGCCGCTGTCTGCGGGCGCGAAGGATCGCGCGTTCTCGATCAGGTTGGTGACGATCTGGCCGAGGCGAAGATCATGACCGTTTACAACGAAATGCTGGTTCGATCCGGGCTTCTGGTCGATCACATATTCGATCTTCACGGCCTTCTTGCCACTGCGGATTTCCCGCGAAATATCGACGAGACTAGAGAGCAGGACTTCGAGATCGACCGGCTTGGCATCCGAGCGAGCCAGTTCCGCATCGAGACGCGAGGCGTCCGAAATATCGCTGATCAGGCGGTCGAGGCGCCGTACGTCGTGCTGGATGATGTCCATCAACCGCTGCCGGGATTGGTCGGTCTTGGCCAGCGGCAGCGTTTCGACAGCGGAACGCAGGGAGGTGAGCGGGTTCTTCAGCTCGTGGCTGACGTCAGCGGCAAAGCTTTCGATGGCATCGATCCGGTCGTAGAGCGCAGTCGTCATTTCCCGGAGCGCAATCGAGAGATTGCCGATCTCGTCCTGGCGGATGGAAAAGTCCGGGATTTCTTCGCGCTCCCTCGCCCCGCGACGCACACGAATGGCGGCGGCCGAAAGGCGGCGTAGGGGATTGGCGATGGTTGACGACAGCAAGAGCGAAACGACGATATTGACAAGCGTCGCCACCCCGAACACGCGCAGGATGGCCAGTCGCTCGGCATGCACGATCTTGTCGATGTCGCCGGCCTGCGTCGACAGAAGCAGCACGCCCAGGACCGCTCGCGATCGCTGGACGGGAACGGCAACGGAGACGATCAACTCACCTTGGTCCGTCACGCGGACCACGGCGCCACGCACACCGGTCAGTGCGTTCATGACCTCGGGATAGATCGAACCGTCGCCGCCGGGTGCCTCGCGGTACACCGGCAGATTTCCAGGCTGCAGGATCGTGTTGAAGAGTCGCGTGATCCAGTCGGTGAAGCTGCTGGAATCGTTGTTGACGGGTGGCAGGTCAAAGCGCAGCACCTGACCGCGCGAATAGAGATGCCGTGAATCGAGCAGCAGATTGGCGTCGGCGTCGAACAGGCGGGCGCGAATCCGTGTCGGCGAGATCAGGCGCCTCAAAACCGGCGCCACGCGCTCGGGATTGATCGGGAACTCCAGATCCTCATCCTTCGGCACCGGCGTGATGCTCTGGCCAGCCTGAAGTTCGAGCAGCTTTTCGGGGTCGATGGTGATCGAATTCGTATCGATGGAGGCTGAGGCCGAGACGGCCGCTGCGATGATCTCGCCCTGGGTCAGCAGGCTTTCCACGCGGGCGTCGATCAGCCCCTCGCGGAACTGATTGAGGTACATGATGCCGGCAACCAGAACGATGAGCGCGGCCAGGTTGAAAAAGACGATCCGGCGCGTCAGGCTCGAAAAGAGCGCGTGGCCGAAGATCCGCCGGATGAGCGTGAAGGGATGGGTGAACAGCCGACGCTGTTCGGAGCCGGAATCCGGCTCCTCCATGTGTCCTTCGTCAACCTGCTGGGTCAAACCTTTGCCTTTCGCCCGTCTCGACAGCCCACCTGTTCGTCGTCAGGCGCCATGTCGACGAGATCTCATGCTGCTTCGCGGAAGCGGTAGCCCACGCCGTAAAGGGTTTCAATCATGTCGAAGTCGGTATCGACCATCTTGAACTTCTTGCGCAGCCGCTTGATGTGGCTGTCGATCGTGCGATCGTCCACATAGACCTGCTCGTCATAGGCCGCGTCCATCAACGCGTCGCGGCTCTTCACGACACCAGGGCGCTGCGCGAGAGATTGCAGGATCAGGAATTCCGTCACGGTGAGCGTCACCGGATCACCCTTCCAGGTGCAGGTGTGGCGCTCCTGATCCATTACGAGCTGGCCACGCTCGAGCGTCCGGGCCTGCTGCTCGGGGCTGCCCTTTGCAGGACCGTTGCCGGCCGCAAAGCTTTCACGGCTCGCTGACCGACGCAGGATCGCCTTCACGCGCTCGACCAGCAGGCGCTGAGAGAAGGGTTTGGTAATGAAGTCGTCGGCGCCCATCTTCAGGCCAAAGAGCTCGTCGATCTCCTCGTCCTTGGATGTGAGAAAGATCACCGGAATGTCGGACTTTTGACGCAGGCGGCGCAGCAGTTCCATCCCGTCCATGCGCGGCATCTTGATGTCGAAAATGGCAAGCTGCGGCGGACGGGCGATAAGGCCGTCGAGAGCCGAGGCGCCGTCGGTGTAGGTTTCGACCTTGTAACCTTCTGCTTCGAGCGCAATGGACACCGAAGTCAGAATGTTGCGGTCGTCATCCACGAGGGCGATCGTCTGCATGATATACGTCTCCGTCATCGTTGCGCTGCTCCTGGTCTGTCCAGCCCAGCTCTGGTTCCATGGCAGTGCGATATGGGGATAAAGGTGGAACAAATTGTGGCAGAGGGGAAGGGGCGTGCCGGGCAGATTCAGGCCAAATGTCAGATTTGCTGTTTCGATCGCTTCATTTCACGATGGAATAGAAGCGGAACTAAACGATTTAAAAAGGTCATTTCTCATTTTAAATCGATTAAATAATTGATATTATTGATTTTTTTGGTGCGCCACCTTGCGTTTTGGTGTCCCGGCGTTTAATTTTCGCGCATTCAGTTCTGGCCCATGTGAGAGGAAGGCGCACCCATGGAGGAATTCGGCGTGAGGAACCCCGTTGCGGGGATCACGGATATCGGCTTGGGGAAGGCCGCCAGCATTCGCTACAATTTCCTTGAGGCGGCTCTCTATGAAGAGGCCGTTCGCCGGGGCGAGGCCGAGTTGACGGCAGATGGCGCCCTGCGCGCCCTGACGGGCCAGCACACAGGTCGCTCGGCCAAGGACAAGTTCGTCGTTCGCGATGGAATGACCGATGGCCAGATCTGGTGGGACAACAACAAGCCGATGTCGCCGGAGCACTTCCAGGTGCTGCACCAGGACATGCTGGCCCATGTCGAAGGCAAGGACCTCTTCGTTCAGGACCTCATTGGTGGCGCAGACGCGGAAAATGCCTTGCCGACGCGTGTCGTGACAGAATTTGCCTGGCACTCTCTCTTCATCCGCAACCTCCTGATCCGTCCGGAGCGCGCAGCCCTGGAAGGCTTTCTGCCGAAGCTCACCATCATCGATCTGCCGAGCTTCCGTGCAGACCCGGCCCGCCACGGCTGCCGCACTGAGACGGTGATCGCTTGCGACCTGACCAATGGCATCGTCCTCATCGGCGGCACGTCCTATGCTGGCGAAATGAAGAAGTCGGTCTTCACCGTCCTCAACTACCTCTTGCCGGCCAAGGGTGTCATGCCGATGCACTGCTCGGCCAATGTCGGCCCTGATGGCGACGCCGCCGTTTTCTTCGGCCTCTCCGGCACCGGCAAGACCACGCTCTCGGCCGATCCGAAGCGCACCTTGATCGGTGACGATGAACATGGTTGGGGCGAAAACGGCATCTTCAACTTCGAAGGTGGCTGCTACGCCAAGACCATTCGTCTTTCGGCAGAAGCTGAACCGGAGATCTTCGCCACGACCAGGCGCTTCGGCACGGTGCTCGAAAACGTTGTGCTCGATGAAAACCGTATCCCGGATTTCAACGATGGCTCGCTGACGGAAAACACCCGCTGCGCCTACCCGCTGCATTTCATTCCAAATGCATCGGAGACCGGCATCGCGCCGCATCCGAAGACGATCATCATGTTGACGGCCGATGCCTTCGGCGTTCTGCCGCCGATCGCCAGGCTGACGCCGGAACAGGCCATGTACCACTTCCTGTCGGGCTACACGGCGAAGGTGGCCGGCACTGAAAAGGGCGTGACAGAACCGGAAGCCACCTTCTCGACCTGCTTTGGCGCACCCTTCATGCCGCGTCATCCGACCGAATATGGTAACCTGCTGCGCGACCTGATCGCACGGCATGAAGTCGATTGCTGGCTCGTCAATACCGGCTGGACCGGTGGCGCCTATGGCACCGGAAACCGTATGCCGATCAAGGCAACGCGTGCCCTCCTGACCGCTGCATTGACCGGGGAGCTGAAGAAGGTCGAAATGCGCACGGATGCCAATTTCGGCTTTGCCGTCCCGGTCGCAGTTGCTGGCGTCGATACGAAGATCCTCGACCCACGCTCCACCTGGGCAGACGGTACGGCTTACGACGCGCAAGCCAGAAAGCTGGTCGGCATGTTCATCGACAACTTCGCCAAGTTCGAAGCTCACGTTGATGGCAAGGTCCGTGACGCAGCCCCGGGCATCCGTCTCGCGGCCGAATGATGCACTGATTTGACGATGAAGAAGAGGCCCGGCATGTTGCCGGGCCTCTTTCGCTTCAGGCTTGCCTTTGAAGTCTTTGCGGCCGATATGGAAGCCGAGAAAGAGACCGATGACATGGCAAGCGAACCGCTAGAGATCAACAACCGCATCACGATCGCCGGCTGGGAGCTGACGGAACAGTTTGTGCTGGCGGGCGGCCCGGGCGGTCAGAACGTCAACAAGGTCTCGACCGCTGTCCAGCTCTTCTTCAATCTGCTCGGATCTCCCGCGCTCAATGATCGCGTGAAGCAGAACGCTGTCAGGCTCGCCGGCAAGCGCCTTTCCAAGGAAGGCGTGCTGATGATCGAGGCCAGCCGCTTCCGCAGCCAGGACCGCAATCGCGAGGATGCCCGCGATCGCCTCAAGGAACTGCTGTTGGAGGCAGCCAAGCCGCCACCGCCGCCCCGCAGGAAGACAAAGCCGACGAAGGGCTCGATCGAACGGCGCCTCAAGGAAAAGTCCGGCCGCTCGGATGTGAAGAAGATGCGCGGCAAGCCGTCGGGGGATTGAGCATGGCCGCAACGAAAGCCGAGATCAGCCTCCAGCCCGGTCTTTCCTACCTGCCGGGACGTCTTTCGCGCGACGAGCAGGAGAACCTTGTCGATATCATCCGCGCCATCGTCGCCGAGGCACCGCTCTATGTTCCCGTCATGCCCGGCTCCGGTCGTTCCATGTCGGTGCGCATGACGAATTGCGGACCGCTTGGCTGGGTAACCGACAAGGAGCGTGGCTATCGGTACCAGCCGACGCATCCTCTGACAGGTCGCCCCTGGCCCGGTATCCCGCAGGTGCTGCTAGACCTCTGGCGGGAGCTCTCCGGTTTCGAGAAAGACCCCGAGGCCTGCCTCGTCAACTTTTATGCCGACGACGCCAGGATGGGGCTGCACCAGGATCGCGACGAAGCTGATCTCTCGGCCCCCGTCCTCTCGATCTCGCTTGGAAACACCTGTCTTTTCCGTGTCGGCGGTCTATCCCGGACGGACCGGACGAGATCCTTGAAGCTCGAAAGCGGCGACGTGTTCATTCTCGGTGGTGAAGGTCGTTTGTGCTTCCACGGCGTTGATCGGATCTATCCCGGGACGTCGACCCTGCTCAAATCCGGCGGCCGGATCAACCTGACGCTTCGCCGGGTCAATCCATAGCCGGCGATCGATCGCCTACAGTTTTCGGAGCGCTACCGTCTCGACGAGATGATTGGCGCCCTTGCGGAGAATCAGATCCGCGCGTGGACGGGTGGGCAAGATATTCTCCCGAAGGTTCTTCAGGTTGATGTTCGTCCAGAGCCCCTCGGCGATCTCGTTGGCCTCTTCCTCGCTGATCGTCGCATAACGATGGAAGTAGGAGTTGGGATCGCGGAATGCGGTTTGACGCAATTTCATGAAGCGATCGACATACCAGCGGTGTGTCGCGTTCTCATCGGCGTCGATATAGATCGAAAAATCGAAGAAGTCAGAGACCATTGGCACGATCTTGCCGTCGGCCGGAAGGTTGCGCGACTGAAGGACGTTAATGCCCTCGAAGATCAGGATATCGGGACGATCGATCACCCGATGCTCGTTCGGAAGCACGTCATAGGTGAGGTGCGAATAGCTGGGCGCCTTGACGTTGGGCAATCCGGCCTTGATGGCAGACAGGAAGCGCAGCAGCGCGCCGACATCGTAGCTTTCCGGAAAACCCTTGCGGTTCAGGATACCGTTCTTCACCAGATGAGCGTTGGGATAGAGAAAACCGTCGGTGGTGACGAGGTCGACCTTCGGGCTGGACGGCCAGCGAGCAAGAAGCTCTTGCAGCACACGCGCGGTCGTTGACTTGCCGACGGCCACGGATCCGGCGATTCCAATAACGAAGGGTGTCTTGAAGACATCCGACAGGCTTAGAAAGCGGTTGCGCTGCTCGAACAGCAACTGCGAGGATTCCACGTGCGAAGAGAGAAGACGCGACAGAGAGAGATAAATTCGCCTGACTTCATCGAGATCGATCGGGTCGTCGATCGAGCGCAGGCGATGGACTTCGTCAGCTGTCAGCGTCAATGGGGTGTCAGCCCGGAAATGCGCCCATTCCTCGGAACCGAAGAAGTGATAGGGAGAATAGCCGTTCGCCTGGAAATGATCGAGGACGTCTGGCGTTTCGGGGTCCCGCATAGCTACCGTCATGGATCCTGCCGACTGGCCTTTTCGCTCAGGCCCGTCTGAGCGGTCCGGCGCTCAAGTTCCTGCATTACTGCTTGTAAAGGGATGTCCGCAATTTTCAATACGACCATCAGGTGATAGAGCAAGTCCGCGCTCTCATAGACGAGGTTTTCGCGGTCTTGCCTGACCGCAGCCATCACAGTCTCGATCGCCTCTTCACCGAGCTTCTTGGCTGCCTTGCCTTGGCCGCCTGCCACGAGTTTCGCCGTCCAGGATTCGCCCGGGTCGGCTTCCGCGCGGCGGGCAACGATCGTTTCCAGATCGGCGAGTGTAAATGTGGTCATGGCGGGCCTTTCCGCGTCAGTCGAGACGCATGGCGATTCCGGCTGCGGCCATGTGGGCCTTGGCCTCCGCAATCGAATGGGTGCCGAAATGGAAGATCGAGGCTGCAAGCACCGCAGTTGCATGACCATCGCGGATGCCGGCGACCAGATCATCGAGATTGCCGACGCCACCGGACGCGATGACGGGCACGCGAACACTGTCGGCGATCGTGCGGGTGAGGCCGATATCGTAACCGCTTTTAGTCCCGTCCCGGTCCATGGATGTGACCAGCAGTTCGCCGGCTCCACGCTCAACCATCTTCAACGCGAATTCGACCGCATCAATCCCGGTCGGCTGGCGTCCGCCATGGGTGAAGATCTCCCAGCGATCCGCTTCGCCGGCTGCAGAAACCTTCTTTGCATCGATCGACACGACGATACACTGGTTGCCGAACTTGTCGGCGGCTTCCGCGACGAAATCGGGGTTTTTCACCGCTGCCGAATTGATCGAAACCTTGTCGGCGCCGCAAAGCAGGAGCTTGCGGATGTCGGCAACGGCGCGGACGCCACCACCAACGGTCAACGGCATGAAGCAATGGTCCGCCGTCTGGGCAACCACGTCGAAGATCGTGTCGCGGTTGTCGGAAGACGCGGTGATGTCGAGGAAGCAGAGTTCGTCGGCGCCGGCAGCGTCATAGGCCTTGGCCGCCTGGACCGGATCACCGGCATCGATGAGATCGACGAAATTGACGCCCTTGACGACACGGCCGTCCTTGACGTCGAGGCAGGGGATCACACGGGCCTTGAGTGTCATGGTCTTGTCCTCAGCCTCTCGCAGCCTTGATCAGATCAAGTGCCTCTGCGGGGTCGATACGCCCATCATAGAGCGCGCGGCCCGAAATCGCACCTTCGAGCTTTCTCGCATCCGGCTCAAGCATGCGCTTGATGTCTTCGATCGAGGCGAGGCCGCCGGACGCAATCACGGGGATCGAAACGGCAGCGGCGAGTTCAAGTGTCGAGGCCCAGTTGATCCCGGTCAGGATCCCGTCACGGTCGATGTCGGTATAGATGATCGCCGCGACGCCAGCGCCTTCGAAACGCTCTGCAAGTTCGATCACCCCGAGTTCGGATGCCTCGGCCCAGCCCTCGACAGCAACCTTGCCACCCTTGGCGTCGATGCCGACCGCAACCTGTCCGGGGAAGCGTTTGCAGGCTTCGATGACGAGAGCCGGATCACGCACGGCCACCGTACCCAGGATCACGCGCGACAACCCGCGCGCCAGCCAGCTTTCGATATGGTCGATCGTGCGGATGCCGCCGCCCAGCTGCACCGGATTCGTGGTTGCCTTGAGGATCGCATCGACGGCAGCGCCATTGACGCTTTCACCGGCAAAGGCGCCGTTGAGATCGACGACATGCAGCCATTCGAAGCCCTGGTCCTCGAAGGCACGCGCCTGGGCTGCCGGGTCGGGATTGTAGACAGTAGCCTGCTCCATGTCGCCCAGCTTGAGGCGAACACACTGGCCGTCCTTGAGGTCGATGGCGGGAAAGAGGATCATGGGAGTATCCGTGCCCTTCAGGGCGTCCAGGTCAGAAAATTGGCGATGAGCTTCAGGCCGAGTGCCTGGCTCTTCTCGGGATGGAATTGCGCACCCACCATATTGTCGCGCCCGACAAAGGCGGTCATGGCACCACCGTAATCGGTCGTTGCGATCACATCCTCGGGTTTGTGCGCGGCGAGATGGTATGAATGCACGAAATAGGCATGCAGCCCGTCCGGCCCGGTGGGAATGCCCTGGAATAGCGGATGCGGACGATTGAGCGTCAGCGTATTCCAGCCGATCTGGGGGATCTTGAGAGAAGGATCGGACGGCGTCATTTCAACGACATCCCCTTCGATCCAGCCGAAGCCGTTGGTCACTGTCTTCTCGAGCCCGCGCGAGGACATGAGCTGCATGCCGACGCAGATACCGAAGAAGGGGCGTCCCTTTGCCTCGACAACTTCAGCGATGGCGTCATGCATGCCGGGTACGGCATCGAGACCCTGCCGACAATCGGCATAGGCACCGACACCCGGAAGCACGATCCGGTCGGCGGTGGCAACGCGTTCGGCCTTGTCCGTAAGCTCGATCTCGGCGTCGAGGCCAGCCTCGCGGGCGGCCCGTTCAAAGGCTTTTGTGGCCGAGCGCAGATTGCCCGAGCCGTAGTCGATGATAGCTACACGCATGTCTTCCAGTCCTTTCTGCTCGACGGTTCGGGTTCAACGTGCGAACCGGAGCAAGGTGGCAGCTTCCCTCGGGGAAGATACCCCTTAAACCAGGGTGCCCTTGGTGGAGGGGATACGGTTTGCCTGCCGCGGGTCGACTTCGGTTGCCGACCGAAGGGCACGCGCGACCGCCTTGAAGCAGGTCTCGGCGATATGGTGATTGTTCGCGCCATAATGGTTCAGCACATGCAGCGTGATCCCGGCGTTCTGGGCGAATGCCTGGAAGAATTCGCGCACCAGTTCGGTGTCGAATGTGCCGATCTTCGGCGCGCTGAAATCGACATTCCAGACCAGGAACGGCCGGCCGGAGACATCGATGGCCGCCTTGGTCATGGTCTCGTCCATGGCAAGGTCGATTGAGGCATAACGTGTGATGCCCTTGCGGTCGCCCAGTGCCTTCGAAATCGCCTGGCCGAGCGCGATGCCCGTGTCCTCGACCGTGTGATGATCGTCGATATGCAGGTCACCCGTCACGTCGATGACCATGTCGATCAGCGAGTGGCGGCAGAGCTGGTCGAGCATATGGTCGAAGAAGCCCACGCCCGTCGAAATCTTGCCCGTTCCGGTGCCGTCGATATGGACGGAAACCGAGACCGAGGTTTCGTTGGTCTTGCGGGAAACTTCGCCTTTACGCTCTGCCATTTGGCTGCTCCATGAGGATCTCGGCCCTCCCATAACAGCAGGGCGGTGAAATATCCAGAAGTTACATTGCGCTGCCGCAAGGCGGCGCTGGAGCTTTTGCAGCAGATTGCAATCGTTGAAAGCCCACTTACATAGGAACCGACAAACCCGGGCTTAAAGCCCGTTCCACAAGGCCCGCCAGGGCGGGTGACAGGTGACTGATGACAACGATTATTACCGTACGCAAGGACGGCAAGGTGGTGATGGCGGGTGACGGCCAGGTGAGCCTCGGCCAGACCGTTATGAAGGGCAATGCCCGCAAGGTCCGCCGTATCGGCAAGGGCGGCGAGGTGATCGCCGGTTTCGCCGGCGCGACGGCCGATGCCTTCACCCTTCTCGATCGTCTCGAAAAGAAACTCGAGCAGTATCCCGGCCAATTGATGCGCGCCGCCGTCGAGCTCGCCAAGGACTGGCGCACCGACAAATATCTGCGCAATCTTGAGGCCATGATGCTGGTCGCCGACAAGTCGATCACGCTCGCAATCACTGGCAACGGCGACGTCCTGGAGCCAGAACATGGTACGATTGCAATCGGCTCCGGGGGAAACTTCGCGTTTGCCGCCGCACGCGCCCTGATGGACAGCGACCGCTCGGCGGAAGACATCGCGACACGCGCACTCACCATCGCCGGCGAGATTTGCGTCTACACCAACAACAACATGGTGGTTGAAACCCTGGACGCCGTCTGACCACTACCGGAAACCCCACTGCAAGCGACGATGCGCGGCTCTGCAGCATCGTGAGGAGCACCCTGAATGACCAATTTCTCCCCGCGCGAGATCGTCTCCGAGCTCGACCGCCACATCATTGGCCAGCATGACGCCAAGCGTGCCGTCGCGATCGCGTTGCGCAACCGCTGGCGTCGTCAGCAGCTCTCGGAAGATCTCCGCGACGAGGTCATGCCGAAGAATATCCTGATGATCGGACCGACCGGTGTCGGCAAGACGGAGATCTCCCGTCGCCTGGCCAAGCTCGCAGGCGCCCCGTTCATAAAGGTCGAGGCCACCAAGTTCACCGAAGTCGGCTATGTCGGCCGCGATGTCGAGCAGATCATTCGTGATCTGGTGGAGATCGGCATCGCGCTCGTCCGTGACAAGAAGCGGCAGGAAGTCCAGGCCAAGGCGCATCAGCTGGCCGAAGAGCGCGTGCTCGACGCTCTGGTGGGAGCGACTGCATCACCGGCCACTCGTGACAGTTTCCGTAAGAAGTTGCGCAGTGGCGAACTGGACGACAAGGAAATCGACATCGAGGTCGCCGACAGCGGCTCCGGCGCGCCCGGTTTCGAGGTCCCCGGCATGCCGGGTGCGAATATCGGCATCCTCAACCTGTCCGAAATGTTCGGCAAGGCCATGGGCAACCGCACCAAGAAGGTGCGGACCACGGTCAAGGCGTCGTATGGCGACCTGATCCGTGACGAATCGGACAAGCTGATCGACAACGAAGTTATCCAGCGCGAAGCGATGCGGGCTGTCGAGAATGACGGCATCGTTTTCCTCGACGAAATCGACAAGATCGCCGCCCGGGAGGGCGCAATGGGCGCCGGCGTATCGCGTGAAGGCGTGCAGCGTGATCTGCTGCCGCTCGTCGAAGGCACGACGGTTGCGACCAAGTATGGACCGGTGAAGACCGATCACATCCTTTTCATCGCGTCGGGCGCATTCCACGTCTCCAAACCGTCGGACCTCTTGCCGGAACTGCAAGGCCGTCTGCCGATCCGGGTCGAGCTGAAGCCGCTGACAAAGGAAGATTTTCGCCGCATCCTGACCGAAACCGAAGCAAGTCTGATCCGCCAATATAAAGCGCTGATGGCGACCGAAGAGCTGAACCTCGATTTCACCGAAGACGCAATCGATGCACTTGCAGATGTGGCAGTCCAGCTCAATGAAACGGTCGAAAACATCGGCGCCCGCCGCCTGCAGACGGTTATGGAGCGTGTTCTCGACGAGATTTCGTTCCATGCACCGGATCGGGGCGGTTCGGCTGTCATGATCGACTCGGCCTATGTTCAGCAGCATGTTGGCGATCTCGCTGCCAACACGGACTTGAGCCGCTTTATCCTGTGATCTTTGTGCATCTATGGGTCGCTTTCACCCCGGACGTGCCGGGAAAGTGAAAGCGTCCCGTATCGACAATACAGGCAGGCCTTATGTAAGGAGTGCCGCTGTCGGGTGTCGGCCACCATGCGTCGCCAATCCGTTCAAGGACAAATGTCCGAGGGGCCGCGCATCGTGCTGAACATTACCAGGATCATCGTCGTCGCATTGGGGCTGTCCGGGCTCGCTCCCGCAGTGACCTTCGCTGCCGACAAGGTGCCTTCGGGCAATCGCAATGCAGAGCAGCCGGCCATCCCGGGCGCCTCGGTACGACGCACCAAGGCCGGCAAGACCAGTTTCGACGTGAAGTATGAAAAGGTCCGGGATCTCCTGCGCACGGACTCCGCGCTCGTTGGGAAGATCAAGAAGACCGCCTCCGCATACGGTATTGCGCCCATTCACATGGTCGGGGCGATCGTGGGTGAACATACCTATAATGTCGACGCCTATGACAGCCTGCAGAGCTACTATGTGAAGGCGGCTTCCTATGCTGGCAACACCTTCCGATTTGGCTACAAGGACGAAAGCATTTCCGACTTCGTCAGCCGGTCGGAATTTGCTGAATGCAACGGCTTTTCGGATTCCTATCGCCTGTGGACCTGCCGGGAGAATGTCTGGGAGGACAGCTTTCGTGGAAAGTCGGTAAGCGGTGTGTCCTATCCCAACAATCGCTTCAGCGCCGTCTTCTTCCAGCCCTTCTATGCCGGCCAGACTTTCGGTCTGGGTCAGATCAATCCGCTGACGGCGTTGATGCTGTCGGATCTGGTGCATGAAAAATCCGGCTATCGGAAGCTGGACGAAGATGATGCAGCAGACGTTTACAAGGCGATCATGGATCCGGATATTTCACTCGCCTTCATGGCTGCCGTGATCCGCAAGTCCATCGATGATTACCGTCAGATCGCGGATGTCGACATCTCCGGGAACCCCGGCATCACGGCCACGCTTTTCAACATTGGTGGCTCGCAGCAGCGTGCACAGGCGCTTGCATCCCGGCGGGCGGGTGGTTCGGCCAACTGGCCGGAGGAAAACTATTATGGCTGGCTGATCAACGATCGGCTGGACGAGCTTGAGGCTCTGCTCTAACTCCTGAGGGGGCGTCTAAGCCCTCGAAGGAGCATGACATGGACGCCAGTGTGCGGAAATCGACCTTTGAGCCGCCGGCACCTGTGCCGCGCACGGTCCCGCCCAGCCGGCTCGAAATCATCCGAACTGTGCTGCGCAATCCGCTCGAACTCTGGGGCACGCCGTCCTACACCTGGCCGTGGATTGTCACCCGTTTCTTTGGCCAGACTACCATTATCGCCAATGATCCCGGCCTGATCCGGCATGTGCTGGTCGACAATGCGTCGAACTACGAAATGTCCGAGATCCGCCAGCTCGTGCTCAGACCCATTTTGCGCGATGGTCTGCTGACGGCCGAGGGACCTGTCTGGAGGCGTTCCCGCAAGGCTATGGCTCCCGTCTTCACCCCGCGCCACGCGCGCGGCTTCGCACGCCAGATGCGCGAACAGAGTGAGCTTTTCCTCGATCGGTATCAATCGGATGGGCAAGGTGTTGTTCGTGACGTCGCTGTCGACATGACTGAACTCACCTATGCAATCCTCTCCGAATGCCTGTTCTCGGGCGGCATCGTCTCCGAGCAGGGCGATTTCGCCAGGGATGTCGACGATCTGCTGCACAGCATGGGGCGGATCGACCCCCTGGACCTGCTGAAGGCACCCAAGTGGATCCCGCGTCTGACCCGCATTCGGGGTCTCGGTGTGCTTCGCAAGTTTCGCGAGCTGGTGCGCCGGACGATGGATCATCGTCGTGCGATCATCAGAACGGAGCGCGAAAAGGCACCGGATGATTTCCTGACGCTCCTGCTTGAACTTGAGCGGCCCGACGGCCTGACCTCTGAGGAAATCGAAGACAATATCCTGACCTTTATAGGGGCTGGCCACGAGACCACGGCGCGCGCCCTGGCCTGGACACTCTATTGCGTAGCGCATTGCCCTGACGTCCGGGAGGCGATGGAGCGTGAGATCGATACCGTCACTGCATCCGGCGTCGATCCGGTGGAGTGGCTCGACCAGATGCCGCATGTGCGGGCCTCTTTCGAGGAAGCCATGCGGCTCTATCCGCCTGCACCCTCTATCAACCGCGACGCCATTGCCGACGATCGATATACGGCGCCCAACGGTGAAGTCGTGGAGATTGCCAAGGGGACGACGGTCCTGGTCATGCCCTGGACGCTGCATCGCCATGAGCTCTACTGGGACAAGCCAAGGCTCTTTGATCCGTCGCGCTTCTTGCCCGGGGAGCGGGAAAAGATCGGCCGCTTTCAGTATCTGCCTTTCGGGGCAGGGCCGCGCGTCTGCATTGGAGCCACCTTCGCGCTGCAGGAGGCAGTCATTGCGCTCGCCGTTCTCATGCACCGTTTCCGCTTCGAGACAACGTCGCAGACGAATCCATGGCCCGTGCAGAAGCTCACCACCCAGCCGGCCGGCGGGCTTCCGATGCGGATCATCCCGCGCAAGCCGTAATGCGGCGTCATCCTGCCGCTCCTTCGCTGGAAATCGAACCGAGGCCTGTGCCATAAGGGATGCGGCGCCATACCGGCGGGCACTATGGGGAAGACTGCGTGACATCCGATTACATGCTGGGCATCGATACCGGCGGCACCTATACCGACGCCGTGATCTACAGCGAGGAGCATGGGATTGTCGCCAAGGCGAAGTCTCTGACCACCCGCCACGACCTGTCGATCGGCATATCGGGCGCACTCGAAAGCGTCCTGTCCGAATCGGCGATTGATCCGACTTCCATCGGTCTGGTTTCACTCTCGACGACACTCGCAACAAACGCTCTGGTGGAGGGGCAGGGTGGTCGCGCCGGCCTGATCATGATCGGCTTCGGGCCGGAAGATCTGAAGCGCGACGGTCTGGCCGATGCGCTCGGCAATGATCCGGTGCTTTTCATTGCCGGCGGCCACGATGTCCATGGCAATGAAACGCCCTTTGATGCCGCTGCCCTGGAGGCCGCCCTTCCCGAACTCTCGGCCAATGTTTCCTCCTTTGCGATCGCCGGCTATTTCGCCGTTCGCAATCCGGCGCACGAACAAAGGGCGCGTGACATTATCCGCCGCCATTCCGGCCTGCCGGTGACCTGCAGCCACGAGCTCTCTTCGAAGCTCGGGGGGCCGCGCCGGGCGCTGACCACGCTTCTCAATGCCCGTCTCGTTGCCATGATCGACCGGTTGATTGGCTCGGCCGAGCGTTACCTTCTGGATCGTGGAATTCACGCACCCCTGATGGTCGTGCGCGGCGATGGTGCGCTGATTTCCGCTGGCGAAGCCCGCCTCCGACCGATCGAGACAATTCTTTCTGGTCCTGCCGCAAGCCTTGTGGGCGCTCGCCACCTGACCGGCCTCGACGATGCCGTTGTGTCCGATATCGGCGGCACCACCACCGATGTCGCCGTTATGGAGGCGGGCCAACCGAGCCTCGATCAGGACGGTGCGGTGGTCGGTGGTTACAGGACCATGGTGGAAGCTGTGGCCATGCGGACTTTCGGCCTCGGTGGCGATTCGGAAGTCCGTTTCGATGACCGAGGTCTCGCGGCGAAAATCGAGCTTGGCCCGCGGCGCCTCGTTCCCTTGAGCCTCGCGGCAGCCCTGCACGGAACGGCCATCACCGACGTGCTCGAGCGCCAGCTTCGCGCGCCGCATCTCGGTCGGCATGACGGGCGATTCGCCGTGCGCACCGGCGTGCCCGATCACCTCGCAGCCGGCCTCCAGCCACAGGAGGCAGCGCTGTTCCAGAAGATCGGCGCTGTCCCGCTGCCGCTCGACCAGCTGATCAGCTTCACCCAGCAGAAGGCAACACTCGATCGGCTCGTCGCGCGCGGCCTCGTCCATATTTGCGGGCTTACACCCTCGGATGCCATGCATGTCCTCGGGCGTCAGGGCCAATGGAACCGTGAGGCCGCCGAACTTGGCATGCTGCTGGCGATCCGCCAGAAAGATGGAGCGGGGCAACCGATTGCCAAATCAGCTGAAGTCCTTTCTCAGCTCATCGTCGACCGCCTGACGCGCCAGTCTGCGGAGGTCATTCTCTCGGCGGCCCTTGCCGAAGATGGGCTCGCAGACGTCGAGCCTGCGAAATCCGTACTGATAGACCGCGCCCTCCGGCGCCAGTCGGGCATTGCTCGTTTCAGCCTTTCCCTCGATCGTCCGCTGATCGGCCTCGGTGCGTCCGCTGGCGTCTACTATCCGGCAATCGCCGAAATGCTGGCCTCCGATTTCGCCGTGCCCGGAGATGCCGATGTGGCCAACGCCGTGGGCGCTGTGGTCGGACAGGTGCGCAGCAGCGTCGCTGTGACGGTGACCTCGCCGGAGGAAGGGCTCTTCATCATCACCGGCGGCGGCGATAGCGAGCGCGTCGCAGACGAGGAAAAGGCCCTTGTCGCCGCGCGCCACCGTGCAACCGGACTCGCGCGTGCAAGGGCTGAGGCGAGTGGCGCAATCGATGTCGTGCTGCTCCTCAAGGAAGAGCACGACGCCCCGGAAATCGAGGGGCGGCGCAAGCTGGTGGAAGCGCGCGTCACGGCAACGGCTACGGGCCGGCCGAGAACGGCCCGTAGCTGACTTTCCAATTTGGAAAGAATATTTCTAATTTATGCCAGATTGACTGCAAATGCGTTTCGGGGATGCTGTAAGCCACAGCGACATGAGTGCGAGGAGTGACGTCATGACATCAGTTGTAACCCATGGACTTTCGATCGACAGGCGCCTGCACGATTTCATCGTTTCCCAGGCGATCCCTGGAACGCAGGTTGAGGCCGACTCATTCTTCGCCGGCCTCTCGAAGATCGTTCACGAACTCGCACCGAAGAATCGGGTGCTGCTTGCAAAGCGGGATGCTTTGCAGGCGCAGATCGACGCCTGGTACCGCCAGAACGGTGCGCCGTCCGATCTCGCCGCCTATGAGGAATTCCTGCGGGAGATCGGCTATCTCCTGCCCGAGGGGCCCGACTTCAAGATTGCGACGGCCAATGTCGACCCGGAAATCTCGACCACGGCCGGCCCGCAGCTTGTCGTCCCCGTCATGAACGCCCGCTATGCCCTGAATGCCGCCAACGCTCGCTGGGGATCCCTGTACGACGCCCTCTATGGCACGGATGCCATTCCCGACACGGAGGGTGCGGAGAAGGGCAAGGGCTACAATCCCGTCCGTGGGGGCAAGGTCATCGCCTGGGTCCGCAGCTTCCTCGATCGTTCCGCACCGCTCGCGGCCGGCGCCTGGGACAAGGTCGCCACGCTCTCGATCGAGAACGGCGCGCTTTCGGTTCGTCTCGAAGATGGGGGCATGACCGGCCTTGCCGATCCGTCCCAATTTGCCGGATATCTCGGCGAGACCTCCGCGCCTTCCAGTATTTTCCTGCGCAAGAACGCCCTTCATGTCGAGATCCTCGTCGACAAGACCGGTGTCATCGGCAAAAGCGATCCCGCCGGCATCAATGACTGCCGCCTGGAATCGGCAATCACGACCATCATGGACTGTGAGGATTCAGTCGCAGCCGTCGACGCGGAAGACAAGGTCGTCATCTATTCGAATTGGCTCGGCCTGATGAAGGGCGATCTGACGGAAGATGTCTCGAAGGGCGGCAAGACCTTCACCCGCGCGCTGAACGCCGACGTCACGCTGACGGGCCCGGATGGTGCTTCCATCAGTTTGCCCGGCCGGTCGCTGATGCTGATCCGCAATGTCGGCCACCTCATGACGAATCCGGCGATCACCGACGGCGATGGAAACGAGGTGCCTGAAGGCATCATGGATGCGGCCGTCACGGCCCTGATCGCGCTGCATGACATCGGCCCGAACGGCCGCCGCAAAAACTCTCGCGCTGGCTCCATGTATGTCGTCAAGCCGAAGATGCATGGGCCTGAAGAGGTCGCCTTCGCTTGCGAGATCTTCTCGGCGGTCGAAGAACTCGTCGGCATGGCGCCCAATACCATCAAGATGGGCATCATGGACGAGGAGCGCCGCACCACCGTCAATCTGAAGGAGTGCATTCGCGCCGCCCGTGACCGTGTCGTCTTCATCAACACCGGGTTCCTGGATCGTACCGGTGACGAAATCCACACCTCGATGGAAGCCGGACCGATGATCCGCAAGGGCGACATGAAGCAGGCAGCCTGGATATCGGCCTATGAAAACTGGAACGTCGATATCGGCCTCGAATGCGGCCTGTCCGGACACGCCCAGATCGGCAAGGGCATGTGGGCCATGCCGGACCTGATGGCAGCCATGCTGGAGCAGAAGATCGCTCATCCGAAGGCAGGCGCAAACACGGCCTGGGTCCCGTCACCGACCGCAGCGACACTGCATGCTACTCATTATCACAGCGTCAACGTCGCCGACGTGCAGAAGAGTTTGACGTCCCGGCCGCGCGCAAAACTGGCCGATATTCTCTCGGTTCCGGTTGCAACCCGTCCCAATTGGACGCCGGAGGAGATCCAGCGCGAACTCGACAACAATGCCCAGGGCATCCTTGGCTATGTCGTGCGCTGGATCGATCAGGGCGTCGGCTGCTCCAAAGTCCCTGACATCAACAATGTCGGGCTGATGGAAGATCGCGCCACGCTGCGGATCTCGGCCCAGCATATGGCCAATTGGCTCCATCATGGTGTCGTCACGGAAGCACAGGTTGTGGAGACGATGAAGCGCATGGCCGTCGTCGTTGATGGACAGAATGCCGGCGACGCAGCCTATACGCCGATGGCCGGCGACTATGACGGTTCGATCGCATTCCATGCGGCGCTTGAGCTCGTCCTGAAGGGCCGGGAGCAGCCGAACGGTTACACCGAGCCGGTCCTCCATCGCCGCCGCATCGAACTCAAGGCGAAAGCTGCCGCCTGAAGCGGCGGCAATCCGTGATGCAGACCTGAAACGAGAAGACCCGCCGGATCGCTCCGGCGGGTCTTTTTGTCAATCCATATGCCAGCAGTCTATTGCTGGACGACAACCTTGGAATTACGGCCCGGCTTCACCCGGTTATAAAGGTCGATCACGTCCTGGTTCATCATGCGAATGCAGCCCGAGGATGCCGCTGTTCCGATAGAGGCCCATTCCGGCGTGCCGTGAAGGCGGAACAGCGTGTCCTGGCCCTTCTCGTTGAAGAGATACATGGCGCGCGCCCCAAGCGGGTTTCGCAGGCCGGGATCCATGCCCTTCTCGACATATTTGGCGACCTCAGGCTTGCGCTCGGCCATTTCCTTCGGCGGGTGCCAAGTCGGCCAGGCCTGCTTCCAGGCGATATAGGCTTCACCCTGCCAGGCAAACCCCTGCTTGCCGACGCCGATACCGTAACGAACGGCCTTGCCACGCGGCATGATGTAATAGAGGAAGCGCTCGCGCGTGTTCACGACGACAGTGCCGGGTTTTTCGGTGGTCGCATAATCGACAATTTGTCGATGAAACTTCTTGTCGACCTTCTGGATCGGAATGGCGGGCAGGGCGTAACCTGCATCCGTCACGGAGCCGTAGGAATCGCTGAAGATCTGGACTTTCGTGGTTTCGGCGACTTCGGTTTTGTCGCCGGTCGTCGTCGTGCAGCCCGCGAGGCCTAGAGACGTAACCAGGCCGAGCGCGGTCAGTATATTGCGGAAGCGCATGAGAAAGCTCGTGGGTGATGGCGGGGAGATGGTCTTGTGACCATCATTGATTATGGTTTATTTTGGATTAACCTCGGCAACGCAAGTGCCGTACTTCCGCCGATTGTTTTCGGCGATGCAAAATGACTCCGCATTGCTTTTTTGCAACAGACTTGAGCACGCGGAGCGGAGTTATCCATGACCTTAGTCTCTATCGCGGTAAACAACCCCTTAATCGATGGACGACAGTCCGACCGTGCGATGATGATTCGACGCGGCGTACAGATCCTTCTGGCCGATATGCGCTTCGCCATCTTGCCGGAGTTGACGCTGTCCAACGGACGGCGGGCCGACCTGATCGCTCTGTCGGACAAGGGAGAGATCTGGATCATCGAGATCAAGTCCTCGATCGAGGACTTTCGCGTCGACAGGAAGTGGCCCGACTATCGCCGCTACTGCGACCGCCTCTTCTTCGCCACGCATGCCGGCGTGCCTCTGGAAATCTTCCCCGAAGACTGTGGCCTGTTCCTGTCGGACGGATACTCGGGCCATATGCTGAGGGAAGCACCAGAACATCGGCTCGCCCCCGCAACGCGAAAATCAGTGACCCTGGATTTCTCGAGGGCAGCCGCACAGAGGCTTCTCGCTGCCGAATGGGCGGCCCAGCTCACCTCGGGCTGAATTATTTCGGTGCCCGCTTCGCCAGTATGCGCTGCAATGTGCGGCGATGCATGTTCAGACGCCGCGCCGTCTCCGACACGTTCCGCTCGCAGCTTTCATAGACGCGCTGGATGTGTTCCCAGCGGATGCGGTCGGCAGACATCGGGTTCTCGGGGATCTCGGCCTTTTCCCCGGGCCGCTGCGTCAGCGCCAGATAGACATCGTCTGCATCGGCAGGCTTGGCGAGATAGTCGAGCGCCCCGAGTTTGACGGCAGTGACCGCCGTCGCGATATTGCCATAACCGGTCAAGACGATGATGCGGGTATCGGAGCGGCGTTCCCGGATCGCTTCGATCACGTCAAGCCCGGTGCCGTCACCGAGCCGCAGATCAACGACCGCATAGCTCGGAGCGGCTTCCTTGGCTTTGGCGATTCCCTCGGCGACAGAACCGGCCAACTCGACCACGAAGCCACGACTTTCCATGGCGCGCGCCAGACGGCGCAGAAACGGTGCGTCGTCATCGACGATCAGGAGTGATGGATCAGGACCAAGATCGCCATTGCCCGCTGCTTGCGTGCCAGCGGTGAGTTTTGCCACCTGTGATGCTGCGTCTGCCATTGTCTTGTTCCTGCGACTGTTCGAAAAACTGCGCTGTCTACCTTATGCGGGCAAAGCCCCCACAGGCAAAGTCATAACGACGTGTTCAATTCCATGTATTCGCGCGGCCAGTTGACCACGACGCGCGCCCCGGAACCCTCGGGACTGCGGTTTTCGAACCGGAGAGTGCCACCGGACCGTTCGAGCAAAGTCTTTGCGATGAACAATCCGAGCCCGAGGCCACCGGCACGGGTGTCGCTCTGCCTGCTGGTAACATAGGGCTCACCAATTCTTTGCAAGACCCCTGCGGAGAATCCGGCCCCATCATCCTCGATCGTGACAGTCACATCGCTTGCCGTATGTTCGACACTGACCGTCACGTTGGAACGCGCATAATCCACGGCGTTTTCGAGCAGGTTTCCGAGACCATAGAGAATGGCGGGGTTGCGGGTCCCGATGGGCTCACGCGCGCGTTCGGAAAGCTCGACCAGTTCGACCTTCACGCCGAATTCCCGGTGCGGGGCGATCACCTCTTCGATCATCGATGACAGGGGAAGCGCGCGCATATGTGCCTCCCCGTCCGAGGCCAGGGACGTCAGGCGTCGCAGAATGTCGCGGCAGCGTTCGCTCTGACTGCGCAGCAGCTGCACGTCCTCCCGGTACCGCTCGTCCTGGCCCAGATCCCGTTCCATTTCCTTGGCGACCACGCTGATCGTCGCCAGTGGCGTACCGAGTTCATGGGCGGCGGCGGCGGCGAGCCCATCCAGTTGATGCAGGTGTTTTTCACGCTGAAGGATCAGTTCTGTCGCCGTCAGGGCGTCTGCGAGCAGGCTCGCCTCCTGCGAAACGCGATAGGCATAGAAGGCGGCGAAGGCCGTCATCGACACGATGGAACTCCACATGCCCAGCTGCAACAGCGGATGCACTTCGAGTGTCCGGCCTTCGAACCAGGGGAGGGGATAGGGGGTGAAGGCGAGAAGCGTGATGAAGGCGAGCGCCGTGATGAAGAGGGCAATCGAATGACGGCTCGGCTGTGACGCGAAGGAAATGATGACCGGAATGCAGATCAGCGGCGCGAAGGGATTGTTCAGGCCACCGGTAATGAAGAGCAGCGCCCCCATCTGGAAGAGATCGAGCGCCAGCACTGCAAAGGCCGCCGCCGGCTCCAGACGATAGGTCGACGGAAAAGCGACGGAGAGCGCCGAATTGGCGGCCGCGAGCGCCGCGATCAGGCCGAGGCACGTCATCAGCGGCAATGTGAAATCGAACCACAGCGCCACGATCAGGATGGTCAGCAATTGGCCGGCGACGGCGACCCAGCGCAACTTCACCAGCGTTTCGAGCCGAAGACGCCGGCTGCTGGGACCGAATTTGGCGGCAAGATCCATGCTCATTTCCATTGCCTTCCTTGCCGCGTCCTCAGGTCCCGCGGGGTTTCGCTCGTGCCGTGGGCTGCGCAGAAGCAGGTTCCTCCGGCCAGGGATGTTTCGGATAGCGACCCCGCATTTCGGCGCGCACATCCTTCCAGGATCCGGCCCAGAAGCCCGGGAGATCCCGCGTGGTCTGAATGGGTCGATGCGCAGGCGAGGTCAACTCCAGAAGCAGTGGCAATTTGCCGCCGCCGATTGTCGGATGCGACTTCAACCCGAAGAGCTCCTGCACCCTGATCTGGAGGACAGGTTCTTCGCCATCATAGCGGATCGGGTGCGACTGTCCTGTCGGGGCCGTGAAGTGCGTCGGCACGAGCCTGTCGAGCTCCCGCTGCGATCCCCCGGGCACCAGCGCCATGAGACCGTCATGCAGGCTGCCGGCAGTCACCTCCGGAAAGCGCGTTACCCCGGATTGAAAGGGAACGAACCACGCGTCGAGCCGCGCCAGAAGACCCTCGTCGCTGGTATCCGGCCAGGCCTCGCCGAGGCTGCGATACAGGAAGCCCAGGCGCTGGCGGAGCTGTTCAGCCGCCTTGGAGAAAGGCAGTGCGGCGAGGCCGACCATCCGGACCCCGTCGGCAAGCGCCCTGGCGGCCTCGTCTCCCTTGGGCTTGGCGAGGGGTTGTTCGTCAAAGACAATCGCGCCCAGTCGCGTCACCCGCCTCGCGCGCACCTGCCGGCTCGCCGGATCGAATCCGCTTTCATCGGCGGTCTGGATGGCATGCGGGGTGAACAGTTCGATATCGCTGCGCGTGATCTCGGCAGCCGCGAGCACGCGCGCCTGTGCGGCTTTTCCGGTGAGATCGGCAATGACCAGCAGTTCGGCGCCCGCCAGTCTCTCGCTGGCCCCGATCTCGGCACCACGCCCATTGGCCATGACGAAACGGCCGCGTCCGCCACGCTGCCGTGCAATCCGGTCCGGAAAGGCATGGATCAGGAGTGCACCGGCCGAACTTGTCGGCACATCCGTCGCATCATCCGTGTGATCGGCAAATCCCGCCGCAAGACGTTGGGCCAGATTGCGGGCGTTGCGCGCCCGGTCTCCCCTGTCCCGGCGAAACTGCCGCAATCTTTCGTCGAGATCGAGATCGCTCCCCCCCAGCCCCTGTTCGGTGAGAAGCACTGCCAGTTCCGCGGCGGCCCGTCCCTGGCCGTGTTCGGAAGCGCCGAGCACCATGGCCGCGAGCCGCGGCGGCAGGCCGAAATTGCGCATGCGGCGACCCTTGGCCGTCAGCTGGATGGACTCGTCCAGCGCGCCGAGCCCCACCAGGAGCTGCCGGGCCTCTTTGAGCGCCGCCTCGGGCGGCATGTCGAGCAACAGGAGCTGGCCTGGGTCGGCAACACCCCAATGCGCCATGTCCAGCGCGAGACCGGAGAGATCACTCGAGAGGATTTCCGGCGGCGTGAAGGCGGGAAGCGCCGCCGTCTGTCCTGCGTGCCAGAGCCGGATCGCAATACCCGGTTCCGTTCTGCCGGCGCGTCCTGCACGCTGGTCTGCGGATGCCCGCGAAACGCGAGCCGTCTCCAGCCGGGTGATGCCCGTCGACGGCTCGTAGACGGGAAGCCGCTGCAAGCCGCTGTCGATCACCACGCGCACACCATCGATGGTGATCGAAGTTTCCGCGATCGATGTGGATAGGACCACCTTGCGCGTGCCAGCCCTTGCGGGCCGGATCGCGGCGTCCTGTTCGGCCTGGCTGAGCAATCCGTAGAGCGGAGCAATCATGACATCGGTCGCGATCTTTCCCTCGAGCCGTTCGGCCACCCGCCGGATTTCCGCCTGGCCCGGCAGGAAGGCGAGGATCGACCCTGTCTCTTCGGCGAGCGTCTTGAGCACCGTCGCGGCCACGGCATCTTCGACACGTTCGTCGCCGGGCCTGTCGCGATGGCGTATCTCTACAGGATAGCTTCGCCCGTCGCTGATGATCACCGGCGGCTCACAAAGCAGAGACGCGATACGATCGACATCGAGCGTCGCCGACATCACGACGAGCCGAAGATCCGGTCGGAGCGCCGATTGGGCGTCGAGCGCGAGTGCAAGGCCGAGATCGGCGTCCAGAGAGCGCTCGTGAAACTCGTCGAAGATCACGGCCGCGGCGCCGCGCAGTTCCGGGTCGTCGAGGATCATCCGGACGAAGACGCCTTCGGTCACCACCTCGATCCGTGTCCGACCGCTGATCCTGTTGTCGAGCCGCATGCGATAGCCGACTGTTTCCCCGACCGTCTCTCCGAGCAGCGAGGCCATGCGTGATGCCGCAGCCCTGGCCGCAAGTCTCCGCGGTTCGAGCATTATGATGCGCCCGTCGCCACGCCACGCCTGCTTCAGAAGGTGCAGAGGAACGAGTGTCGTCTTGCCCGCGCCCGGAGGCGCCGAGAGCACGGCACGATTGCCAGCCTCGAGCGCCGCGGCAAGAGGCCCGAGTTTGTCCGTGACCGGAAGAAGGGGAAGTGCAGGAAGGGTCACGATCCGGCGCTGTCCCGCATGGCGGTTTGATAGGCAAGGATAGCCCCGGCGAGATCTTCGAGTGCTGCCCCGACGGATTTGAACAGGGTGATCTCGTCCGGGCTCGTGCGCCCTTCGGCGCCCCGCACGAGTTCCGCCAGCTCCGCCTGCACATGATCGCGCGAGATGATGCCGGAAGCGATCGGCTGCAGGATGTCGCCGGCTTCTGCAAATGCGCCTGCGCGCGTATCGACAAAGACACGAGCCCGTCGCACGGCTTCGTCGTCGCTCTCGCGCATCTCTTTGGTAAAGGCGCCGATCAGGTCGAGGTGGCTCCCGGGCTTCAGCCATTCGCCTCTGATCAGCGGACCGCGCGACAGCGTCGCACAGGAGATGA
Source organism: Rhizobium sp. 'Codium 1' (assembly GCF_020889605.1). Taxonomy (NCBI): domain Bacteria; kingdom Pseudomonadati; phylum Pseudomonadota; class Alphaproteobacteria; order Hyphomicrobiales; family Rhizobiaceae; genus Rhizobium; species Rhizobium sp. 'Codium 1'. Next base: position 468,700 of record NZ_JAJGPW010000003.1, read on the forward strand.
TGTCGGCTTCCCGCGTGGCGGCTTCGAGATCGCTGACAACCTTGACCGCGTAACCGAGCGCGCGGGCATCGGCTGCCGACCGTTCAGCCTTCTCCTTGTCGCGTCCCCAGACGGAGACCTGGCTGATCGGTCGAACACGGCTATGAGCTTCCACCAGATTGACGCAAAGCCGACCTGTCCCGACGACGAGCAGGTTCGATGCGTCCTTTCGGGCGAGATGCCGCGCGGCGAGTGCCGATGCGGCGGCTGTCCGCCGGGCGGTCAGTTCCCCGCCGTCGATGACGGCGAGCAATTCGCCCGTCTGTCCGGAAGAAAGCAGATAGCTGCCATGGATGGCGGGCAGGGACCGCGTCGCATTGTCGGGAAACACCGAGACCAGCTTCACACCTATATAGTGACCAGGTTGCCAGGCCGGCATCAGCAGGAGTGTCGCATCGGCCTCTCCGGGCACGCTGACAGTATGATGGTGGCGAACGGGCATGACACAGTCGCCCTGGAACATGGCGGCCAATGCGGTGATGAGTGCGTCCCAGTCGAGGCAGCGGCTGGTCTGGATCTGGTCGAGAATGAGCATCAGGGGTCGACTCCGGTAATGAGAGGCAGACCCTAGCAAGGCCGGCATGGCTTGCAAACGCGCAAGACCGCAGGAAAGCGCAGGAGATGGACGCTCACGCGGGCAGAAATGCCGACACAGATAGTCTCATTTGTTACCCCCAGACGGGCCTCCAGAAAATAATCGCGTATTATCAATCAGTTGGCGACTTTTTTGCACTTTTGTGAAACCAGCCTGTTGACTGGTTGGAGAAGCGAATCTATACATCCGCTCACTGACGAGGGCGGCGGCGCTGCTAGCGACGAAGTCCTTCGCTCTTGAAAATCTCTGAAAATTGGCTGAGACGCTGGTTTTTTTGCCCGACTTGGGTTGGGCGGGATTGGATTATTGAC
>NZ_JAJGPW010000004.1:0-414868 GCF_020889605.1 Rhizobium sp. 'Codium 1'
GCAAAATCTATATTTAGATGTATTTGAACTGTATTTGATTCTATATTGTGGAAAACTCTCGACAATATTGATTCAAATGTGATCGATTTTGCCGGGGCCTGCTTCGACAGGATCGATAAAACATATAGAATACAAAGGCTTGGAGTTCCTACACGTATCTGCTCCCAAACCGCCGATGGCTTGCCGTCCGAGGGATCTGCAGGTGAGAGCCGAAGCGAATTCTGCGGAATGTGCTCGGCCGGCTATCGGCCTATTCCGAAATGGGGCCTTCCATGGGCTGAATCTTTTTCTGGAATTTTGTCCCGCTCTGGCACGCATTTTTTTATGCGCCATAGAAAAAGGCGCCTCGTGATTGCCACGGGCGCCTGGATCCGGACTTGTGTGGTTGAGCTAGAGGAATTCCGTCAGGGCTTCGCGCGACTGCAGCGTCAGGAACTCGATGGCCACGCCTTCCAGGAAGTGGCGTACGACGCGCCCGCGCATATTGCCGAGGCGAACGGCCGAGCCGATCGGCGGGCGGATGTCGATGTCGACGGCGGCGCCCGAGAGCGAAAGGTCCATCAGGCGGCAGGGATAGGCCTTGCCGTCTTCCAGTGTCAGTTCGGTCCGGGTCTGGCGTGGCGTGAGACGGTCGTGGCGCCGATCTTCCGGCAGGCCCAGTTCGTGCTTGTTGGCGATCCAGGTCAACTGGGCTGCGAGTTTTTCACGCTTGCGGACCGTGGCGTTGATCGTGATGACAAAGCCATCCTCGGTCAGCTTCACCACCGTGCCTTCGATGCGGCCGAGGTGGTCGATATAGGCAACGATGCGCTCATTCGGGCGTGGCATGCCGGCACAGGCAAAGCGCACATCTCCCGGCGACATGTCGACGACCTTGCAGACATACTCTTCATAGCTTGCGAGCATGAGCCTGCCTTGCAGGCTGACGGCAACGCGCTGGAAGGCTCGTTGCTGTCCCGGCGAGGCGATCGTGGAGCTCTGGCTTGCCTGCGGCGAGTACATCATGAGAAATCTGTTCGTTCCTTTGTTCCTCGACAGTAGTGGGTGAGCCGTTAATATTGTGTTTGCTCTCTGCCTCGCCTTTTCACGACGGAACGCAATTCGCACCCGGGTTAAGGTTAAGAACTCGTTTCATTTGTTTCATTCGAGGAAAGCTGCCATCAAGAGTGCAGCACACGCGAAGGTAAGCCTTCGGCACCACCTCCAGTCGGCGCAACGATCTGTCTCGCGCCTGCAAGGCCACTCGGTTTCCCGGGCGGCCTTTTTTTTATCGGCCAGCTGCATTACCTCATGCAGGCAGACGAAACAGGAGTGGCCCATGCAGGACGAATCGGGATCGCGGCGCGACGAGCCCCCGCAAGGCGCAATGCCAGAACCCGCTCCAGAGCGGACCTCTTCCGACAATCCCCCGATCTTCAATCTGCCGCCCGGTATCCTCGCCGCCCTCGCGCTGGTGATCGGGATCTATGTCCTGCAGGATTTCGTTTTCTCGGATCGCACCAATCAATGGGTCGCCGTCGAGTTCGGCTTCTCTCCGGTCCGTTATCTCTACCCCCTCGGCGAACAGTCACTCGCGTGGCTCTGGACGCCGGTCTCCTATTCGCTGCTGCATGGCAGTTTTGAACATCTCGCATTCAACAGCCTGTGGCTTGCGGCGTTCGGGACGCCCGTCTGCCGCAGGATCGGCGAAATGCGCTTCTTGTTGTTCTGGATCGTTTCCTCGGTCGCAGCAGCGGCTCTCCACGCCTTGGTCAATTGGGGTGAGCCATCACTGATGGTCGGCGCATCGGGCGTGATATCGGCGCTGATGGGGGCCGCGTGCCGGTTCGCCTTCGGTGATCGCCAGCGGGTCCACGCGCGTCTTTCGGGGCGGGAGCCGCCGCTCCTGAGCGTAGGACAGGCGTTATCGGATCGCACCGTGCGCGTTTTCATCATCGTCTGGCTGCTTGGCAATGTCGCAATCGCCTTCGGTCTGCCGATGATGGGGGCCGGTTCGGCGGCAATTGCCTGGGATGCCCATATCGGTGGCTTCCTGCTTGGCTTCTTCTGCCTTGCCTTCTTCGATCCCTATAGCCGCAAGCCGGCATGAGAGCCGCTTATTGCATTCCTCTTGAATAAAGGGCACCCTTTTCATCGGTAGTCCGCGAGGATTGGACTGCCGCCCCAGTGTTCTATGCGAGGAGGAACGCATGAGTGCATCTGCAAGAAGCATACTCGAGCAAAAGGGCCGCAACGTCATCACCATCAATCCGACGGTGACCCTGGGCGAGGCAGCCCACGTGCTTGAAGAACACAAGATCGGTGCGGTTGTCGTCGTCGGCATGGAAAACCGGATCGTTGGTATTTTCACCGAACGTGACGTGGTGCGCGCGATCGGATCGGAAGGCAAGGATGCCTTGGACCAGCCGGTATCGGCCTTCATGACCGCCAATGTCTATCGTTGCAGCGAGGAGACCGGTGTCAACGAACTCATGGAAATGATGTCGGCCCGTCGCTTCCGCCACGTGCCCGTCGAGGACAATGGCAAGCTCTGCGGCATCATCTCGATCGGTGACGTAGTGAAGTCGCGCATCCGCGAAATCGAGCAGGAGGCCGAGGACATCAAGGCCTATATCGCAGGCTAAGGGCCTGGAAATCAGCCAGGGCGAGGACAGCGTCAGGGCGTGGTCAGCGGAGCACGGCTTCCTGCATCCGCCGAATTTCGCTAACGCGGGACTTGGTTTCTTCGTAGCCTCGCTCGATCGCTTCCCCTGCGCGGTGAAACTCCGACAATCCGATGTCGTTAAGCCGCGGATGAAGCGCGAGGTCCGGCGGGTCGCCTGCGAGCCTCGCCCGTGAAATCCGGTCCTGGATGATGTTGAAGGCCTGGACCATGACGCCGGTCAGGCCGACCTTGTTTGGCGCCCGCGCCGTTTCGACATTTGCCTGGTCCGGGCTCGTGGCCTTGTGCTTGACCACCGCAGATCGACCAAACACGTCGTAGTGAAGATTGACCGCCATGACGAGTGGCTGCTCGTAGGAGCGGCACACCGAGACTGGTACCGGATTGACCAGCGCGCCATCGATCAGGGTTCGATTGTTGCATCGAACCGGTTCGAAAATGCCGGGAAGGGCATAGGACGCCCGCAGGGCGGTGATCAGGCTGCCGCCGTCGATCCAGACTTCATGGCCGCTATTGAGTTCCGAAGCCACCGCCACGAAGGGTTTCGGCAACTGTTCGATCGTCAATCCCTCAAGATGCTCCTGCATGCGCTTGGTGAGCCGCATGCCGCCCAGCAGTCCGCCGCCACCAATCGTCAGGTCGAGCAGCGAGGCGATGCGACGCATGGTCAGGGACCGGGCGAAGGCTTCCAACTCATCGAGCTTTCCAGCGAGATAGCAACCGCCAACCAGGGCGCCGATCGAAGTGCCGGCAATCATGCCGACTTCGATGCCCTCCTCGTCGAGGGCGCGCAAGACGCCGATATGGGCCCATCCACGCGCGGCGCCGCCACCGAGCGCCAGGGCGACCTTGGCGCGCGTCTTCGTCTCAGGCCCGCTTGGATTGCCCGGCATGGATATGCCATCCTTCGCCGTTTGGGCAACGCTCGTTGCCGAATGTGACATCATACTCCAGTTCAGCATCTCCGAACCCCATTCGCTGAACACTCCGGACCACATTAGGACATTGTCTGCTTACGAATTCGTTATGCGTAAACCGTTTCCTCAACCGCCATAGATGTCGGACGGGTCGAAATGGCGGTGATCGTCGGCGATCGTGAGCGCCGGGCGTCCACCGTCGAGTGCGGCAGAGCGAAAGAAGCAGGAGCGGCGGCCGGTGTGACAGGTGGCATCGTGGCCGGCGACCTCGACCTTCAGCCAGATTGCATCCTGATCGCAATCCACCCGGATTTCCTTGACCGATTGCAGGTTCCCCGAACTTTCGCCCTTCTTCCAGATCTTGGCTCGCGATCGGCTGTAATAGTGACCGATCCCGGTTTCCAGCGTCAGCGCAATGGCTTCGGCATTCATATGCGCCACCATCAGCAGTTCGCCATCGCGTGCATCCGTCACCACGGCCGTGACGAGGCCGTGCTCATCGAATTTCGGCGTGAAGGCGAGCCCCTCTTCCAGCTGTGCCTTGTCGGGAGAGGGCGGGTCGAAGGAGATGGATGACATCTGTATGAACTCAGCGGTTGCGGACCATGGACATGAAGCGCGCCTGTTCGGCCGCATTGTCCTTGAAGGCGCCGGTAAAGGTTGTGGTGAGGGTCGTTGACCCCGTCTTCTGGATGCCGCGCATGGCCATGCACATATGCTCGGCCTCGATGAACACCGCGACACCGCGCGGCTGCAGGCCGCCGTCGATCGCCTGGGCGATTTGTGCGGTCATGTTCTCCTGGGTCTGCAGACGTCGGGCGAAGACATCGACGACCCGGGCAATCTTGGAGAGCCCGAGGACGCGACCCTTCGGCAGATAGGCGACATGCGCCTTGCCCATCACGGGCAACATGTGGTGTTCGCAATGCGAGAAGAAGGAAATATCGCGCACCAGAACCATGTCGTCATAGCCGCCGACCTCCTCGAAGGTCCGTCCGAGAACCTCATCAATATCGGTTTCATAGCCGGCAAAAAGTTCGGAATAGGCTTTGGCGACGCGGGCCGGTGTGTCGAGCAACCCCTCCCGCTCCGGATCGTCTCCGGCCCATAGCAGAAGCGTGCGAACGGCCTGCTCGGCTTCTTCGCGCGTCGGGCGCGGCGATTCCGCAGTCAGTTTCGTGACGATGGCGTCCATGGCCTTGGTCTCCCGGTCCCGTTCGATGCGGGTCGCTGGTTTGGCTTTGCCGGATTGTAAATGCGTAATGCGGCTCATAATGCAAGTCCGTTGTCGTGGTTTGCGGCGAGAAGATCAAAGCCTGACGGGCGGCTTGCGTTTGTCCTGAGCCCGTCCCTCCGATATAAGGAGCATTGAAATCGATATAAAGGCGGTGGCTGCGACATGATGCCGGCGGCATTGCTGTAGCCAGTCCCTATATACGGGAAAGACGCCGGAGCGGATTGACCATGGACGACATCTACAACACCAAGATTCTCGAATTTGCCGGAAACATCAGCCGCATTGGAACGCTCAGCGATGCGCAGGGGGTCTCAGAGAAGCATTCGAAGCTCTGTGGCTCTCGGGTGAAGGTCTATCTGAGGGTCGACGGCGGTATTGTCACCGATTTCGCCCACGAAGTGAAGGCGTGCGCGCTGGGCCAGGCATCGTCCGGCATTATGGCGCGCCACGTTGTGGGCGCGACTGCAGAGGAACTCCGCAAGGCAAGGCTCGACATGCTCGCCATGCTGAAAGAAGACGGCGAGGGGCCGGTCGGCCGTTTCGAAGACATGCGCTTCCTGAAGCCGGTTCGGGACTACAAGGCCCGTCACGCCTCCACCATGCTGACCTTCGATGCCGTGGTCGACTGTCTCGATCAGATCGAGCAACCGGCCATGCCCGCCGAGGCGAGCTGACCATGTGCGAAGGCCCCGATTGCGGCCATGATTCGCCCGGTCGGTCGCTTAAAAGCCGGAACTGGCAAGGGCCGTTCCGCAAGACCCCGGGCCGACTGCTAGGCATGGGGCTGATCCGTTTCTATCAGCTGACACTGTCCAGCATAGTCGGCAGTTCGTGTCGCCACATGCCGACCTGTTCGGAATACGGTTACGAGGCGATTGCCCGTCATGGCCTATGGTCGGGTGGGTGGCTGACACTGTTTCGCGTCGGCCGCTGCGGACCGGGCGGCACATGGGGCCCGGATCCGGTCCCCCCGGTGCTTGATAGCCGCTTCACCTGGTATGCGCCGTGGCGTCTCTGGAAGTTCGGCCGCAAACCAGGGGCCTGAGCCCCCTTGGCAAGGAGCAAGATCCTTTACTCAGCAGCGCTTTCGTCCTAAGGAGCGCCGGTAAATCGCGGGTTCGAACCCGCCCCTTTCACCACCCGCATTCGTTGGCGGGACTGGATCAGGAGACTTAGCATGTCCGCTTCCGTATCTCTCACTTTCCCCGATGGCTCCATTCGCGAATACGCTGCCGGCACGACCGGTGCGCAGGTTGCCGAATCAATTTCCAAGTCGCTTGCCAAGAAGGCTGTCGCGATTGCGCTCGACGGCACCGTGCGCGACCTGTCTGACCCTGTCATCGAGGGCAAGATCGAGATCGTCACCCGCACCGATCCGCGCGCATTGGAGCTCATCCGTCATGATGCGGCACATGTCATGGCCGAGGCCGTGCAGGAGCTTTGGCCCGGTACCCAGGTGACCATCGGTCCGGTGATCGAGAACGGTTTTTACTACGACTTCGCCAAGGACGAGCCCTTCACGCCCGACGATCTGCCGAAGATCGAAAAGCGGATGAAGGAGATCATCCAGCGCAACAAGCCCTTCACCAAGGAAGTCTGGTCGCGCGACAAGGCGAGGGAGGTTTTTGCGTCCAAGGGCGAAAAGTACAAGGTCGAGCTGGTCGACGCGATCCCGGAAGACCAGGACCTCAAGATCTACTATCAGGGCGATTGGTTCGACCTCTGCCGTGGGCCGCATATGGCGTCCACCGGGCAGATCGGCATGGCCTTCAAGCTGATGAAGGTCGCCGGTGCCTATTGGCGCGGTGACAGCAACAATCCGATGCTGACCCGCATCTACGGCACGGCCTTTGCAGACCAGGAAGACCTGGATCGTTACCTGCACATTCTGGCCGAAGCCGAAAAGCGCGACCACCGCAAGCTCGGTCGCGAGATGGATCTCTTCCATTTCCAGGAAGAAGGCCCCGGCGTCGTCTTCTGGCACGGCAAGGGCTGGCGCATGTTCCAGACGCTGACCTCCTACATGCGCCGTCGGCTCGAGGGCGTCTATGAGGAAGTCAACGCACCGCAGGTGCTCGACAAGTCGCTCTGGGAAACGTCCGGTCACTGGGGCTGGTATCAGGAGAACATGTTTGCCGTGAAATCGGCGCATGCCTTCACCCATCCCGACGACGAGGAAGCCGATCAGAAGGTCTTCGCGCTGAAGCCGATGAACTGCCCGGGTCACGTGCAGATCTTCAAGCATGGCCTGAAGTCCTATCGCGAGCTGCCCGTCCGTCTCGCCGAATTCGGCAATGTCCACCGCTACGAAGCGTCCGGTGCGCTGCACGGCCTGATGCGTGTGCGCGGCTTCACCCAGGACGACGCGCATGTCTTCTGCACGGATGAGCAGATGGCGGCCGAATGCTTGCGAATCAACGACCTGATCCTCTCGGTCTACGAGGACTTCGGCTTCGGTGAGATCGTCGTGAAGCTCTCGACCCGTCCGGATAAGCGAGTCGGTACCGACGACCTCTGGGATCGCGCCGAAAGCGTCATGATGGACGTGTTGAAGCAGATCGAGGAACAGTCCGGCGGCCGCATCAAGACCGGCATTCTGCCGGGCGAGGGTGCCTTCTACGGGCCGAAGTTCGAATACACTTTGCGCGACGCGATCGGCCGAGAATGGCAGTGCGGCACGACACAGGTGGACTTCAACCTGCCGGAACGCTTTGGTGCCTTCTACATCGACGACAAGTCGGAAAAGAAGCAGCCCGTCATGATCCACCGCGCCATTTGCGGCTCGATGGAGCGCTTCCTTGGCATCCTGATCGAGAACTTCGCCGGCCATATGCCGCTCTGGTTCGCACCGCTTCAGGTCGTGGTTGCCACGATCACCTCGGATGCCGACGACTATGGTCGGGAGGTCGCAGAGCAGCTCCGTGATGCGGGCCTGCTGGTCGAGACCGACTTCCGCAACGAGAAGATCAACTACAAGGTTCGCGAGCACTCCGTGACCAAGGTGCCGGTCATCATTGTCTGCGGCAAGCGCGAGGCGGAGGAAAACACCGTCAACATCCGTCGTCTCGGTTCCCAGGAACAGGTTTCGATGCCGCTCGTCGAAGCCGTCGCGGTACTGGCTGGTGAAGCAACGCCGCCAGACGTCAGGCGCAAGCTGGCAAAGCGCAAGGTCTGAATGGGTAGCTGTCTGGCAGTGTGTCGCAGCACTGTCAGACAGCTGTCATCGAAACGGCATATGACGGAATGATGATTCTCCGCGCGACTGGAGCCTTCTCGTGAAGTTCAAAGAACTGTCCTATGCCAATGAGCGCGACCCCAAGCTCAAGCGCTGGTTCATCCGGTCGATCGAAGGCCTCTCCGGCCGTGACCGATTTACTCGGCTTTATGAGATCTGGCGGAACGACATTGTCGGCAAGACAGACCGCGTCTTCGGCAAGATGCTGGATCTGATCGATGTTGAACTGAAGGTGACGGGCAGCTGGCCACCCGAGAACATTCCCGATGGGCCGATCGTGATCGTTGCCAATCATCCCTTCGGCATCGGCGACGGCATCGCGGTTCTCGCACTTGCCGAGCAGCTCGGACGACCCTTCCGGGTGCTGATCAACAATGAACTTCTGAAAGTGCCGGAAATGGCACCTTATTCGCTTCCCGTGTCCTTCGAGGAGACCAAGGAAGCGCTTGCGCTCAACATGCAGACCCGCCATGAGGCACTTCGCCTTCTGAAGGAAGGTGTGACCGTGGTCATATTCCCCGCCGGGGGCGTGGCCACCGCGAAGAAGGGGTTCGGTCGCGCCGAGGACCTGCCCTGGAAGATGTTTCCGGCCAAGCTCATCCAGGCCGCCAATGCCAATGTCGTGCCTGTCTATTTCGAGGGCCAGAACGGTCGCCTCTTCCATCTCGCCAGCAGAGTCTCGCTGACGCTGCGCGTCTCGCTGCTGATCAGAGAATTCCGGCGCCTGTCCGGCTCGACGATCCAGGCGCGTGTTGGTGAAATGATTTCCTGGGAAGAGCTGAGCAGCCATGCCAACCGGAAAGACTTGCTTGCGCGGCTCTTCGGTGCGGTCTTTGACATGGCTCCTGTGGAGCGCCGGTTGTTCCGCCGCGCAGCGTAAGGTGTCAGGATTTGTTGAGCATAAGCTCGACATCCATATTGGTGCCGGCCTTCACCTCGAAGTCCTTCTGGAAAATCTTGTCCTTGTTGCGGGCCACCGCGGTATACAGGCCTTCCGCCAGCACCATGACGGGGAAGGCGCTGACGCTTTCCGCAACGATGTCACCGCCGGAGGTCAGGATGGACCAGGCGGTGTCGGCAATGGCTTCGCCACCCTCTTCTGAGACGAGCTTGAGGCCCACCTGCGAAGCGCGGTGCTGCATCGTTGCCTCCGTCAGTTCCCCGGCATCCACGGTGATGTCCGCGCGCACCACGGCATTGATAGCTCCGTATTCTGACACGACGTGATAGGTCCCGGCATTCAGCCGGACAATCGTGTTCGGCTTGACATCGGCCAGCACGAGGCCGCGCTCGCCGTCTTCGCGGACGTCGGTGGAATAGATGTCGAAGCTCAGCTGCTTGTCGGGAATATGCGTATCGGCACCCGAAATTGCATTGAGGGACATGCCGCCGGCGTCGAGCACGAGTACCTGGTCGGCTACGTCGCCTTCGGATGGGATGTTGAGCTTCTTGGTTGCCCCGGCGCGTCCGAACGACACATTCACGAAATAATCGCCCGGAGCCAGCTGAAAGGCAGCACTTCCACCTTCCGCGCTTGCCAGAAGCGGGAGCTTGCCATCGACGTCAGGAATAGGACTGAAGACGCGCCAGGACAGGCCATGTTGCATTGGCTGGCCTTCATTGGTCAGCTTGGCATCCAGCTTCACGTTGCGGCCTTGGGCGGGTGTCGCGATGGTGTCCAGCCCCGGCGCCGAGAAGGCCTTCAACTTCGGCATCTTGGTCGAGCCGTTGAGTTGCTTGAACGTTTCGAAGGCTTCCTGTGCATGAAGTGTCGATGCGGCAGCCAGGGTCATGAAGAGCCCGAGCAGCAGCCGGATGAGGCCGGATTGAGGAGACATGCGATGCACTGTGTGTTGACTTCCTTCCCAATGCCGGCAACTTCAAACCGAACCGCATGGCAATTTCAAGACCTGCCGACCCTGCCAAGGCCTATGAAGGTATCAAGAAAATGAAAAAAGACTTCAAGCTGCTCGATTATCTCGCAGTCCGCCGTTCCGTGCCCGCTTTTCAGATGTGCGAGCCGGGTCCGGACAAGGCAGAAATCGAGTCGATCCTGTCGCTGGCGGTTCGTGTTCCCGATCACGGGAAACTCGCTCCCTGGCGTTTTGTCGTTTACCGCGGCGAGGAACGCGCACGCATCAGCGAGGAGCTGCTGAAACTGGCATTGGAGAAGAATCCGCAGCTTTCCGAGGAGATGATCCAGGTCGAGCGCACGCGATTTACCCGTGCGCCGGTTGTCATTGGTGTTGTCTCAACCGCCGCCCCGCATGCGAAGATCCCCGAATGGGAGCAGGTTATGTCTGCCGGTGCCGTATGCCTCAATCTTCTGATGGCCGCCAATGCCCATGGCTATGTCTCGAACTGGCTGAGCGAGTGGTTTGCCTTCGATGAACGCGCCCATCCGCTGCTGGGCGTGCAGCATGGCGAGAAGGTCGCTGGTTTCATTCATATAGGCTCGACCGAATTCCCGATCGTCGAGCGACCGCGTCCAGCGCTTGCGGATGTCGTGTCATGGCGGGGTGGTGAGGATTGATGTTTTACGATACCGGTTCGAATGCCCATGGTATGGCGCATGACCCCTTCAAGGCGATCGTCGCGCCTCGACCCATTGGCTGGATCGGCAGCAAGGGGAGCGACGGGAGCCGCAACTTGTCGCCCTATTCCTTCTTCAATGCCGTCGGCGACCGGCCGAAAATGGTGATGTTTTCGTCGAGCGGTCGCAAGGACAGTCTGCGCAATGTCGAGGAAACCGGCGTGTTTACGGCAAGCTTCGTCAGCCGCTCGCTTCTTGGCCAGATGAGTGCCTCCTCTGCCGCCGTTCCCTACGAGACGGATGAATTCGTCCTGGCGGGCCTGACCGCAACACAGGGCCAGCTGGTCGATGCGCCCTATGTCGGAGAAGCGGTCGCAGCTCTTGAATGCCGGGTGACCAAGATCTTGACCCTGCCGGATATGGAGGGCAACGAGACCGACAGTCATGCCGTCTTCGGGCAGGTGGTCGGGATCCACATTGCCGACGCCATGATCCGCGATGGACGTTTCGATCTGGCATTCGCCGAGCCGATCATGCGGCTTGGTTACATGGACTATGCCGGGATGGGCCCCGTCTTCGAACTGAGGCGTCCGGGCCAGCCGGGCTAGGGTAAACGGCAGGGATCGATCGTGACGGGAACGACTTCGTGCCACCTCTCCGGACTGGTTAATGAACGTGGTGAACGTTTCTTAAACACTTTGAACCTAGTGTTTCATGGAGTGAATGCTTCGGGTGTACACAGGTGGCGAGTGGGTTCGACTTTGATCGTTGCAGCTTTTTTCAGATGGGTCGAGACAGCGAAGACGCAGGACCGGGCCCGTGCGGCAAACGCTCTGGCGCGGGCCTATCTCAAGTCTGAGATGGTGCCGGAAGAGCGGCAGTCCGCGCAGATGGCGATGACCTATCTGCTCGATGATCCATCGCCGCAGGTGCGCCTTGCACTGGCAGAGGTTCTAGCTCGCGAGGCGCGGGCGCCCCGCGCCCTGATGGTTTCGCTGGCCGAAGATCAACCCGAGATCGCTTCGACGGTGATTCTTCACTCACCGGTTCTCTCCGATGCCGATCTCGTCGACATTGCCGGCCGTGGAACGGTCGAGACGCGCGCGCTGATTGCGGCACGCGCCGAGGTGAGCGTTGGCGTGGCGGCGGCCCTTGCCGAAATCGGCGAAGCAGCAGAGCTGGAGGTTCTCCTTGAAAATCCCGATGCGCGCTTCACGGCTTTCACGCTCCGGCGCATTGCCGAGCGTCATGGCCATTGTGAGCGCATCCGGGCGCTCCTCCTCGAGCGGGACGACCTTAGCAGTGGCGTGCGTCAGCTGCTCGTGCAGTTCGTGACGGACGCCCTGGCGGGCTCGGGCCTCGTCATCGGCGCCATCGGCAGCCGACGTATCGAGCGCATCGTACGTGAAGCTGGTCACTGCGCGACGATTGCGCTGCTGGCCGACGTCCATGGTGAGGAATTGTCGCGCCTGACCGATCAGCTGCGGATCGCGGGTCGCCTGAGCCCGGCCTTCCTGATGCATGCTCTGTGTGCAGGCCGGACGGATTTCTTTTCCGCGGCCATCGTCGCCATATCCGGCCTGGAGGAACGTCGCGTGCGTTCGATCCTCGCCACGGGCCGCTTCCACGCGGTCCGCGCACTTCTGGAATCGGCAGGTCTCGGGCGTGATGTCAGCCCGGTTTTCGTGGAAGCAGTGATGCTCTGGCGCAGCCTGATCCAATCGGCCGATTCGTTCGACCTGGAACATATCGCCCAACGGCTGGTCTTGCGGTATCGCGGCAACCACGAACTGAATGACGCTGCGCGTGCCCTGATCGACATGGTCGAACGGCTTGCCATTGCAGAAGAGCGGCGCCTGGCGCGCGACTATGCCAGTGGATTTGCGCTGGCGGCTGCCTGATCGCTTCAGGGGACGATCTTTTTGGCCACCCAGGAATAGCTGTCAGAGACCACGTGGATGGGTTTGTCGAAGATCATCTTGATCTCGGCTGTGCCCGGCAGCACCTGCCGTACCGCATCGATTGCCCTGTCTTTCAACGTTCTGTGCTGTTCTTCCGTCGGAATTTTGGTCTGCGCCTCAACGCCTGCATCCGGAAGCGTCTGATTGGATTCGGCGATCGCTTCGGCAATTTCGGGAGGTGGCGTCTGGCAGACGGCAACGGCCGTCGGATAACTGATATTCGTATAGCGCCCCAGAATTTCCTCAGATGCTGCGTCGCACAGCTCAATCGAAACGAAGCGCTCTGTCGGCGTTTCGACGAATTCGCATTGGCTGACGCTGTCGTCGCATCCGAGGATCGTCATCATGATCAGGGCTGTTTTCATTCGCGGGGCTCCGGTGACAGCTGTCGGCAGTTGAGACGAAACAAAAGGATTCGAGCCAAAGCAAGGCATGCAGGCGCATAGCGTGCCTTTGCAGTAAGCCTCGCCGAAGGCGAGCGCCGGGTCGTCGACGCGCCCGGCAGCCGCGGGACTGCTACCCTGCCGACGACACCCGGCGGACTTCATCCGAGGGGTCGGTTGCGAGGTCCAGCTCACCCTGTGCCTCCATCGGATACAGATCGTCGGACAATTCGACCTCGCGGATCCATTCGCGCCAGATCGACACCAGCAGCGCCATCAGGACGGGGCCGATGAACAGGCCGAGAAAGCCCAGGGTCTTCACGCCGCCGATAAGACCGAAAAAGGTCGGCAGGAAGGGCAGCTTGATCGGGCCGCCGACAAGCCGTGGGCGGACCGTCTTGTCGACGATGAACAGCTCGACCGCTCCCCAGATGAAGAGGGCTACCCCAGGGATCGTGGCGCCACTCGCAACGAGATAGATCGAGACGAGCGTGAAGGAGAGTGGCGCACCGCCTGGAATGAGTGCCATGACGCCGGTGATGACACCGAGCGTCACCGGGGAGGGCACACCCGCCAGCCAGTAGGCAATGCCGAGCACGATGCCTTCCCCGATCGCGATCAGGGTCATGCCGGTGACCGTGGAACTGATCGTGGCGGGTACGACGCGCGAGATCCGCTCCCACCGGTTTGGCAGGATGCGTTCGCCGAGCAGGTCGAGTTGCCGGGAAAAACTGGCTCCGTCGCGATAGACGAAGAACAGGGCGATCAGCATGAAGAGCAGGGTCAGCAACAGATGGAAGAGCCCGTCGCCGGCGGCGATCACGGCGCGGTAGATATTGCCGATATTGGCGCCGCTGACGATCTGGATGAGCTGTCCGATCGCGCCAGGCTGGCCGACATGTTCGTTCCATTTCCCCGCCAGCCATTCACCGACGCGGGGCAGGGCCGAGATCCAGGCCGGGGGCGGCGCGCCTGTCGTATTCGCCTCGACGGCCCAGGTGATCCATTGACGGATTTCCTCGACCGCATAGGAGATCGCAATGCCGATGGGCACGATCAGGAAGGTCAGGATGAAGAGAAGCGCCAGTGTGGCGCCGAGCGTCGTGTTGCCGCCGATCCGGTCCAGCAGTCGACGGTAGAGAGGCCAGCTGGCAAAGGCGATGACCAGCGATGCCAATACCGGCACCAGGAAACCATGAAAGAAGTAGATGGCTGCAAGGCCGATCAGCACCAGCAACCAGCGCGCCACCGAGATCGGAGTAATGAGCGCGATGCGATTGGCCGTTGCCTGACCGAGCCAGCGCGGCCCTTTCGACGGGGTCTGAGTATCAGCCTGATTCACAATCTGAAGTGTCCCGTTAGAACTGCCCTGCATATGGAGCATTCCCGGTCGGGAAACAAGCGGTGCGGCGCCGGATCATCGGCGCTCACCGTCAGATGTCGAGGTTCTCGGCGAAGGCCGCGCGGTCCTGAATGAAGCGGAAACGGGCCTCCGGCTTGGTGCCCATCAGCGCGTCCACCGCATCGCGCGTACCCTCGAAGTCGACATCGTCGATGCCGACCCGAAGCAAGGTACGCTTGGCGGGATCCATCGTCGTTTCCTTGAGCTGCGCCGGCATCATTTCGCCAAGGCCTTTGAAGCGCCCGATCTCGACCTTCTTGCCCTTGAACACCGTCTCCATGAGCTCCGCGCGGTGAAGATCGTCACGGGCATAGACGGTCTTTGCACCCTGACGAATGACATAGAGCGGCGGCACGGCGAGGTAGAGATGGTTGCCGCGGATGAGCTCCGGCATTTCCTGGTAGAAGAAGGTGATCAGCAGCGAGGCGATGTGCGCGCCATCGACGTCGGCATCGGTCATCACGATAATCCGCTCGTAGCGCAGATCTTCATCGCGATACTTCGTCCGTGTGCCGCAGCCGAGTGCCTGGATGAGATCGGCAATCTGCTGATTGGCCATCAGTTTTTCCCGGCTGGCCGAGCCGACATTGAGGATCTTGCCGCGCAGCGGAAGGATCGCCTGGTTCGCGCGGTTGCGGGCCTGCTTGGCCGAGCCACCGGCCGAGTCACCCTCGACGATGAACAGTTCGGCGCCTTCGGCCGTGTTCTGCGAGCAGTCGGCAAGCTTGCCCGGCAAGCGCAGCTTGCGCACGGCGGTCTTGCGGTTGACTTCCTTCTCCTTGCGACGACGCAGCCGTTCCTCGCAACGCTCGATGACCCAGTCGAGCAGCTTGGCGGCTTCGTTCGGATTGTCGGCGAGATAGTGGTCGAAGGGGTCGCGCAGAGCGTTCTCGACGATGCGCTGCGCCTCGACGGTTGCCAGTTTGTCCTTGGTCTGGCCGACAAATTCCGGCTCTCGGATGAAAACCGACAGCATGCCGACCGCAGAGATCATCACGTCGTCGGTCGTGATCTCGCGGGCCCGCTTGTTCTGCGTCAGTTCGGCGTAGTTCTTGAGACCCTTGGTCAGCGCGATGCGCAGGCCCGCCTCATGCGTACCGCCTTCGGGCGTCGGGATCGTGTTGCAATAGGAATGCAGCGCCGGATCGCCACCATACCAGGTCACGGCCCATTCCATCGCGCCATGCCCGCCGGTCTTTTCCGTCTTGCCGGCGAAGATTTCGCGGGTGACGGTGAATTCCTTGCCGAGCGTGGCCGCCAGATAGTCCTTCAGGCCGCCGGGGAAGTGGAAGACAGCCTTTTCTGGAATGTCGCCGCCCTCGGGAACCATGCCCGGATCGCACGACCAGCGGATCTCGACACCGCCGAAGAGGTAAGCCTTCGAGCGTGCCATGCGGAAGATCCGGCCCGGATCGAACTTCGCATGGTCGCCGAAGATCTGCGGATCGGGATGGAAGCGGACACGCGTCCCCCGGCGATTGTGGACTTCACCCAGCTCTTCGAGGCCGCCCTGCGGCACGCCGCGCGAAAAAGTCTGGCGATAGAGCTTGCGATTGCGCGCCACCTCGACTTCGAGCAAGTCCGAGAGTGCATTGACGACGGATACGCCGACGCCGTGCAGACCGCCCGATGTCTCATAGGCCTTGCCGTCGAACTTGCCGCCGGCATGCAGCTTGGTCATGATCACTTCGAGGGTCGACTTGCCCGGCACCTGCGGATGCAGTTCAACCGGGATGCCGCGCCCGTTGTCCGAGACCGTCAGGAAGCCTTGCATGTCGAGATGCACGTCGATGAAGTTGGCATGGCCCGCCACCGCTTCGTCCATCGAGTTGTCGATGACTTCGGCGAACAGGTGATGCAGTGCCTTCTCGTCCGTGCCGCCGATATACATGCCCGGCCGCATCCGCACCGGCTCAAGGCCTTCGAGAACGCGGATCGACGAGGCGCCGTATTCGTCGCCGGAAGAGGTCGTCGGGGAGGCAGGCGGCGGCGGCGCAGCTGCTGCGGGTCGAGCGGTCGGGGCCCGGGTTGTGGTGGACACGGGTTCTGCCTCGACCTTCTGGGCGAGCGGCATTCCGGAAAAGAGATCGTTGTCGTCCATGGCGTCGTTCGATACTCTGTTGCTGTTCGATGCCGGACCTGAGGCACCTTCCAAAAGCCGCTGCACCTGGCCAGTCGCATCTGCGAATCAGTCGGATTGTGCCAGAAAGGCAGGGCAGGCGCGAAGGGCCAGACAGCCGGCGCATGTTGAATTCGGGCCAGCTTTGCGTGGCGCATTTCGCGAAGGCAAGCGTGAGCCGAGAGGAAACCCATCTTCCATGCAGATGTCCACAGCTCATTTCCGCACCGCGGCGATTTCCTGCGTTCTCTTTCCGTTTCTGTTTCTGGCAAGTGCCCGTGCCGAAGCCGTCGGTCCATTCAAGGATGAGCTCTTCTCGGCCCAGACCGTGATCGAAGCCGGCGATGGCGGTGACTTTACCATCATCGATTATGATGAGATGCGCGACATCAATGGCCGCGACAGCATTCCCGAACGCCGGGTGAAGGATCGCTACGTCTCGCTCAAGGTTCGTCGCTTTCAGGAGAACCAGACCCTCGATCTGGCGACCGGACCCATGCAGGTCGGGAGAATTGGCCTCGATCAGGGCCAGGCTTTCACCGTGATCTTCATCCATGGCCGGGGCGGGGACCGGCGCCTGGGGCTCAATGACATCAGCTTCGGCGGCAACTTCAACCGGCTGAAGAACCTCGCCGCTGAAAACGGCGGGACCTATTACGCTCCTTCGGTGAGAAGCTTCGACGACAAGGGTGTCGCGGACGTGGCCGCCCTTGTGGCCTATGCTTCGGCCCGATCCGGCGGCAAGCCCGTGGTGCTCGCCTGCGCCTCGATGGGCAGCTTCATCTGCTGGGGTCTTTCGCGCGATCCGGCAACTGTGGCGAAACTCTCCGGAATGGCGATCCTCGGAGGGGCACCGGATCCGGCCTTGCCCCAGAGTGCCGCGGCGAAGGCCCAGTTGCCGATCTGGTTTACCCATGGCAGCCGCGACAGCGTCTATGCCGCAGACGACCAGTTGGCGATCTATCGCAAGCTGCGCGGCGCAGGTCAGCCGGTTCGTTTCACGCTCTTTGAAAGCGGCTCGCACGGCACGCCGGTGCGCATGACGGACTGGCGCGCCTTGCTCAACTGGCTGGTCCGCTAACCTCGGTCGTCAGGGCCGGGGCTTGATCACCCGCTGGCCGTTGTCGGTGATTTTGCCGCTTGTCTGGGCAATCTCCGTCCGGATTTTACCATGCTGCCTGATTAAGCAGCCAATCTCTCACCGCAATCTTTCCTTTACCGCTCAGATTTGCTACTTCGCGGGAGCGAAATAGGGGTTTTGACGATATGACACCGGATGTTCGTCCGCTGGTTGCGGGCAATTGGAAGATGAACGGCACGCGGGCTTCGCTCGACCAGATCAAGGCGATCGCCGAAGGCGTCCAGGGCCCCCTGTCTGAGAAGGTCGATTGCCTGATCTGCCCACCGGCGACCTTGCTCTATGTTGCGACGGCGCTGTGCACCGACAGCCCGCTCCAGATCGGCGCGCAGGACTGCCACCAGAACGTATCGGGCGCGCATACCGGCGACATCGCAGCCGAAATGATCGCAGATTGCTTCGGTACCCATGTGATTGTCGGCCATTCCGAACGCCGCACCGACCATGCCGAAACCGACCATCTGGTGCGCGCCAAGGCGGAGGCTGCCTATGCCGCTGACCTGACAGCCATCATCTGCATCGGCGAGACGGCGGAGGAGCGAAAATCCGGCCAGACCCTGGATATCCTCAAGCGCCAGCTCGCCGGCTCGGTTCCCGATGGCGCAAAGGCCGAGCGCACCGTGATCGCCTACGAACCGGTCTGGGCGATCGGCACGGGGCTGACCCCGACGACGGCCGATGTCGCCGAAGCCCATGCATTTCTGCGGACCGAACTCGTCGAGCGTTTCGGCGCCGAGGGCAAATTGATGCCAATCCTCTATGGCGGATCGGTGAAGCCATCGAATGCGAGAGAACTCATGGCCGTCGAGAACGTCGATGGTGCGCTGATCGGCGGTGCAAGCTTGAAGGCCGAAGATTTCCTCGCCATATACCGGGTCTACGAGGACCTCACCGCCTGAAGGGCAAAGCCTGGAAATGCGGAGTAGGGGGTTTCATTGCCCGTTCCTCTCATGTAAAGAGCCGCCAACCTCATTGATTTTGCCCCTGTCGGGCAGGATGGACATTCCATGCAGACCGTATTGCTCGTTATTTACCTCATGGTCGTCGTCGCTCTGATCGGCGTCGTCCTCATCCAGCGGTCGGAAGGCGGCGGTCTCGGTGTCGGTGGCGGATCGGGCTTCATGTCTGCGCGCGGCACGGCGAATGCCCTGACCCGCACGACGGCTATCCTCGCGACCCTGTTCTTCATCATCTCGTTGGCGCTTGGCATTCTCGCCCGCTACGAAACCCGTCCGACCGATATCCTCGACCGGATACCGGCCGGCAGCGGCACCACTCAGGGCGGCGGCAGCGTTCTCGACCAGCTCCCGGGCGCAGCGCCGGCACAGCCCTCGACGACGGCTCCGGCAGAATCCGCACCGGCGACGCCGGCTCCGGCTGCCGACCCCAACGCCGTTCCGAACAACTGATCGGAACGGGATCCATCACTCCGGCGGGCTCCAGGGTCCGCCGGTTTTCTTTTGTCTGAATTCCGCCATGCCACACGAAAAATGTGGGACAAGCCCGATTGGGGCTGGCGGAATCGAATCTGAAACGGTATCCGGTGAAGCCCATGGCGCGATATGTATTCATCACTGGCGGCGTGGTTTCCTCTCTCGGTAAAGGAATTGCGGCCGCAGCTCTCGGGGCATTGTTGCAGGCACGGGGTTACCGCGTGCGTCTGCGCAAGCTGGACCCCTATCTCAACGTTGACCCGGGCACCATGAGCCCGACTCAGCACGGCGAAGTTTTCGTCACCGACGATGGTGCCGAGACCGACCTCGACCTTGGCCACTACGAGCGGTTTACCGGGCGCTCGGCGACCAAGACCGACAACATCACCACCGGCCGCATCTACAAGAACATCATCGACAAGGAACGACGCGGCGACTATCTCGGCGCGACCGTCCAGGTCATTCCGCATGTGACGAACGAGATCAAGGATTTCGTCATTGAGGGCAATGACGACTACGACTTCGTCATCTGCGAGATCGGCGGCACCGTCGGCGACATCGAAGCCATGCCCTTCATGGAAGCGATCCGCCAGCTTGGAAACGACCTGCCGCGCGGCACTGCCGTCTATGTCCATCTGACCTTGATGCCCTTTATTCCGGCAGCCGGCGAGCTGAAGACCAAGCCGACGCAGCATTCGGTCAAGGAACTGCAGGCGCTGGGTATCCACCCCGACATCCTGCTGGTTCGTGCCGATCGCGAGATCCCCCAGGCCGAGCGCCGCAAGCTTTCGCTGTTCTGCAACGTTCGCGAAAGCGCCGTGATCCAGGCTCTCGACGTCGCCAACATCTACGACGTGCCGATGGCCTATCACAAGGAAGGCCTCGACAACGAGGTTCTGGCCGCCTTCGGGATCGAACCGGCACCGAAGCCGCGTCTGGACGCATGGGAAGAGGTCTGTAACCGCATCCGGACGCCGGAAGGTGAAGTCACGATTGCGATCGTCGGCAAATACACTGGCCTCAAGGATGCCTACAAGTCGCTGATCGAGGCACTTTATCACGGTGGCATCGCCAACCGGGTCAAGGTCAACCTCGAATGGATCGAATCCGAGATCTTCGAAAAAGAGGATCCGTCGCCATGGCTCGAAAAGGTCAACGGTATCCTCGTGCCAGGCGGATTCGGCGAACGCGGCTCCGAGGGCAAGATCCTGGCCGCCCAGTTTGCCCGCGAGCGGAAGGTCCCCTATTTCGGTATATGCTTCGGCATGCAGATGGCGGTCGTTGAAGCCGCCCGTAATCTCGCTGGCATTGAAAATGCGTCGTCTACCGAATTCGGCAAAACGGCAGAGCCTGTTGTGGGTCTGATGACCGAGTGGATGAAGGGCAACGAGCTCGAAAAGCGCTCGGCCGTGGGAGACCTCGGCGGCACCATGCGTCTCGGCGCCTACAAGGCCTCGCTCAAGAAGGGCACGAAGATCTCCGAAATCTATGGATCGGCCGATATTTCAGAGCGCCACCGCCATCGCTACGAGGTCAATGTCGACTACAAGGACCGGCTGGAATCCTGCGGTCTGGTCTTCTCGGGCATGTCGCCGGACGGCCTCTTGCCGGAAACGGTCGAATATCCGGACCATCCTTGGTTCATCGGCGTCCAGTACCATCCGGAGCTGAAGTCCCGTCCGCTGGATCCGCACCCGCTCTTTGCAAGCTTCGTCGGCGCAGCCCTTGAGCAGAGCCGCCTCGTCTGAGACGGATAGCACCATAGCGACCACAGACCCGGCCATGTGCCGGGTCTTTCGATTCTCGGACAAGGGTGGAAGGCGCAGACCGCCTGGCCGTTCAGGGACGCAGCAACAGGACCGGGACAGTGTCACCGGCGACGACGGCCGGTGCATAGGGTGGACGCACGATAAGGCAATCGGATTGCGCGAAGATCCGCATCATCGATGAATCCTGTTTCCCGAAGCTTTCGACGGCGGGCATGTCCCCCCCGCCATCCATCAGCCGCGCCCGGACATAGTCCTGCCGCTTGTCGTTGGCAGACAGCGCGGTGTGTGACCGGGCCATTGCCATGCGCTGTCGTGGCTGTCGATGCCCCAGATGGCAAAGCAGGGGCTCCAGGAAGAGAAGCCCGCAAACGAGGCTGGAAATCGGATTGCCGGGAAGCCCAAGGACGTGCATCTCGTCCAGCCGTCCGACCATCAGCGGCTTGCCCGGCCGCATGGCGATCCGCCAGAAATCGAGCTGCATGCCGGCTGAAACCAGCGTGGGTTGAACGAGGTCGTGATCGCCGACCGAGGCGCCACCGAGCGTGACGAGCACGTCGGCACGGCACTCACGCGCCCGTTTCACCGCATTCAATAGCAGGTCTCGATCGTCAGGCACGATGCCGAGGTCGAGGATCTCAGCACCATTGTCTCGCGCGAGTGCTGCTATGCCAAATGTATTGGATCCGATGATCTGGCTCGGACCGGGGGCGCTGCCGGGCGAAACAAGCTCGTCGCCGGTAGCAAGGATCGCGATCTTCGGACGTCGAAAGACGGGAAGCCGCGCATGGTTCATGGCCGCTGCCAGCGTCAGGTGACTGAAATCGAGCTGAATACCCGCAGCGAGAGCTACGTCGCCCTCGGCAAAATCCTGACCTCTCGGACGGATGTGGCGGCCCTTCGCAACGGCAAAGGCTGTGCGGATCCGCCCGTCATCGAGTTTTTCGGCATCTTCCTGAAGAAGAATGGTGTCGGCTCCATCCGGGACGGGTGCACCGGTGAAGATGCGCACGGTCTCGCCGGGACCGACCTTGCCCGAAAATCCATGGCCAGCTGCTGACTCGCCGATGACGGTGAGCACGGATCCCACCGCGGCTGCGTCTCCCGCGCGAAGCGCGTAACCGTCCATGGCGGATGCATCAAAGGGTGGTTGGGTGAGCCGGGCGCTGAGGTCGGCCGCGAGCACGCGACCATTGGCGTCATGGAGGGCAATCTCTTCAGTCGCGTCAATCGGACGGGCTGCGGCCAGAAGCCGCGCCAGCGCGTCCTCGACCGGGAGCAGTGACATCAGCTGCGCTCCGGATGGCGGAAATCGCCCGATTTGCCGCCACTTTTCTCCATCACGCGGATGCCGCCGATTTCCATCGTCTTGTCGACGGCTTTCGCCATGTCGTAGATCGTCAGGCAGGTCACCGAGACAGCCGTCAGCGCTTCCATCTCGACGCCGGTCTTGCCGGTCAGCTTGACGGTTGCCTCGATCCTCAGTCCGGGAAGGGCCGGATCTTCGGCGATGTCGACGGTGACTTTCGACAGCATCAGCGGATGGCAGAGCGGGATGAGATTGCTGGTCTGCTTGGCAGCCATGATGCCGGCGATCCGAGCGGTGCCGATCACGTCGCCCTTCTTGGCATTCCCGGCCATGATCGTTGCAAGAGTGCCGGGATTCATCCGCACAAATCCTTCGGCGACCGCGACACGAACCGTGTCATTCTTGGCAGAAACATCCACCATATGCGCCTCACCGGAGGCGCCGATATGCGTCAGTCCGCCGGGCGCGGCCGTCATTCGGCCGCCAGGGTGCCGGTCCTGCCGGTCAGCAGCAGGCGCGTTGCAGAAGCGACGTCGTCCTTGCGCATCAGGCTTTCGCCGACGAGGAAGGTCGAAATACCGGATTTCTCCAGCCGCTGGCAATCCTCATAGGTGAAGATACCGCTTTCGCCGACCAGCAGCCGATCGTCTGGGACCATGGGCGCCAGCTCTTCGCTGACAGTGAGGCTGACCTCGAAGGTGCGCAGATTGCGGTTGTTGATGCCGACCAGCGGCGACTTGAGCTTTAGTGCCCGTTCCATCTCTTCGGCATCATGCACTTCGACCAGCACGTCCATGCCGAGTTCGAAGGCGAGGCCCTCGAGCTCAGCCGCTTCGCCGTCCGACAGCGAGGCCATGATCAGCAGGATGCAGTCGCCGCCCCAGGCGCGCGCTTCATAGACCTGATAGGCGTCGAACATGAAGTCCTTACGCAGGGCCGGCAAGCTGCAGGCCTTGCGCGCCGCCGTCAGAAACTCCGGGGCGCCCTGAAAGCTCGGCGTATCCGTGAGCACCGAGAGGCAGGCTGCGCCGCCGGCCTCATAGGCCGCAGCGAGCAATGGCGGATCAAAATCCGGACGGATCAAGCCCTTGGATGGACTTGCCTTCTTTATCTCGGCGATCAGGCCGAAGCGGCCTTCGTTCCGAGCGTGCAGAAGCGCATCATGAAAACCGCGCGGCGCGTCCTGGGCCGCGACCCGGTCCTTGAGTTCGGCGAGCGAAACGGCTGCCTTTGCCGCTGCGATTTCTTCCCGCTTGTATGTCTCTATGCGCTTCAGGATATCGGTCATGGTCTGGAGCTTAGCCCTGAGTGGCGGAATTGGAAATGGTGACCAGCGTTTCGAGTGCGCGTGCCGCACTGCCGGTATCGAGTGACTGGCTGGCGAGATGCATGCCCTCGGTCACGTCCTGTGCCTTGCCGGCGACGATGAGTGACGCGGCCGCGTTGCACAGTGCCACGTCGCGATAGGCTGTCTTGGCCCCGCCGAGCACGTCCCGAAGGGCCGCCGCATTCACCGCGCCATCGCCACCGCGGATGGCATCGAGTGACACGGTTTCGACACCGAAATCGTCTGGGGAGAGCTCGAAGCTTCGGATGTCGCCATCCTTGAGTTCCGCCACATGGCTCGGACCGGTCGTGGTGATTTCGTCGAGGCCGCTGCCATGAACGACCCAGGCACTGGTCAGCCCGAGGTCCCGCAAGGCTTCAGCACCGGGGATCAGCCATTCCGGCGAATAGACGCCGAAAAGCTGCTTCTTGACCCGTGCCGGGCTCGAAAGCGGCCCGACAATATTGAAGATGGTGCGGGCGCCCAGTTCGACACGGGCGGGTCCGACATGGCGCATGGCCGGATGATGCAGCTGTGCAAACATGAAGCCGATCCCGGCCTCCCGAATGCAGCGCGAGATCAGGTCCGGCTCGATGTCGAGTTTCACTCCGAGCTGCGAGAGCGCATCGGCGGTGCCGGATTTCGAGCTGAGCGCACGGTTGCCGTGCTTGGCGACCGGAACTCCTGAACCGGCGACGATCAGCGCTGCCAGCGTGGAGATATTGTAGGTGTTGGTGCCGTCGCCGCCGGTTCCGACGATGTCGATTGCGTCTTCAGGCGCATCCACCGGAACCATCTTCTGCCGCATGATGGAGACAGCGCCGGCGATTTCGTCGACGGTCTCGCCGCGCACGCGCAAGCCCATCAGGAAGCCGCCGACCTGCGCCATGCTGGCTTCGCCCGACATCAGGATTTCGAATGCGTCGCTTGCTTCCTGTCGCGTCAGTGGCTGGCGCGCAGCGATCTTGGCGATGAAGGGTTTCAACCCGGACATGAAACAGCTCCCCCTTGATGGTCTGCGTTTATCGAACGATGGCCTGCTGGGCCAGCGCCTGATTGAAGACCACGCCGTATTCGGCTTGCAGCTGGCTCACCATCTGGTCGAGAATGTCGTCTCCGGCAGCATTGGCCAGCTGGCCGATCTGCTGGTCCTCGCTTAGCGGGACGCCGCCGGTCGGCTGATCGCGGACCGCCGTGACCGAAAGCAGGATCTGCGTCGAGGGATCGGCGCCAGACGCTGTCGCGACCGTGCCCTGCGGGCCCGAGAAGGCGGCTGTGACGGCTGCCGGCCCAAGAACGGCATCTTCACTGCGGCGGGTAATGCCGGCCTTGCTTTCGACAGCAAGGCCAAGTTCAGACGCGATATCCTCCAACTTGCCGCCGTCGGCGATCCGCTTGCGCAGGCTCTCGGCGAGGGCGCCGAGCGCAATGCGCTGCTGTTCGGCCGTCCAGTCAGCCACGGCCTTTTCGCGCACTTCGGCAAGTTCCCGGTCACGTTCCGGCTTGATATCGGTGACATCGAACCAGATGAAGCCATTGTTGCCGAGATTGACCGGAAGAGCTTCGATACCGATGTCGGTGCGGAAGACTTCCGTCAGCAGCTTGTCACGCTCCGGAATGCCCGCAATTTCCGTTTCGCGATTGTCGAGGCCGCGGCGGTCGATGTCGGTGATGGTCGCAGTCTTGAGCCTGAGCTGGTCTGCGGCTTCCTTCAGCGTCGAACCGCCGGCGCGCAGGTCTTCGAACTGGTCGTGCACGGTGGTGATATCGGCGATCGCAGCGGCTTCGGCAAGCGCAGTGCGGATCTCTTCCTTCACCTCGTCAAGGCTCTGGGTGCGTCCATCCTTGATGTTGCTGATGCGGAGGATGACCGGTCCGAGTGCGCCGTCGACTACGGGGGTGGTGCCACCTTCGGTCGTGACGGCGAAGGCCGCTTCCGCAAGGGCCGGATCGGGCAGGCGGTCGCGGGTGAATTCGCCCAGCAGCACGTCGCCCGCAGTCTTGCCCTGATCGCTAACCAGCTGGTCGAAGCTGGTGCCGTTCTGCAGTTCCGAAAGGGCGGCATCCGCAACTTCACGATTTTCGAAGGACAGCTGCTCGATGGTGCGCGTGCCCGCGATTTCGTAGGTCGCCTTCCGGCGTTCGTAATCTTCGCGGATCTGTTCGTCGGTGATCGCAGACGTGTCCGCGATATCGGCAGGCTCGAGCTTCACATAGTTGAAGCTGCGATATTCCGGAGCCCGATAGCCCGACTTTGTCGTGTCGAACCAGGCGGCGAGCGTCGCGTCGTCGGGTGCCTTGACCGGCTCTATATTGGCATTGGTCAGCAGCAGATAATTGATGTCACGGTTCTCGTAACGATAGGACTTGATCGCATCGATGAGCACCTTGGGAGCGACGAAGCCGTCCGCAGTTGCATCGACGATCTGGCTGCGGATCGCGACCTTGGAGCGTTCCTGGATGTAGTCGTCTTCACGCAGGCCCGCACTGCGCAGGCGAGAGGAGAACAGGCCACGGTCGAAGCTGCCGGCTGCATTCTTGAAGGCCGGATCATCGGCGATCAGCTGCGCCAGTCGATCCTGCGAAAGCCCGAGATTCATGTCTACGGCGAGCTGATCGAGGGCTGCGCCGGCTGCGAGTTGCGAAAACACCTGTGCCTCGATGCCGAAGGCTCGCGCCTGCTCGGTGGTGAGCTGCATGCCGAACCGGCTGCTCATGTCCGACACCTGCCGCTGATAGGCGAAGGCAAAGTCGCTCGACGAAACCGTCTGGTCTCCGACGGCGACGACGGTATCGGACGTGTTGCTGAACAGCGATGCCGATACGCCCCAGACGCCGAAGGAGGCGACGAGCAGGACAAGCAGGATCTTGGCGAACAGGGTTTGGGAAGCTTTTCTCAAGACGACGAGCATCGGGACGCATGAACCTCATTGTAATTCTTCGTGTGGGACGAAGCAGGTTGACTTCCTTAGAACAAAGCTCTCGGGAAATGAAGGCATCCGGGTGCGAAATGCGCAGCCATCACGCGGAGTTTGACCGCTTTGGGCCCGCCGGACAGACAATCAGCCAACCGAAACGAAAAAAGGCCGGACAGAGCCGGCCTTTTTGATCGCGATGATAACGGGCGCCTCAGCGTTCTGAAAGTGCCTTGTAGTCCCGCTGCGGCTCACCGGTATAGAGCTGGCGCGGGCGACCGATGCGCTGCTGCGGATCTTCTATCATCTCGTTCCACTGCGCGATCCAGCCGACGGTGCGGGCGAGCGCAAACAGAACGGTGAACATGGTCGTCGGGAATCCGAGCGCACGCAGCGTGATGCCCGAGTAGAAGTCGACGTTCGGGTAGAGCTTCTTCTCGATGAAATAGGGATCGTTGAGCGCGATCTTCTCGAGTTCGAGCGCGACCTTCATCAGCGGATCGTCGGCATGGCCGGTGGCTTCGAGGACCTCGTACATGGTCTTCTGCATGATCTTGGCGCGCGGATCGTAGTTCTTGTAGACCCGGTGGCCGAAGCCCATGAGCCGGAACGGATCATTCTTGTCTTTGGCCTTGGCGATGTATTCGGGAATGCGGTCGACCGAACCGATTTCCATCAGCATGTTGAGGGCCGCCTCGTTGGCGCCGCCATGGGCCGGGCCCCAGAGGCAGGCGATGCCGGCCGCGATGCAGGCGAACGGATTGGCGCCCGAGGATCCTGCCAGACGCACGGTCGAGGTCGAGGCATTCTGCTCATGATC
Organism: Rhizobium sp. 'Codium 1'; assembly: GCF_020889605.1. Lineage (NCBI taxonomy): Bacteria > Pseudomonadati > Pseudomonadota > Alphaproteobacteria > Hyphomicrobiales > Rhizobiaceae > Rhizobium > Rhizobium sp. 'Codium 1'. The sequence continues at coordinate 27,158 of NZ_JAJGPW010000004.1, forward strand.
GGCATGCAGGATGAAGATGCGGTCCATGGCACGCGCCAGAACCGGATTCGCCTGGTATTCTTCGCAGGGTACGGCAAAGCACATGCGCAGGAAGTTCGACGCATAATCGAGGTCGTTCTTCGGATACACGAAAGGCTGGCCGATGTGATATTTGTAGGCCATGGCCGCAATTGTCGGCATCTTGGCGATCATGCGCAGCGAGGCGACCATCCGCTGGTGCGGATCGGTGATGTCGGTCGAGTCGTGATAGAAGGCGGACAGCGCACCGACCGTGCCGACCATGACGGCCATCGGATGGGCGTCGCGGCGATAGCCGGAGAAGAACTTGCTCATCTGCTCGTGCACCATCGTGTGATGCGTGACGCGATAATCAAAGTCCTTCTTCTGCGCTGCCGTCGGCAGTTCGCCGTAGAGAAGCAGGTAGCAGACTTCCAGGAAGTCGCCCTTTTCGGCAAGCTGCTCGATGGGATAACCGCGATGCAGAAGCGTGCCTTCGTCGCCGTCGATATAGGTGATCTTGGATTCGCAGGATGCCGTGGACGTGAAGCCCGGATCGTAGGTGAACGTGCCCGTGTGCTTGTAAAGGGCGGCGATGTCGATGACGTCAGGGCCGATCGTGCCGGCCTTGACGCTCAGGTCGACCGTCTTGTCCCCAAGTTGCAAAGAAGCGCTTTTGTCCGTCATGCTGATCCTCCGGTATTGGCGGGAAGGCGTCTCGAAAAAGCCGCCATCGGTTAAGCGTGTTGATGTTAGCTATATGATACCGAAGTTAATGCCAAGCTATCCAAAGGGCAAATTGTGCATCGCGAAATCGGCAACAATCGAACCGATCGGTTCTTGTCGTTTGTGGCTCGGATAGGCGGCAGAATCACCAGGCTCTGCAAGCTTTGATTGTTTTTCGTTTTGCCTTATCTTGGCCTTGGATGGTGTGGATCCGGCCGAGCGAGCGCAATGGTCGAAGTGGCGGAAAAACAGGGGGAAACAGACATTCGGTCCGGTCTGCTGCCGGCTCGTCGCCCTGTGCTTCATCCGCCTTCCTGGTCCACCGCGCCTCGTCGGACAGCCTCCGGTTTCCACGTTTCGATTTCTGCCGTTTCGCGTCGCGTCCGCGCCTATGTTGGCGAGCGCCTCACGCAGGAGATCAGTTACGGGCATTTCTTCCACTTTGTCCCGGTGTGCCTCGGCGCCGGCGCTGCAATCTGGTTTTCTTGGTCGAGTCCACCCTTGGCGCCGGTCCTTGCTCCGCTTGTGCTTGCTCTCCTGTTTGCGCTGTCGCGGTCGACGCGGGACACGGCGTCAACTCTGATTCTCTGGAGCGTCTGCCTTGCTGTCGTGGGCATGCTGCTTGCGGAGTGGGAGGCGAGGCGCGTTTCGACCGTCATCATCGACCAGCCGCTCGTCACCACCGTGACCGGTATCGTCGAGCGCAGGGAGCAAGGCGCGGCCGGCGAGTGGCGCTATACGCTGAGGCTGACGGGGACGGTGGAGCCTACCGTGCGGCGGCCGCCTGAAAGGGTCACTCTGCTGGCACGCAGCAAACATGCACCGGCTGCGATCGGCGACTGGCTGAGCGGGCGGGCGCGGCTCTCGCCACCGTCGGGTCCCGCCTTGCCCGGTCTGAACGACTTTGCCTTTCAAAGCTATTTCTCTGGGATCGGCGCTGTCGGTTTCTTTCTCGGTCCGCCTCAGGCGAAGCTGGCCGAAGAGGATAATGGAGCCGGGTTGGTCGCGCGCTTCGATGCGGCATTGTTCTCCCTGCGGGACCGGATCTCGAATCGCATCCGCTCAGTCATTCCAGGCGATCCTGGCGCCTTTGCCGCCTCGATCATCACGGGAGAGCGTCGCTCCATGTCGACCGCTGCGACCGAGGCGCTTCGGGTTTCGGGCCTTGCCCATATCACCGCAATCTCGGGTCTCAACATGGCCCTCGCCGCCGGCATATTTTTCGTCGGCCTGCGCGGTCTGCTCAGCCTCGTGCCGGCGCTGGCCGAGCGACATCCGATCAAGAAGATCGCGGCTGCGGGCGCGTTGATTGCCACGACCGGCTATGTGCTCATTTCCGGCTATCAGGTCTCCGCGCTGCGTGCCTATCTGATGACCGCCATCATGCTGGCTGCAGTTCTCTTCGACCGTCCGGCCGTCAGCCTGCGCAACCTGGCCCTGGCTGCAACAGCCATTCTTGTCGTACAGCCTTCGGCTGTGATGGGGCCGAGTTTCCAGATGTCCTTTGCGGCCACTGCCGGCCTGATCGCCGGCTATGCCGGCTGGCGCTCCCGGCCACGCGCCATCCTGCCGCCGATACGGTCACTCGGCCTGCGCGTTGCTGCGGGCGGCGGAAAACTCATCGGCGGTACTCTGGCGACATCCCTGATCGGCGGACTGGCCACTGCGATCTTTGCCATCACCCATTTTCACCGCCTGTCGACCCATGGACTTGAAGCCAACCTCGCCGCCATGCCGCTGATTTCGCTGGTGGTCATGCCGGCAGGCTTCATTGCCATGCTGCTCATGCCCTTCGGTCTTGACGCGCCCTTCTTCTGGATCATGGGGCAGGGGCTCGAACTGGTTCTGCATGTCGCCTACATGGTTTCCAGCTGGGGTGGAGGTTACGTCTTTCCGCGCCTTCCCGGCTGGTTCATGCTCGGAACGATCACCGGCATGCTCCTGCTGACGCTGTTTCGCAGCAGTCTCAGACATGCAGGAACCGTCCTGATCGCGGTGACGCTCGTTGCGACATGGCTCGGGCCGAGACAGGAGCCCGGTGAACTGATGATCAGCGAGGATGCGCGACTGGTGGCGCTCTGGAGCGGTGACGGCGCCGCACGGACCCTCGCCACCAATCGAACTCGGCCGCCGGCCTTCATCTTCGACCAATGGCGACCGGTGCTGGATGTCGAGACGACGATGCCGCCCCTAATGCTTACGATTGGCGAATTGCCAGCGCCACCTGACTGGCGAACCGGAGAGACCTGGAGCGCAGCGCAGCGATCGGCTGCTGCAACGCTTCTCGATCAGTTGACCAAATCTGCCAGGATGGACCGCTTCACCTGCATCAAGCAGGTCTGCGTCGCCCGGATGGACACGGGGAAACTGCTGATGACCCTCGACCGTCCCGACCTGGTCGGGGTTGGCTGCGACCTTGCCGATGTCGTCGTTCTGGCGGCTCGCACGCGATTGACCGCCTGCCGCTCGGGCGCGGCGCTTCTGTCACAAAGCAGCCTCAGGGCCACCGGCGCTGTCGAAATTTCCGGCCTTGCAGACGCGCCGCAGCACCTGGTGATCAGAACATCTTTCGAGGGGAAGCCGAGACCGTGGACGCAACACCGCCTCTACGACTGGCGCACGGCATCAGCGGCAGACGAACACACCATCCCCCAAGCATCAGAAAGCCGGATGACGGCGCAACCACTGTCACCGACAGCTGACGCTCAGTGATAGCGGCGGATGAGGCCGACCAGCTTGCCCTGGATCTTGACCCGATCCGGCGGGAAGATTCGCGTTTCATAGGCCGGATTGGCGGCCTCCAGCGCGATCGACGCGCCACGCCGGCGGAACCGCTTCAATGTTGCTTCCTCGTCGTCGACGAGCGCCACGATGATGTCCCCGGGATTGGCATTGGACGCATTGCGGATGATGACGGTATCACCGTCGAGAATCCCGGCTTCGATCATCGAATCGCCCTTCACCTCGAGGGCGTAGTGATCACCGGAGCCGATCATCTCGGCCGGCACGGTAATGTCATGCGTATTGTTCTGGATTGCAGAGATCGGTACGCCAGCCGCAATACGGCCCATGACGGGAACCGAGATAGAAGAACTCCTGTCTTCAACCGGCTGTTTGGTGAGTGCTGGCGCTGGCGGTGCCTTGCCAAGACTGCCTTCGATCACGCTCGGGGCAAAACCGCGACGGGGCTGCATGCTCGGAGAATAGGCTTCCGGCAGTTTGATAACCTCAAGGGCGCGAGCTCGATTCGGCAACCGGCGGATGAAGCCGCGTTCCTCGAGCGCCGTGATCAGTCGATGGATGCCGGATTTCGATGCGAGATCCAGCGCGTCCTTCATCTCGTCGAAGGAAGGCGGGACGCCCGATTCTTTCATCCGCTCGTGGATGAAGAGAAGCAGTTCCTGTTGCTTGCGCGTCAGCATATGCGGTGCCCCTGAGGTGAAACAAATACAGAACAGACACTATCTGTTCCATTTGTGTTCCGCAAGGGGATAAATTTTCGTGAAGAGCCGGTGAGAAAATGCGATGGCCTGATGTGCAGGTCATGAAACAGTCCGATTTTGTACCGCTGCAATGCAAAGAGCGGATACTCTCAAAGGCCAGCGGACCTTTCTCGGGGAATAAGACGAATGCTCAAGGACATTGAAAAACTCGTTTTGGGGAAGACGCAATCCGATCTCTCTTCTGCGGAAAAGAAGGTGCTGAAGCGGGCTCGGGAGCGCCGCACGGTTTCGACCAATGCCGGCGAGGATTTCCTAGCCCATGCGACCGTCGGGCAACGATTGGCAGACGGCATTGCGAGGGTGGGTGGCTCCTGGGGCTTCATCATCGCCTTCATGGTGCTTTTCGTGGCCTGGGTGGTTCTCAACACCGTGGTTCTCGCGACGCGCTCCCTCGACCCTTATCCGTTCATCTTCCTCAACCTTCTCCTGTCCATGCTGGCCGCGATCCAGGCCCCGATCATCATGATGAGCCAGAACCGTCAGGCCGAGCGCGATCGGTTCATGGCGGCAAAGGATTATGAGATCAACCTCAAGGCAGAGATCGAGGTTCTGGCCCTTCATCACAAGATCGACGAACAGGTACTGAAGGAATTGCGCGAAGCGCGGCAGCAAATCGACGCATTGCGCCAGACGCTCGAAACCCTTTCAATCCAGCCGCGCAATTCCCAAATCTGACGCAAAACTCGAGAGAAATATGTCCAATCCCATCACGTCCCCCCGCGCCATCGATCATCTCGTCCTCCCGGTCGTGGATCTCGAAACCTCCCGCGATCGGATGAGCCGCCTCGGCTTCACGGTTGCGGCCGATGCCCGCCATCCGTTTGGGACCGAGAACGCCTGCGTCTTTTTTGCAGATGATACCTATCTGGAGCCCCTGGCCGTCGGCAGCCGAGAAGACTGCCTTGAGGCTGCACGCATCGGCAATGTGTTTGTCGCACGCGATCTCGCCTTCCGCTTTCGCCGTGGCGAAGGCCTCTCGGCGATCGTCGTGAAGACGGACGATGCAACTGCAGATGATAGGCGGTATCGCGATGAGGGACAGAGCGGCGGGCCCGTTCTCGAATTTTCCCGGCAGTTCCGATTCCCTGATGGGCGATCGGCGGAGGGGGCTTTCCGGCTCGCCTTTGCGGCCGACCTGCGTTCGCCTGATTTCTTCGCCTTCGCCTGTGAACGGGTGAATCCGATACCGGCGGATCGCGGTGACTTGATCGTGCACGCCAATGGTGCCGCCGGTCTTCGGCGAATCGTCCTGGTCGAGGAAAATCCGAGTGATTTCCAGTATCTGCTGGAAATGGTGCTCGATCAGCGCGACGTCACGGCGCATTCCTTCGGCATGGCGATCGAGGCATCCAATGCCTCGGTTGACGTCCTGACCTCCGAAGGATGTTCGGCCCATTACGGTCTGGGTTCCAGGCAGCTGGAACGCGGTCTCCTGGGCGCGGCCGTGGTGGTCGCCGTCGCCGATCTCGGCGTGACAGAAGCCTGCCTCGCTGCTAATGGCGTCGGCTACCACAAAACGGGAGCGCGGCTGGTTGTCGCGCCGGAAAAGGGCCAGGGCGTCACCTTTGCCTTCGAGGAGTTGAAATGAGCATTTCTCCCAATTCGGAAGTCGTGGTCGGCGAAGGCGCCGGCAAGGCTGTCTTCTCACAAAAAACCCGCTTCGCCTTGATCGCCGGTCCCTGCCAGATGGAAAGCCGTGACCATGCCTTCATGATCGCGGGGCAACTCGTCGAGTTGTGCCGCGAACTCGGGCTCGGGCTCGTCTACAAATCCTCTTACGACAAGGCGAACCGCACCTCGCTGTCTGCCGAGCGCGGCATCGGCCTGGAAACGGCGATGGAAGTCTTTGCCGACATCAAGAAGGAATTCGGTGTGCCCGTCCTCACCGACATCCACACGGAAGAGCAGTGCGCGGCCGTCGCGCCGACTGTGGATGTCCTGCAGATCCCCGCCTTCCTCTGCCGGCAGACGGACCTGCTTGTTGCCGCCGCCAAGACCGGCCGCGCGATCAATGTGAAGAAGGGACAGTTCCTCGCCCCTTGGGACATGAAGAACGTGCTGAACAAGATCACCGGTTCCGGCAATCCGAACGTGCTGCTTTGCGAACGCGGCGCGTCCTTCGGCTACAATACGCTCGTCTCCGACATGCGCTCGCTGCCGATCATGGCGGCCATGGGCGCGCCTGTCGTTTTCGATGCCACCCATTCGGTGCAGCAGCCGGGCGGGCAGGGTGGTTCCTCCGGTGGCCAGCGTGAATTCGTCGAGACGCTGGCTCGCGCAGCCGTCGCTGTCGGCGTCGGAGGTCTCTTTATCGAGACTCACCAGGACCCGGACAATGCCCCGTCGGATGGTCCGAATATGGTGAAGATCACCGACATGCGCCGGCTCCTGGAAAAACTCATCGCCTTCGACGACCTGGCCAAGGCATCCTGACGGACTCTCGCGGCGCTTTCAGCAGTTGAACGGGAAGCGCCGCGGGTCCTTGCGGTTTAAATCGATTAGATTTCGTCCGTTCCGGCTCCTATCCGTCATTGTATTTTCCCGATCATCGGATAAGAGAGGATGACTCAAAGGCAGGTCCGGGGGCTCCGCGCCCGGTGATCGGCCGCCGAGCCTTGTCCAATTTCCGTCACCAGGGAGCGAACATGACCGCCATTACCGACATCATCGGCCGCGAAATCCTCGACAGCCGCGGCAATCCGACCGTCGAAGTCGACGTCTATCTCGAAGACGGCAGCATGGGCCGTGCGGCCGTTCCCTCGGGTGCCTCGACCGGCGCGCATGAAGCCGTCGAATTGCGTGACGGTGGCTCTCGTTACCTCGGCAAGGGCGTCGAGAAGGCGGTCGAAGCCGTCAATGGCGAGATCTATGATGCAATCGGCGGTCACGAGGCCGAAAACCAGATCCAGATCGACAATCTGATGATCGAACTCGACGGCACGCCGAACAAGGCCCGCCTCGGCGCAAACGCCATTCTTGGCGTATCGCTGGCTGTCGCCAAGGCCGCAGCCCAATCCTCCGGTCTGCCCCTCTATCGTTATATCGGCGGCCCGAACGCCCATGTCCTGCCGGTTCCGATGATGAACATCATCAACGGCGGCGCCCATGCCGACAACCCGATCGACTTCCAGGAATTCATGATCGTGCCGGTTGGCGCCGACACCATCCGTGACGCCGTGCGCATGGGTTCGGAAGTCTTCCACACGCTGAAGAAGCAGCTCGCAGCCGATGGCCACAACACCAATGTCGGCGACGAAGGTGGCTTTGCGCCGGGCCTGGCATCCGCACCCGCTGCCCTCGACTTCATCATGAAGTCGATCGAAAAGGCTGGTTACCGTCCGGGCGAGGACATGCATATCGCGCTCGATTGCGCCTCGACCGAGTTCTTCAAGGACGGCAAGTATGTGCTTGAAGGCGAAGGCCGCACGCTCGAACCGGAAGCCATGGCGGACTATCTTGCCGAACTCGCTGCCAAGTACCCGATCTTCTCGATCGAGGACGGCATGGCCGAAGACGACTGGGATGGCTGGAAGTCGCTGACCGACAAGATCGGCAAGAAGGTCCAGCTCGTCGGCGACGATCTTTTCGTCACCAACTCCGCGCGTCTGCGTGACGGCATCAAGATGGGTGTCGCCAATTCCATCCTGGTCAAGGTCAACCAGATCGGCTCGCTCTCGGAAACCCTCGACGCCGTCTCGACCGCACACCGCGCCGCCTACACGGCCGTGATGTCGCACCGTTCGGGCGAAACCGAGGATTCGACGATTGCCGATCTCGCAGTTGCCACCAACTGCGGTCAGATCAAGACCGGCTCGCTCGCACGTTCCGACCGCACCGCGAAGTACAACCAGCTGATCCGCATCGAGGAAGAGCTTGGCCCGCAGGCCGTCTACGCAGGCGCCTCGATCCTGCGCGGCTGATCCTGCCCGATCTCCCTTCGAAGCCCGTGCCGGTCATCCCGGCGCGGGCTTTTTCTTTTGCGCTGCGACAGGGTCAACCATCGGTTAAGACATGCCCGCTAATCTGAGTGCCAGTTTCGCGTTTCAGGGCAATTGTCGGCATGTGGACCAGGCATCACAAGAAAAAGAAATACGGCCGCCTTATTCTTCCCGCTGTCACAATCGCTTTCCTGTCCTATTTCGGTTACCATTCGATCCATGGCGACTATGGCTTGAGGGCGGGACAGCAGTTCGAGCGCATCCGGCTGGAGCGCGCCTCCGAGCTGGAAAGGCTTGTTGCGCAGCGCATGGTCTTGGAGAAGGAAGTGAGCCTCTTGAGTGACGGCTCGCTGGACGAGGACATCATTGACGAAAAGGCGCGCTATCAGCTCAATATGTCGCGCCCGGATGAAATCGTGATCTTCAACACCTATTTCTGATTAACTCAAATCGGGTTAATTCGAATTCTTTCATTTTTTACAGTTGCTTGCGGCGAATGAGAGCCATGCATTTATGGCATTGCCGCCGTCGGCTTTCTTCCCTATTCTGTCGTCAACTTTGCACCATAATAACCCATGGGAGGGATGCATGGCGCCTCGCAAGCCTGCGACTGCGACCGGTCGGAAGCCTTCGACCAAGCCTGCCAAGAAAGAGTTCACGCAAGGAGCGATTGTCGAGTTCGACAAGGCTCAGGAGATCCTGGCCTATCGCGAAATGCTGCTCATTCGTCGTTTTGAAGAAAAGGCCGGGCAGCTTTACGGCATGGGCTTCATCGGTGGTTTCTGTCACCTGTATATCGGCCAGGAAGCTGTCGTTGTCGGCATGCAGATGGCGCTTAAGGACGGCGATCAGGTCATCACCGGTTATCGTGACCACGGCCACATGCTGGCTTGCGGTATGAGCGCGCGTGGCGTCATGGCCGAGTTGACCGGCCGTCGCGGCGGCCTGTCGAAAGGCAAGGGCGGCTCGATGCACATGTTCTCCAAGGAGAAGAATTTTTATGGCGGCCACGGTATCGTCGGCGCCCAGGTCTCGCTTGGCACGGGTCTCGCCTTCGCCAACAAGTATCGTGGCAACGACAATGTCTCGCTCGCCTATTTCGGCGACGGCGCCGCCAACCAGGGCCAGGTCTACGAGAGCTTCAACATGGCTCGTCTGTGGAACCTGCCGGTAATCTACATCATCGAGAACAACCGATACGCCATGGGTACCTCTGTCTCGCGCGCTTCTGCCCAGACGGATTTCTCCCAGCGCGGTGTGTCCTTCAACATTCCAGGCATCCAGGTGGACGGCATGGATGTGCGTGCGGTCAAGGCTGCCGCGGATCTGGCGGTCGAGCATTGCCGTTCCGGCAAGGGCCCGATCATCCTCGAAATGCAGACATATCGCTATCGTGGCCACTCGATGTCTGACCCGGCGAAGTATCGGACCAAGGAAGAAGTGCAGAAGATGCGCTCCGAGCAGGATCCGATCGAGCAGGTCCGCGCACGTCTGCTCGAAAAGGGCTGGGCGAGCGAGGACGAGTTGAAGGCGATCGACAAGGACGTCCGCGACATCGTGGCCGACTCGGCCGATTTCGCCCAGGCCAATCCGGAGCCGGATGCATCCGAGCTCTACACCGACATCCTGCTGTAATCGGGGAGGGAACCCATGCCGATCGAAATCCTCATGCCCGCCCTGTCTCCGACCATGGAGGAGGGCACACTCTCCAAGTGGGTCAAGCAGGAAGGTGATACCGTGAAGTCCGGCGATGTGATCGCTGAAATCGAAACCGACAAGGCGACGATGGAAGTCGAGGCCGTCGACGAAGGCGTGCTCGGCAAGATCCTGATCGCTGCCGGCACTGAAAACGTCAAGGTCAATACCGCGATTGCCGTTCTGCTGCAGGACGGCGAAAGCGCCGATGCAGCCGTCGCACCGAAGAAGGAAGCCGATACACCGGCGGCCGCTTCAGAAGCGGCAGGCGGAAAGGCGCGCGAAGCGGCTGCCGAGCCGGATTCCACTGCAGATAACAAGGTCCCCGCGGCCCCGAAGATCGATGTCGCCTCCGATCCGGATATCCCGGCCGGGACCGAAATGGTCACCATGACGGTCCGCGAAGCCCTGCGCGAAGCCATGGCGGAAGAAATGCGCGCCAACCCGGATGTCTTCGTCATGGGTGAGGAAGTCGCCGAATATCAGGGCGCCTACAAGATCACGCAGGGCCTTCTGGCCGAGTTTGGTGCGAAGCGCGTCGTCGACACGCCGATCACCGAGCACGGTTTTGCCGGCGTCGGCGTTGGTGCTGCCATGGCGGGCCTCAAGCCGATCATCGAGTTCATGACCTTCAACTTCGCCATGCAGGCGATCGACCAGATCATCAACTCGGCTGCCAAGACGCTCTACATGTCCGGCGGCCAGATGGGCGCGCCGATCGTCTTCCGTGGCCCGAACGGGGCTGCCGCCCGCGTCGGCGCACAACACAGCCAGGATTATGCCGCCTGGTATAGCCAGATTCCGGGCCTCAAGGTCGTCATGCCCTATTCGGCCGCCGACGCAAAGGGCCTGCTGAAGGCCGCGATCCGCGATCCGAATCCGGTTGTCTTCCTGGAAAACGAGATCCTCTACGGTCAGTCCTTCGAAGTGCCGAAGCTCGATGACTTTGTCCTGCCGATCGGCAAGGCGCGCATCCACAAGACCGGCAAGGACGTCACCATCGTCTCCTGGAGCATCGGCATGACCTACGCCATCAAGGCGATCGCCGAGCTGGAGAAGGAAGGCATCGACGTCGAACTGATTGACCTGCGCACGATCCGTCCGATGGACCTCCCGACGATCATCGAATCGGTCAAGAAGACCGGCCGTCTCGTCACCGTCGAGGAAGGTTATCCGCAGTCGTCGGTCGGCACCGAAATCGCCACCCGCGTCATGCAGCAGGCCTTCGATTATCTCGATGCGCCGATCCTGACGATCGCTGGCAAGGACGTTCCGATGCCTTACGCGGCGAACCTCGAAAAGCTCGCTCTGCCGAATGTCGGCGAAGTGGTCCAGGCGGTGAAGACCGTCTGCTACAAATAAGGGGAGGGTAGGTCCATGCCGATCAACATCACCATGCCGGCCCTGTCTCCGACGATGGAAGAGGGCAATCTGGCCAAATGGCTGGTCAAGGAAGGCGACAAGGTCAAGTCCGGCGACGTGATCGCCGAGATCGAGACTGACAAGGCCACCATGGAAGTGGAGGCCGTCGATGAGGGCGTCGTCGCGAAGATCGTGGTTCCCGCCGGCACCGAAGCCGTCAAGGTCAATGCACTGATCGCCATTCTCGCCGAAGAAGGCGAGGATGTTGCCGCCGCTGCGGCCGCTGGTGGCGGTTCGTCCGCGCCGAAGGCCGAAGCTGCTCCGGCGCCGAAGGCAGAAGCCGCACCGGTGTCTGCAGAAACCGCAACTCCGGCGCCTGCAGCCGCGTCGGCTGCTCCGGCGGTGTCATCCGGTGAGCGCGTCTTCGCCTCGCCGCTCGCGCGTCGTCTCGCCAGGGAGGCCGGTCTCGATCTCAAGGCTGTCTCTGGTTCCGGTCCGAAGGGCCGTGTGGTCAAGAGCGACGTTGAAAAGGCCGTCAGCACCGGCGGTGCAAAGGCTGCCCCGGCTTCCGCCGCAGGTGCAGGTGCAACTGCTGCACCGGTGCTTGCCAAGGGCGCGTCGGAAGAGGCCGTTCTCAAGAACTTCGCCGAAGGCTCCTACGAGCTCGTGCCGCATGACGGCATGCGCAAGACGATCGCCAAGCGCCTGCAGGAATCCAAGCAGACCATCCCGCATTTCTACGTCTCCGTGGATTGCGAACTGGATGCCCTGATGGCGCTTCGTGCCCAGCTCAATGCGGCTGCCCCCGAAAAGGACGGCAAGCCGGCCTACAAGCTCTCGGTCAACGACATGGTGATCAAGGCGCTGGCGCTCGCACTCCGCGACGTGCCGGATGCCAATGTCTCCTGGACCGACACCAACATGGTCAAGCACAAGCATGCCGATGTCGGCGTGGCTGTCTCCATCCCCGGCGGCCTGATCACTCCGATCATTCGCAAGGCCGAGGAAAAGAGCCTGTCCACCATCTCCAACGAGATGAAGGACCTCGGCAAGCGTGCCAAGGACCGCAAGCTGAAGCCCGAAGAGTATCAGGGCGGCACGACCGCCGTGTCCAACATGGGCATGATGGGCGTGAAGAGCTTCTCGGCCGTGGTCAACCCGCCGCATGCGACGATCCTCGCGGTCGGCGCCGGCGAAGATCGGGTTGTGGTCAAGAAGGGCGAGATGAAGGTCGCGACGGTCATGACCGTGACGCTCTCGACCGACCATCGTTGCGTCGATGGTGCGCTCGGTGCCGAACTGCTCGGTGCTTTCAAGCGCTACATCGAAAATCCGATGGGCATGCTGGTCTGATCCGGGGAGCGGTGCGATGAAGACCGTTCTCGCCTATGGCGACAGCCTGACATGGGGATACGACCCGGTGAGCCTGGGTCGGCATGCCTATGAGGACCGCTGGACGAGCGTCTTGCAAAAGGCGCTCGGTCACGGGGTAAGGGTCATCGCCGAAGGCCTGAACGGGCGTACCACGGCCTATGACGACCATCTGGGTGACTGCGAGCGCAACGGCGTGAAGCTGTTGCCGACCATTCTCGCCACGCACAAGCCGATCGATCTGGTGATCATCATGCTGGGGACGAATGACCTCAAGCGTGGCATTCAGGGAACAGCGATCGGCGCGACCAGTGGCGCCAAGCGCCTGGTCAAGCAGGTGCAGAAGCATGACTGGGGTTTCGAGTTCGAAGAACCCGAGATCCTGATCGTCGCGCCGCCGCCGATCCGCGAGACGGCCAATTCGGTCTTCGGCGCCATGTTCAACCACTCGGTTGGCGAGGGCGCCATGCTGGCCGGCATGTATCGAGATGCGGCGGACGAAGCTGGATGTGCCTTTTTCGATGCGGGATCGGTCGCCGAAACCACGCCGCTCGACGGCATCCATCTGGACGCTGAAAACACCCGTGCGATCGGACGCGGTCTCGAGCCGATCGTTCGGATGATGCTTGGACTTTGAAGAAAACGCGCATCCTGCATCCTGAGGCAGGGCGCATTGATCAAAATCAAGGAGGTCTTGTGCGCTGCGTCTAACCTGAACTCATCAACCCGCTAGAGGAGATGAGATCATGTCGAACACACCGCACGAACTGGCAGTGGAATTCCCGGAACACGTCGCGCAGATGCGTCATCTGAAGGAAACGGATGGTCATTTCGCAAGATTGTTCGAGACCTATCATGAGGTGAACCGGGCCATCCACCGCGCCGAAACCGATGTCGAGCCTGCAGACGACTTCCACATCGTGGAAATGCGCAAGAAGCGGATGCAGCTCAAGGATGAAATCTACGGGATGCTGGTTCGTCACGAACCGGAGGCCGAGACACCGCCCGTCTGAGGCGCTCGCTTCCAGTCCCGAACCGGGCCTCCGCTTGAGCGGGGGCTCGCAGGAAACCGAGGAGTGGAAGCGCCCATGTCGAATGCTTACGACGTCATCATCATCGGCTCCGGCCCCGGCGGCTACATTGCCGCGATCCGCGCAGCCCAGCTTGGCATGAAAGTCGCTGTAGTCGAGCGCGAGCATCTCGCCGGCATCTGCTCCAACTGGGGCTGCATACCGACGAAGGCGCTGCTGCGCACCGCCGACGTGATGCACACGGCGACCCACGCCAAGGACTACGGTCTGACCCTGGAAGGGTCGATTAAGCCCGACATCAAGGCCATCGTTGCGCGCTCGCGCGGCATCGCCCATCGCATGAACAACGGCGTCGGCTTCCTTTTCAAGAAGAACAAGGTCGACATCATCTGGGGCGAGGCGAAGATCACCAAGCCCGGCGAGATTGTCGTCGGCAAGCCGACCAAGAAGGCAGTCGAGCCGATGGGCCCGGTACCGAAGAACACGCTGGGCGAGGGCACCTATACCGCCAAGCACATCATCGTCGCGACCGGCGCCCGTCCGCGCGCTCTTCCAGGCATCGAGCCGGACGGCAAGCTGATCTGGACCTATTTCGAGGCGATGAAGCCGGAAGAGATGCCGAAGTCCCTGCTCGTCATGGGCTCGGGCGCCATCGGTATCGAATTCGCCAGCTTCTACCGCACCATGGGCGTCGATGTGACGGTCGTCGAGATCATGAAGCAGGTTATGCCGGTCGAAGACGAGGAAATCTCGGCCTTCGCCAAGAAGATGTTCGACAAGCAGGGCATGAAAATCCTGCTGGAGGCGAAAGTCGCCAAGGTCGAAAAGGGTGCAAACTCCGTCACCGCCACCATCGAGAAGAAGGACGGCTCGGTCGAGAAGATCACCGCCGACCGGATGATTTCGGCTGTCGGCGTGCAGGCGAATATCGAAGGCATCGGTCTCGAAGCCGTCGGCGTGAAGACCGATCGCGGCTTCATCGTCATCGACGGCTACGGCAAGACCAATGTGCCGGGCATCTACGCGATCGGCGACGTCGCCGGCCCGCCGATGCTGGCTCACAAGGCCGAGCATGAGGCCGTGATCGTCGTCGAGAAGGTCGCCGGGCTGCCGAATGTGCATCCGATGGACAAGAACAAGATCCCGGGCTGCACCTATTGCAACCCGCAGGTCGCCTCCGTCGGCGTGACCGAAGCGAAAGCCAAGGCCGAGGGCCGCGAGATCCGCGTCGGCCGTTTCACCTTCGCCGCGAACGGCAAGGCGGTGGCCCTTGGCGAGGATCAGGGCATGGTCAAGACGATCTTCGACAAGAAGACAGGCGAACTGATCGGCGCCCACATGGTCGGCGCTGAAGTGACCGAACTCATCCAGGGCTTCGTCGTCGCGATGAATCTCGAGACCACTGAAGAAGACCTGATGCACACGATCTTCCCGCATCCGACGATCTCGGAGACGATGAAGGAAAGCGTGCTGGATGCGTATGGGCGGGTGCTCAACGCCTGAAGCCAGGTTGTGAAAAGGAGCCGTGCCGCCTATATGGGCGGCAGGTTCAAACGGAATATTCGAAAAGGAATGCGCCGTGGCAGGGTTTGAAGTCGGTATTCTCGCGACGATCTTCTTCGGCGGTCTCGCCGGGTGGCTTGCCGGAAAGCTCATGAACATGCGCTTCGGCGTCATCATGAACATCATCATCGGCATCATCGGCGCGGTGATCGCCGCGGCGATCTTCCGCCGTCTGGGCATCTTCGTCGCAGGCGACTGGCTGGGCTATCTGATCACCAGCTTCGTCGGTGCAAGCATTCTTCTCTTCATCGCCAAGCTCGTCCGGCGGTAAACAAAAAAGGCCGCATGCGCTGCGGCACAGGGTTCTCATCATGGTCACCATTCTCGACAGGACCAATCTCTCCGGCGCCGCCGTTGTGACTTCCGCAGACGATAAACGCGTCCGCCATCCGGAGAAGGCTCACAAGCCCGACACGGAAGTCCTGCGCAAGCCGGAGTGGATCCGCGTCAAGGCCCCGACCTCCAAGGGGTATCACGAGACCCGTGACCTCGTTCGCTCCCACAAGCTGGTCACCGTGTGCGAGGAAGCCGGCTGCCCGAACATCGGCGAGTGCTGGGACAAGAAGCACGCGACCTTCATGATCATGGGCGAGATCTGTACCCGCGCCTGCGCCTTCTGCAATGTCGCGACCGGCAAGCCGAATGCGCTTGACCTGGATGAACCCGAAAACGTCGCCAAGGCGGTCCACCAGATGGGCCTCCAGCATGTGGTGATCACCTCTGTCGACCGGGACGACTTGGCCGACGGTGGCGCGGAACACTTTGAAAAGGTGATCTGGGCGATCCGTGCCGCTTCACCGCACACGACCATCGAAATACTGACACCGGACTTCCTGAAGAAGCCTGGCGCGCTGGAGCGTGTCGTTGCAGCCAAGCCCGACGTGTTCAACCACAATATGGAAACGGTGCCTGGCAACTATCTGACCGTGCGGCCTGGTGCGCGCTACTTCCACTCCGTACGCCTGCTGCAGCGGGTCAAGGAGCTCGACCCCACGATGTTCACGAAGTCCGGTATCATGGTCGGTCTGGGCGAAGAGCGGAACGAAGTGCTTCAGTTGATGGACGACCTGCGCACGGCGGATGTCGATTTCCTGACCATTGGCCAGTATCTCCAGCCGACCCGCAAGCACCACAAGGTCGAGCGGTTCGTGACGCCGGAAGAGTTCAAGTCCTATGAAGACATCGCCTACACCAAGGGCTTCCTCATGGTTTCCTCGAGCCCGCTCACGCGGTCCTCGCACCATGCCGGTGATGACTTTGCACGGCTGAAGGCGGCGCGGGAAAAGCTTGTCGCCAGGGTTTGAAGACGTCGCCAGTCTTTCAAACGACGTGAGATGGCGCTAGATCCCCACACGCGAGGAGTGTGTGGGCATCGTTTTGTGCATTGAATCGTTGATAGATGCAGCCGCGCAATTGCGCCAGGCGCAGCGCATCATGGTCATTGGCTGCTCCGGCGGCGGCAAGTCAATCTTTTGTCGCGAGCTCGCCACTCTGCTCGATCTTCCCAACCATTCCATGGATCGCGAAGTTTTTTGGCTTCCGAATTGGGTCGAGCGCCCCAGGGTTGAGCAGCGCGCCATCATTTCCGACATCGTATCGGCAGACAGATGGCTCCTCGACGGCACCAATCCGTCGAGCTTCGACATTCGTCTTCCGCGCACCGATCTCGTTGTCTGGGTGCGGCTTCCGCGCTGGCATTGTCTGCTTGGCGTTTACCGCCGGGCGGCGAAATACGTCGGGAAGCACAGGCCCGACATGGCAGACGGCTGCGTCGAGCAATGGCCAGGTCGCGAATTCCTCGCTTACATCTGGCACTTTGAGCACCGCTTCACTCCTCGGATCATCCAGGAGATCGAGAAACATGGTCCAGACGTGCCCGTGATCACCCTGAAATCCCATGGCGAGATGGCGCACCTGCTTGATCTTGCGGGGCTTCCTCATTAAGTCGCGGATATGCCCCAGTTCGAAACCCGCCGCATCGTCAAGCACTCGCCCGACCGAATGTACGCCCTCGTCGCCGACGTCGAGCGCTATCCGGAATTCCTGCCGCTTTGCGAAGCGCTTGCAATCCGGTCGCGCCGCGAGCGTGACGGCAAGGAGTTGCTGTTGGCGGATATGACGGTGGGCTACAAGGCAATCCGCGAGACGTTCACGACACAGGTTCTGCTAACGCCCGCCGATCACGCCATCGATGTCAAATATATCGAGGGCCCGTTCCGCTATCTCGACAATCGCTGGCGCTTCGAAGAGGCGCCCGATGGAGGCTGCGCGGTGCATTTCTACATCGACTACGAGTTCAAGAACCGCATCCTCGGCGCCCTGATGGGCTCGATGTTCGACCGCGCTTTCCGGATGTTCTCGGAAGCCTTCGAGGCGCGCGCCGACAAGATCTATGCCGGTCTCTGAGCCGCCTGCGCCAGCATCTCGAGTGCCGTCCTGACCGTTGCAAGCCGCACCTGATCACGGCCGATATCGCCGTATCGCATTTCCCTGTGGTCGACGTCCCCGCGACGGCTCTTCAGCGCCAGATGCACCAGTCCGACTGGCTTCTCGGCAGATCCTCCGCCCGGTCCGGCGATACCCGTGACCGCAACGGCGACCGCCGCGCTCGAACGGATCAGCGCCCCTTGCGCCATCTGCAGCGCGGTCTCCCGCGAGACGGCTCCAAAGGTCTCCAGTGTTTTGGCAGAAACACCGATCAGTTCCGTCTTCGCCTGGTTCGTGTAGGTGATGAAGCCGCGATCGACGACCGCCGAAGATCCGGCAATCTCCGTCAGAGCCCCGGCGATCAGGCCGCCGGTGCAGGATTCGGCCGTCGCGACCATCCAGCCGAGATCCCGATAGGCCGCGATGATTGCTGCTGCCTGCTGCTCGATCTCAGCCGGATAGAGCCCCATCAGTCTGTCCCCCGGAAAACGACGGTTGCCGTAGCGATAGCCGCGATCCCCTCGCGTCGGCCGACAAAGCCGATCGTCTCATTCGTCGTCGCCTTTACCGAGCATCGGTCAAGCGCGATACCGAGGATGTCCGAGAGCGTCTCGCGCATCGCGTGACGATGCGGCCCAACCTTAGGTGCTTCGGCAATAAGCGAAATGTCTGCATTCATGATCGTGCCGCCCGCCTCGCGCACGATCTTTGCGGCATGCTCGAGGAAGATCCGCGACGGCGCGCCTTTCCACTGCATGTCCGACGGGGGGAAATGATCGCCGATATCGCCGGCGCCGCAGGTAGCAAGCAGCGCGTCCGTCAGCGCATGCAGCGCGACATCCGCATCCGAATGGCCTTTCAGCCTCTGGTCGTGGGGAATGAAGATCCCGCAGAGCGTCACACCATCGCCCGGTTCGAGCTGATGCACGTCATAGCCGTTTCCGGTCCGGACGTCGGGCAGCGCTGAGCCCTTCAGCTTCTCGTCGGCCATGGCGATATCCCTTTGCACGGTGAGTTTGATGTTGTCGATCGAGCCCTCGACCAGGTGGACCGGAAGGCCGGCCCATTCCGCGATCGACGCGTCGTCGGTAAAATCCACGGCCTGCTCCTCGGCAGCCCTTTCGTGAGCCTCGAGAATGGCTGCGTAGAGAAAGCTCTGTGGTGTCTGGGCGGCGAAAAGACCCTTGCGCGGAACTGTCATCGCAACGACCCCGGAGGCGTCGGCGCGCTTGATCGTGTCCGATACGGGCAGGGCCGGCAGCACGGCCGTCTTGCCAGCCGCAAGTTCGCGAGCGATCCGCTCCAGGAGTTCTGCGTCGACGAAGGGGCGCACCCCGTCCTGGATCATCACATGATCGATGTCATGATCCCGCAGCGCCCGCAGGCCATTCAGCACGGATGCCTGTCGCGTGGCGCCACCGGTGACGATGGTCAGTTCGTCCCGTTTTGGCAGGTCTGCAACGGCTGCTTCGATCAGTGCCCGATCGTCGGGGTGGATCACCACGGCAATCGGGCCACTTCTGGGCCAGTCGAGGAAGGTGGTGAGCGTATGCCAGATGACCGGCTTGCCGCCGATCCGCCGATACTGTTTGGGTCCTTCGACGGAGGTGCCAGCCCGTTCGCCGCGGCCCGCAGCCACCACGACGATCCCGATTGTTTCGCTGCGCCCTTGCTCCATCGCCCCGCCTGGTCCATGACACATTCTCTTCGCATCGTGCTCTATCGGCTCGGGATCGAATTTTCCAGCATTTGCACGATTTTTTATCGATGCGTGAGCTTTGCCTCTTGGCAAGCAGGAGTCGAATGTCTAAAAATAATGCAAATGCGCTCGCTGCCTGAAAGATAATCAGTTGGATATTGTTGCTTTGCAAACGCCGTTTTGCATCGGCTCAGTCCCTGTCCGGAACCGGATTGTGCTCGCGCCGATGTCCGGCGTGACGGACCTGCCATTTCGGCAACTGGCCTTTCGGTTCGGCGCCGGTCTCGTCGTTACCGAGATGGTCGCAAGCCGCGAGCTGGTTTTCAATGCCGCAGAAAGCTGGTCGCGCCTCAAGGGGGCAGGGCTTTCCCCCCACATGGTCCAGCTCGCCGGGCGCGAAGCCAGGTGGCTCGCGGAGGCCGCTGTCATCGCCGAGGCGAATGGCGCCGATATCATCGACATCAACATGGGCTGCCCCGCAAAGAAAGTGATCGGTGGTTATGCAGGGTCTGCGCTGATGCGCGACCCGGATCACGCCCTGTCGCTGATCGAGGCGACGGTGAACGCGGTCAAGATCCCGGTGACGGTCAAGATGCGGCTCGGCTGGGACGACGCGTCGATCAACGCGCCCGAGATTGCCGCTCGCGCCGAAGCAGCCGGTGTTCAGTTGATCACGGTGCACGGACGCACGCGCATGCAGTTCTATGAAGGCCGTGCGAACTGGGACGCAATCGCAGCCGTGCGCGACGCGATCCGCATTCCCCTGATTGCCAATGGTGATGTCGAAACGGTCGAGGATGCCAACGAAATCCTGCGCCGCTCAGGCGCTGACGCCGTGATGGTAGGACGCTCCTGCCAAGGCCGGCCGTGGCATGCCGGTGTGCTGGCCGGACATTCATCTCCGGAGCGACAAGCGATCCCCGGCCTCGTCGTCGAACACTACAGAATGATGTTGGAGCACTACGGCGCCGACGTCGGTGTCCGTCATGCGCGCAAGCATCTCGGCTGGTATCTCGATCGCCATTCACCGGATCTTGCGCCGCAGGCAAAGGCCGCGATCATGACGTCGAAGGACACGGACTTCGTCACCGATGCCATCGAGCATGCGCTGTCGAGCAGCCGTGACGATACCACCAGACAGGAGGCCGCATGACGGCGAACGACAAGGGCAGTGGCCTCGCCATGGCCGTGCTCAACGCCATCCAGAACCCTGTGGTGATGGTGGATGCAAACGGACACATTGCCTTCGCCAACTGGGAAGCCGAGGCCTTCTTCGGCGCGAGCGCAACCCATCTCTCCCGTTACCGCATTTCGACCTTCATTCCATTTGGCAGCCCGCTGCTGTCATTGATCGAGCAGGTGCGCGAGCGCCGTGCGCCGGTGAATGAATATCGCGTCGACCTCAGCTCTCCGCGTCTCGGGCAGGAAAAGCTCGTTGATCTCTATGTCGCCCCGGTCCTCAGTCAGCCGGGCAATGTCGTCGTGGTCTTCCAGGAGCGCTCGATGGCCGACAAGATCGACCGCCAGCTGACCCACCGTGCCGCCGCCCGCTCCGTCACCGGTCTCGCCTCCATGTTGGCGCATGAAATCAAGAATCCGCTGTCTGGCATTCGCGGTGCCGCCCAGTTGCTCGAGACAGCGGTATCCGACGAAGACCGCGCCCTGACCCGCCTGATTTGCGACGAGACCGATCGCATCGTCTCGCTGGTCGATCGAATGGAGGTCTTCTCGGATGAGCGACCGGTGGACCGCCAGTCCATCAACATCCATTCGGTGCTCGATCAGGTGAAGGCCGTCGCTAAGGCAGGCTTTGCCCGCAATATCCGCATTACCGAGAATTACGACCCATCCCTGCCGCCGGTTTTCGCCAATAGAGACCAGCTCGTCCAGGTCTTTCTCAATCTCGTGAAGAATGCGGCTGAAGCCATTGGTGAGCGGTCGGATGGTGAGCTTCAGCTGACCACCGCCTATCGCCCCGGCATTCGTCTGTCGGTCGCCGGCTCGCGTGAAAAGATATCTCTGCCCCTCGAATTCTGCGTCCACGACAACGGTCCGGGCGTGCCGTCCGATCTCCTGCCGCATCTGTTCGATCCCTTCATCACCACGAAAACGAACGGATCCGGCCTGGGACTGGCGCTCGTGGCGAAGATCATCGGCGCCCATGGCGGCATTGTCGAATGCGACAGCCAGGCGAACCGCACCACATTCCGGGTCCTGATGCCCATGTCGAAAGAGACGGCGCTCGACGAAGCCCCCCTTGCCAAATCCACGGGAACGAACTGATGACGGCCACGATCCTTGTTGCAGACGACGATGCTGCGATCCGCACGGTGCTGAACCAGGCGCTCAGCCGCGCGGGTTACGACGTCAGGATCACTTCGAACGCCGCCACGCTCTGGCGCTGGATTTCGGCGGGCGAGGGCGATCTGGTGGTGACCGACGTGATCATGCCCGACGAAAATGCCTTCGACCTCCTGCCGCGCATCAAGAAGGCGCGGCCTGACCTGCCGGTCCTGGTCATGAGCGCCCAGAATACCTTCATGACCGCAATCAAGGCCTCGGAAAAGGGCGCCTATGATTACTTGCCCAAGCCCTTCGACCTCACCGAACTGATCGCCATCATCGGCCGCGCGCTGTCGGAGCCGAAGAAGCGCCCGGCACGCCTCGACGACGACACGCAGGACGGCATGCCGCTCGTCGGCCGCTCGGCCGCCATGCAGGAAATCTACCGCGTGCTGGCCCGTCTGATGCAGACGGACCTGACGCTGATGATCACGGGCGAGTCCGGTACGGGCAAGGAACTGGTAGCCAAGGCGCTGCATGACTACGGCAAGCGGCGCAACGGGCCCTTTGTTGCGATCAATATGGCCGCCATCCCGCGTGACCTGATCGAATCCGAGCTTTTTGGCCACGAGAAGGGCGCCTTTACCGGCGCACAGACCCGCTCCACCGGTCGTTTCGAGCAGGCCGAGGGCGGCACGCTCTTCCTCGATGAAATCGGCGACATGCCGATGGATGCGCAGACTCGCCTGCTTCGCGTGCTGCAACAGGGCGAATATACGACCGTCGGCGGCCGCACGCCGATCCGCACGGATGTTCGCATCGTGGCCGCGACCAACAAGGACCTGAAACAGTCGATCAACCAAGGGCTTTTCCGCGAAGACCTCTACTACCGCCTGAACGTGGTTCCGCTGCGTCTGCCGCCGCTGCGTGATCGTGCCGAGGATATTCCGGATCTTGTGCGCCACTTCATCCAGCAAGGCGAAAAGGAAGGTCTCGACGCCAAGCGCTTTGATCACGAAGCCCTGGAAGTGATGAAGTCCTATGCCTGGCCAGGCAATGTGCGCGAACTGGAAAACGTCGTGCGACGCCTGATGGCGCTCTATCCACAAGATGTCATCGCGCGGGAAGTCGTCGAGCAGGAATTGCGCTCCGATGTGGCGGACAGCCCGATTGCCAAGGTTGGAATGCCGGCGGGGGCAATGACCATTTCCCAGGCTGTCGAAGAAAACATGCGGACCTACTTCTCCTCCTTCGGCGACGCACTGCCGCCGTCGGGCCTCTATGAGCGCGTGCTGACGGAAATGGAGTATCCGCTCATCCTTGCCGCCCTGACCGCCACCCGTGGCAACCAGATCAAGGCGGCCGATCTGCTCGGTCTCAATCGCAACACCTTGCGCAAGAAGATCCGGGAGCTCGGCGTCTCCGTTTACCGAAGCTCCCGTTCCGCTTGACACAGGTGGAACCCCCGTTGCATTTTCGCCACATTGCGTTGCTCAAAAGACACGTCGGCTTGTGACCGGATTCGCTGGTTGCCCGGCTATGGGACCTGAGAGCCTTGCAGCAACAAGCCGACTTCAGCCCTGGTGGCGGTCGGGTGAACGAGATCCGATTGCGCGGATCCGGGGGAAATGATGGCACGCGTGAGGCGAATCTCCGCAGCAGAGGTCGATACGGCACTGACACATGATCGGCGCGCATCCTTTGCGCTGCCGGGTCTGTTGCTGGCGGGCGGGGCTTTGCTCTGCGCATCCCTGACACTCCCGATCCTTCTGGGCCTGACGCGCATCGAGCCGACGTCCCGGGTGCTTGTCGCCTCGGCGGTCGTCAATTCGCTTTTCATCGTCGGACTGATGGTTCTCATCGCTCGGGAGGTGCTGCGCCTTTTCAAGGCCCGCCATCGCGGACGGGCCGCTGCCCGCCTTCATGTGCGGATCGTGACCCTCTTCTCGGTGATTGCGATCACGCCCGCGATCCTTGTCGCAATCTTCGCCTCGATCACGCTGAATGTCGGCCTGGACCGGTGGTTCTCCATCCGCACCCAGTCGATCGTCTCCTCGTCCATGAACGTCGCCCAGGCCTATATGCTGGAAAATGCCAGCTATCTGCAGGGCCAGACGATTTCCATGGCAAACGATCTGGAGCGCAACCGCGCGCTTTTCTACCTGGATCGCACCGGCTTCGTCGAACTCATGACTCGGCAGGCGCGCGGGCGTGGCATGCTCGGTGCCTTCCTCGTCCGTGAGGACGGTTCTGCCATCACACAGGCCGACATCGACACGGAAAAGCCCCTGCCGGCGATCCCGCGCGACGCGCTGGTCAGTGCCGCTGGCGGCCAGCCGACGCTGATCCCGCCGGGGATCACCAATCTCGTCGGTGCCATCATCAAGCTCGACAGCCTGTCGGGTACCTTCCTCTACACGATCCGCGCCGTCGATCCCAAGGTCATGCAGGCCATGCGCCTGATGGAAGAGAACACCGCCGAATACCAGGCCATGGAAGATGGTCGCACGACGCTGCAGATTGCCTTTGCCATTCTCTATCTGGGCTTCGCACTGATCGTTCTGCTTGCGGCGATCTGGACCGCGATCGCGGTTGCCGACCGGATCGTCCGACCGATCCGTTTGCTGATCGGGGCAGCCGACAGCATTGCCTCGGGCAATCTCAATGTGCTGGTTCCAGTCCGCGCCGCCGATGGCGATGTCGGCAGCCTGTCGCGAACGTTCAACAAGATGGTTTCCCAGATCCGTTCGCAGCGTGACGAGATCCTGGAAGCCAAGGACGAGGTCGATGACCGCCGCCGCTTCATCGAAGCGGTTCTCTCGGGCGTCACGGCCGCCGTCATCGGCGTCGAGGATGATGGCATCATCACCATAGTCAATCCGTCGGCAGAATACTTCCTGGCGTTGCCGTCGGAGCAGTTGATGGGCCAGAAGCTCGCGCTTGTGGCGCCGGAAGTTGATCGCGTCCTTGCGGAGGCGGCTGTGCGGCACCGCGGCGAGTATCGAGAGCAGATAAACATGATCCGCAGTGGCAAGGAGCGTACGCTGAACGTTCAGGTCACGCGCGAGGAAACGCGCGGTTCGGTGGATTCCTACGTCATCACCCTGGACGACATCACCGATCTCGTTGTCGCCCAGCGCTCCACGGCCTGGGCCGACGTGGCGCGCCGCATCGCCCATGAGATCAAGAATCCGCTCACTCCGATCCAGCTCTCGGCGGAGCGGCTGAAACGCCGTTACGGCAAGCAGATCGCCGAGGACGACAAGGCCATCTTCAATCAATGCACGGACACCATCGTCCGACAGGTCGAGGACATCGGTCGCATGGTCGACGAGTTCTCCGCCTTCGCCCGCATGCCGAAGCCGACGAAACAGCGCTCGGATCTGCGCGAGATCCTGACGGATGCCGTCTTCCTGCGCGAGATCGGCAGCGCCGAGGTGGAATTCCAGCGTGAGTTTGGCGACGAGCCGCTCGAAGGCAGTTTCGATGCGCGCATGCTGGCCCAGGCTGTCGGAAACATCGTCAAGAACGCCGTCGAGTCGATCGAGGCGGTGCCGCAAGAGGAACTGGAGGGGAAGGGCAAGGTCCTGATACGCTCGTCCTTCGATCGCGAGCAGGACCGTTTCATCGTCGACGTGATCGACAATGGCCGCGGTCTTCCGAACGAGAACCGGCACCGGATTCTCGAACCTTACATGACCATGCGCGAGAAGGGCACCGGCCTCGGCCTCGCCATCGTCAAGAAGATCATTGAAGAACATGGCGGACAGCTGGAGCTGCATGATGCGCCGGCCGATTTCGACCGGGGCAGGGGCGCGATGATCAGAATCATCCTGCCACGCGCGGACGGGCCCGCCATCGAGACTGAAAGCGATAAGGAAATGGTCAATGGCCTCTGATATTCTGGTAGTCGACGACGAAGAGGACATTCGCGAGATCGTCTCCGGCATTCTGAGCGACGAGGGGCACGAGACCCGCACCGCGCATGACGCCGACAGCGCCCTTGCAACCATCTCGGACCGGGTCCCGCGCCTGGTCTTTCTCGACATCTGGATGCAGGGCAGCCGCCTCGACGGCCTTGCGCTGCTCGATGAAATCAAGGCCCGCCATCCCGATCTGCCGGTCGTCATGATTTCCGGTCACGGAAACATCGAGACGGCCGTCTCGGCAATCAAGCGCGGTGCCTTCGACTTCATCGAGAAGCCCTTCAAGGCCGATCGCCTGATCCTGATCGCGGAACGTGCTCTGGAAAACTCGAAGCTGAAGCGCGAGGTCTCGGAACTGAAGCGTCGCACGGGTGACGCGATAGAACTGATCGGCACCTCGGTTGCCGTCTCTCAGTTGCGCCAGACCATTGAAAAGGTGGCTCCGACCAACAGCCGCATCATGATTTTCGGCCCCTCCGGATCTGGCAAGGAACTGGTTGCGCGCATGATCCACAAGCGGTCGTCGCGCTCGGGCGGGCCCTTCGTATCCTTGAACGCGGCCGCAATCACGCCTGACCGGATGGAAATGGCACTGTTCGGCACGGAGGGCACACCAGGCCAGCCACGGCGCATCGGGGCGCTGGAAGAAGCGCATCGCGGCATCCTCTATCTCGACGAGATCGGGGAGATGCCGCGCGAAACGCAGAACAAGATCCTGCGCGTGCTTGTCGAGCAACAGTTCGAGCGTGTCGGCGGCTCCAAACGGGTGAAGGTCGATGTCCGGATCATCTCTTCCAGCGCCTACAATCTCGAGAGCCTCATCGCCGAGGGTCGTTTCCGCGAGGACCTGTTCCATCGCCTGGCCGTCGTACCGGTCAAGGTGCCGGCGCTTGCCGAACGCCGCGAGGACATTCCGTTCCTGGTTGACATGTTCATGCGCCAGATCTCCGAGCAGGCCGGCATTCGCCAGCGCAAGATCGGCGACGACGCCATGGCGGTTCTGCAGGCCAATGACTGGCCGGGCAATATCCGCCAGCTGCGCAACAACATGGAAAGGCTGATGATCCTTGCCCAGGGCGACAGCCCGGATTCACCGATCACAGCCGAAATGCTGCCGCAGGATCTCTCGGACATGCTGCCCAAGGTCTCGGCGCGAAACGATACACACATCATGACGCTGCCGCTGCGCGAAGCACGCGAGATGTTCGAAAGGGACTATCTGATTGCCCAGATCAATCGCTTCGGGGGTAACATTTCCCGGACCGCTGAATTCGTCGGTATGGAACGCTCCGCTCTCCATCGCAAACTGAAATCGCTTGGCGTATAAGCGGGCGAAGCGTAACCGGTAGACAATCGACCCTGGGGCGGGAATCATTCCATGAAAGTCATCATCTGCGGCGCAGGCCAGGTCGGTTACGGTATCGCCGAACGCCTTTCCCAGGAGGGCAACGACGTGTCCGTGATCGACACCTCGGCCTCGCTCGTCTCGCATATCACCGAGACGCTCGATGTCAGTGGTTATGTCGGCCACGGCGCTCATCCTGACGTGCTGGCCCTTGCCGGTGCCGATCAGGCCGAAATGCTGATCGCCGTCACTCTCTATGACGAAATCAACATGACCGCCTGCCAGGTCGCCCATTCCCTCTTCAATGTGCCGACCAAGATCGCGCGCATTCGCTCGCAGAACTACCTGCTGCCGGAATATTCCGACCTGTTCAGCCGTGATAATCTGCCGATCGATGTCGCCATCTCGCCCGAGATTGAGGTTGGCAAGATGGTGCTGCGGCGCATTTCGTTTCCGGGTGCAACAGACATCGTCCGCTTCGCCGATGATCACATCGCCATGCTCGCCATTGAATGCATGGAGGATTGCCCGGTCGTCGATACGCCACTCAACCAGTTGAGCGAGCTATTTCCGGACCTGATGGCGACGGTCTGCGCGATCTGGCGCAATGGCCGCCTGAACGTGGCCCGCTCGCAGGATCATCTTCTCGTCGGCGACCTCGCCTATGTCATCTGCCAGCGCGATCATGCCCGCCGCACGCTCGGTCTCTTCGGTCACGAGGAGCAGGAGGCGGGCCGCATTGTCATCGCCGGCGGTGGAAATATCGGTTACTACGTCGCCCAGGCCATCGAGCAGATGCAGCCCAAGACGCGCCTCAAGATCATCGAGAACGATCGTGAGCGCGCACTCGCCGTCTCCGACCAGTTGAAGGACGGGATCGTGCTGCATGGATCGGCGCTCGACCAGAACATCCTGCAGCAGGCCGATATCCACGATGCCGACCTGATCGTGACGCTGACCAACAATGACCAGACGAATATACTGAGCGCCGCCATGGCCAAGCGCCTAGGTTGCAAGTCGGGCATGGCGCTGATCAACAGCCCGTCCTTCCACGATCTCGCAACGTCGATCGGCATCGACGCGCATATCAATCCGCGGGCCGTCACCATCTCCCGCGTGCTGCAACATGTCCGCAAGGGGCGCATACGCGCCGTCTATGCGGTCCAGAAGGGCAAGGCGGAGGTGATAGAGGCGGAGGCGCTCGAAACGTCGCCGCTCGTTGGCAAGCCCTTCCGGGAGCTTGATCTGCCGCCCGGTCTGCGCATCGGCGCCATCCTGCGCGACAAGACGGTCATCCGCCCCGATGGGGAAACGAGGATCAAGGCGAAGGACCGGGTGGTCCTCTTCGCTGCCGCCGAAGCCGTTCGCCATGTCGAGCAGCTCTTCCGTGTATCGATCCAGTATTTTTGAAGGTTCGCGAACCCATGCCCCGCATTGCATACGTCAACGGCCGCTATCTGCCCCATTCTGAAGCCGCCGTGCACATCGAGGACAGGGGCTATCAATTCGCCGACGGTGTCTACGAGGTCTGCGAGATCCGCCACGGCATGATCGTCGATTTGACTCGTCACCTCGATCGGCTCGACCGCTCTCTCTCGGAACTGGCGATCAGGTGGCCGATGAGCCGTCCGGCGCTCAGCCAGGTCATCCGCGAGGTCTGCCGTCGCAATCGGGTGAAGAACGGCCTTTTCTACCTCCAGGTCACCCGCGGTGTTGCACGCCGCGACCATGTCTACCCCTCAGCCGATACGCCGCCCAGCCTCGTGATCTCAGCCAAGATCACCGATCCGGCGGTCATCGCGAAGAAGAACGAGACGGGCTTGAAGGCGATCACCATGCCGGACAACCGTTGGGATCGGGTCGACATCAAGACGGTCGGTCTGCTGCCGAACGCCATGGCCCGCCAGGCGGCGAAGGACAAAGGTGCCCAGGAAGCGATTTATGTCGATGCCGGCGGGATGGTCACCGAAGGAGCGGCGACCAATGTCTGGATCGTCGACAAGGATGGCGTGCTGGTCACGCGACCTGCCGAACGCGGCATCCTGCGCGGAATTACCCGCACCGGCCTGATGGATGTAACGTCTGAGCTCGGAGTAAAGGTGCAGGAACGGGAGTTTTCGCGCGACGAGATGCTGTCGGCCCGGGAAGTCTTTCTTACAGCGGCGACCAGCATTTGTTTCCCGATCGTCGAGATTGACGGCCAGCCGATCGGAAATGGGCATCCGGGCGCCATGGCAGAGCGCATCCGTACGTCCTTTTTCGACGTTGCGGAAAAGACGGTGATTTGATACCACGTTTTTCGGCGGAGGGGCGAGGGGCCAATTCCCCAAGCTTGCCAACTATCAAACAATAATCACACCGGTCGACAAAAGACCGGCAAGAAAGAAAGAAGCGGCGCCATGGCGGAACGTTCTCAGAACCTGCAGGATCTCTTCCTCAATACCGTTCGCAAGCAGAAGATTTCGCTGACGATCTTCCTGATCAACGGCGTGAAGCTGACCGGTGTTGTAACATCCTTCGACAATTTCTGTGTTCTCCTGCGTCGCGACGGCCATTCTCAGCTGGTCTACAAGCACGCCATCTCGACCATCATGCCGGGCCAGCCCATGACGATGTTCGAGAGTGACGACGCCGCTTCCGGACAGGATTGAGATCATCACCAGCCGCGATACAAAAAACGAATCGATCATCCCGGAGGACGAAAAGCACCGGGATGACATGCGGGCGCTCGTGCTCGTGCCGGTGCTGAAGCAGGCGCGGGTCCAGCCTCTGCCGGACGGTGCGCCGCCAGCCCCGAGCCGATCCAACGATGCGCGTCTCGAAGAGGCGATCGGCCTTGCGCGCGCCATAGATCTGACCATCGTCCAGGGCCTGATCGTTGCGGTCAACCAGCCGCGCCCGGCCACCCTGCTTGGAACGGGCAAGATTGCCGAAGTGGCGGCCCTGCTCGACGAGCACGACGCGGGCCTTGTCATCGTCGACCATCCGCTGACACCGGTACAGCAGCGCAATCTCGAAAAGGCCTGGAACGCGAAGGTCATCGACCGTACGGGTCTGATCCTCGAAATCTTCGGCCGCCGCGCCTCCACCAAGGAAGGTACGCTGCAGGTCGAGCTTGCTCACCTCAACTATCAGAAGGGCCGCCTCGTGCGTTCCTGGACCCACCTTGAACGCCAGCGCGGTGGTGCAGGCTTCATGGGTGGCCCGGGTGAAACCCAGATCGAGGCCGACCGCCGCCAGCTGCAGGACAAGATCATCAAGCTTGAGCGCGAGCTCGAACAAGTGGTCCGCACGCGCCAGCTGCACCGCGCCAAGCGACGCAAGGTGCCCCATCCGATCGTGGCGCTCGTGGGGTATACGAACGCCGGCAAGTCGACACTGTTCAACCGCATCACCGGTGCGGGCGTGCTGGCCGAAGACATGCTGTTTGCGACGCTCGATCCGACGCTTCGCCGGATGAAGTTGCCGCATGGCCGGACCGTCATCATGTCGGATACCGTCGGTTTCATCTCCGATCTGCCGACCCACCTGGTCGCCGCCTTCCGCGCGACACTGGAAGAGGTGCTGGAAGCCGATCTCGTCCTGCATGTCCGCGACATGTCCGACCCAGACAACGGGGCCCAGTCGGCTGACGTCCTGCGCATTCTCGACGATCTCGGCATTGACGAGAAGGAGCGCTCTGAGCGCATTATCGAGGTCTGGAACAAGATCGACCGGCTCGATCCTGAAAATCATGACGGAATTCTGCAAAAGGCCGCAGGCCGCGAGAATGTCTTGCCTGTCTCCGCCATCAGCGGTGAAGGTGTCGACACGTTGCTGGATGTCATCTCGCAACGCCTCTCGGGCGTGCTGACCGAGGCCACGATCACCATTGCCGCCGACAGGCATGCCGTGATTTCCTGGCTCTATGAAAATGCAGTGGTGAGCGGCCGCGAGGATCATGAGGATGGCAGCGTCAGCCTGGACGTGCGCCTCACCGACCGTCAGGCCGATGAACTGGAGCGCAAGCTCGGCGGCAAGAAGCCGACCGAGAAGGAAGACTGGGAGCGCTGAATCCTGTGGAGGTCTGCAGGCGGCCGGGCTGTCATCTGCCCTTCGCCGCTTGCCAAAGCTCTTCCATGCGCTCCAGCGAAGCCGCTTCGAGCGTTTCGCCTGCCCCTTGAAGAGACTGTTCTATATAGCTGAATCGATTCCGAAACTTGGTATTCGTGCCACGTAGCGCCTGCTCCGGTTCCGCCCCCACATGCCGGCCGATATTGACCAGCGCAAAGATCAGGTCACCGAGTTCGTCCTTGACCTTGTCCGCTTTGTTCTCGGCCAGCGCCTCGCGCAATTCGCCGATCTCCTCCTCGATCTTGTCAAGGATGGGGGCTGCCTCCGACCAGTCGAAGCCAACCTTGGCGGCGCGCTCCTGCAGCTTCAGCGCTTCGGTGAGTGCCGGGAAGGAGCGCTGCACCGAACCGAGATAGCCGGTATCGGGATCGTCAGCCGATCCACGGGCGGCACGCCGGGCGAGACGCTCGGCCTTCTCCTGCTGCTTGATCTTGTCCCACTGCGCCTTCACCGCTTCGGGCGTATCGGCGTCCGAGCGGGCAAACACATGCGGATGGCGGCGGATCATCTTTCGGGTGATTGCCTCGACCACATCGCCGAATGAGAACAACCCCTCTTCCTCGGCAATCCGCGCATGGAAGACCACCTGCAGCAACAGGTCGCCCAGTTCCTCGCAGAGATCGTCCGGGTCCTTGCGCTCGATCGCGTCCGCGACCTCATAGGCCTCCTCGATCGTATAGGGCTTGATCGTCTCGAAGCTCTGGACAATGTCCCAGGGGCAGCCGGTCTCGGGTTGACGGAGCGCCGCCATGATCTCGAGCAGGCGATTGATGTCGTGGGAGGCTTCCATGATGGTCCTGTAATCGTCGCTCAGTTGAGCGGAATGTCGTTGGCGCCCTTGGACGACTGGTAGCTCTCCGAAAGACGGTCATATTCCGCCTTGATCCGGCTCACCTGTTCGAAAAGTGCAGGGCGCTCGGCGTCGCTGGCCGAGGCGACCATCTCGATCATCGCATGGCTGAGCCAGAAGGCGTTTTGCCGTCGATAACCCCCGGGCTCAAGCCCGAAGAGCTCTTTCAGGATCTTCAGGTCGTGCGGGATGGCGAAAGCGTCGCGGCTATCCTCGTGGCTGAAGAAATAATAGAAATTGTCGAAGCCCGCCCAGGTGATCGCCGACATGCACATCGTGCAGGGTTCGTGCGTCGACAGAAAGATCAGGTCCTTGGTGTCGGGCCGCTCGCCCAGTTCGTAGAAGCGCTTCAAGGTATGCACCTCGCCATGCCAGAGCGGGTTTTCCAGTTCGTTGTTGGTTTCGGCCAGCACCAGTGACAGGTCCGACTTCCTGAGGATCGCCGCACCGAACACTTTGTTGCCTAGGGCAACGCCGCGCTGCGTCAGGGGAAGAATATCATGTTCGATGACGTCGAGCAGTCGACGGGTGAGTTCGGGGGTCGTCACGTGTTGCCACTCCGCGCTGTTGGGACTTCGATCCTAGCCCCTGGCAAACATGCGCCGAAAGCGAAATGATGGACTGTCTCCAACTTTTTGCGGCAGTTCGGGCTTTGATTGCTGATGGAAGCACGTAAGTAGAGGACCCGGTGACTTTTGCTCGCAACGGTGACGGGACTAGGACAGAAATACGCAAGGCCTCCGGCCAAGGGATTTCTGTTTCTTCAAATTATGAGCACGGGACGCGATATTGGGTTTCTCTGGCATCGGATGATTCATGACGCAGCAGGACAAACAGCTTTCGGTTTTCCCGGCCTTCTTCAAGGTTGAGAATCAGGTCGCCGCCGTTTTCGGAAACGGTGACGAGGCCTATGCCAAGGCGCGTCTGCTGAGAAACACCGAAGCCCGGATCATTGCTTATGCCGACGCACCGGAAGCCGACTACGCCGCCTTCCTGGCCCAGAACGGCATCGAGCAGGTCGCAGAGGCATTCGAACCCCTTCAGGTCGAGGGCGCATGTCTTGTATTTGCTGCGACGGGTGAGGGCGCACTCGACCGTGAGATCGTGGCGGCCGCACGTCAGGCGCGCATCCCGGCCAATGCCGTCGACCAGCCCGATTGGTGCGATTTCTACACGCCCGCGCTCGTCAACCGTGCTCCGGTTGCGGTTGCGATCGGCACAGAGGGCGTCGGCCCGGTTCTCGCCCAGATGATCCGCGCCGATATCGATCGTCTCCTGCCGCGCTCGCTCGGCAAGCTGGGGCGCCTCGCCAATTCCTATCGCCGTGCCGTTGATCGCCTCGTGCCGCGCGGAGCGCCGCGTCGGCTGTTCTGGCGCGATTTTTTCAAGGGCAAGGTCGCAGACCACGTCGAGTCGGACGACATCAGCATGGCCCGCCGCGAGGCGACCCGCCTCCTGAAGGGCGTGGCTGCCGATCGTGTTGAGGGGCGCGTCTTTCTCGTCGGTGCCGGTCCCGGTGCCGAGGATCTGCTGACCCTGCGCGCCCATCGCCTGATGATGGAATGCGATGTTATCGTCTATGACGCCCTGGTCCCCCGCGAAGTGGTCGATATGGGCCGTCGCGACGCCGAGCGCATTCCTGTCGGCAAGCGCAAGGGCTGTCATTCGAAATCCCAGACTGAAATCAACGCGCTTCTGGTGGAGCTGGGCCATGCCGGCAAGCGCGTCGTGCGCCTGAAATCAGGCGATCCACTGATCTTCGGCCGTGCAGGCGAGGAAATGGCCGCGCTGCGTGATGCGGGCATTGCTTACGAAATCGTCCCAGGCGTGACTTCTGCGCTTGCAGCAGCGGCCGATTTCGAATTGCCGCTGACGCTCCGCGGCGTCTCGTCGTCGCTGGTCTTCACGACCGGTCGCGACCTTCAGGGCAATGTGCTGCCGGACTGGGCGCGTCTCGCGCTGTCGGGCGCCACGGTCGCCGTCTATATGGGCCGCACTGTCGCAGCTTCGGTTGCCGAGCGGCTGATGGCCGGTGGGCTGGCCGAGGACACGACGGTTGCCGTCGTGGAGAATGCCGGGCGTCGGGACAGCCGTCTTCTGCACGGCACGCTCAAGGAATTGCCGGGACTGGAGGCTCGCACCGAGCTGACCGGTCCGGTCATGGTCATCATCGGCGACGCTGTCGCCGGAGCCGATTTCAGCCGTTCCGAGCCGCTTGGCGCGCTCGTTTCGGCCGAACCGCAACTTGCAAGGATTTGAGGATGGTAGACAAGGTTTTGACAGCAAACCGCCTGACCGACGGCATCGCCGTCTGGCTCGACGCCAGCGGCCAGTGGACAGACCGTCTGCAGGAAGCTTTCGTGGCGCGCCACGCCGAGGCCGTCGAGGCGCTGGAAGCCGCAGGCAAGCAGGCCTTCGCGAGTAATCTCGTCGTCGACGTCAACGTCATCGAGATCGAGGAAAAGGATGGCAAGCTCCGCCCGCTGCGTCTGCGCGAGCGTATTCGGGCGGAAGGCCCGACCATTGCATATGCCGAGGGTCACGGTTATGCCGACCCGGCATTCATCGCCGCCTGAGCCTGAGGTAAGACATGTATCGCTATGACGAATTCGACCACGCCTTTGTATCAGCGCGCGTAGAGCAGTTCCGCGACCAGGTGGCCCGCCGCCTGTCGGGCGAACTCGCGGAAGACGCCTTCAAGCCGCTGCGTCTGATGAACGGCGTCTATCTCCAGCTTCATGCATACATGCTGCGCGTCGCGATTCCCTACGGCACGCTGAACGCGAAGCAACTGCGCATGCTGGCCGAAGTCGCCCGAAAATACGACCGCGGCTATGGCCATTTCACCACCCGCCAGAACATCCAGTACAACTGGCCGAAGCTCTCGGATACGCCTGCGATCCTCGAGGATCTTGCAAGCGTCGAAATGCACGCGATCCAGACCTCCGGCAATTGCATCCGCAACGTCACGGCCGATCATTTCGCAGGCGCTGCCGCCGATGAAGTTGCCGACCCGCGCCCCTATGCCGAGATCCTCCGCCAGTGGTCCTCGTTGCACCCGGAATTTTCCTTCCTTCCGCGCAAGTTCAAGATTGCCGTGACGGGTGCCGAAAAGGATCGCGCTGCGATCCAGGTCCATGACATCGGCCTGCATCTGAAGAAGAACGAGGCCGGAGAACTCGGCTTCGCCGTGTATGTCGGCGGTGGCCAGGGCCGCACGCCGCTGATTGCCAAGAAGATCTGCGACTTCCTGCCCGAGGCCGATCTCCTGACCTACATCACCGCCATCGTGCGCGTTTACAACCTGCATGGCCGCCGAGACAACAAATACAAGGCCCGCATCAAGATCCTCGTTCACGAGACGGGCGTCGAGGAGTTGACGCGTCAGGTCGAAGCCGAATTTGCTGAAATCCGCGACAGCGAGTTGAAGCTGCCGGAAGGCGATATCCGCGCCATCGAGACCTATTTTGCGCCGCCGGCTCTCACCGCTCGACCAGACGGCTGGGAAGCACTCGCCCGCGCCCAGAAGGCCGACCCCGCCTTCGCATCCTGGGTCCAGCAGAACGTCCAGCCCCATCGTCATCCCGATTATGGCATGGTCACCATTTCGCTGAAGCCGATCGGTGGCACGCCGGGCGACGCCTCGGATGCCCAGATGGACCTCGTTGCCGATCTTGCCGAGCGCTATGCCTTCGACGAAATCCGCGTCAGCCACGAGCAGAACCTCATCCTGCCGCATGTCGCCAAGGGTGATCTCTATCCGCTGTATCAGGCGCTGGAAAAGGCAGGTCTCGGCACCGCCAATTCGAACCTGATTACCGACATGATCGCCTGTCCGGGCCTGGACTACTGCGCGCTCGCCAATGCGCGCTCCATTCCGGTTGCGCAGGAAATCTCGACCCGCTTCGGTTCGCAGAAGCGTCAGGAGGAGATCGGCGAACTCAAGATCAAGATTTCAGGCTGCATCAATGCCTGCGGTCACCACCATGTCGGCCATATCGGCCTGCTCGGTGTCGAGAAGAAGGGCGCCGAACTCTACCAGATCACGCTCGGCGGTTCCGGCGACGAGAACTCTTCGGTCGGGGAAATCATCGGTCGCGGTTTCGAGCCGGAAAAGGTAACCGATGCGGTCGAGACGATCGTCGACACCTATCTCGGCCTGCGCCTCAACCCCAGGGAAACCTTCCTAGAGGCCTATCGCCGCGTCGGCCCTAAACCGTTCAAGGACGCGCTTTATGGCGCAGCCCCAGTCGAAGCCGCCTGAGACAGGACAAGACATGACCAAGATCTGGAAAGAAACCGGTTTCGTCGAGGGCGATATCTGGGTGACCGAGACGGAAGAGCGCAAGGCAGGCGAGGGCGAGAAGGCCCTTTTGCCCGTGGAGGATTTCCTCGAATCCGTTGCTGACACAAACGACGTCGGACTCGGTGTCTTCCTGGCACCTGCCGATGACGTGCGGAAACTTGAGCCGTATCTCGACCGTATCGCCTTGATCGCCGTTGCCTTTCCGGCCTTCAGCGACGGCCGCGGTTTCAGCCATGCGACACTGCTGCGCGACCGGCTCGGCTATACGGGCGAGCTTCGCGCCGTCGGTGACGTCCTGATCGACCAGGTGCCGCTGATGCTGCGCACCGGCTTCGACAGCTTTGCCGTCACCAATCCGGTTGCCCAGCGTCGGCTTGCCGAAAACCGTCTCACGGGCGTTGCACAGCGCTACCAGCCGACGGCTCGGGATTCTGAGGCAGTTGGCGGTTTCAGCTGGCGCCGTCTGGGCTCAACGGGCGCTTGAGAGATAAATAAAACGCTATGTGCGGGCGGCGAATTGACCTCGGTCAAGGTTGCCGCCTTCGCTTTGGCAGATACCTCGGCTGCGAAATCTGCATGCCGGCTGAATTGTGGAATGGGGCGGTCTGGATTATAGGCTCTACCCAATCGACCGAAGGATAGGACCGACAGCCTATGAATGCTCCCGTGAAGACCGACAATGCCGAACTGATCGTGCCCGAAGGCGTATTCGCTGAAACGGTACTGAGCGTGACGCATTATACCGACCATCTTTTTCGCTTCCGCATGACGCGACCGGCTGGCTTCCGCTTCCGCTCGGGTGAATTTGCCATGATCGGCCTGATGGTCGAGGGAAAGCCGATCTACCGCGCCTATTCCATCGCAAGCCCGTCCTGGGACGAAGAACTCGAATTCTTTTCGATTAAGGTCCCGAACGGTCCGCTGACCCAGCATCTGCAGCGCATCCAGCCAGGCGACAAGGTGTTGATGCGCAAGAAGCCGACCGGGACACTTGTCCTCGACGCACTCACCCCGGGAAAGCGCCTCTACATGTTCTCGACCGGCACCGGCATCGCGCCCTTCGCCAGCCTGATCCGCGATCCGGAGACCTATGAGAAGTTCGAGGAAGTCATCCTGACCCACACCTGCCGTGAGGTGGCTGAGCTGAAATACGGCTTCGACCTCGTGGACGAGATCAAGAACCATGAATTTCTGGCGGAACTGGTGGGCGATAAACTGAAGCATTACGCCACGGTTACGCGCGAAGACTACCCCTTCAAGGGCCGCATCACCGATCTGGTTGAAAACGGCAAGATGTTCACGGACCTTGGCGTTCCCCCGCTCGACCCCGCGATCGACCGCGGCATGATCTGCGGATCGACAGCGATGTTGAAGGACACCAAGGCGCTCTTGGAAAAGGCTGGCCTTACGGAAGGCGCCAACAACAAGCCGGCCGAATTCGTGATCGAGCGCGCCTTCGTCGGTTGATCAAAGACGAGGGACCGACGCAACGCCCGGCCGACCCGCCGGGCGTTTTCATTTCTGCAGTTCGACGGTCGTTCTCTGACCGTTGGTCAGTTCAAGTCGAAGTGTGCTGTCACTGACTGCAGCCATTCGCTCTATGGGGGAGGGAACAGACCAATCATTGGTGATGACGGCCTGTTCCTGGTGAAAGGAGACGGCAACCAGCCGCGTCCGGTCCAGCGAGGGGAGAACGATCTCCATGCTGCCGTCACCATCCAGGTCTGCAACATGCGACAGATCGAGATTCCGACTGCCATTGATGTGGTTTGTCACGCCGTCGATGCCACCGAGATCAACCAGCCGTTTGCCCTCGATGCGGTAGAAGCGCAGCGATCCGCTCAGATGGGGGGTCACGACTGCGGCAATCAAAAGCTCGCCTGTGCCGCTGAAATCGGCAATGCCAACGGGATTGAGCCAGCGATTTCTATGGCCGATGGGCGCGCTGTCCGCCATCAGCTCGATACGGTCCCCCTTGATGGTGTAGAGGGCAAGTGACGCGCCCTGCGTCAGATGCGCCCGAACGATCAAGGCTTCCGGACTGCCATCCGCATTGACATCAGCAAGCCTGACCCGCCGATCCTCGAAAACCTGATCTGCCGGAAGTCGAAAATGGAGCTTCACCCCATTTCGCTCAATGACAAAGCCTGCCGCCTCGATGGCGTCTCCAAGTGCAGCATGGCCATAGACGCCGGTCGGTCCAACCAGCCAGGCGGAATTGGTTCCAAG
Organism: Rhizobium sp. 'Codium 1'; assembly: GCF_020889605.1. NCBI lineage: Bacteria > Pseudomonadati > Pseudomonadota > Alphaproteobacteria > Hyphomicrobiales > Rhizobiaceae > Rhizobium > Rhizobium sp. 'Codium 1'. The sequence continues at coordinate 65,522 of NZ_JAJGPW010000004.1, forward strand.
GCGACTGATCTCGCCGTCGGGCAATTTCCTCGTATCCTGGGCGGACGCGGAACCTGCCGCAACGGTGCATGCGATTGAAATCAGCAGGCCTGCTTTCCACACGGAAACATCTCCTTGATGCATCGCCGAGGCACGGCGGAACAATGTGACGGGTTCACTGTGTCGGTCTGCTTCCAAAGTTGCATTTCACGTTTGGGTGACAGCGGAGATCCATGCTTCACCCTACCATCCTGGCGAATGGCTGGACCATGCCGGCTGCGCCTGCGACGGAAGAGCAGAATGAGAAAGGGCGCCGCAAGGCGCCCTTTTTTTGAGATTCTTTCCGACGGGTCAGTTGCCGCGGCGTCGCGGGCGCCGGCTGCTTTCCTGCGCGCCACTCTCGTCTGCGGTCTTGTTGCGCAACGGGCCGATCCGGTCGACGATCACCTCCAATGTCGGGCGGGGCCCAGGCGTGTAGTCGTCGAGCGCCTTGCGCATGGCGGCCAGATGATCGCAGGACGTGCCGCAGCAGCCGCCGATGATCTTTGCGCCGGCGTCGCGGGCGAGGCGGGCATAATCCGCCATCAGCGGTGGCGTTCCCGAATAGAAGATCTCGGTGCCGCGGAATTCCGGAATGCCGCAATTGCCCTTGACGATCACGACTGCATCGGGGTTCGCGCCGGTCATGTCGAGCAGGCTCTGCAGGATGTCCGAGGCGCCGACACCGCAATTGGCGCCAACGGCGAGTGGTCCGGAGCCGACATCAGGAGCTACACCGTGGATGTCCTTCGGATGAAGCCCCATCATGGTCTTGCCCGCCGTGTCGAAGGAACCGGTGAACGTGTAGGGCATGCCGACCTTGACGGCGGCTTCGGCCGCCGCGCGGATCTCGTCCGGCGATGACATGGTCTCGATCCAGGCGACATCCGCGCCGCCGGCTTTCAAACCTTCCATCTGCTCGACAAATGCGGAGACCGCATCTTCGTAGGACATCGCACCGAGCGGGATCAGCAATTCGCCGGTCGGACCGACGGATCCGGCCACGATCACCTTGCGCGGCGCCTTGTCGGCGACAGAGCGGGCGATCTCGGCAGCCTTCTTGTTGAGTTCATGCACCCGGTCCTGGGCATGGTGCAGCTTCAGGCGATGGCGGGTGCCGCCGAAGGAATTGGTCAGGATGATATCGGCGCCGGCATCGACAAAATCCTGATGCAGCTTGACGATTTTTTCAGGCTGCGCCTCGTTCCACAGCTCAGGCGCCTCGCCCGCCTCGAGACCCTGCGCGAAGAGATTGGTCCCGGTCGCGCCGTCGGCGAGCAGCGCGCCCTTCTCGGCCAGCAGTTCGGAAAGCGGATTGGACGGGGTTGCCATGGCGGTTCCTCTCTTTGTCATGCCAGTCATATAAAGAAGTCTTTATATCGTATCAATCTCCAAAACGACAACGGCCCCGCAATTGGCGGGGCCGTCGAGCCGCATGTCCCTGATCGGGAGAGTGATTGCCGCTATTCCGCAGCCAGTTGGTTGTCGTCGTGGCTCTTCGGCGTGACCATGGCGGAAATGATCTGTTGCAGGTCCGCTCTTCCGATCGGCTTACCTGCCTCGTCGGTGACGATTATGCTCGACTGCGAGGCATCTGTCATGATCCGCGCGGCAGCCTCAAGCACGGTACTTCCGGTCAAGGCGAGCCCGTCGCCCGCACCCGAGACAGGACCCATGATGGTGTCGAGGCGAATGACACGGCCACGGTTCACTTCCTTGACGAATGCGGAAATATAGTCGTCGGCCGGCTGCAGCACGATCTGTTGGCCTGTACCTTGCTGAACCACCTCGCCATCCCGCAGGATCGCGATCTGATCCCCAAGACGCAGCGCCTCGTCGAGATCGTGGGTGATGAAAACGACGGTTTTCTTCAGTTCCTGCTGCAGTTCCAGAAGCACGCTCTGCATATCGACGCGGATCAGCGGATCGAGCGCCGAATATGCTTCGTCCATCAGCAGGATGTCCGCATCGTTCGACAGCGCGCGCGCAAGCCCAACACGTTGCTGCATGCCGCCAGACAGCTGGTTCGGATAATGGCTTTCGAAGCCCGAAAGGCCCACCCGATCAATCCAGCCGCGCCCTGTTTCTTCGCTCTTCGAGCGCGGAATGCCCTGGATATCAAGGCCGTAGATGGTGTTCTCCAGCACGGTGCGGTGCGGCAGGAGCGCAAACTTCTGGAACACCATTGCCGTCTTGTGCCGGCGGAACTCCCTGAGCTCCAGCGGGCTCATCTGACAGACATCGACGCCATCATAGAGCACTTCTCCGGCAGTCGGCTCGATCAGCCGGTTGATATGGCGGATCAGCGTCGACTTGCCGGATCCCGACAGGCCCATCACCACGGTGATTCCGCCGCCCGGCATATGGATGTTGATGTCCTTCAGGCCAAGGACATGGCCATGCTTCTCGTTGAGATCCGCCTTGGAGAGGCCGGATTTCACCTGGTCGATATAGGCGGCGCCGTCTGGTCCGAAGATCTTGTAGAGACTGCGGATTTCAATGTCGTGACTAGCCATGGACGACCTCCGTGTGGCGCTGAAGACGCTTGCCATATGCCTGGCTGGCGCGGTCGAAGATGATGGCAATGGTAACGAGCGCGAAGCCATTGAGGAAGCCGATGGTCAGGAACTGGTTGGCGATCGCCTGCAACACATTCTTGCCGAGGCCACCAACGCCGATCATCGAGGCAACCACGACCATGGCGAGAGACATCATGATGGTCTGGTTGATGCCGGCCATGACGGTCGGCAGCGCCAGCGGGATCTGAACGTTCATCAGTTTCTGGCGTGACGACGAACCGAAGGCGTCTGCCGCCTCCAGAACCTCGACATCAACGAGCCGGATGCCGAGATTGGTCAGGCGGATCATCGGCGGCACCGCATAGATGACGACGGCAATGACACCCGGCACCTTGCCGATGCCAAAGATCATGACGACAGGGATCAGGTAGACGAAACTCGGCATGGTCTGCATCACGTCGAGGATCGGATTGACCACCGCCTGGGCACGATCCGAGCGCGCCATCATGATGCCGATCGGGATGCCGATGATAATCGCGAGCAACGTCGAGACAGTGACGATCGCCAGCGTGATCATCGTGTCTTCCCAGAGCCCGACAAAACCGATGAAGAGCATGCCAATGATCGTCAGGGCGACAATCCGCATGTTGCGGCTGGTCAGATACACAATCACGACCATCACCGCGAGGATGATGAACCATGGCGTATCGACGAGCAGGGCTTCAAGCCAGTTCAGAAAGATTTGCAGAGGGTCTGTTACCGCGTCGATCACGTTGCCGTAAGCGCGTACGAAACCCTTGAAACTGTCGTCTATGCCTTTGCGCGCGATGCGCATGGCGGTGTCGTCGATCTCCGGAAACGTGCAGAGCAGTTCCGGCAGGTAGTTGCATAAAGTTGAAGCCATCTCGTTCCCCTTGTCGACCCCCGCTTACTGTGGCGTTTAAAACGCTGCGGTCGGCCTTGGCGGCGCTGCCCCATATTCCCGCGGCGAGAGGCTAACCGAGTTCCGAAAGGGAATTCATGCCGTCTGCGACGTCGGAAGTCGTTTCAATCGTGTGACGCGGCAGGCCGCCTCGCAGAAAGCGCGGCGGGCCGAAGCCCGCCGCGTGTAATCATTTAGGGCTGCGCTCAGAGAGCTGCCTTGACCTTCTCGGAAACCTCAGGGGCGACCCAGGTGGTCCACATGTCCGGGTAGGTTTCGAGGAAGTGCTTGGCGCCGTCTTCATTGGTGCCCTGGTTTTCTTCCATCCAGGCAAGGACCTTGCCGACCGTGGCATTGTCCCATTTGCGGGTCTTGACGTAGTCCATGGCAACGCCGGCCTTATCTGCAAAGCCCTTGGTCACGACAGTGTAGACGTCGGAGATCGGATAGGAATTGACCTTCGGATCAGCGCAATCCGGAACGGCCGTGCAGGCGTCCCAGGACTCCTTGTCATGCTCGACGCCAAAGGAGAGCTTGACCATCTCGTACTTGCCGAGAATTGCGGTCGGGGCCCAGTAGTAGCCGAGCCAACCCTTCTTGTTTTCAAAGGCATTGGCGATCGAGCCGTCGAGGCCGGCAGCCGAACCGGTGTCGATCAGTTCGAAGCCCTTTTCCTTCGCGCCGAGGGCACGATAGAGGTTCGAGGTCGAGACCTGGCAATTCCAGCCCGAGGGGCAGTTCGTTACTGCAGCCTTGGATGGATCTTCCGGCGCCGGGAACAGTTCCGGATGATTCAAGGCATCCTGGACCGACTTGATATCCGGATTGGCGTCGGCAATGAACTTCGGAATCCACCAGCCTTCCACGCCGCCGTCGGAGAGGAGCGGAGCGGCCTGGATGAGGCGGCCTTCGGCGATTGCTTCGTCGAGGGCGGTGCGCACGGCATTGACCCAGAATTCCGGAGCCATGTCCGGCTGGCCCTTTTCGTTCATCGAGGCGAAGGTCGGCATGGTGTCGCCGGTGACAACAGTCACCTTACAACCATAGCCGCTTTCGAGGATGATCTTGTCCACGTAGGCGGCGACGCCAGCCGAGGCCCAGTTCATTTCTGCGATGGATACATCGCCGCATTCGGCAGCTTGGGCGGACCCTGCAACTGCGTAGAGACCCGCGGCGAGAAGTGTGGAAGCGAGGAGCTTCTTCATGGAGTTAAGACCTCCCAGTCTTATCTGGCAGCGTTCATCGGGACGGGCAGAGACGGCTACTGCAGACCGCTCGGCCAATTATGTCTTCATTTTGGATGGCGACCGGGACGCGTCGAGCCGGTGCGACATCCATTGGACCCGGTCTTGTCATGGAGAGCATTTTGCCCTGTCGACCGTCTGTCACGCTGGACAACCTACGTCTTTGGGACCGAAAATCAACCTCCCGAACGACGCGGGGTGGTCCGGGGGCGCAACCACCAAGTCATTGGTGCGACTGATTTTGACGCAATTCGGCCGCTGCTGGAAGGCAAGTCGCTCAAGAGACGGGCTGTTGAATTCGGCGGATCGCAGTGGAGGCTAATTTGCCGTCCCGGTTGAGACTTCGGATATCCCAGATGCGCCAATATATAGGGTATGCGTCCGGTTTCACAGACACAAAAAAAATTCTAAAAATGTTTCAGAAAGAGTGGGCGCTAACGATACGGTAACGCATGAAACGATAGATGGGTCAGCTGGCAGTTCGCTGTCGGTTGCGCCCCGGATCGAGTATTGCGTCCCGGGGCGTTTGTTTTTTGTGGATAGGGTCACGGTGCAGACCCTGCCTGGGTGGCATGCGCCCGATTGGCCTCGCGGATGCGATCAGCCCTTTACCGAGATGACAGGCATGCGCGGACGGCGCACTTCCCAGCGGGCAATCGTCTGGCTGTGCGGGGCACGGCTGTTCCAGGCAATGGCAAGTCTATTGCGGTTCTGCAGGATGTAGAGCATGGGTGTTTCCTAGATTGCCGCGCCTCTTCGAGCGCTGGTTTCGAGGCGCAGATAACCACTGATCTGCCCGCGCGCCAGAGCATAAACCGTCACCATATGTCGCAAACGACAAACTGACGAAGAAAAGTCCGCGGCAGCCTGTCGCAGTGTCGCAATCGCGGAAACCTTCATGGCGGGATCGTGGCAAAACGAAGGAAAACAGGCGGCAAACCCCATGGCGGAAACAGGACAGGATGCGATGACGCGAACGATCATGTTGCAGGGAACAGGGTCGGATGTCGGAAAAACGATACTCGTCGCAGGCCTTTGCCGGCTGGCATCGAATCGTGGCCAGAACGTCGCCCCCTTCAAGCCGCAGAACATGTCGAACAATGCCGCCGTATCCGACGACGGGGGAGAGATCGGCCGGGCGCAGTGGCTGCAGGCGCTTGCCGCGCGCACCCCCTCGTCGGTGCATATGAATCCGGTCCTGCTGAAGCCCCAGAGCGAGACGGGCAGTCAGATCATCGTTCAGGGCAAGGTTTTCGGACAGGCGAGGGGGCGTGACTATCAGCGCCTCAAGCCTCAGCTCCTCGGAGCGGTCATGGACAGTTTCGCAAGGGTCAGTGCGGGCAGGGACCTCGTAATTGTTGAAGGCGCCGGCTCACCGGCCGAGATCAACCTGCGGGCGGGCGATATCGCCAATATGGGGTTTGCCACGCGCGCCGGAGTGCCTGTCGTTCTGGTCGGCGACATCGATCGTGGAGGAGTGATCGCTTCGCTCGTGGGAACTCACACGATTCTACCCGACGAGGACCGTCGTCAGATCTGCGGCTACATCATCAACAAGTTCCGTGGCGACGTCACCCTGTTCGACGAGGGCATTGCCGCGATCGGCGCTTTCACGGGGTGGCCATGCCTCGGTGTCATCCCCTGGCTCAAGGCTGCCGGTCGGTTGCCGGCAGAGGATTCGGTGGTTCTGGAGCGACTGGTCAAGGGCAGCGGCGGTGCATTGAAGGTCGCCGTTCCCGTGTTGTCACGCATCGCCAATTTCGACGATCTCGATCCACTTGCCGCCGAACCCGAAGTTGACCTGGTCTTCGTCCGCGCCGGTGATCGCTTGCCCGCGGATGCAGGCCTGGTCGTCCTGCCGGGCTCGAAATCGACGATCGCCGATCTCGAGGAGTTTCGGTCGCATGGATGGGACCGCGACATTGCAATGCATGTCCGTCGGGGAGGCCGCGTGATCGGCATCTGTGGTGGATACCAGATGCTTGGCCGCAGCGTTGCCGATCCACTGGGATTGGAAGGACGGCCACGCACGGTCGAGGGACTGGGCCTGCTCGACGTCGAGACCGTGATGGCGGCAGAAAAGACGGTGCGCAACAGCAGGGCCCATTCACTCGAGCATGACGTGCCGCTGTCGGGCTATGAGATCCATCTCGGACTGACCGAAGGCCCCGACACGATCCGCGCCCCGATCTCAATCGACGGCCGGACCGACGGAGCGGCCTCTGCCGATGGTCGGGTCACAGGTACCTATCTGCACGGCCTGTTTTCCAGTGACCCTTATCGCCACCGTCTGCTTTCGAGTTTCGGGATAGAGGGGGGAGGACGGAGCTATCGCGACATGGTCGACGAAGCGCTCGACGATCTGGCATTGGAACTTGAGCAACGCCTGTCGCGCGAATGGTTGCGCGAGCTGCTTGGCGGCGGATGAAATTCAGGCGCCTTCCCTGTGGTGTGGAAATGTCACGATTCTTTCGTCACATCCATGGGCGACGCCATGAGCTCGCCACCGCCCATTGAATTGTTGGCATATTTGAAAGCGAGAATGCTGAGCACCGAGGCGACCAGCAGAACGAATATATATCGCATTGTTTTTGGCTCCTGCCTGACCATCGACAACGAGATTGCGGCAAAAGCAGTTCCAGCGGCACACCCTTTGAGGGTTCGCCGCTGCGGATGAATCGAATCTGTTGCTGATCGGCAACAGATTCGCTAACGGATCACTCAACTGCTCGCTACCTCGGCCGGGGACGCTGTCAGGCGCCTGGACCCGAGCGAATTGTCCGAATGCTTGATCGCCAGAATGCTGAACACCGCCGCGATCATCAAGAATACCATCACGCGCATGGGCTACCCCCTAGCCAGAGCCTGGCTCAGAATAGGACAGGCCGATTGGGGATCAGCTAAGCCGATCGTTACAATCCGAATGATCTCATGGAATTTTGAAAGTGGTGAGAGCGCAGGGGTTCGAACCCTGGACCTACTGATTAAAAGTCAGTTGCTCTACCGGCTGAGCTACGCTCTCCCGTGCGGCTCTGGCGCCGCCTCAAGAAGTGCGCGGAACATAGGCAGGTGACCCCGACCGGTCAACCGCAAAAATGCAGTTATGCGAGCAAAATGTGGCCCCGTTGTCGCAGCCTACGCAATGGTGATTGGCAAGCTGGGGTCGGCGGGATTAGGAAGGGCCCGGTTTGGGTTCCGGAGTTGATCGTGTCGATTGCCGATATTTCCTTTTTCAGCGCGCTTCTGGCCGGAGCCCTGTCCTTTCTGTCGCCTTGCGTGCTGCCGCTCGTGCCGCCGTATCTCTGCTACATGGCAGGGATTTCGGTCGACCAGTTCCGTGATGGTGAGCAGGCGGAAAACGCGGCCGCCCGGCGGACCGTGCTGCTGACGTCGCTTGTATTCACCCTGGGCTTTGCCACGGTCTTCGTCTCGCTGGGGGCGGGGGCGTCGACCATCGGCGGGCTGCTGCGCCAGCACATGGACCTCCTCTCCAAGATCGGCGGCGCCATCATCATCGTCATGGGCCTCAATTTTCTCGGTGTCTTCCGCCTCGGACTGCTGTCGTCGGAATACCGATTCGCCGGCGGCGGCAAGCCGGCCACCCTGTCGGGCGCCTATGTCATGGGACTCGCCTTCGCCTTCGGCTGGACGCCCTGCATCGGCCCCGTACTCGGTGCGATCCTCGGCGTGGCCGCGTCGAAGGAAACCGTCGGCGACGGCGCGCTTTTGCTTGCCGTCTATTCGCTGGGTCTTGCCGTTCCCTTCTGGATCGCTGCCGGCTTTTCCGGCGCCTTCATGCGCTTCCTGACGCGCTTCCGTCGACATCTCGGCGTGGTGGAGAAGGCGATGGGCACTCTTCTAATGCTCACCGGCCTCGCTTTCATCTTCGGCTATGTTTCCGACATGGCGATCTGGTTTCAGCAGACCTTTCCAATCCTCTCGCAAATCGGCTAAGTGCGGATCAGGCGCAGATGCGCGTTCTGAGGGAGAGAGCCCATGGCGGATATCGTCGCACTGGTATTGCCGTTTTTCGGCCTGATCCTGATCGGCTACGTGTCCGGCAAGCTCGGTGACCATTCCTCCCAGGCGCTGGGCTGGCTGAATTTCTTCGTCATCTACGTCTCGCTGCCGGCGCTGTTCTTCAAGCTGGTGTCGCGCACGCCGATTGAAGAGCTCACACGCATCGACTTCATCGCCGCCTGCCTTGCCGCAACCTATTCGATCTTTGTGCTGGTGTTCGTGATCGGCCGCTATGTTCGCGGTAACAATATCGCCGAATCGACCGTACAGGCGCTGGCCGGAGCATATGGCAATATCGGCTACATGGGGCCTGGCCTTTCGCTGCTGGCATTCGGGGAGAAGGCGGCTGTTCCGGTGGCGTTGGTCTTCTGCTTCGAAAACGCGGTCCATTTCATGGTCGCTCCCGCCATGATGGCCTTTGCCGGAGGTGACAAGCGGCCGCCCGCCCAACTGGCGCTCGATGTCGTCCGAAAGATCCTGACGCATCCCTTCATCATTGCCACTCTTGTCGGCTTCCTGGCAGCAGCCCTTGCTTTCGAGCCACCGCTCGCGCTTCAGCGCCTGATCGATTATCTCGCCCAGGCGGCCGCCCCTTGCGCGCTTTTTGCAATGGGCGTGACTTTGGCGCTGCGCCCGTTGAAACGCATCCCGGTCGAGATCGGCTATATCGTGCCGATCAAGCTCGTCCTTCACCCGATCCTGGTCTATGTCGTCCTGAGCTTCGTCGGAAATTTCGATCCGCTCTGGGTCTATACGGCCGTCTTGCTCGCCTCCCTGCCGACGGCCACCAATGTCTTCGTCATCGGCCAGCAATATGGCGTCTGGCAGGAGCGGGCCTCCGCCACCATCCTCGTCACGACAGTCATCTCGGTCGTTTCGGTTTCGGCCCTGCTGTTCGCAATCACCAGTGGCGTGTTACCGCCCGACCTTTTTCCGTAACAGCGACGGCAGGCTCCTCAGGCCCCGCCCGGGGGCCACGCCTTCCTGCATGATGAGATTGCGCAAGGGCGCCACGCTTGCGAGCACTTGCAGCCCGGCAGCCCTCAGCATTTGAACCGGAAGCAGGTCTGACAACAGTGAACGGTTGAGCAGGTCGACGCTTGCCGTTCGGCTGGCGATGTCGAGCCGGCGCTTGCGGTCGAACCGGTCACCGCAGTCAGGCGCGATGGGTCCCGAATTATGGTCGGCGAGGATGTCCTCGAGCGCCGCAATGTCGCGCAGACTGAGGTTGAGGCCCTGCGCCCCGATCGGCGGGAAGGCGTGGCCAGCTTCGCCGACGAAGGCTGCGCGTCCCTTGCCGAAGCGCGTGGCGGTCATGCCCGAGAGCGGCCATGCCTGCACGCCGTCTTCCACCGTCACCTGTCCGAGCATGGACTGCATGCGCGCTTCGACTTCGCCCGAGAGCTGCTCGACAGGGAGCGCCGTGAGACGCTCGGCCTCCTGCGGCGTCACCACCCAGACGAGGCTCGATCTCAGGCCGGGCAGGGGCACTTGGGTAAACGGACCCGATTCCGTGTGGAATTCGGTCGATATGTTCTGGTGCGGCAGCGTGTGGGTGAGGTTCATCACGACCGCGGTCTGCGGATAGGACCATGTCTTCACGCCGACGCCGGCGCTTTCACGCGTATTGGAGCGTCGTCCATCCGCACCGATCGCAAAGGCGGCCGTGATCGCATCCTCGCCGCTCAGTTCGATCGTCACACCATCCGTGCCGATTTGAATGGTGTCCGCCGCGCATGTCTTGCGGGTGATCAGCGGCTCTGCCGAAACAGACTTCGACAGTGTCTCGAGCAAAGCCGAATTGGGAATGTTGTAGCCGAAGGCCTCGAGCCCGATCTCCGCACTGCGGAAGGCGACGGTGGGCGCGCGCAGAAGCCGTCGTGTGCCGTCGATGATCTGCATCACAGCAAGCGGGGCGGCCCTGGCCTTCAGATCCTGCCAGAGGCCGAGGCGCCCCATCATCGACAGGGACTGTTCCATCAGGGCCGTGGTCCGCCGATCGGAGGCATCCGGCTCAGGCCCCACCAGCATGACGCGACGCCCGCCCCGTGCCATGGCAATGGCGGCGATCTGGCCGGCCGGGCCGGCTCCGATCACGGCAATGTCGTATTCGTGGCTCATGGTCAGGATTCCTGATTGGCGATGTCACCAGGATATCTAGATCTGCGCCGCCATAAAATCCATGGGCCCATTTGGCGCAGATGGCCGGACATGCGTTGGCGATTTGCGGGCATATTCTGCCTCTCGTGTTGCAAACACCGCCATTTCATCCGATACCGGTTCCTCCGTAGTGCCGCCGACTGGAGCAGGGATGAAGATCTTCAATTACAAGCGGGTACCCTATGCCGAGATCCGTGCCTTCTCGGTCCATATCCTGACCGCTTCCGGATCCTTCCTGGCCTTTCTCGGCGTCGTTGCGGCAGCCGAACATCGTTTTGTCGACATGTTCTGGTGGCTCGGCCTCGCGCTTGCCGTCGATGGCATCGATGGCCCGATCGCCCGCAAGGTGCGCGTCAAGGAAGTCCTGCCCAACTGGTCCGGCGACACGCTCGACAACATCATCGATTATGTCACATACGTGCTTCTGCCGGCCTTCGCGCTCTATCAGAGCGGCATGATCGGCGAGCCCTGGTCCTTCGTCGCCGCCGGTCTGATCGTGGTGTCGAGCGCCATCTATTATGCCGACATGGGCATGAAAACGGATGAATACTTTTTCTCCGGCTTCCCGGTCGTCTGGAACATGCTGATCTTCACGCTCTTCGTGATCGACGCCAGCGCCACAACGGCCTTGTTCGCCGTCCTCGTTTCTGTCGTCCTGACATTCCTGCCGATCAGTTTTCTGCACCCGGTGCGCGTCAAGCGTCTGCGCACGCTCAACCTTGCCGTATTCTTCCTCTGGTGCGGGTTCGGTGGCTATGCGCTCCTCCTGCATTTCAATTCACCGCCATGGGTCGTGACCGGCATGGTCTTGAGCGGCATCTATCTCTACGTGATCGGCGGCGTGCTGCAGTTTTTTCCTGGACTTGGGCGCCGCAACTGACATCGGACCGAATGCGTCTGGGCAAAAACCAAAAAAACTGTTGCCTATATATTGTGCGCTGCCGCAAACCGGTTATGAATTGAGCGATGGACCGGGCGCAAGACCTGGCCGGGACGCATGAGAGTGCAAGGGGGACCTGTGCCGCAACAATCGCCAGAGGGTGACAAGCCGCTATTGACCGTGCGGGGCCTCACGAAGCTGTTCGGCAGTTTCAAGGCTTGCGACGGAATCGATCTCGATGTCGGCCATGGCGAGATCCATGCGCTTCTCGGCGAGAACGGCGCGGGCAAGTCGACCCTCGTCAAGATGCTCTTCGGCATCCTCGCGCCGTCCGCCGGTACGATTGGCTGGGAAGGTCTTGACCGGGAGATCGCCAATCCGGCCGCGGCACGGCACCTCGGTATCGGCATGGTATTCCAGCATTTTTCGCTGTTCGAAGCGTTGACCGTCGCCGAGAACATTGCGCTCTCGCTCGACGAGAAGATCTCGATTTCCGATCTCGCGGAAAAGGCGGCGGAGCTGTCGATCGCTTACGGTTTGCCGCTGGATCCCTACGCTCATGTGGCCGATCTCTCCGTCGGCGAGCGCCAGCGCATCGAGATCGTTCGGGCGCTGTTGCAAAACCCGAAACTCATCATCCTCGACGAGCCTACTTCGGTCCTGACGCCGCAAGAGGCAGACAAGCTCTTCGAGACACTGTTCAAGCTGAAGGCGGAAGGACGCTCGGTTCTGTATATCAGCCATCGCCTGGAAGAGGTGCAGCGCATCTGTGATCGCGCCACGGTGCTTCGCCACGGCAAGGTGACGGGCACCTGCGATCCGCGCCAGGAAACGCCGGCTTCGCTTGCCCGCATGATGGTCGGCGCCGATGTGGCTGGCGTCGAAAAGGCGGAACCACCCTCGGACGGCGCCGTCCAGCTTCAGGTGATCGATCTCTCCGTCAGCCCACGCACGCCATTTGCGATGCCATTGAAGAACGTCTCCATCACCGTGAAGGCTGGCGAGATCCTCGCCATCGCGGGCGTCGCCGGCAACGGGCAAAGCGAGTTGTTCGATGCCTTGTCCGGCGAATACGCGGTGGAGAACCCTGACGCGATCCGCCTGCGTGGCAGGTCGGTTGGACGTCTCGGCATCAATGAGCGCCGCCTGCTCGGCGCGGGCTTCGTCCCCGAGGAGCGCCATGGCCATGCGGCGATCCCGGCGATGAGCCTTTCGGAAAACCTGTTTCTTTCACGCAATGCCTCCGATCGCTCGGCCTATCTCTCGGGCGGCAGGATCGGCCTGATCCGCCACGGCCTCGTTCAGCAGGCGGCGCGGCGGATCTCGGAGATGATGGATGTGCGCAAGAGCGGCGACGATCCGGCAGCGGGCTCGCTCTCGGGCGGCAATTTGCAGAAATTCATCGTCGGCCGTGAACTCGATCGCCAGCCCTCCGTTCTCGTGGTCAATCAGCCGACCTGGGGCGTCGATGCCGGGGCTGCAAGCCGTATCCGCCAGGCACTTGTCGATCTTGCCAAGGCGGGTTCGGCGGTCGTCGTGATCAGCCAGGATCTGGATGAAATCTTCGAGGTCGCCACCGCGATCGCGGCCATCTCCGAAGGCAAGCTCTCGGATGCCTATCCGGCCTCGGCCATGACCCGAGAGCGCATCGGCATCCTGATGGGAGGCGTTCATGGTCTCCAGACCGCCCCGGAGGCCGCCCATGCGCATTGAACTCGAACGCCGGTCCCGTCAATCGAACCTTTTCGCCATCGTGTCGCCGCTTCTTGCGCTGGCGCTCACGGTCTTCTTCGGCGGCATCATGTTCATGCTGCTCGGCAAGGACCCGGTCTCGGCCCTGTACAGTTTCTTCATCGAGCCATTGCTGGAGGTCTGGTCACTGCACGAGCTCGCGGTCAAGGCTGCACCCTTGATCCTGATCGGTGTCGGTCTCTCCGTCTGCTATCGCTCGAACAACTGGAACATTGGCGCTGAAGGTCAGTTCATCGCGGGCGCTATCGTTGGTTCCATCCTGCCGATCACCTTCTATGAATGGAGCTCACCGCTGCTCCTGCCGCTGATGCTGGTCATGGGCGCGATCGGTGGTGCCGCCTATGCCGCGATCCCGGCGCTGTTGAAGACGCGCTTCAACACCAACGAGATTCTGACCAGCCTCATGCTGGTCTATATCGCCCAGCTCCTCCTCGACTGGTTGACGCGCGGCATCTGGAAGGATCCGGCGGGCTATAACTTCCCGCAGTCGCGGTCCTTCGTGTCCGAAGCCGTCCTGCCGGAAATCCTGTCGTCTGGACGCGCCCATCTCGGCATCGTTTTCGCCCTGGTGGCTGCCGTCGCCGTCTGGTTCATGTTGCGCTACACGCTCAAGGGCTTTCAGGTCGTGGTGCTTGGACAGTCTGAACGGGCGGGGCGCTTTGCCGGCTTTTCATCGCGCAAGATGGTCTGGTTTTCGATGATGTTCTCCGGCGCCCTTGCTGGCCTTGCCGGCATAGCGGAAGTCTCGGGCTCGATCGGCCACCTGCAGCCGACCATTTCGCCGGGCTACGGCTTCACCGCCATCATTGTCGCCTTTCTCGGCCGCCTCAACCCGCTCGGCATCATCGCCTCGGGCTTCGTGCTGGCCTTGACCTATCTCGGTGGCGAGGGAGCGCAGCTGTCGATCGGTGTCTCCGACAAGGTGACGCGCGTCTTTCAGGGCCTGCTGCTCTTCTTCGTGCTCTCTTGTGACACACTGATCCTCTACAAGGTGCGCCTTGTCTTCGATCGGGCCCGCAACGCGTCGGCAAAGGGGGCATGACCATGTTCGAAGCCATCCTGCTGACCGTCATTACCGCCTCGACCCCCCTCGTGATCGCCGCCATGGGCGAACTGGTGACCGAACGCTCGGGCGTGCTCAATCTCGGCGTCGAGGGCATGATGATCATCGGCGCCGTCTGCGCCTTCATCGCGACCAACATGACGGGATCCCCGTATGTCGGCCTTCTCGCGGGCGTTGCAAGTGGCGCCGCCTTTTCCCTGCTCTTTGGCTTCCTTACCCTGACGCTGGTCGCCAACCAGGTCGCGACCGGACTGGCGCTGACCATTCTCGGTCTCGGGGTGTCCGGCATGGTCGGGGAAGGTGTCGTCGGCGTACCGGGTGTGAAGATGCAGCCGATCGTGATTCCGCTTCTGTCGGACATCCCGGTTGTCGGCCCGATCCTCTTTGCTCAGGACCTGTTCTTCTACCTCTCCATCCTCCTGGTGGCTGGCGTGAACTGGTATCTGTTCAAGAGCCGCTCCGGCCTGAAGCTGCGCGCCATCGGCGACAGCCATGGTTCGGCGCACACGCTGGGGCTTTCGGTCATCCGCACGCGCTATCTCGCCGTGATGTTCGGTGGCGCCTGCGCCGGTTTGGCTGGCGCGCAGCTGTCGCTGGTCTACACGCCGCAATGGGTCGAGAACATGTCGGCGGGTCGCGGCTGGATCGCGCTCGCGCTTGTCGTGTTTGCGGCTTGGCGCCCGTGGCGTCTCCTGGCAGGTGGCTATCTCTTCGGTGCCGTCACAATTGGCCAGCTCCACGCCCAGGCACTCGGGATCGGCCTGCCGTCACAGTTTCTGTCCGCGCTGCCTTATGCGGCGACCATTGTCGTGCTGATCATCATCTCGCATAATCGCCGCACGACGCTGATCAACACGCCGGCCTGCCTCGGCAAGCCTTTCGTGCCGGATCGATAAAGAAAACAAAAGTTCAACCAAACCAACAGGGGTAAATCATGAAAAACATCCTCCTCGTGCTTGCTGCTTCGGCAGCCGCCATCGTCGGCGTCGCGGCGCCGGCAGCAGCCCAGGACAAGACGAAGGTCTGCTTCGTGCACGTGGGCTCCAAGACCGACGGTGGCTGGACCCAGGCCCACGACATCGGCCGCCAGCAGCTGCAGGAGCATTTCGGCGACAAGATCGAAACGCCTTACCTCGAAAACGTTCCGGAAGGCCCGGATGCCGAGCGTGCGATCGAACGCATGGCCCGTTCTGGCTGCGCCATGGTCTTCACAACCTCCTTCGGCTTCATGGACGCGACGCTCAAGGTCGCCGAAAAGTTT
Organism: Rhizobium sp. 'Codium 1'; assembly: GCF_020889605.1. Classification (NCBI taxonomy): domain Bacteria; kingdom Pseudomonadati; phylum Pseudomonadota; class Alphaproteobacteria; order Hyphomicrobiales; family Rhizobiaceae; genus Rhizobium; species Rhizobium sp. 'Codium 1'. Next base: position 81,361 of record NZ_JAJGPW010000004.1, read on the forward strand.
CCGGACGTGAAGTTTGAACATGCGACCGGCTACAAGACCGCCGACAATGTCGCCACCTACAACTCGCGCTTCTATGAAGGCCGCTTCATCAATGGCCAGATTGCCGGAAAGATCTCGAAGACCGGCGTTGCCGGCTACATCGCCTCCTTCCCGATCCCGGAAGTCGTTGCCGGCATCAATGCCTTCCTGCACGGCGCGCGTACGGTAAACCCCGAGTTCAAGCTGAAGGTGATCTGGGTCAACACCTGGTTCGATCCGGGCAAGGAAGCTGATGCCGCCAAGGCTCTCTTCGACCAGGGCGTCGATGTGTTGACACAGCACACCGACACGACAGCCCCGATGCAGGTCGCCGAAGAGCGTGGTCTCAAGGCTTTCGGTCAGGCTTCCGACATGATCGCCGCCGGCCCGACCGCGCAGCTCAGCGCCATCGTCGACACCTGGGCGCCTTACTACATCAAGCGGACCCAGGCCGTTCTCGACGGCACCTGGACCTCCGTCCAGACCTTCGATGGCCTGAAGGACGGTATCCTGTCGATGGCGGCCTATACGAACATGCCTGACGACGTGAAGGAAATGGCCATGGATAGCGAAGCCAAGATCAAGTCGGGTGAACTCAAGCCCTTCACCGGCCCGATCAACAAGCAGGACGGTTCGGCCTGGCTGAAGGAAGGTGAGTCTGCGGATGACGGCACGATCCTCGGCATGAACTTCTATATCGAAGGTGTAGACGACAAGCTTCCGCAGTAAGCTCTGCGGTTCAGACCTGTGGAAAGGGCGCCTTTGGCGCCCTTTCTTTTAAGTGTTTCCGTGAATTGGAAAATTCTCAGATACTCACTTCACGATCTTTGCTGTTTCCTATAACAAGCCGTCCCATGATAAAGCAGGGACTGGTGACGGATGCGCAAGGATGAAGTTCGGGATCTGAGGGTCGTAACAAACCTTCGCACCAGCCATGCGCGGGTGGTGGATCAGCTCGGCCTGGCAATCGTCGGCGGGCAGTTCGAGATCGGCGAACCGCTGCCCGGCGACAGCGAGCTGGAATCCCAGTTCGACGTGTCGCGTTCCGTCTTGCGCGAGGCCATGAAGACGCTGACGGCCAAGGGCCTGGTCGTCGCGAAGTCACGTGTCGGAACGAGGGTGACCGATCGCTGCCATTGGAACCTGATCGACGAAGACGTGCTTCGCTGGCATTTCAAGGCCGGCGTGACCCGCGAGTTCATCGATTATCTCTATGACGTCCGCCTGGTCTTCGAGCCGGCCTCGGCGGCCTATGCCGCGCTGCGGGCAACGCCCGAGGACTGCGCCGAATTGCGACGCTACGCAAACCTGCTCGGCGCCAAAGACCTCGACTGGCAGAGCCAGGTGGAGGCTGACCTGCGCTTCCATGTGCTGCTGGTCCTGGCCGGTGCCAATCCCTTTCTCGAAAGCATGATCGGCTTCCTGAAGGCTGCTCTCGACGGCGCATTCACGCTGGCCTTCGACCCGAAACTCGCAGGCCGGGGCGAGACAATCATCGATACCCATCTGGCAATCGTTGATGCAATCGAGCAGAAGGATGCAGACGCCGCACGGGCTGCGACGGAGAAGGTCGTTCAGCTCGGCCGCATCACGGCCCTGAGGGCCGTCGACGCGTCCACCAATCGGACCTGACGTCGAACGCCGGTCTTGCAGCCCTGCGTCGCGGGCGTTAGTGAGAATCGCGTTTCTCATGCCCGGAGCCAACCATGACCCGCACATGCCTTGCCATCGTCCTTGCTGCCGGCGACAGCACCCGGATGAAGTCCTCGATGTCCAAGGTGCTGCACCCTGTCGGGGGACGACCGATGATTGCCCATGTTATGGGCTCGATCGCAGCCAGCGGGGTCTCGGATGTGGCTCTTGTGCTCGGGCGAGATGCCGACAGGGTCGAGGCGGCGGCAAAGATCGGCGAACTCACTCTCGAGAGCGTCCTGCAGACGGAGCGCCTCGGCACCGGCCATGCCGTTCTCATGGCCCGCGACGCAATTGCTCGCGGTTACGACGAAGTTCTCGTCGCCTATGGCGATGTACCTCTGATTACCGCCGGCCCGCTCAAGGCGGCCCGTGAAGCGCTGGCTGGTGGCGCGGATGTCGCGGTCATCGGCTTCCACACGATGAATCCGACAGGTTACGGCCGTTTGCTGGTGGACAATGGCGAGCTGATTGCAATTCGCGAGGAAAAGGACGCGACCGATGCCGAGCGCGCCATCACCTGGTGCAACAGCGGCCTCATGGCAATCAACGGCCATAAAGCGCTCGATCTCCTGAGCCGGATCGGCAACAGCAATGCCAAGGGTGAATTCTACCTGACAGACCTCGTCGAGATCGCGCGTTCCCTGGGCGGCAGGGCGGTCGCCGTCGATGCGCCCGAGAGCGAACTGACCGGCTGTAACAACCGTGCCGAGCTTGCGGCAATCGAGCGGCTCTGGCAGGAGCGCCGCCGCCACGAATTGATGGTCTCGGGCGTGACGATGATCGCGCCGGAGACCGTCTTCCTTAGCCACGACACGGTGATTGGCCAGGATGCCCTCATCGAGCCGAACGTCGTGTTCGGACCCGGTGTTACCGTCGAAGGCGGCGCTGTCATCCACGCCTTCTCGCATCTCGAAGGCGCCCATGTGTCAGCCGGCGCGAGCGTTGGACCCTTCGCCCGCCTGCGTCCCGGTGCGAACCTTGCCGAAGGCTCCAAAGTCGGCAATTTCTGCGAGGTGAAGAAGGCCGAGATTGGCCGCGGCGCCAAGGTCAACCACCTGACCTACATAGGCGATGCCATTGTGGGGGCCGAGGCCAACATCGGTGCCGGCACGATTACCTGCAACTATGATGGCGTGAACAAGCACGAGACGCGGATTGGAGCAGGGGCCTTCATCGGCTCCAATTCATCCCTCGTCGCTCCCGTCTCGATTGGAGACGGAGCACTGATCGCCTCCGGCAGCGTCATCACCAAGGATGTGCCAGCCGATGCGCTCGCCTTCGGTCGCGCACGCCAGGAGATGAAGGCTGGTCGTGCCGCAGTCATTCGCGAGCGAAACCTGGCAATCAAGGCGGCCAAGAAGGCCGGCAAGTAACGGCGTCAGACCAGACTTCACCGCTTGTTATGCTGCGTTGCATTACGAGACGAAACGCAATTTGACCTGTCGTGCGATTGCCTATTGCGGCGGAACCGCTAGGAACAGTCCGCGAGAACGATATGAAACGGAGAATTGCATGTGCGGCATCGTCGGCATCGTCGGTAACCAGCCCGTGGCGGAGCGTCTGGTCGACGCGTTGAAGCGGCTCGAGTATCGCGGCTATGATTCCGCCGGTGTCGCCACGATCAACGATGGCAAGCTCGATCGTCGCCGCGCCGAAGGCAAGCTCTTCAATCTCGAAACCAAGCTCGCGGGTGATCCGCTTGCAGGCAATATCGGGATTGCCCATACCCGCTGGGCCACCCATGGCGTGCCGAACGAAACGAACGCCCACCCCCATTTCGTCGACGGCGTCGCCGTCGTCCACAACGGCATTATCGAGAACTTCTCCGAGATCAGGGACGAATTGGCGGCCGAAGGCGCCGCCTTCACCACCCAGACCGACACGGAAGTAGTCGCCCAGTTGCTTGCCAAGTACAGGCGCCAGGATCTCGGCCGCCGCGAAGCCATGCACGAGATGCTGCGCCACGTGACGGGCGCCTATGCGCTTGCCGTTATCTTTGAGGATGATCCCTCGACGATCATGGCAGCCCGCTCCGGCCCGCCGCTTGCCATCGGCTTCGGCGATGGCGAGATGTTTCTGGGCTCCGACGCCATCGCGCTCTCGCCCTTTACCAATCGCATCTCTTATCTGCACGACGGCGACTGGGCCGTCATCGGCAAGCAGGGCGCTCACATCTTCGACATGGACGGTAACCCGGTCGATCGTCCTGTCCAGATTTCTTCGGCCAGCGCCTACATGATCGACAAGGGCAACCATCGTCACTTCATGGAGAAGGAAATCTACGAGCAGCCGGAGGTCATCTCCCACGCGCTCTCCTACTACGTGGATCTCGCCGAGCACAGGGTGCGTGATACGGCGGCTGAAATCGATTTCGCCAACCTGCGCGGTCTTGCCATCTCCGCCTGCGGCACGGCCTATCTGGCGGGCCTCGTCGGAAAATACTGGTTCGAGCGCTATGCCCGCCTGCCGGTCGAGATCGATGTCGCCTCCGAATTCCGCTATCGCGAGATGCCGCTCTCGAAGGATCAGGCCGCTCTCTTCATCTCCCAGTCTGGCGAGACCGCAGACACGCTCGCTTCCTTGCGCTACTGCCGCGACAACGGCCTGAAGATCGGTGCCGTCGTAAACGTCAAGGAATCGACGATCGCGCGCGAAGCGGATGCCGTCTTCCCAATTCTGGCAGGGCCCGAAATCGGCGTTGCATCGACCAAGGCATTTACGTGCCAGCTCGCAGTTCTTGCCTCGCTGGCGATTGCCGCCGGTCGCGCGCGTGGCACCTTGACCGAGGACGAGGAAAAACAGCTCGTGAAGAGCCTGGCCGAAATGCCGCGCATCATGAGCCAGGTGCTGAACTTGGTGCAGCCGCAGATCGAGGCGCTGTCGCGCGATCTCTCCAAGTTCAAGGACGTGCTCTATCTCGGCCGCGGCACCAGCTATCCGTTGGCGCTCGAAGGGGCACTCAAGCTCAAGGAAATCTCCTATATCCACGCAGAGGGTTATGCTGCCGGCGAACTGAAGCACGGCCCGATCGCCCTGATCGACGAGAACATGCCGGTCATCGTGATTGCACCCTTCGACCGCTTCTTCGAAAAGACCGTGTCGAACATGCAGGAAGTGGCGGCCCGTGGTGGCCGTATCATCTTCATCACCGACGACAAGGGGGCTGCCGCCTCGAAGCTGGAGACCATGGCGACAATCGTGCTGCCATCGGTGGCGGAAATCATCTCCCCCATGGTCTATTCGATCCCGATCCAGCTGCTCGCCTACCACACGGCCGTCTTCATGGGCACGGATGTCGACCAGCCGCGCAACTTGGCCAAGTCGGTCACGGTCGAGTGAATGATCTGACGGAGAGGCGACCGCCCGAATTCTTGCTCTTGCGCCGCCCTTGACGCTCCGTCATTGTCCAAGTGTTACGGCGCTGCACAATGACGGTGGGCATGAGCGAAGGTTCTGACAGGATTTCGATGGCGACGCGGCTCAGGAACAACTTCCTGACCGGCCTGATCATCTGCGCGCCTATGGCGATCACCGTCTATCTGACCTGGACTTTCATCCGCTGGGCCGACAGCTGGGTGAAGCCCTACCTTCCGGACCGCTACAATCCGGAGGCCTATCTGAAGTTTGCCGTTCCCGGCACAGGTCTGCTGATCGCCATCCTCTTCATCACGCTTGTCGGTTTTCTGGGCCGAAACCTGATCGGCCGTTCGATCGTCGCCTATAGCGAGAACATCCTCAACCGGATGCCTTTGGTGCGTACCGTCTACAAGAGCACCAAGCAGATCTTCGAGACCGTGCTGAAGGAGCAGGGCAATTCCTTCAAGAAGGTCGGCCTGATCGAATTTCCGCGCGCCGGGACCTGGGCGCTGGTTTTCGTCTCCACAGACGCCAAGGGCGAGATTGCCGCCAGGCTCAACCAGGACGGCGATGAAATGGTCGCCGTCTTCCTCGCGCCGACGCCAGTCCCGACCGCCGGCTTCCTGATGTTCGTGCCGCGCAGCAAGTTGATGCTCCTCGACATGAGCCCGGAGGAGGGGGTGAAGCTGTTGATCTCGGCTGGACTGGTGACGCCGGACTACAAGCCCACGGCATCCGATGTCATGGCTGCGTTCCAGGATCTTGACGCGGAAAATCCGGTCGAGCCGCCCAAGCGCGCCGGCCGCTCCTGAACACGTCTTGCGTCACCCTGCATGCAGGAAGCGGATCGCCTCGTCGCGGCGGTGCAGATAGAGCAGCGTCCTGACGGCCTCTCCGCGCTCCGAGGTCAGCTCCGGATCACGATCCAGAAGGTAGGCCGCATCCTTGCGGGCGATTTCCAGCAGGTCGCCATGGTGTTCGAGGCTGGCGATCTTGAAGCCTGGCGTTCCTGACTGGCGGGTTCCCAGCAACTCACCTTCGCCACGCAGCTTCAGATCCTCCTCGGCGATCAGAAAGCCGTCTTCCGAATCGCGCAGGATCGACAGCCGCGCCTTGCCGGTTTCGCCAAGCGGGCCCTTGTAGAGAAGAATGCAGCTCGACGCTTCGTCGCCACGCCCGACACGGCCGCGCAACTGGTGCAACTGGGCGAGCCCGAAACGCTCCGCATGTTCGATCACCATGATCGTCGCATCGGGCACATCGACGCCAACCTCGACCACCGTGGTGGCGACCAGCAACCGAGTCTCGCCATTCTTGAAGGCGAGCATGGCGGCATCTTTTTCCGGCCCGCTCATCCGCCCGTGCACGAGGCCGATCGGGGACTTGATGAACTGCGCCAGCACCGCGTGTCGCTCCTCCGCCGACATCAGTTCGCTGTCTTCCGTTTCCTCGACCAGCGGGCAGATCCAATAGGCCTTCTTGCCCTCGGCAATGGCGGAACGCAGTCGTTCGATGACATCGGGCACCCGTTCGGTCGGCACGGTCACCGTCTGGATCGGCTTGCGACCCGCTGGCTTCTCCGTGAGCTTGGAGACGTCCATATCGCCGAAGGCGGCCAACACCAGCGTGCGGGGGATCGGTGTGGCCGTCATGACCAGCATATGCGGGGAAATCCCCTTGGAGGTCAGCCTCAGCCGCTGATGCACGCCGAAACGATGCTGCTCGTCGACCACGGCGAGCGTCAGGTTTTTGTAGATGACGGCATCCTGGAACAATGCATGTGTCCCGATGACGATCTGCGCCTCGCCTGAGGCAATGCGCTCGAGGATCGCCTCGCGTTCCTTGCCCTTGGTTCGCCCCGTGAGAACATCGATTTTCAGGTCAGCCGGTGCGCCGAGCTTGGCGAGCGTCGCATGATGCTGCCGCGCCAGAATTTCCGTCGGCGCCATCAGCACGGCTTGCCCGCCGGCTTCCACCGCGGCGGCCATGGCAAACAGCGCAACGAGCGTCTTGCCGGCGCCGACGTCGCCCTGAACCAGCCGAAGCATGCGCTGGTCCGTTGCCATGTCCTTCAGGATGTCCTCGATCGCGGCAACCTGGCTATTGGTCGGTTTAAAGGGCAGGGCGGCGCGGATCTTGCCGCTCAATTCACCTGTTGGCCTGATCGGCACGCCCGGCACACGCCGGAGTTTCTGTCGGACCAGGGCAAGCGACACCTGGCCAGCGAGGAATTCGTCATAGGCGAGACGGCGGCGGGCAGGGGCCTGCGGGTCGATGTCCTTCTCGTCGCGCGGATTGTGGAGAGCCACGAGGCTGTCGCGTACGCTGGCAAATCCCTGTTTGGCCGCGAGCGTCGCATCGACCCATTCGGCAAGATCCGGCATCTTCTCGACTGCGGATTCGACAGCCTTGCGCAACACCTTCGGGCCAAGCCCCGCCGTCAGCGGATAGACCGGTTCGACCAGCGGCAGGTTCTCCGCCTCGCTCGCCTTTACCATGAGGTCTGGGTGAACCATGGATGGCCGGCCGTTGAACCAGTCGACCTTGCCGGAAACCATCACGATTTCGTCGACCGGCAGCGCCTTTTCCAGCCAGTTCCCCTTGACCCGGAAGAAGGTGAGGGCCAGTTCCCCAGTCTCGTCATGCAGGAAGATCCGGTAGGGCATGTTGTTCTTGCCCGGTGGCGGCGGTTGGTGGCGGTCAACCCGGCCGGTGATGGTCACCAGCGAGCCCTGGCTCGCATGGGCGATGCCGGGTTGGTGACGCCGGTCGATCAGCCGGTGTGGCGCGAGGAAGAGCAGGTCAACGACCCGCGCATCATCCGCGTCCTCGCGCCCGAGCAGGGTTGCGAGAAGCTGGGCGAGCTTGGGACCAACTCCGCTGAGCGAAGCCACGGAGGCAAAGAGGGGATCGAGAAGGTGGGAACGCATGATGGGGGCAAAATGCCTCGCAATATGCCGGTTTGGCAAGCTGACAATTGCCGGCTGCTGCTCTATAGAGGCGCAGGAATTGGAAGGATGCCAAGATGACTGGACTGGTGAAAAGCAGTGCCGACCTCGATCCGCGCCGTCGGCGCATCCTGTTCCGCTGCTGGCATCGCGGCATCCGGGAAATGGACCTGATGCTTGGCCAGTTCTGCGAGGCCCATATCGCGGAGCTTTCCGATGCGGATCTCGACGAGCTTGAGCGCATCATGGCAGAGGAGGACAACGACCTCGTCCGCTACATCACCGGCGCTGATCCAGTTCCCGCCCATCTCCAGACGCCCCTGTTCGAACGCATTGCCGCCCTCCGGCCGGATTTCTCACCGGTCACGGGCGAAGAAACCGCTGCAAAGTAACCGATTATGTCTCTGATCGATGTGAAGCGGATTGTCGCTGCGCAATCCGCCCTGACGCTCTCCCATGTGCCCGACGGCATGGATGCCTTCATCCTGGCTGAACTCGCGCGCGAGGGAAAGCCCGTGGCCTATGTCGTCTCCGACGGCCAGCGGCTGCAAAACATCGAACAGACGCTGAGCTTCGCAGCCCCCGACATCCCGGTTCTGAGCCTGCCGGCCTGGGACTGCCTGCCATACGACCGTGTGTCACCCTCGGCAGACGTCTCGGCGCGCCGCCTCTCGGCCCTGTCGGGCCTGATTGCGCTCAGCCACAAGTCCCATCCGGCAATCATTCTGGTGACCGTCAATGCGATGCTGCAGAAGCTGGCACCGGCTGAGACCATCGAAAGCCTGGGCTTTTCGGCCCGTCCCGGCAACCAGCTGCGCATGGACGACATCGCCGCCCGCCTGGAGCGCAACGGTTTCGACCGCGTCGCGACCGTGCGCGAAGTCGGCGAATTCGCCGTGCGTGGTGGTATCCTCGACGTCTTCGTGCCTGGCTCGGAAGAGCCAGTACGCCTCGACTTCTTCGGCGATACGCTCGAAAGCATCCGTTCCTTCGATCCGGCGAACCAGCGTACCATCGGTCAGGTCCGCTCCCTCGACCTGAACCCGATGAGCGAAGTCACGCTGACGCCTGAGACGATCAGCCGGTTCCGCAAGAACTATCTGTCGCTGTTCGGCGCGGCCACGCGCGACGACGCGCTTTATGCCGCCGTCTCCGAAGGCCGTCGCTATGCCGGCATGGAGCATTGGTTGCCGCTCTTCCACGACAGGCTGGAAAGCGTCTTCGACTATATCAAAGGCTTCCGTCTGGTCACCGACCATACGGTACGTGAGGCAGCCGAGGAACGCGCCAAGCTGATCCGTGACTATTACGAAGCGCGTCTGAATTCGGCGACCCCCGGCAAGGGCCATCTCGCCCAGGGCACGCCCTACAAGCCGGTGCCGCCGGAGCGCCTCTATCTCGGATCGGCTGAATTCGGCGCCAGTCTCGACGCCTTCGACCCGATTCGCATCACCCCCTTTGCCGAACACGGCGGCGAGAGCCGTATCGTCATTGAGGTGAAGGCCCGTCCGACCCCGCGTTGGGCAAAGTCCGCCAATGAGGCGAGCGAAGAAGGCAACCGAGCCAACGTCTTCGGCCAGGCCGTTACCTATATCGCCGACAAGCGCGCAGCCGGCGCCAGGGTCATCGTGTCAGGTTGGTCTGAAGGATCGCTCGATCGCCTGCTGCAGGTGCTGAACGAACATGGCCTGGAAAGGCTCGTGCCTGTCGCTGCCCTCAAGGATGTCGACAAGCTCAAGAAGGGCGAGGCGGGGACCGCAGTCCTGAGCCTCGAAGGTGGTTTCGAGACGACCGATCTCGTCATCATCGGCGAGCAGGACATTCTCGGCGATCGCATGGTCCGCCGCTCCAAGCGCCGCAAGCGCGCCGCCGATTTCATCTCGGAAGTGGCAGGCATCGACGAGGGCTCTGTTGTCGTGCATGCCGAACACGGCATCGGCCGCTTCGTCGGCCTGCGCACGATCGAAGCAGCCGGCGCACCGCATGCCTGCCTCGAACTGCGCTACGCCGACGACGCCAAGCTCTTCCTGCCGGTCGAAAACATCGACCTCCTCTCGCGTTACGGCGGCGAGGCGACGGAAGTGCAGCTCGACAAGCTCGGTGGCGGCGCCTGGCAGATGCGCAAGGCAAAGCTCAAGAAGCGCCTGCTCGACATGGCCGGTGCGCTGATCCGTATCGCTGCCGAGCGCATGACCCGAACTGCGCCAGTGCTGACCACCCAGGAAGGACTCTACGACGAATTCGCCGCCCGTTTCCCCTATGACGAGACGGAAGACCAGGAAACCGCGATCGAATCCGTCCGCTCCGACCTCGGCGCCGGTCGCCCGATGGACCGCCTGGTCTGCGGCGACGTCGGCTTCGGCAAGACGGAAGTGGCGCTTCGCGCTGCCTTCATTGCCGCCATGAACGGCATCCAGGTGGCCGTGGTCGTACCGACAACGCTGCTGGCCCGCCAGCACTTCAAGACCTTCTCCGAACGTTTCCGTGGCCTGCCGATCCGCATCCAGCAAGCCTCGCGCCTCGTCGGTACCAAGGAACTGAATCTCGTCAAGAAGGAAGTAGCTGACGGCAAGACCGACATCGTCGTCGGCACGCATGCGCTGCTCGGCACCGGCGTCAACTTCGCCAATCTCGGCCTCCTCATCATCGACGAGGAGCAGCATTTCGGCGTCAAGCACAAGGAACGGCTGAAGGAGCTGAAGTCAGACGTGCACGTCCTGACCCTGTCCGCTACCCCGATCCCGCGCACCCTGCAGCTTGCCATGACCGGTGTGCGCGAACTGTCGCTCATTACCACGCCGCCGGTCGACCGCATGGCGGTCCGCACCTTCATCTCGCCTTTCGATCCGCTCGTGATCCGCGAAACCCTGATGCGCGAGCATTATCGCGGTGGCCAGAGCTTCTATGTCTGCCCGCGCCTCTCCGATCTCGCGGACGTCAAGAGCTTTCTCGATGAGAATGTGCCGGAGCTGAAGGTCGCCATCGCCCATGGCCAGATGGCAGCGGGCGAACTTGAAGACATCATGAACGCCTTCTACGATGGCCGCTACGACGTGCTGCTGTCGACGACCATCGTCGAATCCGGCCTCGATGTGCCCACGGCCAATACGCTGATCGTGCACCGCGCCGACATGTTCGGTCTCGCCCAGCTCTATCAGATCCGTGGCCGCGTCGGCCGCTCCAAGGTGCGCGCCTTCGCGCTGCTCACGCTCCCGGTCAACAAGGTGCTCACCACGGGCGCCGAACGTCGCCTGAAGGTCCTGCAGTCGCTCGACACGCTCGGTGCCGGCTTCCAGCTCGCAAGCCACGACCTCGATATCCGCGGCGCGGGCAATCTCTTGGGCGAGGAACAGTCCGGCCATATCAAGGAAGTCGGTTTCGAGCTCTACCAGCAGATGCTGGAAGAGGCCGTCGCCGAGGTGAAGGGCGTCGACGAGATCCACGACACCGGCTGGTCTCCGCAGATCCAGGTCGGCACGTCAGTCATGATCCCGGACGACTATGTGCCCGATCTGCACCTCCGGCTCGGCCTCTATCGTCGCCTCGGCGAGATCACCGAACTGAACGAGATCGACGCCTTCGGCGCCGAGATGATCGACCGTTTCGGCCCGATGCCGGTCGAGGTCCAGCACCTGTTGAAGGTCGTCTATATCAAGGCGCTTTGCCGCAAGGCCAATGTCGAGAAGCTGGAAGCAGGCCCCAAGGGCGTCGTCGTCCAGTTCCGTGGCAAGCAATTCCCCAATCCGGCAGCGCTGGTCGGCTACATCGCCAAGCAGGGAACGATGGCGAAGATCAGGCCTGACCACTCGGTATTCCTCACCCGTGACCTGCCGACACCGGAAAAGCGGCTGTCGGGAGCGGCTGTGGTGATGACGCAGCTGGCGGAGCTGGCGAAGGCGGGTTGAGGCGCGCAGCCTCGCCTGAACCGCTTGGTTATCAGGTGTCCCCTTGGTCCGGCTTGATCGCCAGCGCTGCATCCGACTTGCCGGCCACCGGCGGCGGGAGCGGCGTGTCGCGCTTGCGCTCGCGGATCAGCGTCAGGAGACCTGAGCCGACGATCAGCACGATGCCGAGGCCCATCGGCCAGTCGACCTTGTCTCCGAAGACGAGATAGCCGAGCAGAATCGCCCAGAGCATCTGGCTGTACTGGATCGGCCCGACAATCGGGGCGGGGGCATAAAACGAGGCCAGCATCATGAAGATATTGCCAATGGCTGCCAGAAGGCCGAAGGCGGCCAGCAATATCAGGTCATGGCCGCCGGGCGCCTGGAAGTCCGGTAGCGAGAAGACGGCGCAGATGATCACGCTGCCGAGGAGGCCGGCGCCATAGAGCGAGATGTTCTTCTCCTGCGGTCCCATGGCCCGGAAGATGATGATCGTGACGGCGCCGGCAAAGCCCGAGACCAGCGCTGCCAGATGTCCCACCTGCAACTCACGGAAGCCCGGTCTCAAGACCACGAGCACGCCAAGGAAGCCGATCAGGACGGCTGCCCAGCGTTTCATGCCCACCTCTTCCTTGAGGAAGATCACCGACATGATCGTCGCAAAGCTCGGCAGCAGGAAGATCAGGCAGAAGGCCTCGGCCATCGAAAGCTGGGTAAAGGCAATGATGCTGCCGACCGTTCCGACCGCAGAGCAGACGAAGCGCAGGCCCCAGAGCGGCCAGTTCGTGCTGCGCACCAGATCCGTATAGCGGTCGCCCCGCTTCATCAGGAAGGGGATGGCAACGAAGCCGAACAGGCTGCCGATGAAGCCGGCCTCGAAGGCCGGCACGCGCCCCTCCACCAGTTTCACGGCACCATCACTGAAGGAATAGGCGGCAAAGCAGATAAAGGCGAAAAGGACGCCCTTGAAGGTGGTGTCGGCGGACAAGGTGATAATCCCGGGGAGGAGGTAACCTCACCGGGATACGAGTGTTCGCGCTAACCGTCAATTCAGATTGCGCAGGGCCTCGGCCTTCGCCTTGGCGATTTCGCGCAAGGCATTGGCGAGTTCCGCCGGCGGCTGGGCGCCGCTCACGGCATATTGTTGGTCGAAGATGAAGAACGGCACGCCGTTGACGCCCATCTGCTTGGCCGCTTCCACCTCGGACAGAACGTGGCTCACGTCGGCATCGCCTGACAGCAGCGATTCGATCACGGGGCGTGACAACCCTGCATCTGCTGCAATGTCGAGCAGCACATTGGGATCGCCGATATTGCGGCCTTGTTCGAAATTCGCCTTGAACAGCAGATCGACGACGCGAGTCTGCGTCTCGCGGCTTTCCTGTCCGGCCCAGTGGATCAGCCGGTGCGCGTCGAGCGTGTTCGGCCCGACCTTGATTGCGTCGAAATCGAAATCGATGCCGACCTCGGCGCCGAGCGACTTCAGATGCGCATGCGCCTGGTCCATCTTGTCCTTGCCGCCGAGCTTCTTGGCGAGCGCGACCTGCTGGTCGACACCTTCGGGCGGAAAATCGGGATTGAGCTGATATGGGCGCCAGTTGATGTCGACACTGACCTCGTCCTGCACTTCGGCAATTGCGAGCTCCAGCCGGGCCTTGCCGAGATAGCACCAGGGGCAGACCACGTCGGATACGAGGTCGATGGTGATGCGGTCCATGAGGGTGTCCTTTCCTGGCAGAGATATGCCTGTCACTTAAAGCAATGCAGGCCGGAGACAAGCTCCGGCCCGAAAACACAGCGTCAAACGCGTGAGGTTTACTGGGCGCGCGCGTCGAACCAGGTCGGGCGCTGATAGCCGTAGAGAGGAGCCGCCTCCGGTCGCCCGATATGCTTCCAGCGGGCCACCCACTGCTCACCGATATGATAGAGCGGCACGACGTAATGTCCGGCAACGAGCAGCCGGTCATAGGCACGCACGGCTGCCTGGAAGTCGGCGGGGTCGCGGGCCTGCAGCAGAGCCTCCATCATCCGGTCGATATCGGGATCGGCAACGCCGGCATAGTTGAAGCTGCCCTGCGCGTCCCTCGACACCGAACCCCAGCGGTTGACCTGCTCTGCGCCCGGCGACAGCGAAGAGGTATAGGCCTTGATGATCATGTCGTAGTCGAAGCTGTTTGAGCGCGCCTGATACTGGGCGTCGTCGACGGTGCGGATCGCCATGTCGACGCCGATCAGCTTCAGCGTGCGCTGGAAGGCCAGCGCCATTTTCTCCTGGCCCTCGTTCTGCGTCATTACTTCAAAGGCAAGCTGGTTGCCGCTGGCATCCAGCATCTTGCCACCCTGGATCTTGTAGCCCGCCTCGCCAAACAGCTTTACGGCCTTGCCAAGCGCCTTGCGGTCACCGCCCGAACCGTCGGTCGCCGACTGGGTATAGGTCCCCGCAAGGATTTCAGGCGGCAGGGCGTCCTTGGTCGCGCCCAGCAGAGCCAGTTCCCTGTCGTCGGCGGCATTGCCATAGGCGCCGAGCGCCGAGTTTTGCCAGTAGCTTTGGGTGCGGGTGAAGACGCCGCCATAGAGCGTCTTGTTCAGCCATTCGAAGTCGAAGGCCGTATTGATCGCCTCGCGCACCTTCACATCGGCGAAAGCCGGCCGGCGTGTGTTGAAGACGAAGCCCAGCATGCCTGCCGGCAGGCCCGGCTTGAAGGCTTCCTTCACCACATCGCCATTTTGCGCGGCCGGGAAGTCATAGGCCCGCTGCCAGTGATTGGCGTCACCATCCGGGTAGATGTCGATATCACCCTTCTTGAAGGCCTCGAACAGAGTGGCTTCCTGAAGGAAATAGGTGACCGTGATCTCGTCGTAGTTGTCGAAGCCGACCTTCGATGGCAGGTCCTTGCCCCAGTAATCGGGGTCGCGCGCCCAGGTGACCTTCTCGCCGGGCTTCAGATCCTTGATTTTGTAAGGACCCGAACCGACGGGGATGGCGAGCCCGCCCTGATCGAAGGTGGCAGGATCGATCGCATGCTTGGGGAGGATAGGCGTGGCAGAAGCGAAGATGAGAGGGGTCTCGCGGTTCGCCTTCTCGTTGAAGGTGAATTTCACCCCGTGCTCGCCGACTTTCTCCATCTTGTCGACCGCAGTCAGTCGCCCATTGAAAGGCGGGCGCCCCTTGTCGCGCAAGAGTTCGAAGGTGAAGATCACATCATCCGGGGTGACCGGCTTGCCGTCATGCCACCTGGACTGCGGATTGATGTTGAACTGCACGTAGCTGCGGTCCGCATCCCACTCCACGCTCTCGGCAAGCAAGCCGTAGAGGGTGAAGGGCTCGTCGGCTGAACGCGTCATCAGCGGTTCGTAGAGCAGATTGCCGAATTCGGGATCCCAGACGCCGCGTGCCGTGGTCCGCATCCCCTTGAGGACGAAGGGGTTCAGGGCGTCGAAAGTGCCAACAACGCCGTAGTTCACCTTGCCGCCCTTTTTCACATCCGGCTTCACATAGGGAAAGTGTGTGTAGTCGGAGGAGAGGGCTGGTTCGCCATGCATTGCGATCCCGTGCACGGGCTCCGCTTGGGCCGCGGTCGCAAGTGGCAGCAGGCAAAGGCTGAATAAGAGACGGCGCAAGGTCATGGTCCTCCCCGGTGTGGAATCTGCAAATCGCGCGGACGCTATCACAATCACCATAAAACCAACACAAGCCGGTGGGATTTAGGCGACGTGAGTCGATCCGGCGTCAAAGAAACGCTGGATATTCCGGCCGCCACAATGTAACAGGTGAGCCGGAGCGCCGGGTCATGTATTTGCCTCATTTGAACGACAGGTGAGGGCACACGACCGGTGAATGACGCGGCAGAAAAGTCCGCGCGACAGGGGTTTTCAGGAGACGGAATACGTATGATGTTCAAACTTAGCAACGCAACGCGGACGGCTGTGTCTGCACTCGCATTGTCCTTCGCTGCCACCGCCATGCCGGTTGTCGCGCAGGCTCAGGAAGCCGCAGCTCCCTCCGAGGCGAAGTGGTTCAAGACCTGCGCCAAGCAGGAAGAATCTGACGTCTGCGTCGTCCAGAACCAGCTTGTTGCCGCCAATGGCCAGCTGATCACGGCCGTTGGCCTGATCACGGTCGAAGGCAAGGTCAACCGCAAGCTGCTCCAGGTGACGGTTCCCTCGGCGCGTCTGATCCCGCCCGGCGTCCTGATGCAGATCGATGGCGCCAAGGGCACCAAGCTCGACTACGCCGTCTGCCTGCCGGATCGTTGCACCGCCGAAATTCCGCTGACGGATGCGATCGTCGACAGCCTGAAGAAGGGTGGCGAGGTCGTATTCACCTCGATCAACTTCCGCCGCGCGCCGAACCCGATCAAGATTCCGCTCTCCGGCTTTACCGGCGCCTACGATGGCGAGGCCATGTCCCAGTCGCAGGCCGAAGAGCGCCAGCGCCTCCTGCAGGAAGCCATGCAGAAGAAGCAGGAAGAGCGCAACAAGGCAATTACAGATGCCCAGAACGCTGCCAAGCAGGGCAACTGAACCGCTTCGGTTCTGAAGTGACAAAGAAAAGCCCGCGTCGTTCTCGACGCGGGCTTTTCTGTTTGGACTGGATGTGAACCGTCAGTGCGCGAAGTTCATCTTGGGCTTGTACTGGCCGCTCTGCTGCGGTTCGAAGATCTGCTGGATCTGCGGATTGCGCAGCGGCTCCTGGCTCTGATCGCGTTCGAGGTTCTGCTCGGACACATAGGCCACATATTCCGTCTCGGCGTTTTCCGCGAGCAGATGATAGAAGGGCTGATCCTTGTGCGGCCGCACTTCGGCCGGGATCGCATTCCACCATTCCTCGGAATTCGCAAACTCCGGATCAACATCGAAGATCACGCCGCGGAACGGAAAAACCCGGTGCCGTACGACATCCCCGATACCAAATTTAGCGCTTCGTTGTTTCATGGCTTGACTTCCTTTCCCTTCCATATTTGGGAAGAAAGCCCGGCGAAATCAAGGGATGGTGTGTAACGTCATTTCCACCTGCGATACCTAGCCTGTTTTGCGTCCTGGTGCGGTCGCCAGAATGAGGCCGCCGGTCACCAGCACGATCCCCACCGCATGATAAGCCTCGAACCGTTCTGCGAGGAAGACGACCGCCATCAGGATCGACACCGGTGGCATAAGATAGAGCGTCATGCCGGCAATGCCCGGACCGAAGACCTGCACCGCGTGCTGGAAACAGTAAAAGGCGGCGATCGAGGCGAACAGGATGATCCCGGCGAGCTTGGCGAACTCCATGCCCGTGTCGGGCAGGGGGCCGCCCATTGCAATCTCGACCAGCCCCGGCGGGATGAGGACGATCGAGCCCGAGAGCGCCAGCAAGGCAAACAGCGGCAATGGCGGCATGGCGCGTACCGAAGGACGTCGCAGAAGCAGCGAATAGGCGGCAAAGGCAATCGCCGCAACGAGGATCGCGAGGTCGCCAATATTGAAACTCAGTTGCAGCAGTGCTTCGGGATGCCCCTTCAGCACGATGGCGACGACACCGGCAAAGGCGATCACCATGCCCGAAACTTCCAGCCGCGTGATCGCACGGCTCTGGAACAGCCACTGGAATACGATGATGAACAGCGACGAGGTCGTGTAGATCAGCGTCGCGTTGGAGGCCGTCGTCAGCGTCAGCGCCCAATAGACGACACCACCGCATATGCCCATGCCGAGAATGCCGAGCGTCAGCCAGAGAGCCGTATGGTGGCGGACGAAATTGAGGCAGGCCTGCCGCTCCTGCCAGAGGAAGGGCGACATCAGGAGCGCCGCACCCACCCAGCGCAGAAGCGCTGTCGCGAACGGGCCAACTTCGCCGGAGATGCCCCGGCCGAAGATCAGGTTCGACGAGAAGAAGACCGGCGCCAGCAGGAAGAGCAGCCAGTCGTGGAGGCGCGGACCGGAAGAATGGGGAAGAGGTGGCATGGGAGATCGCTTGTCGCGGAGGAATATCTCTACGAGAGCTAGCGCGGCAGACCTCCTGGCGAAAGCGCTTTTTCAGCGAAACGGTTCCGTCCGCAACGAAAAACGCCGGCGGAAATCTCCGCCGGCGTCTTGTACGGGCTGCGCGGTCGATCAGACCGAGTAGTACATGTCGTATTCGACCGGGTGCGGGGTCATTTCATAGCGCATGACTTCCTGCATCTTGAGCTCGATGAAGCTGTCGATCTGGTCGTCGTCGAAGACGCCGCCGGCGGTCAGGAACTTGCGATCCTTGTCGAGGCTTTCCAGCGCTTCGCGCAGGGAACCGCAGACGGTCGGGATCTTCTTCAGTTCCTTCGGCGGCAAGTCATACAGATCCTTGTCCATGGCCTTGCCCGGATGGATCTTGTTCTTGATACCGTCGAGGCCGGCCATCAGCATCGCGGCAAAGGCGAGGTAGGGGTTTGCAGTCGGATCCGGGAAGCGGACTTCGACGCGCTTGGCCTTCGGGTTGGAGCCGAAGGGAATGCGGCACGATGCCGAACGGTTGCGCGCCGAATAGGCGAGCAGGACCGGCGCTTCATAACCCGGAACCAGACGCTTGTAGGAATTGGTCGACGGGTTGGTGAAGGCGTTGATCGCCTTGGCGTGCTTGATGATGCCGCCGATGAAGAAGAGGCAGCTTTCCGACAGGCCGGCATATTCGTCGCCAGCGAAGGTCGGCTTGCCGTCCTTCCAGATCGACATGTGCACATGCATGCCCGAGCCGTTGTCGCCGAAGATCGGCTTCGGCATGAAGGTTGCGGTCTTGCCATAAGCATTGGCAACCTGATGCACGACATATTTGTAGATCTGCATCTTGTCGGCATTGCGCACCAGCGCGTCGAACTTGATGCCGAGCTCGTGCTGGGCAGCAGCCACTTCATGGTGGTGCTTTTCAACGACGACACCCATTTCGCCAAGGACCGTCAGCATTTCGGAACGCATGTCCTGCAGGCTGTCGATCGGCGGAACCGGGAAATAGCCGCCCTTGACGCGCGGACGGTGGCCAAGGTTGCCGGTCTCGTAGTCCGTGTCGTCGTTCGACGGCAGTTCGGTCGAGTCGAGCTTGAAGCCGGTATTGTACGGATCGGCCTTGTACTTGACGTCGTCGAAGACGAAGAATTCGGCTTCCGGGCCCACGAAGACGGTGTCACCGATGCCGGATGCCTTCAGATAGGCCTCGGCTTTCTTGGCGGTGCCGCGCGGATCGCGGTTGTAGGCTTCGCCGGAGACCGGATCAAGGATGTCGCAAAGGATGACCATCGTCGACTGGGCGAAGAAGGGGTCCATGTGTACGGTGGCCGGATCCGGCATGAGCACCATGTCGGATTCGTTGATGGCCTTCCAGCCGGCGATCGAGGAGCCGTCGAACATGACGCCGTCGGCGAACATGTCTTCGTCGACGCAGGCAATGTCCATCGTGACGTGCTGCAGCTTGCCCTTCGGATCGGTGAAGCGCAGGTCGACGAACTTGACGTCGTTGTCCTTGATCTGTTTCAGAATATCGTTTGCGGTCGTCATATTTTTTTCTTCCTCGCAAGAGCTCACGATTTGAACCCGACCTCCCTAGGTGTCGGGTCCGATTAGATGGCGTCGATACCGGTCTCGCCGGTCCGGATGCGGACGACTTCTTCGACATTCGAAACGAAGATTTTTCCGTCGCCGATGCGGCCCGTCTGGGCTGCATTGCGGATGGCGTCGATGACGGCCTCCACGTTTTCATCGGCCAGTACCACTTCGACCTTCACCTTCGGCAGAAAGTCCACGACATATTCGGCGCCGCGATAAAGCTCTGTATGGCCCTTCTGGCGACCGAAGCCCTTGGCTTCCGTCACGGTGATACCCTGCAAGCCGACTTCCTGAAGGGCTTCCTTCACTTCATCGAGCTTGAAGGGCTTAATGATCGCTTCGATCTTTTTCATGAGAAAATTTCTCTCCGCTTCCTCAGTAAAGCAGGATGAGCCCCGCCCGCCGGGCTGGATGCATGGAATGTGCCAGTTATTTGCAGATTTGTTGCAAAATTACCGTCTTCCTCCGTCCGACAGGGCAAATCTCCTGCAAAACGGGCGGAAAAGCCAGCCCGAATTGTAGGAAATAACGCTTCCAGCCAATCTTTTTTCCAAAGCCTCTCTATTCTTAACCGCCTGTGTCAACTGCACAAAACACCACCTCAATGCGCAACATCTGTGCAGATGCACTGAATTTCACCAAAGTGGGCCTGCCTCAAATCGTGCAGCTTTGCTCGCGCCGTGATTTCTGCTCTAACGAGTTGCATGATGCTCCCGAGACCAGAGATCTTGTTGACCCCGACCAAGATGTCGCGCGTCGATGCCGCCGCGATAGCCTCCGGAATCAGCGGCCAGGCGCTGATGTTGCGCGCCGGCGAGGCGGTGGCGGCATGTGTCTTGCGCCACTATCCGGCTGCTCTTCGCTTCGCGGTCTTGTGTGGCCCTGGCAACAATGGCGGCGATGGCTATGTGGCCGCCGACGCGCTAGTTCGTTGCGGCGCCAATGTCCGGGTTTTTGCCTTGGGAGACCAGGAACGACTGCGTGGTGACGCCAGGATCGCCAGGGCGGGATGGTCGGGACGGGTAGAGGCGCTCGAAGCTTACATGCCCCAGGCGGGCGATGTGGTGATCGATGCTGTGTTCGGCGCAGGTCTCGCACGGGACGTTCCGGACCTGGTGCAACAGGCAATCGCAGACGTGACAGCTGCGGCTATTCCCGTAATTGCGGTCGATCTGCCCTCGGGCATCGATGGCGCGAGCGGCAAGCTTCGCGGCGCGGCCTTCCGGGCTGAGCGCTGCGTCACCTTTGTCACCCGAAAGCCGGGTCACGTCCTTCTTCCGGGGCGCGATCATTGTGGCACCGTCGAGGTTTTCGACATCGGCATCCCGCACAGGATCGTCGCGGCCGAGGCGGCAGGGCTGTGGGTCAACGGCCCCGCGCTATTTCAGTCTTTCCGCCGCCCGCGATCGGCGGAGGATCACAAATATCGCCGCGGCCATCTGACGGTCTTCTCGGGCCCGGCCATTTCGACCGGAGCGGCACGCCTGTCGGCCGGTGCGGCACTGAAGGCCGGCGCGGGACTGGTAACGCTGGCGTCTCCGAGCGATAGCCTCGCGGTCAACGCAGCCCATCTGACTGCGGTGATGCAGACGGCAATGGACACGCTGGCCGACGTCGAAAGCTGGCTCATCGACCAGCGGCGCAACACCTTCGCGCTTGGACCGGGATTCGGCGACAGAGACAAGGCGCGGAGCTATGCTGTGGCTATCGCGCGCAGTGGGCGCAATCTGGTGCTGGATGCCGACGGAATTTCCGCCTTCTCCGGCGATGCAAGTGCACTTCGTGAAGCCTTCGAAGGCTCGGCAGGCCAACTCGTCATCACGCCACACGAGGGAGAATTCACCCGTCTTTTCCCGGACATCGCCCGCGGCGACGGCGGCAAGGTCGAGAAGGCCCTCGCGGCGGCAAGGGCGATCAGCGGCATCGTCGTCTACAAGGGCGCCGATACCGTGATCGCATGTCCCGATGGTCGCACGGCGATCGAGGAACAAGCCCCGGCCACGCTTGCCACTGCCGGCTCCGGCGACGTGCTGGCGGGCATCATCGCTGCCAATCTCGCCAATGGCATGCCAGCTTTCGAAGCGGCCTGTGCCGGCGTCCATCAACATGGCCAGGCGGCGAGGCGGGCGGGCGAGGGGCTTACGGCCGAGGATCTGGTCTCCCATGTCCTGCCGGCCTGACATCACCCGCGTGAGAGCAGTCTAGAGCTCTGCCGGTTGCACCAGCCGGCTGCGCCTGAGCAGGCCTTCGCCCTCAAGCAAGGGATAGGCGATCGAAACGAAAAGCGAATTGATCTCCTTCAGATCCCGCATCGTGTCGATGTGCAAAGAGCTTGATTCGAAGCTGGCCGCATTGCCCTGCCGCAATCGCTGCAGATGGCTTTCCTCGCTGGTCTTGACCAGGTTGCGGATCGCTTCCTTGCGGGCGACGAGCTGGCGCGCATGGCCGATGTCGCGCGTCACCAGCAGGTTGAAGGCGAGATGGGCGTTCTGCACCACCTCGTCATGCATGGCACAAAGCTCGGCCCACCCCTCGGCGGAGAACGCGACATTGCGCTCGTTCTTCTTGCGCGCCCGCGTCAGCATGTTCTGCGAAATGATGTCCGCTGCCTGCTCGATCTTGATTGTCGCACCCAGCAGGTTCTGGCATTGGGCCGCAGAACCCGGGTCGAGCGCCGTCTGCGAAATGCGGGCGAGGTAGAACTTGATGTCGCGGTGGATCGTGTCGATCTGGTCATCCAGCGCCTCGATCCTTTGAGTCTTCTTCGCGTCCCAGCGCTCGTAGAGCTCGAATATGCCGTTGAGCATGATTTCGGTCTTGTCGCAGACTGTCAGAACCTCGCGTGTCGCATTGGATATCGCCTGCTGTGGATTGGTCAGATCCATCACATTCAGTGCCGAGAAGCGGTCGTCATTGGCGGCTCTCTCTTCAGAACCCGCCAGCATCCGTTCCAGCACGGCAGCGACAAGGCCCGCAAAGGGAAGTCCGAGCACGAGAACGGCGCCGTTCATTGCCAGATGCACCATCACGACGGAATCCCCGGGATGAGCGGAGAAAACCGATGGGCTGACCGCAAAGACGAATTGCGCGGCCAGCGCAATCAGCGTCATCATCCCACGGATGACCACATTGCCGAGCGGCACGATCCGGGCATTCGCCTCGGCATTTTTCGTAAGGAGCGCTGCAATGATCGCGGCGCCGAAATTGATGCCGAGCACCAGCGGAATGATCAGGGCGTCTGGCAGAAGATTCTGGTCGGCGAGCGATGCGACGAGCAGTACCGCCGCCACGCTGGAATGGAATGCCCAGGCGAGCAGGGCGGCCAGCACGAAGGCGCTGATCCAGTCGGCCGCGAGATAGTTGAACAGGACGGGCAGGATCCTGCTCTCGCGCAGCGGTTCCGATGCCTCGCCGATCAGGCGCAGAGACAGGAGAAGGAGGCCGAGCCCGAACAGGATTCGCCCGATCTGCCGCCAGCCCCGCGCCTCGGAAGCGCGAAAGGCGATGGTCCCGGCAAGCAGCAGCACGGGGACGAGCAGCGAGAGATCGTAGCGCAAGATCCGCACGACAAAGGCGGAGCCGAAATCCGCGCCGAGCAGCGTCGCAACCCCGATGGCTGGCAGGACGTAGCCAGCGGCCGAAAAGGAGGCAACGATCAGGGCGACGGCCGTTGCACTTTGCAACGCCACCGCAAACAGGAATCCGGCAAAGGCTGCGGAGAACCGATTGCCGACGGCATGCCGCAGCTTGTCCTTCAGGACCCCGCCATAGGCTCGCTCGATCCCCGTGCGAACCATGCGCGTTGCCCAGAGAAGCAGCGCCACCGCGCCAGCGAGATGAATGAAGACGGCGATGCCAGACATGAAGTGCCCCGAACTCTGAAACGCTGGACGTGCACGCCCAAAGAGGAAAGCATGCCGACCCAGGGCGCGGACACGGCCGCGACTCTGCGACCGAGCCTAGTCCAGTTTCGCCAATGTCACAAATTGACCGATGCGAAGACGTTCGAAGTGGTCACCCGACCCGCTTCTGCAACTCGATCGCGCCTTTCGGCGCGTTCACCTTGCCGCCCGAGATGAAGAAGGCAAAGACATCGCGTGGGATCTGCTCCGCAGGTTTGTCTCCGGCAATGAGCGTGAGGTCCTCGGGTGTACCCCCTGCGGCATAAGTCTCGAACCGGCCAGACCAGGCGTCGAGATCGTTCGCGGGATAGCAGGTTGGCGTTTCGTCCGCCCCCTTCTGCAGGCGGGCATAGACGAAGTCCGCCGTGGGGTCGGCGAACATCGGATAGTCGTGGTGGTCGGCACATACGGCCGCGACACCATGTCGGCGCAGCATGTCGATAAACTCCGGGACCTGGAAGCTTTCGTGCCGGGGTTCGACGACATGACGCAGTGGCAACCCATTCAGCTCTTTCGGCAGCAGGCCGAGAAAGGCCTCGAAATCCTCAGCGTCGAATTTCTTCGTGCCCATGAACTGCCACAGGATTGGCCCCAGATGCGGTCCGAGCTCCTCGATGCCCTGGTGCAGGAATTTCTCAACCGAGGGCCCGGCCTCGGCCAGGATCTTCCTGTTGGTACAGAACCGGCTGGCCTTTAGCGAAAATACGAAATTGTCAGGCACTTCTGACGCCCATTTGGCAAAGGTTGCCGGCTTCTGGCTGGAATAATAGGTGCCGTTGACCTCGATCGCGGTCAGCTGCCGGCTGGCATATTCGAGCTGTCGCTTCTTGGGCAGATCAGAGGGATAAAAACTGTCATCCCAGGGGTCGAAGGTCCATCCCCCGATGCCGGTGCGGATAATGCCGGATTTGGTCATGAAATGCCTCCCGCTATGCAAATTAGGTAATTGGCTAAATCAGAAGCGGACTCTGCAAAAAGGCAGGGTCCCCTCAGTCTCGGTGGCGGCGGATCACTCCGCCGCCTGCGCCTTCTTCACCGGCCGCCGCTGCAGCAACTCCTTGAGGAACTGCCCTGTATAGGAGGACTCGACCTTGACCACCTCTTCCGGTGTCCCCTGTGCCACGATCTGGCCGCCGCCATCGCCACCTTCCGGACCGAAGTCGAGGATGTAGTCGGCTGTCTTGATGACCTCGAGATTGTGTTCGATGACGACGACAGAATTGCCCTGGTTCACCAGTTCCTGCAGCATTTCCAGAAGTTTGGCGACGTCGTGGAAGTGCAGGCCGGTGGTCGGCTCGTCGAGAATATAGAGCGTGCGGCCCGTCGAGCGCTTCGACAGCTCCTTGGCAAGCTTGACGCGCTGCGCCTCGCCACCCGACAGCGTGTTCGCCTGCTGGCCGACCTTGATATAGCCGAGACCGACATCGAACAGCGCCTGCAGCTTGTCGCGGACGGCGGGGACGGCCTGGAAGAACTCGACACCCTCCTCGACCGTCATGTCGAGCACATCGGCGATCGACTTGCCCTTGAAGGTCACGTCCAGTGTCTCTCTGTTGTAGCGCTTGCCGTGGCAGACGTCGCAGGTGACATAGACATCGGGAAGGAAATGCATCTCGATCTTGATCACGCCGTCGCCCTGGCAGGCCTCGCAGCGGCCGCCCTTGACGTTGAACGAGAAGCGGCCTGCCTGATAGCCGCGTGCTTTCGCTTCCGGCAGACCGGTGAACCAGTCGCGGATCGGAGTGAACGCGCCGGTATAGGTCGCCGGATTGGAGCGCGGCGTGCGCCCGATCGGCGACTGGTCGATATCGATCACCTTGTCGATGAATTCAAAGCCGTCGATGCGCTCGTGTTCGGCCGGATTTTCACGCGCGCCCATGACACGCCGCGCCGCCGCCTTGTAGAGCGTCTCGATCAGGAAGGTCGACTTGCCGCCACCCGATACGCCGGTCACAGCCGTGAACACGCCGAGCGGGATCGAGGCCGTAACGTTCTTCAGATTGTTGCCCTTGGCGCCGACGACCTTGATCTGCTGACCCTTTTTCGGCTTGCGCCGCTGCGCCGGAACGCTGACGCCCATTTCGCCCGTCAGGTATTTGCCCGTCAGCGATTTCGGATGCGCCATGATGTCCTGCGGCGAGCCTTGCGCGATCACCTGACCGCCATGGATGCCGGCTGCAGGGCCGATGTCGACCACATAGTCGGCGCTCAGGATCGCATCCTCGTCATGCTCGACGACGATCACCGTATTGCCGATGTCGCGCAGATGTTTCAGCGTATCGAGCAGCCGCGCATTGTCGCGCTGGTGCAGGCCGATCGACGGCTCGTCGAGCACGTAAAGCACGCCGGTCAGGCCTGAGCCGATCTGTGACGCCAGACGGATACGCTGGCTCTCGCCACCCGACAGCGTGCCGGAATTGCGCGACATGGAGAGATAATCGAGGCCGACATCATTGAGGAAGCGCAACCGCTCACGGATCTCCTTCAGCACGCGCACGGCGATTTCGTTCTGCTTGTCGGTCAGCTTGGCCGGCAGGTCTTCGAACCAGGAGCCCGCATTGCGGATCGCCATATTGGTCACCTGGCCGATATGCAGGCCATTGATCTTGACTGCCAGCGCCTCGGGCTTCAGGCGGAAGCCGTTGCAGGCGGGGCAGGGGGCCGCCGACATGAAGCGCTCGATTTCCTCGCGCGCCCAGGCGCTGTCGGTCTCCTTCCAGCGCCGCTCGAGGTTTGGCACGATGCCTTCGAAGGTCTTGGTCGTGGTGTAGGATCGCGCCCCGTCGGCATAGTGGAAGTCGATCTTCTCTTCTGTGCCGTGCAGGATCGCCTGGTGCGCCGCGTCTGAAAGATCCGACCACTTCGACGTCAGCTTGAAGCCGAACGCCTTGCCGAGCGCCTCGAGGGTCTGATTGTAGTAGGGCGAGCTGGACTTGGCCCAGGGCGCAATCGCCCCGTCACTGAGCTTGCGATGCACTTCCGGAACGATCAGCGCCTCGTCGATCTTCTGTTGTGAACCAAGCCCATCGCAGGTCGGGCAGGCGCCGAAAGGGTTGTTGAAGGAAAACAGACGCGGCTCGATTTCCGGAATGGTGAACCCGGAGACGGGGCAAGCGAACTTTTCCGAAAACAGCACCCGTTCATGCGTTTCATTCAGCGACTTGTTGGCCGAACCGCCGGCCGATGTTTCCTCGGGCGGCAGGGGCTTGTCTGCGAATTCTGCCACCGCCAGTCCGTCGGCAAGCCGAAGGCAGGTTTCCAGACTGTCCGCCAGACGGCTCGCAATATCCGGCCGCACCACGACGCGGTCGACGACCACATCGATGTCGTGCTTGTATTTCTTGTCGAGCGTCGGCGCGTCCGCGATCTCGTAGAACTGCCCGTCGACCTTGACGCGCTGAAACCCCTTCTTCATCAGCTCGGCGAGTTCCTTCTTGTACTCGCCCTTTCGGCCGCGGATCATCGGCGCAAGGATGTAAAGGCGGGTGCCCTCCTCATAGGCCAGGATGCGGTCCACCATCTGGCTCACCGTCTGGCTTTCGATCGGCAGCCCCGTCGCCGGCGAATAGGGAACCCCGACGCGGGCGAAGAGCAGTCGCATGTAGTCGTAGATTTCGGTGACCGTGCCGACCGTCGAACGCGGATTGCGCGACGTCGTCTTCTGCTCGATCGAGATTGCCGGTGAAAGTCCCTCGATCTGGTCGACATCGGGTTTCTGCATCATCTCGAGAAACTGTCGGGCATAGGCCGACAGGCTCTCGACATAGCGTCGCTGGCCCTCCGCATAGATCGTGTCGAAGGCAAGCGACGACTTGCCGGAGCCGGATAGCCCCGTCATCACGATCAGGCTGTTGCGCGGCAAATCCAGGTCGATGCCCTTCAGATTGTGCTCGCGCGCGCCACGGATGGAGATAGTCTTGAGTTCGCTCATGTCAGGCTCTGATCGGCAAAGGGAAGGGCAGGGTTCCGGGGGGAACTGTCCTTATGTAGTCAACGAAGCCCTTGAGTCGAGGCACAAGGTGCGACCGATGTGGAATTTCGATTCTGTTGACAGGATCATAGGGAAATAATAGAACAAATAAAGAACATTTTCGCTGTGGATTTAAACCGGTCACCGCCCACTCGCTGCATCGGATGGGATAAGGTGACATTTGATTGGATTTTCAACGCCGCGGCGGCGCGGCAGTAAGGTGAGTGTCATGGCTGGTAGCGTCAACAAGGTCATTCTGATCGGCAATCTCGGAGCCGATCCCGAAATTCGCCGGACCCAGGACGGCCGGCCGATCGCCAACCTGCGCATCGCGACGTCGGAAAGCTGGCGCGACAAGAACAGCGGCGAGCGCAAGGAAAAGACCGAATGGCATTCGGTCGTCATCTTCAACGAAGGTCTGTGCAAGGTCGCCGAGCAATATCTGAAGAAGGGCTCGACCGTTTACATCGAAGGCCAGCTGCAGACCCGCAAGTGGCAGGATCAGACCGGCAATGACCGCTACTCGACGGAAGTGGTCCTTCAGGGCTTCAACGGCAACCTGACCATGCTCGGTGGCCGCGGCGATGGCGCTGGCGCTTCGCGTGGAGGCGACATGGGCGGCGGTGACTTCGGTGGCGGTTATGGCGGTGACTACGGCGCGCCGGCGCCCTCGCGCGGCGGCTCCACGAGCGGCGCCAGCCGCGGTGGCAGTGCCCCCTCGGGCGGTTTCTCCCGCGATCTCGACGACGACATTCCGTTCTGAGCCGGCAAGGCTCGACACGCTTAAGATGAAGTGAGTGAACGCCCTGCGCAGTCAGGGCGTTTGTGTATCAGCATGCGAGGCAAGGCTGCCCTCATTCACCGAGGTCGCCGCGCAGACGCTGGAGATCGGCCTCGATCGGCAGAGCCTTTTCGGCGCGCGAAAGCGCCAGGATGGCTTGGCGCCGGGCCGCGGCGCGGAAATCTCCGTTTCCGAGCCTGCTCAGTGCCGCAAGGCATTTCTGCAGCCGAAGCTGGACCTCCACCTGCGCCGCACCATCGCGGGCAATCGTCATGAAGGCATCTTCGAAGAGGTCGTCGGCCGTGAGCGGCGGAACGGAGACGCGGGAAAATTGCAGTTCCTGATCTTCAACCGGCTCAGACCATTTGCTGAGCAGTCGGGTGGCCCGGCCGATCACGTCGATCGCCGTGCCCGGATCGTTTACCGCCGGAGACAGGGCGCGCTGTGCTGTCTCGCTCAGCACCACCAGTCCGAACCGTGGATCCTGATCGAAGCTGCGCACATTGCCGATGGTCACGGCATACCGCAGAGAATCATTCAGTTCGTCGTCTTCATCCTCATCCTCATGCGGCTCGGACTTGCCGGCGTCCAGATAAGCGATGACGGTGTCTCGATAGACGAAGGCGCCGGGATTGAGCAGAAGATGGATCTCGCCGTCCATCCTTTCGGCCAGCCTGGAAAGCGCCTGCATGTCGATATGCTGGACATATCCGATGGCGTCGGCCTCGACTGGTATCATGCTGTCGAACCTCTTCCGGACGCCGGTCGGCAAAGGCTTTCCACCGAGATAGGGATTGTGCCGTCTGGCGTCGATGGCGCGCGCCGCCGCATCTTCGATCCGGTCCGTCGCATCACCAACCCGGCCGAGCTTGGTCAGATGGTCGATCCAGCGCAGGAGCTGGAAGACGATGAGCGCAATAACCCCGATCGTCACGACGAACAGAATGACGCGGCCCTTTTCGCCATAGGCGCCGGTCTGCAGCACGACGATACCGACAATGCCATACAGGAACGAGCCGACGAAGGTCGAAAGCACGTTCTGTGTCATGCGGTCCTCGACCAGCAGCGTTGTCGCGCGCGGCGTGACATTGCTGGTCGCAGACGCATAGGCCGAGGTCATCGCACTGACTGAGAAGGTCGTGACGGCCAGCATGCTGGAGGCGATGATGTTGAGGATCGTGTCGACGGAGTCTGCATTGATCGACCCCGGGATGTCGAAAGGCACGAAACGCTCGGCGACTGTCGCAAGGACTGCGGCCAGCACGCCGACCGCACCGATTGCCGACGCGCGGACCCACAGGCGTCGGCTGAATTGCTTCAGGATGAATCGCCAGCGGCTGGAGACGGCTTCTTGTGTCATGACGGACTTTCTTCAACCGATAAAGGCGGACTTCACCCCGTCAACGACGAACTGTACGGAAAGTGCCGCCAGCAATACGCCGAGAAGACGGGTCAGCAAGGCTCGTCCCGTGACGCCGAGGAAGCGATTGAGACGTTCGGCAAGATAGAGCGAGACGAAAACAAGTCCGAGTACAACGCCGATCACCGCGATCAGTTGCAGCTTGCCGATGAAGCCATCGACGGTGCCAGAAATCAGAACCGTGGCCGAAATGGCGCCAGGGCCGGCGATCAGCGGAATGGCGAGCGGGAAGACGGCAAGGTTGTGAATGTGGTCCTTGGTGATTGCGTCACCGGTCGTCTTTTCCTTGCGCTCGTTGCGTTTCTCGAAAATCATCTCGAAGGCGATGGCGAACAGCATCAAGCCGCCAGCGATACGGAAGGCGCCCATGGAAATGCCGAGCGCACCGAGAATGCTGGCGCCGAACAATGCAAACACGGTCAGAATGGCAAAGCCCATGACCGAGCCCCGAATGGCGACCACCTGGCGCTGCGCCCGCGTCATGCCCTGGGTGAGGCCGAGAAAGAGCGGCGCCAGCCCCGGCGGATCGACCGTGACGAGAAGGGTTGTAAACGCGCTGATCATCGTTTCGGTCACGGCCATGGCGTATCGTTCTCCTGTGCGAGCCTCCATAAAGCCGAAGCCTTGGTGGCCTTGCAAGGCTGGCCCCCAAGATATTGAGGGAAATGCCTTTCCCGCGCCGTAAAAGCCTGTTTATAACCAGCCTCGAAATTGGCGCTTTCGCGCATGTTCCGTTATAGATTTCCCAGTGATTCCGAACAGAGATCGTGACCTGATTTGACTGAGCAAAGCACTCCCGGCGGCGGCAAGTTCCCGCAAGGCATCGAGCCTATTTCCATCATGGAGGAAATGCAGCGGTCCTATCTCGATTACGCGATGAGCGTGATCGTGAGCCGCGCGCTTCCCGACGTGCGTGACGGGCTCAAGCCCGTGCATCGCCGCATCCTCTACGGCATGAATGAGCTCGGGCTCGACTGGAACAAGAAATACGTCAAGAGCGCCCGCGTCACGGGTGACGTCATGGGTAAATATCACCCGCATGGCGACTCCGCGATTTATGACGCGCTGGCCCGCATGGCGCAGCCATGGTCGCTGCGCATGCCGCTCATCGACGGCCAGGGCAATTTCGGCTCCGTCGATGGCGACCCGCCGGCCGCCCAGCGTTACACGGAATGCCGCCTCCAGAAGGTCTCGCACGCGCTGCTCGACGATCTCGACAAGGAGACCGTCGATTTCCGCGACAACTATGACGGCACCATGTCGGAGCCCGTCGTGGTTCCCGCCAAGTTCCCGAACCTCCTGGTCAACGGAGCCGGCGGCATCGCGGTCGGCATGGCCACGAACATCCCGCCGCACAACCTCGTCGAAGTCCTCGACGGCTGCACGGCGCTGATCGACAACCCGGCGATCGAATTGCCGGAACTGATGCAGATCATTCCGGGCCCCGACTTTCCGACAGGCGCCATGATCCTCGGTCGGTCGGGCATCCGCTCGGCCTATGAAACCGGCCGCGGCTCCGTCGTCCAGCGTGGCGTCGCCCGCGTTGAGCCGATGCGAGGCGACCGCGAACAGATCATCATCACCGAGATCCCCTATCAGGTGAACAAGGCGACGATGATCGAGAAGATGGCCGAACTCGTGCGCGAAAAGCGCATCGAGGGCATCTCCGACCTGCGTGACGAATCCGACCGCGACGGCTACCGTGTCGTCATCGAGCTGAAGCGTGACGCCGTGGCCGATGTCGTTTTGAACCAGCTTTACCGCTACACCCCGCTGCAGACCTCGTTTGGCTGCAACATGGTGGCCCTGAACGGTGGCAAGCCGGAACAGCTGACGCTGCTCGACATGCTGCGTGCCTTTGTTTCCTTCCGCGAGGAAGTCGTCAGCCGCCGCACCAAGTATTTGCTGCGCAAGTCGCGCGACCGCGCCCATGTCTTGGTCGGTCTCGCAATCGCCGTTGCCAATATCGACGAGATCATCGCCCTGATCCGCAGCGCGCCGGATCCGGCGACCGCCCGCGAACAGTTGATGACGCGCCGCTGGCCGGCCAAGGACGTGGAATCGCTGATCCGCCTGATCGACGATCCGCGCCACAGGATCAACGACGACCTGACCTACAACCTCTCGGAAGAGCAGGCCCGGGCCATCCTCGAACTGCGTCTTGCCCGCCTGACGGCACTCGGTCGCGACGAAATCGACGAGGAGCTGAACAAGATCGGCGCCGAGATTTCCGATTACCTCGACATTCTCTCCTCGCGCGTCCGCATCCAGCAGATCGTCAAGGACGAATTCACCGCAATCCGCGACGAATTCGGCACGCCGCGCCGCACCCAGATCGTCGACGGCGGTCCGGATATGGACGACGAGGATCTGATTGCCCGCGAAGACATGGTCGTCACCGTGTCGCATGCCGGCTACATCAAGCGCGTGCCGCTGACGACCTATCGGGCCCAGCGCCGTGGCGGCAAGGGCCGTTCCGGCATGGCGATGAAGGATGAGGATTTCGCGACCCGCCTGTTCGTCGCCAATACCCACACGCCTGTGCTCTTCTTCTCCTCGCGCGGGATCGTCTACAAGGAAAAGGTCTGGCGTCTGCCGATCGGCACGCCGACATCGCGCGGCAAGGCCATGATCAACATGTTCCCGCTGGAGCCCGGCGAGCGCATCACCTCGATCATGCCGCTGCCCGAGGATGAAACGAGCTGGGCAAACCTCGACGTCATGTTCTCGACGACGCGTGGCACGGTTCGCCGCAACAAGCTGTCCGACTTCATCCAGGTCAATCGCAACGGCAAGATCGCGATGAAGCTCGAGGAAGAGGGCGACCAAATCCTCGGCGTCGAGACCTGCACCGAGCATGACGACGTGCTTCTGACCACCGCGCTCGGCCAGGCGATCCGTTTCCCGGTCGATGAAGTGCGTGTCTTTGCCGGCCGCAATTCGATCGGGGTCCGTGGCATGACCATGGCTGAAGGCGATCGCCTGATCTCCATGACCATTCTCGCCCATGTCGATGCCGAACCCTGGCAGCGTGCAGCCTATCTGAAGCGATCTGCGGCCGAACGCCGGGCCATGGGCGTCGACGAAGACGACATCGCGCTGGTCGGCGAGGAAGTCGGCGCCGAAGGCGAACTGGCGGAAGGTCACTACCAGGAGCTCAAGGCCCGCGAGCAGTTCGTGCTCACGGTCTCGGAAAAGGGCTACGGCAAGCGTTCGTCCTCCTATGACTTCCGCACCTCTGGCCGCGGTGGCAAGGGTATTCGCGCCACCGACACCTCGAAGACGACGGAAATCGGCGAACTGGTCGCGGCTTTCCCAGTCGAGGAAAATGATCAGCTCATGCTGGTTTCCGATGGTGGTCAGCTGATCCGCGTACCCGTGAACGGCATCCGCATTGCGAGCCGCGCCACCAAGGGTGTGACGATCTTCTCGACGGCCAAGGATGAAAAGGTCGTATCGGTCGAACGCATCACGGAGCCGGAAGCCGATGATGAAGTCATCGAGGCCGCGGAGGTCACAGAGGGCGAGGGCACAGCCGCTCCGACCCCCGACGTGACCTCGACCGACAGCGGGGAAGCCCCGACGGAATGATCGAAGGCCGGCCCGCAACGGCCGGCTTTCGTCCAGAACAAATAAGACAAACGAAAAGCCCGCCGGACAATGTCCGAGCGGGCTTTTTGCTGGAGGTCTGCATCAAGTTTGTCGCGGTCTTGCTTGGGCCGGCGTGTGGATCCGCCTGCTGTGACCGCTTGGGATCGGTCTCAGAATGCCTTGCGGCGTTCCATCATGGCCCGGAAATCATCGTCTTCCCGCTTCAGAGCCGCAATCGCCGAGACGACCGAGGCCACGAACATGCCGCTGATCAGGGCAGCCAGAACCGATAGGGTGATGAACATGGCGTTTCCTTTCTTTCTCAGCGTGTTGTTGCGTCTCTAGCGGCGAAGGTCCGATGAAAGATTAGTGGCCGAAGCTGTGGTATCGAGCCGTCATCGGTGGTCCGTAGAAAGCAGCGTCACCGCTGTCCTTGATGTAAAAGGTTGCGGAGGTGGCAACCATGGCAGTCATCATCATCATCCACACGAGGTTGATCAGGGTAACTTTGTCATGCATTGCTTTAGTCCTTTGAATGCCGGCATTCACAGCCGTAAAATGCTTGAGTGGGGAAATGGTTCCCGCACAGTGTAGGAAGGTGTTTACCAACGCCCCCCTGAAGTCCTCTTGAACACGCTGTTCATCTGCCGTTCATCTTCGTAGCGAATTTGCTGCGCTTCCCATTGATCGCGAACGACCATCAGCCCGAGTTCGACGAGAAGCGAGGCGACGATAGCGAAGGCGATGAGAAGAACCAGCATGGGAACGACCTTGAAATGGTATGTTCGATTGACGATACCGTTTTAGGCAAACGCGTCTGAAGTGGCCTTGAATGGGACGTTCATCTGCCGTTCAGCGGCAGAAACCGGCTTGCCGGGAGCGTGATCGTGCGGCCGGGATCATCGGACAGCGCTTGCGATATCGGCCCTTCCATGACAAAAGGCGGTCGAACAACCGACGGGTTCCCATGGCGACCGCATTCTATCCAGGCTCCTTCGATCCGATGACCAACGGGCATCTCGATGTGCTCGTTCAGGCGTTGAACATCGTCGATCGTCTCGTCGTCGCGATCGGCACGCATCCGGGCAAGACGCCGCTCTTTACCTATGAGCAGCGTGCGGATCTGATCCGCGCCTCGCTGGCTGAAATCCTGCCGGGTCGGGCAGGGGACCTTGAGGTCGTCTCCTTCTCCGATCTCGCCGTGGATGCCGCCCGCCGGCATGGTGCCCGCATCATGGTGCGCGGCC
Organism: Rhizobium sp. 'Codium 1'; assembly: GCF_020889605.1. NCBI lineage: Bacteria > Pseudomonadati > Pseudomonadota > Alphaproteobacteria > Hyphomicrobiales > Rhizobiaceae > Rhizobium > Rhizobium sp. 'Codium 1'. The sequence goes on from NZ_JAJGPW010000004.1 coordinate 115,725, forward strand.
TGCGTGACAGTACGGATTTCGACTACGAGATGCAGCTTGCCGGGATGAATGCCAGGATGGCGCCGGAACTGCAGACCGTCTTTCTGCCGGCAGCGACCGCCTCCCGGCCCATAACCGCCACATTGGTTCGGCAGATCGCCGCAATGGGTGGGGATGTCGCTCCCTTCGTGCCGGCCCCGGTGCTGGCCGCCCTCAATTCCAGACACCGCGGCTGAGCCGCATCTATTGATAAAGGGAGTGATCATGAAGCTCGTTCAACTCGCAACCGCGTTCCTGCTGGCCATCGCCGGCTTCGGTTCCGCTCAGGCTCAGTCCAACGAGGACTTCCTGACCATCCAGCTGAAGGACGGCCCGGTCGTGATCCAGCTCATGCCGGACGTGGCGCCCAAGCACGTCGCGCAGATCAAGGATCTCGCCGTCAAGGGCGAATACGACAACGTCGCCTTCCATCGCGTGATCGAGGGCTTCATGGCCCAGACCGGCGATGTCCAGTTCGGCGACATGGAAAACGGTTTTGAGCCCGGCCGCGCCGGCACCGGTGGCTCCAGCCTGGGTGATATCCCGGCTGAGTTCTCCAGCGTGCCCTTCGAGCGCGGTACGGTCGGCATGGCCCGCAGCCAGGATCCGAATTCCGCCAATTCGCAGTTCTTCATCATGTTCGCCGAGGGCGGCTTCCTGAACGGCCAGTATACGGTCGTCGGCAAGGTCGTGGCCGGCATGGAATATGTCGACAAGATCAAGCGTGGCGAAGGCGGCAACGGCGAAGTCGCCGATCCCGACCGCATGATCAAGGTCACCGTCGGTCGCAACTGATACACCAAGGGCCAGACGCCCAAATACAAGGAGAAAACCCATGGCCGAGATCAAGGATCCGGAAAACACCATCCTGATGGAAACCACCAAGGGCAAGGTCGTCATTGCGCTCTTCCCGGACCTGGCCCCCGGCCATGTCGCTCGCATCAAGGAATTGTCGCGCGAAGGTGCCTATGACGGTGTCGTCTTCCACCGCGTCATTCCCGATTTCATGGCTCAGACCGGCGACGTCCAGTACGGCAAGAAGGGTGGCGAGAGCTTCAACCCCGGCCGTGCCGGCATGGGCGGCTCTGACAAGCCGGACCTGAAGGCCGAATTCTCGGCCACGCCGCATGTCCGCGGCACTTGCTCCATGGCCCGTTCGCAGAATCCGAATTCGGCCAACTCGCAGTTCTTCGTCTGCTTCACCGACGCTCCCTGGCTCAACAAGCAGTATTCCGTCTGGGGCCAGGTCATTGAAGGCATGGACATCATCGATCAGATCAAGAAGGGCGAGCCAGTCAGCGACCCCGATTCGATCCTGTCGATGAAGGTTGCCGCCGACGCCTGATCGGCCTACAGCACACGAAGCCCGCCACGGTGCGCAGCGCCCTGGCGGGTTTTCGCGTTTAGCCCCGCCATGACAGACCCGAACAGATAACGATGCGTGTAGACCTTTTCGATTTCGACCTGCCGGATGACAACATCGCGCTGAGGCCTGCAAGCCCGCGTGATCATGCCCGCTTCCTGGTGGTTCGCCCGAATGCGACCCCGGTGCTCGAAGATCACCATGTCTATGATCTGCCGTCCTTTCTGAGGCCTGGCGATGCGCTCGTGTTCAACGACACCAAGGTGATCCCGGCCCAGCTCGAGGGCATACGGCACCGCGAAGGCGCGGAAGAAATCGCCGTCTCCTGCACGCTGCATATGCGCGTTGGCGCCAGCCGCTGGAAAGCCTTTGCCAAGCCCGGCAAGCGCATCAAGCCAGGTGATCGCATCGATTTCGGGGTGGGGCAGGGCAACAGCGCCGTCTGCCTGCTCGGCTCGCTCGTCGCGACCGTCGCCGAAAAGGGTGACGCCGGCGAGATCGACCTCGCCTTCGACCTCTCCGGCCCCGATCTCGACCAGGCGATCGCTAGCGTCGGCCATATCCCGCTACCGCCCTATATCGCCGCCAAGCGGCCGGAGGACGGACGAGATCGCGCCGACTACCAGACCATCTATGCCCGCGAAGAAGGTGCCGTTGCGGCCCCGACCGCCGGCCTGCATTTCACACCTGACCTCTTCGCCAGGCTCGACGCCGCCGGCATTGAACGCCACTTCGTCACCTTGCATGTGGGCGCCGGCACCTTCCTGCCGGTCAAGGCGGACGACACGGCCGACCACAAGATGCATCAGGAAATCGGCCATATTGACGCGACCACGGCCGCAGCCCTCAATGCCGTTCGTGCGCGAGGCAACCGCGTCATTGCCGTCGGCACGACTTCGCTTCGCCTGCTCGAAAGTGCCGCCGAGGACAATGGCCACATCCCCGCCTGGTCGGGTGCGACCGGCATCTTCATCACGCCCGGCTATCGCTTCAAGGCGGTGGACATGCTGATGACCAATTTCCACCTGCCCAAATCCACGCTCTTCATGCTGGTCTCCGCCTTTGCCGGCCTCGACACGATGCGCGGCGCCTATGCGCATGCCATCGAGACCGGCTACCGCTTCTACTCCTACGGCGATTCCAGCCTGCTCTTCCGGAAAGACGACTGACCGATGTCCGAGAATTTCACATTCAATCTGAAGGCCACCAGCGGCAAGGCCCGTCTCGGTGAGATCACCATGCCGCGCGGCACGATCCGCACTCCAGCCTTCATGCCTGTCGGCACCGTCGGAACGGTCAAGGCCATGTATCTCGACCAGGTCAAGGAAGGCGGTGCCGATATCATCCTCGGCAACACCTACCACCTGATGCTGCGCCCCGGCCCGGAACGCGTTGCCCGCCTCGGCGGTCTGCATGAACTCATCCGCTGGCCGGGCCCCATCCTTACCGATTCCGGCGGCTTCCAGGTCATGTCGCTGTCGGGCCTGCGCAAGCTCGACGAGCAGGGCGTCACCTTCAAGAGCCATGTCGACGGCTCGCTCCACCACATGTCGCCGGAACGATCGATCGAGATCCAGGGGCTGCTCGATTCGGACATTCAGATGCAGCTTGACGAATGCGTGGCGCTGCCCAACGAACCCCGCGAAATCGAGCGGGCCATGGAACTGTCGCTGCGCTGGGCAGAGCGCTGCCGCGTGGCCTTCGCCACCCAGCCCGGCAAGGCCATGTTCGGCATCGTCCAGGGCGGCGACCAGCCGGGCTTACGCATCCGCTCGGCCGAAGGCCTGAAGCAGCTCGACCTCAAGGGCTATTCCATCGGCGGCCTCGCCGTTGGAGAGCCGCAAGCCGTCATGCTGGAAATGCTCGGTATCACGCTTCCGGTCCTGCCGACGGAAAAGCCGCGATACCTCATGGGCGTCGGCACACCGGACGACATGCTGAAATCCGTCGCCGAAGGCATCGACATGTTCGACTGCGTCATGCCGACAAGGTCCGGCCGCCATGGCCTTGCCTTCACGCGGCGCGGCAAGGTCAACATCCGCAACGCCCGCCATGCCGAAGACATGCGCCCGCTCGACGAACAATCCTCCTGCCCGGCGACCCGCGATTATTCGCGTGCCTATCTGCACCACCTCGTGCGCTCGAACGAGGCTCTCGGCGGGATGCTGCTCTCCTGGAACAATCTGAGCTATTATCAGGAACTGATGCAGGGCATCCGCCAGTCCATCGCCGAGAACCGCTTCGAGGATTTCAAGGCCGAAACCATCGAGACCTGGGCGCGCGGCGACATCGACCCGAAGTGATGGGCGCAGAGGGGCAGGGCAGCGTTTGTCCTGTCCGCGCCCCTCAGATGCCTTGACTGTTGGTCTCGCGCATTATGCGCACGCCATTGATCGCAAACTGCCCATCACGCTGCCGCTTCAGTTCGTAATACACCGCCCAGTCCTTTCCGTCGGGCGCCGAGATCAGGACTTCCTGATAGGCGATCGTCCCGTCGGGCGAGACCTGGTTGCGCCCAAACGCGTAATTGCCCGGCCGGTAAACCGGCGCGTAGCTTTTTTTCACCATCTCGAAGAAGCGTTCCGCGTTCGGAAACACCGACTTGATCTCCGGCGACGCAAAGGAGTAGGCGGTCGTCGCATCATCGTTGAGAAAGGCGGTGATCTGTTGTTCGATCACGTCCTTGGCGAGACCGGCGACACCAATACTTTCCTCCTGCTGGGCGAAGGCCGGGGCATTGACAATGCCGGCCACGAGAAAGATCGCAATTCCAATTCGCATGCGCATCATCATCCCCTTGCTTTAGAAAGTCCGAAACAAAAGGATAGGCGGATTCGTGACGATGAAAAGACCGTTCAAGTGGAAGTGAGCGCGTTTGCCCTCACATGAAGGGCATCACCGGTACCAGAGTGTGGGCAGGTAGAGCGTCAGTTGCGGGAACACCGTGATCAGCAGCAACACCGTCATCAGAGGGATGAGGAATGGCGCCGTCGCTCTCACAGTCTTCTCGATCGAGAGGTTGGATACCCTCGCCAGCACGAACAGGACCATGCCGATCGGTGGTGTGATGAGGCCGATCATCAGGTTGAGCACCATCACCACGCCGAACTGAACCGGGTCGATACCCACATGCAGGACGGCCGGCATCAGGATCGGGACGAGAATGGAGATCGCTGCAATCGTTTCCATGAAGCAGCCGACGATCAGGATGATGACGTTGATGATCAGCAGCAGCATGATCGGATCGTCGGTGATTGTCAGCAGGAGTTCCGTGAATTGCGCCGTCACCTGGGTGACCGTCAGGACCCAGCCGAACAGCGAGGCTGCAGCAACGATGACCAGCACCGAGGCGGTTGTTTCGATCGTCTGGATCGTGATCTGGTAGAAACGTTTCACCGACAAGGTGCGGTACACGACGAAGCCGAGGATGAGAGCCCAGGCGCAGGCGGCGATCGCAGCCTCTGTCGGCGTGAATGCACCCGTCGCGATTCCGCCGATGATGATCGCAGGCGTGAGCAGGGCCGGCACGGCATTCAGGGCACTCCTCGCCAGGACCCGCAATCTGAACGCCTGATCGGCGCCGATCTTGTGCCGCCATGAATACCAGGTGATGTAGGCCATCAGCGAGCCTGCCATCAGCAGGCCCGGAATGAAGCCCGCCGCAAACAACTGCCCGATGGAGACATTGGCCATGACGCCGAAGATCACCATGGGCAGGGACGGGGGGATGATTGGCCCGATGGTCGAGGACGCAGCTGTCACGCCGACCGCGAGATGGTCATTGTATCCCCGGTCCCGCATCGCCTTGACCTCGATCGTCCCGAGCCCGCCGGCATCGGCCACAGCCGCGCCCGACATGCCGGCGAAAATGACCGATGCGATCACGTTGACATGGCCAAGCCCGCCCTTCAGCCAGCCGACAGCCGCTGTGGCAAAGTCGAAGATCCGGTTCGTAATGCCGGCGGAATTCATCAGATTGCCCGCCAGAATGAAGAAGGGAACGGCAATCAGCGGAAAGCTGTCGACGCCACCCACCATTCGGTGGAGCACGACGAAATCCGGCAGGTTTCCAATGAAATGCGTATAGGCAAGGGATGCACCGCCCAATGCCACAAAGACAGGCACGCTGACCAGCAGCAGCCCGAAGAACACCATGAGAAGCAGGACCATCGACAGACCTCAATCGAACATCTGCGACGGGTCCGAAACCGGATCCCAGCCGCGCTTGGCATTGGAAATGAGAGCCTGAACCGCCCGCCAGAGCATAAGCAGGCAGCCAACGAGCACGCCGCCATAAACCACACTCATTGACACGTCGATCACGGTCATCCGCTGGATCATCATGCGTTGGGTCAGGTTCCAGGCGAACCAGACCAGCAGGATGACGAAGCTAAGCGTGATCATGTCGGCCACGAACCGCAACACCCTTGCAACGTTCGGCGGCATCATGTCCACGATCACTTCTACCGCGATATTGGTACGCCGCCGGAAGACGATCGCCGCGCCGAAAAAGGTCACCCAGATCAACAGATAGCGGCCGATCTCCTCGGTCCAGGCGACCGAGTCATTCAGCACATAGCGGCTGAAGAACTGCAGAAAGGTGACGCCGCCCAGGATCCAGAACAGGCAGAAGGCGAGAACGTCATCGATTCGGAAAATGAGCGGCGGATCGGCCTCGTCCTCGACATGCAGGATGGCGGCTGGCTTTGCAGCCTCGTCTTGCGGCTCGTGTGTCATGCGCTGTCTCCGCGCTGGCTGGCATCGAAGCGGCTGCGGCGCATCGCGCCACAGCCAATTCCCGCGAGGGGGTTAGCCCCAGGACTCAGAGCGCCTGCAGCGCGTCATACTGCTCCTGTGACCAGCCGGCGCCGGACTCAGGATCGTTGTGCAGTGGTACTGCAGCATCGATGAACGGCTTGCGATCGATCTCGACCACCGTCTTTCCGAGCGTCCGGAATTCGTCGGCAAGACGGCCCTCCGAGGCGCGGATGTCTGCGGTCGCCCGCGAAGCCGCTTCCTTCAAGACTTCGTCCATGATCGTCTTCTGCTCGTCCGACAGTTGCGCCATCACATGGCCGCCGACGATGGTCAGCAGCGATTCCGTGATGTGGCCGGTCAGCATGATATGGCTTTGAACTTCGTAGAATTTCTTGGCCATGATCGTCGGCAGAGGGTTTTCCTGCCCGTCAACCGTACCCTGCTGCAGGGCGAGATAGACTTCGGCGAAAGCGATCGGTGTCGCATTCGCGCCGACGGATTTGGTGAACATCAGGAAGAGCGGGGCAGGCGGCACGCGCAACTTCATGCCCTTCATGTCTTCCGGCTTGGTCACCTCGCGGTTGGCCGTCAGGTGCCGCTGGCCGTAATAGGTGAGGGCATGCACCTTGTGACCTGTGGCACTGTCATACCCGCCTGCGATCTCCTTGAAGAGGTCGCTGTCGCGATAAGCCTGCCAATGGTCGAAATCCCGCAGGATGAACGGCGCATTGGAGATCGCGATCGGCTTGTGGATCGCGCCGGCAAAGGCCACGCCCGTATAGATGATGTCGACGGTCCCGAGGCCGAGACCTTCATTGATCTGGTTTTCATTGCCGAGCTGCGAGGCGGGGAAGACCGAGATTGAGATCTCGCCATTGGTCCGCTTCTTGATTTCCTCGGCCGCCCATACCGCCTGGTTGTGATAGGGTTCGCTCGTCTCGTAGACATGCGCCCATTTCAATTCCATGGCCGACTGCGCCGGTCCTGCGAAGATGCCAGCCAAAGTGAGTGTTGCGATTGCGAGCGAAGCGCCCCTGCGGGTCAGTTTCATGATCAGTCCTCCCAATGCCGGCGGTCCCGGCCGTTCCTCCGAATGATCGTCCAGTCGCGCACTTCAGCGGCACTTCGCCTGGCGCTGGCGTCCCGCGTGCCTCCACATGCGTACCCCCTGTCCGTGGCCGGGACGCGAACTGCGTCACACCCAACCTGTCGTACAAGTAAATCGAGCGCTGGGGATGGTCAACAGACAACTGAAATTGCCTGGTAATTGCTGAGGCATTTGCGGCTGCCGTCCCAAAAGGAGCGCGGCGGACAAGGGCGTCGCTTCGCGGCTCTGGTCGCAATACGCGCAACGAGACGCATTCTCCGAAACCGATCCCACGATAGTCTGTCGCGGATAAAGTGGCGGGTAGGGTGCTCGACAGCCTCTGCACCATGCCTTGCTCGCCGCCCAAAATCCGCTAGAAGGCTTGGATGCCTTTAGAACCGCAACGGATCCCCTGAGTATGCGTCTCTTCCTCGGATCCGATTTCCACGTTGATTATCAGGAGAACCTGGATTGGTTGCGCGCACTCTCGCGCTCCGAATTCACCGACGACGTCCTGATCGTGGCCGGAGACCTCTCGGACGAGGTTGATCTCGTGAAGGCTTGTTTCGACGAACTGCTGCCGCGTTACGCCAAGCTCGTCTTTCTGCCCGGCAATCACGACCTCTGGACGTCGCGCAGCGGGAAGGGGCCATCATTCGACAAGTTCGAGACGCTCAATGCGCTCTGCCGGGGCTACGGCATCGAGACCGGGCCCCTCACGGTCGGCCGGACGCTTATCGTCCCGTTGCTTGCCTGGTATGATTATTCCTTTGGCGAGCCCGGACCCATGATCCGGCGCGGCTGGATGGATTTCTACAAGTGCAACTGGCAAGGCCTGACACCACCGGAGGTCGCCGCCCGGTTCGACGCGATGAACGTGATCCCGGAGACATCAGGCTTCGAAGCCGTCTATAGCGTCTCGCATTTCGTGCCGCGCCTCGATCTCATGCCGGCGCGCTATCCGGAGAAACACAAGGCTCTGTTTCCGGTGCTCGGCACCGACCGTCTGGAAGCCCAGATCCGCCGGCTCGGCTCGTCGAAGCATTTCTACGGACACAGCCACCTAAACCGCAACAAGGTGATCGACGGCGTGACCTATATCAACAACGCATTCGGCTATCCTTCGGAGGCAGAGATCTCGGCCAAGACCATCCTGCATGTCGCGGATCTCTGAGGGCCGAGGGAATGCCAAGCGAGCGCCTACATCACTACACACAAAGATCGCATAAGATAGATTATGGAACTAATCTACATATAGAGATGGCAGGCACTGTGGGCTGCGACAGTCGGTCAGCCCTCGACAATTGAAAGCCACAAGGCTTGTCACGCAATCAACAGCCGCGCACCGGCATCAGCGATGGCCTGGGCGATTTCGGCCGATGGAGCTTTGTCTGTCGCAAGCTCGGAGATCGCCTCGAAGCCGCAAACGCGCACGAGCCCATCGCGGCCGAATTTGCTGTGATCGGTAACGACAAGCGTTCGCTGCCCGCGCATCAGGACCGTGCGGGCGAATTCCGCTTCCTCGAGATCATAGTCCATCATGCCATGTGTGTTGACCGCGCCGGTCGAGATGATGGCATGGGTCACGGAGAAGCGACTGATGAAGTCGATCGCCGTACTGCCGAAGGCCGCACCATTGTCGCTGCGCAATTCTCCGCCTGCCATATAGACCCGGTTATCGTTCAAGGTCGCCAGGGTCCGGGCAATGTCGGAGGAATTTGTAACGATCGTCAGGCGTCGGTGACCGATCAATTCCCGCGCCAGGAAGCTCGTCGTGGTGCCTGTATCCAGCATGATGGAATCGCCGTCCCGGATCGTTGCTGCCACGGCCGCAGCAATCACCCGTTTCGCCTCGCTGTTCTCACGCATTCGTCTCTCGAACGGTGCTTCGCCGATCGTCGACGCAAGGCCGACGGCGCCATGCATCTTGATCAGGGAGCCGCTGTCGGCCAACGGCTTGATGTCGCGCCGGATCGTCTCCAGCGACACATCGAGTTTACGTGCCAGGAGCGACAGGGCCACGCTTCCCTCGTGCTCCAGCACCCGCATGATTTCCCGCTGTCGCTTTGAAGGCGGCATGACGCTCTCTCTCCCCACACCCAATGTTACGGCCGCTCGTTAGCGCGCCATGCGTCCAGTCGCAACCAATTACCACACATTCGGTCAAAAAAGCACAAAATGCCACAAATCGACATTGACAAGTCCGTACGCTTGATCCGAGACTGACGTCATACACACGCTCGTCATCAGATATGAAAAATACGGGGAACGACGACCGGGTGCCTTGCCAGTTCTATGGATTTTCAACGGGCTCTACTGGGAGAACTCGAATGCCTCATCTTGACCGCATGCCGAGGACCATCGCGACCGCATTGCTGATGTCCGCCTCATTTCTGGCCGTGCCGCTCTCGGCACAGGAATCCACCGATCCGATCAAACTGACGCTGCATGACTGGACGGGCCAGTTGATCACCACCCAGATCATGGGTGAAGTGTTGAAAAAAGCCGGCTATTCCGTCGAATTCGTTCAGGCCGATTATCTCGCACAGTTTGCCGGTCTCGAATCCGGCGATCTCCATGTTGCCATGGAAATCTGGGAGACGACCGGCCGTGAGGCCATGGACGCCGCAACGGCCACAGGCAAGGTCGAGAACCTCGGCGAAACCGGCATGCAGGCCAAGGAAGAATGGTGGTTTCCCGAATACATGAAGGAGAAATGCCCCGGCCTGCCGAATTGGGAGGCGCTGAAGACGGAGGCCTGTGCCGAAGCCTTCTCGACGGCAGAAACGGCACCGAAGGGTCGTTATCTCGGCGGACCGGTCACCTGGGGCGGATTCGACGACGAGCGCGTTGAAGCACTGGACCTCCCCTTCGAGGTCGTTCATGCAGGAACAGACGCGGCGCTTTTTGCCGAACTCGAAAGTGCCTATCAGCGCCAGGCCCCTATCCTCCTCTGGATCTATGCGCCGCATTGGGCGCCGGCCAAATACAAGGGCGAATGGGTCGAGTTCCCGCAATACACCAAGGAATGCTACACCGACGCCGCCTGGGGCTCGAATGCCGATATGGCCTATGATTGCGGCAAGCCTTTCGGTCCGATCTGGAAGGTCGCCTGGTCTGGTTTGAAGGACAAGTGGCCTGGTGCCCATGAAGCCATCAAGGCCTTTAACGTCGGCAATGACGAAATGGGCGCGATGATCACCGAGGTCGATCTCGAGGGCAAGAAGGTCGAGGAGGTCGTCGCCGAATGGGTCGGCGCCAACGAGGCAAAATGGTCGGAGTGGATCAAGAACTAGCCGAACTGGCTCCGGTCGCCTGCGCATGCACGCCGCGCGCGTGACCGGTCATTCGAACGGCCCCGGCGGGCCACCCGTCCTGCGATCCAGCGGAACTGCCATGTCGATTGAAGCCAAACTCGTCTGTCGCAATGTCTGGAAGATATTCGGTGCGGGTGCCCGCGAAGCCGTGTCCTCAAACGGTGGCAAGCCGGACGCCGGGACCCTCTTGAGCGCCGGCCTGGTCGGTGCCGTCAGGGACGTCAATCTCGAGGTGCGGACCGGCGAGATCTTCGTCATCATGGGACTGTCCGGCTCCGGCAAGTCCACACTGGTGCGTTGCCTGTCGCGGCTGATCGAGCCAACCTCGGGTGAAATCCTGTTCAACGGGGAAAATCTGCTGGCGGCCAGCGAAGCCCGGATGATCGAGATCAGACGCCATCAGATGGGTATGGTCTTCCAGAATTTCGCGCTTCTGCCGCATCTGACCGTGCTCGACAATGTCGCCTTTCCGCTGGAGGTCCAGGGCATTGACCGGTTGGCGCGGGAGGACCGCGCCCGACGCATGGTCGAACTGGTCGGTCTCGCCGGCAAGGAGACCGCCTTCCCGCGCCAACTCTCCGGCGGCCAGCAGCAGCGCGTCGGCATTGCCCGTTCGCTTGCGGTCGAACCCGAGCTCTGGTTCCTGGACGAGCCTTTTTCGGCGCTTGATCCGCTGATCCGCCGAGAAATGCAGGACGAATTCCTGCGCCTGCAATCGGTGCTGAAGAAGACCATCGTCTTCATCACCCACGATTTCGACGAAGCGATCCGGCTCGCCGACCGCATCGCGATCATGAAGGATGGCGAAATCGTGCAGGCCGGTACGCCCGAAGAACTCGTTCTGGCGCCAGCCACCGATTATGTCGCCGAATTCACCCGCCATGTCGCCCGCTCCAAGGTCGTCAAGGTCGCGTCCCTGATGACGGCTGCAACCGGCCCCCTGCCCGCGGCCACCACCTCGCAGTCGGCCTCCGTCTCCGAAGCCGCCGCCCTCTTTCTCAACGCCGGCGACACGCTTGGCGTCGTCGATGCAGAGGGCCGACCGGTTGGCCTCCTGCGACGCAGCGATGTCGTCGATGTGATGATGCAGGGCTGAAGCCATGAACCCATTGCCCGCCCCGCCATTCGAGGCCGCCGAGACCGACAAAACGTCGACTGGCAAACGCCTGGCGGATGGCGCCCTGGCGATCGTCGCTTTCACGGTCCTGATGGCCTGGTGGCTCGGTCCATCGATCGGCCAATGGGCCTTCGACTATCCACGCGCCTGGCAAATTCCCGCGGCTCGACACATCAGCCAGTGGATGAAGTGGTTGGTCAACGAGGCGAGCTTCGGCCTCTTCTCCTTCACCGATTTCACGCGCTTCATCGCTGATCTCATCGACATTCCCTATACCCTGGCGCTCGGCCTGCTCGCCACGGGCTTTCTTTCCGGCCAGGGGTCTGCAGCAGTCCAGATCGTCCCGCCGATTTCCTTCCTGGGTGTGATCCTCCTGGTCGGCCTGCTGGGATACTATGCGGGCGGACGCAGGCTGGCGACACTGGTCGTGGTCTGCTTCGGTTTCCTTGCCGCTTTTGGTCAGTGGTCGAGTGCCATGGTGACGCTCGCGTCCATCCTCGTCGCCGTTCCGATCGGTGTCGCATTTGGTCTGCTTCTGGGGCTTGCCGGTTATCGCTGGCCATGGGTTGACCGGGCCATCACCCCACTCCTGGACCTGATGCAGACGATCCCGATTTTCGCCTATCTCGTGCCGATCCTCTTCCTCTTCGGTTTTGGCCCGACGGCTGCCATTGTCGGTACGGTGATCTATGCCATGCCGCCCATGGCCCGTATCACCATCCTGGGCCTGAGAGCCGTGCCGTCGGAAATCCGGGATCTCGGCCACATGGTGGGCTGTTCGCGTCACCAGATGACGTGGAAGGTTATGGTGCCCTCAGCGGCCGATCCGATCATGGTCGGCGTCAACCAGGTCATCATGCTCTCGCTCAACATGGTGATCATTGCCTCGATGATCGGCGCCGGCGGCCTCGGTTTCGAGGTGCTGGCCGCCCTGCGCCGCCTCGACATCGGAGCAGGCTTCGAGGCGGGCTTCGCAATTGTTGCCCTTGCTGTCGCCCTCGACCGCCTGAGCCAGGCTATCGCCCGGAAAGCTGGTGTTCCTCCTGTTCTCGCGGAGGGCAGGACCAGTCTTGTCCAGCGTCACCCCTATCTGTCTGCAGCCCTCGCAGTCATCGTCGTCAGCCTGATCGCAAGTCTTCTGTCCCCTTCTCTCGCCACACTGCCAGACAGTCTCACCCTGTCGACCGGCACCTTCTGGAACGAGGTGGTGAAATGGATCAACATCAACTTCTTCGACGTGCTCGAGGTGATCCGCACCACCCTCCTGCTGAACCTGCTGGTGCCGGTCAAACGCTTCCTGGCCGAATTGCCCTGGCTCGGTGTCGTCGCCCTTCTCGCCATCGCCGGCTTCCGTCTTGGCGGTTTCAGGCTCGCTGCACTGGCCGGCGCCCTCTCCTTCCTGATTGCCGCGACAGGTCAATGGGAAAAGGCGATGGTGACGGTCTATCTGTGCGGCATCGCCGTCATCATCGCGAGCCTGATCGGCATCCCGATCGGCATCCTTGCCGCGGAGCGGGAACGGGTCTGGCGCTGGCTGCAGGTGGTGATCGACACGCTGCAGACGCTGCCCTCCTTCGTTTATCTCATGCCGGCCGTGATGCTGTTCCGCGTCGGTGATTTCACCGCCCTCATCGCCATCGTCGCCTATGCCGTGGCACCCGCGATCCGTTACACGGCGCTCGGCCTCCAGCGCGTCGATCCAAAGGTCATCGAGGCTGGCCGCGCCATGGGCTGCACTCCCTTTCAGATCCTCACCAAGATCAAGCTGAAGCTCGCACTTCCCGAACTCATGCTCGGTCTGAACCAGACGATCATGTTTGCCTTGTCTATGCTCGTGATCACGGCCTTGGTCGGCACCCGCGATCTCGGCCAGGAGGTCTATATCGCTCTGACCAAGGCCGATACCGGCCGCGGTATTGTCGCCGGGCTTGCTGTCGCCTTCATCGCCATCATCGCCGACCGGCTGATCTCTGCCGGTGCTGCACGTCTCCGGGAGCGAATGGCATGACCGACGTCACCCCGCCCCCCCTGATTGAAGATCGCATCGCGGCCCTGCCCTGCTGGAATGGAGCACTGGAGATCTCCGTGCTCAAGGGCGGCCTGAGCAATGAAAGCTTCCTGGTGGCTGATGCCACCGGCCGTCACGTTGTGCGTTTCGGGACCGACTATCCCTTCCATCAGGTGTCCCGGACCCGCGAACTCATGACGGCGCGCGCCGCCCATGAGGCCGGCTTTGCTCCGAAGGTGGAATATGCCGAGCCCGGCATCATGGTTTCGACCTTCCTCGAGGCGAAGACATTCTCAGCCGGCGACGTTGCGGCCGAACGCGAACGCGTCGCTCTTCTGCTCAGGCGCTTTCACAACGAGATGCCACGCCACGTCTCCGGCGCCGGTTTCATGTTCTGGCCCTTCCACGTTGTGCGCGACTACGCCCGCACGCTCGAGGCTGGCGGCAGCCGGATGATCCCTCAACTCGCGCGTTACCTTGTTCTGGCCGAGGAACTGGAAGCGGTTCAGTCCCCTCTCCCCATTGTTTTTGCCCACAATGACCTCCTCCCCTCGAACATCCTCGATGACGGCGAGCGGCTCTGGTTGATCGATTTCGAATATGCCGGCTTCTCGACGGCGATGTTCGACCTCGCCGGGGCGACTTCGAATGCCGGGCTGACAGCGGACCAGTCGGAGGAGTTTCTCACCGCCTATTTCGGCGGAGCCCCCTCGTCCGAGATCCGCCGCTCGCTCGCCGCCATGCAATGTGCCTCGCTGCTGCGAGAAGCGATGTGGAGCATGACCTCCGAGCTCTACCTTGATGCGCCGGGCGCCGACTATGTCGCCTATACGGCCGAAAACCTCACGCGCCTGCAAGAAGCGCTGGACCACTACAACTCTGTCTATGGGAAACACTCCAAATGACCCTGCCCTCCCACGCCCAGATCGTCGTCATCGGCGGTGGAATCATCGGCTGCTCGACCGCCTATCATCTCGCCAAGGAACACAAGGCAGACGTGCTGCTTCTCGAACAGGGCGCACTCACATCGGGTTCGACCTGGCATGCGGCCGGCCTCGTCGGCCAGTTGCGCTCCTCCGCGTCCATCACCCGCGTGCTGAAATATTCGGTCGACCTCTACAAGGGTCTCGAAGCCGAAACCGGTCTGGCCACGGGCTGGAAGATGAGCGGCTGCCTGCGACTGGCGACGAACCAGGACCGCTGGACCGAGTTCAAGCGGCTTGCCACGACCGCCGGCAGCTTCGGCATGGAGATGCATCTCGTTTCCCCCGAAGAGGTGCAGCGTATGTGGCCGCTGATGAATGTCGATGATCTCGTCGGTGCCAGCTGGTTGCCGACCGATGGCCAGGCGAGCCCGTCCGACATAACCCAGTCACTGGCCAGGGGCGCGCGGATGCATGGCGCGAAAATCCTCGAGAACGTGCGGGTGACGGGCTTCGAGATGAAGGAAGACCGGATCACCGCGGTGAAGACGAGCGAGGGCGATGTCACCTGCGAAAAAGTGGTGAACTGCGCCGGGCAATGGGCACGTCAGGTCGGTGCGATGGCCGGCATCAACGTCCCTCTGCAGGCCGTCAAGCACCAGTACATCATCACCGAGAAGATCGACGGCCTGTCGACCGACGCCCCGACGATCCGCGACCCCGACAGGCGGACCTACTACAAGGAAGAGGTTGGCGGCCTGGTGATGGGCGGCTATGAGCCCAACCCGCAAGCCTGGTTCACCGGCGATCTGCCTGACGATTGGGCCTTCCGCCTGTTCGACGACGATTTCGACCATTTCGAGCAGCACATGGTCCAGGCCATCGAACGCGTTCCGGCTTTGGAAAAGGTCGGGGTCAAGCAGATGATCAATGGACCCGAGAGCTTCACGCCGGACGGCAATTTCATTCTGGGTGCTGCGCCAGAATGCAAGAACATGTTCGTCGGCGCAGGTTTCAACGCCTTTGGCATCGCGTCCGGCGGAGGCGCCGGCTGGGTGCTGGCACAATGGGTGATCGACGGCGAGGCCCCGCTCGATCTCTGGGTCGTCGACATCAGGCGTTTCGCCGGCATGCATCGCGATCGTCAGTGGGTCTGTGACCGCACCCTGGAAGCCTACGGCAAACATTACACGATTGCCTTCCCGCACGAGGAATATGAAAGCGGCCGCCCCCGCCTCGTCTCTCCGCTCTACGACCGCCTGAAAGGTTCGGGCGCCGTATTCGGTTCGAAACTTGGCTGGGAGCGCCCCAACTGGTTCGCCCCGTCGGGCACGGAACCGAAGGATGTCTATTCGATGGGACGGCAGAACTGGTTCGATCCCGTCGGCGAGGAGCACCGCCACGTGCGTGAAGCGGTCGGTATCTTCGACCAGTCGTCCTTTGCGAAATACGAATTGTCGGGTCCTGATGCCTTGAAAGCGCTGGACTGGATCTGCGCCAATGACGTGAACAAGCCTGTCGGCCGCCTGACCTACACACAGCTCCTCAACACGAGGGGTGGCATTGAGGCAGACTTGACCGTCGCTCGCGTCTCGGAGGAAACCTTCTATATCGTCACCGGAACGGGTTTCCGCACCCATGACTTCGGCTGGATATCAGATCATATTCCGCCGGGTGCCGATTGCACCCTCGCCGATATCACCGAAGACTGGGGCACACTGTCACTGATGGGGCCGAAGTCCCGCGACGTGCTCAGCAACGTCACCCCGGCTGATCTCTCGAATACGGCCTTTCCCTTCGGCCATGTGCGCGAACTGTCCATCGCCGGAGCAACCGTTCGAGCGCTGCGTGTCACCTATGTGGGCGAGCTCGGCTGGGAACTGCATATCCCGATCGCCGCACTTGGAGACGTCTATGATGCGCTGATGACCGCGGGCAAAAGCCATGACATCCGCCCGATCGGATACCGCGCCCTGGAATCCCTGCGCCTCGAAAAAGGCTACCGTGCCTGGAGCTCCGACATCACGCCCAACGACACCCCCTTCGAGGCAGGCCTCGGCTGGGCGGTGAAGCTCCGTAAGAACACGGATTTCCTGGGTCGCCGGGCGCTGGAAAGCCTCGCCGGCCAGCCGCTCAAGAAACGGTTGATGGGTTTCACTGTCGATGATCCCTCGATCGTGCTTGCCGGGCGCGAGACGATCCTCAGAAACGGCGAGCCGGTCGGCTACCTCACGAGCGGCGGCTACGGCTACACGGTGGCCAGGAACATCGGCTACGGCTATGTGCGCAATGCGGAGGGCGTCAGCGACGACTACCTAAAAAGCGGCGTCTACGAATTGGTGGTCGCAGCAGCAAGGACGCCGGCCACGCTGCACTTCGGGCCGATGGTCGACCCGGCCATGGACAAGATCAAGGCCTGAGGGGTTTGCCCATGTCATTTCGCGCGGATCGTCACGTCCACATCCTCATCATCGGCGGCGGCGCCATCGGCACCTCTATTGCCTACCACCTTGCCCGCGATGGTGCGAAGGATGTGCTTCTCGTCGAAAAATCCATGCTCACCCATGGCTGCACCTGGCATGCGGCGGGCCTCGTCGGTCAGCTCCGGGGAAAGCGCAATCTGACCAGGCTGATGCAGAACTCGGTCGCCGTCTTTGATCGGCTGGAAGAGGAGACCGGGCAACACATCGCCTGGAAGAAAGTGGGCTCCCTCAGGCTTGCCGGCAGCCCGGAACGCTGGAGCGAAATCCGCCGGTCGATGACCCAGGCAAAAAGCTTCGGCGTGGAATGCCATTCCCTCTCCGCTGACGAAGCTGCCAGCCGTTTCCCGTACATCGTCCGGGACGGCATTGAAGGTGCAGCCTTTATCCCCGGCGACGGCTATATCGACCCCTATTCCCTGACCATGGCCTATGCCAGAGGAGCCCGCATGAACGGCGCGAAGATCGAGGAAGGCGTCACTGTCGAGGAGATCGTCGTCAATAATCGCCGCGTCGTCGGTGTCGTCACGAATGGTGGCACCATCTCCTGCGACATCGTCGTCAACTGCGCCGGCCTCTGGGCAAAGCGCGTCGGCGAGATGGCAGGCGTGCCGCTGGCAGCGGGTGTCGTGGAACACCAGTATTTCCTCACCGAGAAGAAGCTGACCCTGCCGCCGGACCTCACCACGCTGCGCGATCCTGACAACAATTTCTACCTGAAGCCGGATACCGGCTCCTTCGCCATCGGCGGCTGGGAAGACGGCACGAAGGGCTGCTGGCGCGGCAAACCGCTGCTCGATTTCGGTCGCGAACTCTTCGAGCCCAACTGGGAGCGGCTGGAGCTCTTTGCCCTGCCAACCGCGACCCGCATTCCCGCCCTGAACGACATTGGCATCCAGACCGTGATCAACGGCCCGATCCCGGTCTCCTTCGACGGCGAACCGATCATGGGGCTCGCGCCGGAACTCGACAATTTCTATGTCGCCTGCGGCTTTACCGCCGGCATCGCGGCCTCTGGCGGTGCGGGACTGGCGCTCTCGAACCTCATCCTGCACGGTGATGCCGGCATGGACCTTTGGCCTTTCGACGTCCGTCGTTTCGGCGCGGTGCATGCCCAGGGCCGGTATCTCGAGCAACGTGCCATCGAGGCCTATGGCGCCTATTACAAGGTCCATTGGCCGGGCGAGGAAGCGCAAGCCGCGAGAGGCCTGCGCCGCTCGCCGTTGCACGAGGTCCTTGCCAGGAACGGTGCTGTCTTCGGCTCGAAATTCGGCTGGGAACGCCCCAACTGGTTTTCGCAAGCGGGCTCGGAAAACCGGGATATCCCCTCTTTCGAGGACAAGCCGAACTGGTTCGACGCTGTCGGAGATGAGGTCAAGGCAATCCGCGAGCGCGTGGCGCTCATCGACCAGTCTTCCTTCTCAAAGTTTCAGATCAGCGGCCCCGGTGCCTGGGCCGCCATGCAGCGGATTGCGGCAAACGATCTCTCCGGCCCGCCCGGCAAGGCCGTCTACACCCAGCTTTGCAACGCGCGCGGAGGTATCGAGGCCGATGTGACCATTGTCCACCTCGCCGACGACCTGCTCTACCTGATCACCGGATCCGGATTCGGTGTGCGGGACGGCAACTGGGTCTCCCGTCATCTGACCGAGGGCGTGATCCTCAGCGACTTAACGAACCGGTTCGCCACCCTGAACATCTGCGGTCCGCGGGCTCGCGAGGTGCTGCAGAGCGTGTCCGACGACGACCTTTCCAACGCAGCCTTTCCCTTCCTATCAGCAAGACGCATCGAAATCGGTGCTGCAACGGCGCTTGCTGTCCGCATCGGTTATGTCGGCGAGCTCGGCTATGAACTCTATGTCGACCAGGAGTATGCCGCTCACGTCTACGACACGCTGAAGGCGGCCGGAAAGTCCTTCGGCATCGCCGATGCCGGCTACCGGGCCATCGATGCGGCGCGTCTGGAGAAGGGCTATCTCTACTGGTCCGGCGACATCACGCCCGACTACAACCCATATGAGGCCGGTCTCGGTTTCTGTGTTGCCCTCGACAAGGGGGACTTCATCGGCCGCGATGCCTTGGCGACGATCAAGGCGGCAGGCGTCGGGCGCAAGCTCGTCTCCTACACCATCGACGGCTTTGCCCCTTTTCACGGCGGCGAGGCCGTCTTGCTCGACGGCAAGGTCGTCGGTTCCACGGCCAGCACCGGTTACGGATATACGCTCGGCAAGACGATCGCCTTCGGCTACCTGCCAGCCGAAATGGCGAACGGCGAAGAATTTGAGATCGAGGCCTTCGGCAAGAGCTACCCGGCGCGCCGGGGTGCCCGCAGTCTCTATGATCCGAAGATGCTGAGGCTGAAAGCATGAACGAAGAGGCCGAAATTGCGCTTGCCCGCGAAACAATTAGGACGATTCCCCTGCTTGCCGGTTACAACGGACCGATCGAGCGTTTGGGCGGCCTCACCAATCTCGTCTTCCGCGTTGGCGACCACTGCCTGCGCATCCCCGGCAAGGGCACCGAGGAATACATAGATCGGGTCAACGAAATGGTGGCGACGGAGGCCGTCGCCCGTGCCGGTGTCGGCCCGGATATTCTCTTTGCGGATCCCGCGAGCGGCGTCTTCCTCTCGCGTTACCTCAATGGTGCCGCGACCATGACACCGGATCGCTTCCGCTCGCGCGCCGGCGCTCCTGCCCGGGCCGGCAAGGCCTTTCGAAAGCTGCATGACAGCGGGGCCATCTTTCCGGCACGGTTCGAGCTGTTCGCGATGATCGACAGCTACCTCGGCATCCTCGAAACGAAGGATGTCGCCCTTCCCATGGGATATCATGATGTGCTCCGGGAGGCCGAAGCCGTGCGGGCGGCGCTGTCGGCCCATCCACTGCCGAATCTTGCCTGCCACTGCGATCCGCTTTGCGAAAACTTCCTCGACGATGGAGAACGCATGTGGATCGTCGATTGGGAATATTCCGGCATGAACGACCCCATGTGGGACCTCGGCGATCTCTGCATCGAAGGCGGTTTCGGCCCGGAGCAGGAGGAGGAGATGATCCAGGCCTATTTCGGCCGCGAGCCCTCCCCCGCCGAGCGGGGCCGGATTGTCATCTACAAGGCAATGTGTGATTTGCTGTGGACCCTCTGGGGCCTGATCCAGCTCGCCAACGGCAACCCCGCAGACGATTTTCGCATCTATGCCGATAACCGTTTCGCCCGCTGCCGCGGCTTGATGCAAATCTCGGATTTCTCCCGCGCCATTGAATCCGTCGCGCGCGGCTCATCTGGCGGATGATTCCGGCTTCGCCCAGACCGACCGGCGAAGCTGATTCAGGATCTTAGAGAACTCAGATATCCATTTCAAATTGCATGGTAAACTGGTCGTAGCCAGGTTCGACATGCGACGGCGTCTCGGCCATGACTGTCTCGTAGTCGAGCGGCGTATGCATATGCGTCAGCACGGCACGTTTCGGCGCCAGCCGCGCGATCCAGCCGAGCGCCTGTTCCAGCGACAGATGGCTCGGATGCGGACGATATTGCAAGGCGTCGATGACGAGCAGATCGAGACCGGAGAGTTTCGCCACCGTCTCGTCCGGAAAATCGGAGACGTCGCAGCAATAGGCGACATTGCCGACCCGGAGACCGATCGAGATGATGTCGCCATGCTGCTGTTCGAGCGGCAGAAGTGTGATCGGCCCGCCTGCCCCGTTGACCTCGATCGGCGCGGACATGTTCTCGATGATCTGCGGCGCGACGATCGGCGGATAATTGCTGCCTGAAGGCGTCTTCAGGCAATATCCGAAGCCCTCCTCGATGCGCGCCATGGTGTAGGGCTCGGCATGGATCGGAATACGGTTTCTCTGGGTGATGAAATAACCTCTGAGGTCGTCGATCCCGTGCAGATGGTCCGCATGCGCATGGCTGTAAATCACGGCATCGATATGCGCGACCTGGGCGCGGATCATCTGCTCGCGAAAATCCGGTCCGGTATCGACAACGACGGTTGTCTTGCCGCCATCGGGTCCGATCTGCTCGATCAGGAAGGAGGCGCGGGTCCGCCGGTTGCGAGGATTGTTCGGGTCGCAATTGCCCCAGTCGCCGTTGATCCTCGGCACGCCTGGTGACGACGAACAACCGAGCAGCGTGAACCGGCGCGTGACCCTCATCAAAGCTCCCTCAGCTGAGCCGTGGCATCTTGGAGAAGCAGCGAAAGGCATTCTCTGTCGTGATGTCTGCCATCTCCGCGTAGCTCACGCCCTTCACCTCGGCCAGAACCTCCGCCGTATTCACCACATAGGACGGCTCGTTGCGTTTTCCACGCCAGCGCTTCGGCGCCAGATAAGGGGCATCCGTTTCGACCAGCAACAGGTCCAGTGGCACGCTCCTGGCGATCTCGCGCAACTCTTCCGATTTCGGGAAAGTCACAATGCCGGAAAAGGAGACGTAGCCGCCGAGCGCCACACCGGTATCGGCAAGCGTCTGTCCCGATGAGAAACAATGGAGGATGAAGGGGAAGGCACCCTTCCGGGTCTCGGCAGTCAGGATATCGGCCATGTCCTCATCGGCGCTACGGCTGTGAATGACGAGCGGCAAGCCCGTGCGTCGCGCCGCCTCGATATGCCGGATCAGGCCGGTCTTCTGGTCCTCGGGCTTCTGCGTGTCATAGAAATAGTCGAGCCCCGCCTCGCCGATCGCCACGATCTTCGCGTGGCTTTCCGCCAGCCGAACGAGTTCGTCCGCCGTCACGTCCAGCTCGTCGCCCGCATTGTTCGGATGCGTTCCGACCGAGCAGAAGACGCTCGGGTAACGCTCGGTGAGTGCAAGCAGCGTCTCGAGTTTCCGAACCCGCGTCGAGATCGTCACCATCTGCTTCACGCCGGCCTGATGGGCGCGCGTGACAAGCTCGTCACGCTCTGCGTCAAAATCGGCGAAGTCCAGGTGGCAGTGCGTATCGATCAGCATCGTCTCACGCCTTGCCCGTGTCCGGCGCAACGTAACGCGGATAGACCGGCGACGGTGCCGGCAGCTCCGTGCCCGGCTGAAGGCGACCGGCAGAGCCGAGCTTGGCAAAGACCCGGTCTTCGTCGGCCACGGCCACGAGATCCAGGATCTTCGCCGAAGACGCCGGCATGATCGGCTGGAAGAGGATGGCGATCTGCCGCACCACTTCCGCGGTCACATAGAGCACGGTGCCCATGCGCGCCTCGTCGGTCTTCTTCAGAACCCACGGCGCCTGGGCTGCGAAATAGCGGTCGGCCTCGTTGACGATGTTGATGATCGCCGCCACCGCCTTGTGGATCTGCTGGCGGCCCATCTCGTCGCGGCAGATCGCGATGGCGTCGTCGGCGACCTTGAGGATCGCCTCGTCTTCCGCCGTCAGCGGACCGGGTGTCGGCACCCTGCCCTCGCAGTTCTTGTTGATCATCGACAAGGAGCGCGAGGCGAGATTGCCGATGCCGTTTGCGAGGTCGGCATTGATGCGGGTCGCGATCCCCTCTTCCGAATAGCTTCCATCCTGGCCGAAGGAGACCTCGCGCAAGAAGAAGTACCGCACCTGATCAAGGCCAAAATGGGCAACGAGATCAACAGGATCGACGACGTTGCCTACGGATTTCGACATCTTCTCGCCCTTGTTGAGCAGGAAGCCATGGGCATAGACGCGCTTCGGCAAAGGCAGGCCCGCCGACATCAGGAACGCCGGCCAGTAGACGGCGTGAAAGCGGATGATGTCCTTGCCGATGATATGCACGTCGGCCGGCCAGTATTTGGCGCGCGCTTCATTCTCGTCTTCAACATAGCCCGTCGCGGTGATGTAGTTGGTCAGTGCGTCGACCCAGACATACATGACATGCTTGTCATCGCCGGGCACCTTGATACCCCAGTCGAAGGTCGTGCGCGAAATCGACAGGTCCTTCAAGCCCGACTTGACGAAGGAGATCACCTCATTGCGGCGCTCGTTCGGTCCGATGAAATCCGGCTGGTCCTCGTAAAGCTTGAGAAGCTTGTCTTGGTAGGCCGAGAGCTTGAAGAAATAGCTCTCTTCCTCGACCCATTCGACCGCCGTCCCCTGCGGCCCGTAGCGCACGCCATCGGCGCGCAGCTCGGTCTCTTCCTCCTGGTAATAGGCCTCGTCGCGCACCGAGTACCAGCCGGCATAGCCGCCCTTGTAGATGTCGCCATTCTTCTCCATCCGCCGCCAGACCTCCTGCACCGTCTGGTGATGGCGCTGCTCGGTCGTGCGGATGAAGTCGTCGTTCGAGGCATTCAGCAGCGTGCCCATCTCGCGAAAGGCATTGGAATTGCGCTCGGCCAAAGTCTCGGGCGAAATCCCTTCCGCGCGTGCCGTCTGCTGCATCTTTTGCCCATGCTCGTCCGTTCCGGTCAGGAAGAACACATCCCGGCCGTCGAGCCGCTGGAATCGCGCCATGGCGTCCGTCGCGATCAGCTCATAGGCATGGCCGATATGCGGCTTGCCGTTCGGATAGGAGATGGCAGTGGTGATGTAGAAGGGATCGCTCATGGCTTCTTGTTGTCTTTTCGTCGGTTGCGATGTCACGAGGCCGGACAATGGCGGCGTAGGGCCGGCCATGAACGGCGAAAACAATTGGGGTCGAACGCTCTTAAAGCATTCCTCGGCCTTTAGGAACATCCGTTTTGCTGCAGCGCCACGAAGTCGCTTCCCGGCCGCAGGATCAGCGCACGATCGCCGCCAGCACGTCGAGGATCGTCTGCTTGCGGTCCAGATTGTAGGCAGCCGCCACGCCGAGCTGCTGGTTGATGACGGAGGAGAGCCGGGCATAGTGCTCGGCGCCGCCGAGATCACCCGCCATGGCAAGCTTCCGTGCCGCCTCGGCCAGATGATCGCCGAGATGTTCGGTGAAGAAGCCGAAGGCGACTTCGCTGTCCTTGCCCGAAAGCGCGTCGGCAATCTTGAACATCATCCGCCGTTGCGCAGGGCCGGTCGCGGCAAGCATCTGCTCGAAGGCCTCCAGAATGTCGGCGCCGCCATAGTTCACCAGCTTCAGCGCGCGCGCCACGCTGCCCTTGGCCAGCGAAAGCACCGCCTCGCGCTTCTCTGCGGGAACCGAGAGACCGAGCTGCCCCAGCGCCTGATCCATGGCCGGCGGCGATAGTTCATGCAGTTTGAGCGGCAGGCAGCGCGATCGGATGGTCGGCAGGAGCTTGCCGGGCGCGTGGGACAGCACCAGGAACATCGCGCGCTTCGGCGGCTCCTCAAGGATCTTCAGGATCGCGTTTGCCGCATTCCGGTTGAGATCGTCGGCGGGATCGATGATCACGATACGCCAGCTGCCCGTACCGGATGTCTGGCTGAAGAAATGTCCTGCTTTCCGCACTTCGTCGACGGTGATCGCAGTCCGCACACGCCCTGTCTTTTCGTCAACAGGCCGCGACAGATGCAGAAGATTGTGGCTGGCACCCGAGGCGAGTTGCCGTGTCACGGGATGCGCCGGGTTCGGATCGGCAATCACCTCCGGCGCAGTCTGTGGCTCCGGATGGCGCAGGATGTGATTGGCAAAGCGAAAGGCGAGCGTCGCCTTGCCGATTCCCTCGGGGCCCTCGATCAGGACTGCATGGTGGCCCTTGCCCGATCGATAGCTGCGCGCCAGAAACTCTTCCGCCGCCTCGTGACCGAAAAGCTTGATATTGCTGACCGGCGCGATCGCCCCGTCGAGAAGCCCTGCTCTCTCGTCACTCATGACCGCGCCGCCTGCCCGTCGTCGGTCTGGCCGGAAGCCGGTCCGGCCATCACGCGTTCCACTTCCGACAGGATGTCGCGCGCAATGCGGTCGACATCGAGCGAGGCATCGATAACCCGACAACGTCCCGGCTCGCGCAGAGCAATGTCGAGAAAGCCTTGCCGGCGCTTTTCGTGGATTTCGAGTTTTTCCTTCTCGAAACGGTCCGGTGTGGCCGTTTCGGCCAGGGCGCCTGCCCTGCGACGCGCCCGCTGCAATCCGACCTCCGCCGGAAGGTCCAGCACCAGCGTCACGTCGGGCATGCTTGTCCCGATCGAGACGCGCTCGAGCGCGGCCATGAGCGGCGGTTCGAGATTGCCGGTCACGCCCTGATAGACGCGCGAGGAATCGACGAAACGGTCACACAGGACGGTCTCCCCGCGCGCGAGCGCCGGACGGATCACGCAATCCAGATGATCGGCCCGGGCCGCTGCGAAGAGCAATGCCTCCATGCGCACGCCGAAAGGTTCGGCAGCACCCGAAAGCAGAACATGGCGGAGCGCTTCTGCGCCGGCAGAGCCACCCGGCTCGCGGGTCGTCACGACCGTATGGCCGCGCGCGCGCAAGGCTTCCGCAAGCAGGCGAATCTGGGTCGATTTCCCAGCCCCCTCGCCTCCCTCGAAAGTCACGAACAATCCGCGCGCCGTCGTCAATGCCTTGCCTACTTCCCGCCTGCGGCGTTCCAGATTTTCACCCTGTCGGGCATGCCTACGGCTCTAAACCAAGATGCTCGCCCGCGAAACCGCGAACAGCAGATGCGGCTGCATTTTACGTCAGATCCAGAAGAACAGGAGTTCGATCACTGCATCCCAGGCCCGCTGGCGCAGTGTCCCCACTTCAACCGCCTCTGCACTTTGCAGGGGCAGGCTTCTCAACAGCCGTTCGCCGGAATAGAGGTTGAGCGTGGCGATTTCGCGATCCGCGGCGACCGGTGGATCGAGCGGCCAGCGATAGACGATGCGCGCCTGCAGCCGTTCTGGATTGTTGACCGGAACATAGACCTCGATTGCTCGATCGGCGACAAGTGGCACCTTGGACGAAGCGCCGCCATAGACACTTGCTTCACCGACAACCTCACCCGCCTTGAACAGCGTGCGCATCTCGAAACTGTCGAAACCCCAGGCAAGCAGCCGCGCCGCTTCATCGGTTCGCTCCTTGTTGGTCTGAGCGCCGCCCAGGCCGAGAAAGAGCCGCCGTCCCCCCCGCTCCATCGAGGCGACGATGGCAAAGCCGCTGCCTTCGGCAAAGCCGGTGCCGAGCCCGTCCGCGCCGAAGGATAAAAGCGGATTGCGATTGCGCTGCAGGATCGTGTTCCACTCGAATTCGGGCAGCCTGAAGGTCCGGTAGAGGTCCGGATAGGTGTCGACGAGATGGCGCGACAGTTTCACGAGGTCGAAGAGTGTGGATCGATTGTCGGGATGCGGCAGGCCCGTCGCATTGCCGAAGTGGCTATCCGTCAGCCCGAGTTCGGCAGCCCGGGCATTCATCCGATCGACGAACTTCGCCTCAGACCCCTCCATGCCCTCTGCAATGATCAGACAGCCGTCATTGGCCGTCTGCACCGCGATCCCCTTGACCAGATCGTCCACCGATACCTGGCTCTTCACCGCTGCAAACATGGTGGATGTGCGTGACGGCGCGCCCCCTGTTCGCCAGGCGTATTCCGAAACCGGATAGATCGTATCCGGTCGGATCTCGCCCGTCGTCAGCGCATCGAAGACGACTTCGAGCGTCATCAGCTTGGTAAGCGAGGCTGGCGCAAAACTCTGGCGCTCGTTCTTGGCGAGCAGCACCGTGCCCGTGGATGCCTCGATCAGATAGACTTGCGTTGCCTTTGTCTCGATCAGTTGCGGGGCGGGAACGGCCTGTGCGTGCGCCGAACCGGGCTCGGCCGAGACGAGTGCTGCAAGCAGCAGGAGAAAGGAGAGGAAAGGACGCATGATCACACTTCGGCTAAGGGGCGCAGGCCCTCTCCTTGCCCGGTCGCAGCGGCGTCAGAGCCCGCTGGAGAGCTTGATGCCGCCCGTCGCGACCGAGGAGAGAATCGACCGCTCGGTGAGGCCGTCATTGCGCACGAGAATGGCATCGAAGGCAAGCGCGCCGGCTTGCGCCGGTTCCTCGGCATAGGCCGAAGCAAAGCCCGACCCGTCGTAGCCGTCGACATGATGCGGCCTCGGCATTGGCGTCGGACCATAATCCGGAAGCGCCGCAAAGGTCTCGCCCGGCATCACCGTTGCGCCAGCACTCCCCTGCATCAGAAGCTGGGCATCCAGCGTCTGCTGGACCGCTCCGCCACTGGGCGTCGAACCGGCGAGCGCTGTCTGATAGGTGGTCGCGACCGGGGGCTGATATTCAGGCATGGTTGTGTCGTTCGACGCGACCATGACGCCGGATGCGATCTGGCCACCCGGATCGATGACAGGGCCTCGATCGCCCTTCCGGGTGTAGGAGGCCATCAGATAGGGCATGTCATGCCCGTCCATCCGGGCCGGCCCGACATATTGCACGCGCACTTCGCCGGTACCGCTGTGTTTCATGTCCAGCATGTCGGCCGTCTTGCGCGACAGGTCTATGATACGGCCCTTGTGAAACGGACCGCGATCGTTGATGCGCACGACGACGGAACTGCCGGTATTCAGGTTGGTGACGCGTGCATAGCTGGGCAGAGGCAGAGTCGGATGGGCAGCCGACAAGTGTTCCTTGTCGTAGAGCTCGCCATTCGCCGTCATCCGCCCATGGAAGGCATCGCCATACCAGGAGGCAACGCCGACCTTGTCATAGTCAGGATTTTCCTTCGGCACGAAGGTCTTGCCCTTCACCACATAGGGCTTGCCGACCATATAGCGCCCGCCGCCCTTGGGGACCGGCCCACTCGCGACCAGCCTCGGGCTCGCCTTCACGCCATAATCCGACTCGGCAAAATATTCCTTCGACCGCTTCGGCTTTTCAGCCGTGTCCTTGGTGGTCGAACAGGAGGCGAAAGAAGCGCAGAGCAGCGCCAGGCCGAACCACTTTGCCGATTTGGCCCCAAGGCCGTGCGTCGTCAGATGCATGTGTCCCACTTCAGATCAGCGGGGCATGCTGACATCGCGCCCCATCTGCGAGGCCCCCATGCCCCGCTCACTTGCGCGCAATTAACCTGTGCAAAAATGGCCAAAATGGGAAAAGTCACAATTTGAACGATCCAGAACGCCAGAATCTGCATTCATGGTTAATCGGACACTAACGTCGGGCGGCGCATTACCCGATGCGAGTCGGGTGGCTGCATGCGGCAAAACCATGCCGCAAGGCGCGACAACACTCTTGCCAAGTCTGATCGCTTTGCGCATAACGCCCCCGTCTGGAAGAGTGTCCGAGTGGTTTAAGGAACCGGTCTTGAAAACCGGCGTGCGGGAGACCGTACCGTGGGTTCGAATCCCACCTCTTCCGCCACAACCCTATATTTGTGCCGCGCCATTTCTGTTGACGTCGGCTGCTCCAATCCGGGGTATCCTGAAACATCGTCAGCAACACACTGCAACTGATTTGCTGTTGCGGCATCTGGTGATTCCCTCATCAACCAGGCGCAGTCGATCCCGCGCGCCCCGCATGGCGGCGCTTCGCTGACGCCCCTGCGGCTGCGCTGTGGTCTGATCTTGCCACGCGCGAATCCAGCCCCGGCCGTTGCGGATCATGGGCTCAAGCTTCCGATGGGCGCGCCCTGCAAGTCGTCGGGCTTTATCTGCATGGTCAGGCTGCCACAGGCGTAGACCTGGCAAGAGGGCCGTTACGGGTTGCTCGATGCGAATGCCGATGCCAGGCGTTTGGCAGCCTCGACCGCCTGGTCCCCGTGCAGCGGCCAGGACTGCGTCAGGCCTTCGAGGATGACCAGCATGGCCACCTCCTGTCCGGCAAGCCCCGCCGCGGCGGCCGCACGCTCGGCCACCTCTTTCTTGTGCCGCTCGAGCAGGTCGCGCAAGGAGGCATTGCCGGGGTCGGCAGCCACCGCCGCATGGAACAGACAGCCATGCGCGGCCTCGATCTGCATCCACGTGCCGATCCGGTCCATCAACAGGGCACGGGCCTCGCCTGGATCATCCGGCAAGCCGTGCATCACCCGCGCCATGTAACGTTGATGACGATGTTCCAGCGCAGCCTTCACCATATCGGCCCGCGAGGGCGTATATTTGTAGAGCGTGCGCAGGCTCACCCCGGCGGCCTCGCGCAGGGTGTCGACATTCGGCTCGGCAAATCCGTGGCTGGCAAAGGCCCGTTCCAGCCCGGCGGCGATCTTTTCTCGGATTCCGTCCATGCTTGACGCGGTAAAGGGATTGCTCTACCGCCGCAAGTAGAGGAAGTGCTCTACTTTGCGAAAGGACGACCGATGGCGCGGCCCGAAATGATGAAAGCCGTCCTTCTGACCGGTCACGGCGGCCTCGACCGGCTCGAATTCCGCGACGATATCCCTGTCCCTGAGCCGGCAGCCGGCGAGGTTCTGATCCGCGTCCGCGCCTCGGCCGTAAACAACACCGACGTGAACACGCGCACGGGTTGGTATTCGAAGGTCGTGCGCGGCGACACCAATTCGGCCGCGACCGCCGGCTATGACGGCGCGTCGGATGCCGATGGCGGATGGTCGGGCGCGCTGTCCTTTCCGCGGATTCAAGGCGCCGATTGCTGCGGCGAGATCGTCGCCGTGGGGCGGGAAGTCGACCCGGGTCGCGTGGGCCAGCGCGTTATCGTGCGCCCCATGTATCAGCCGAAGGCCAGCGATGACCCGCATGCGCTTTTCACCTTCGGATCCGAAGTCGACGGGGCCTTTGCCCAGTTCGCCGTCATCGAGACCGAACATGCCATCGCGGTGGACAGTGCCCTGACGGATCTTGAGCTGGCCTCCTTTCCTTGCGCCTTTTCCACCGCCGAGGGCATGATCCAGCGTGCGGACCTTCGCGCCGAACGCGTGCTGATCACCGGGGCATCCGGCGGGGTGGGGTCGGCGGCAATCCAGCTGGCGAAACGGCGAGGCGCCCATGTGACTGCGGTGACCTCCCTGTCGAAGGCTGAGGCCCTGCGCGATCTTGGCGCAGACGCCACGCTGGCGCGCGACGACGCGCTGCCGACGGATGCCTTCGATGTGGTGCTCGATCTGGTGGGCGGCGGGCGCTGGCCAGACCTGCTGGAAGCGCTCAATGTGCGCGGGCGCTATGTGACCTCCGGCGCGATTGCGGGCCCGATCGTCGAACTGGACCTTCGCACGCTCTATCTCAAGGACCAGACCCTGATCGGCAGCACCCGGCAGGACCCGCGCGTCTTTGCCGACCTCGTGGGATACATCGAGCGGGGGGAAATCCGTCCGGTCCTTGCCGGCAGCTATCCCCTGCACGAGATCCGGAGCGCCCAGGCGGCGTTTCTCGAAAAGGGCCATATCGGCAAGATTGGTCTGCACATTCCGTAACGCCCATGGCACGGCCTCACCGTCACGTGTAGCATGTCCCGTGCATGCACTTTCGGCCAGACCAGAGTGCCAAAGATTGGACGGCAGGCCCATCCCTTCGGCCACTGACCACGTATGTGCGTGCCGATGCGGGAAAGGAACTTCAGTGACAGCTCATGAGACAAGTCTGAAAATAATTCGTGCCGAGACGGGCGCTGCGCCAGCTCCACCGGAATATTTTACCGGTGACGTGCAGATCTCGGGCCGCTACCAGGCCGACGCTCCTGCCTGCATCGGCGGCGCCACCGTGACCTTCGCCCCTGGCGCAAGAACAGCCTGGCATACACATCCTCTCGGACAGACCCTGTTCATCGTCAGCGGGCACGGCTGGGTCCAGCAGGAAGGTGAGCCGGTCCAGGACGTCCGGCCCGGGGATGTGGTCTGGATCCCGCCGCTGATCCGGCACTGGCACGGGGCTTCCGCGCATGGACCGATGACGCATTTTGCAGTCGCCGAGGCACAGGCCGGAAGCTCGGTCACCTGGATGGAAAAGGTCTCCGACGCGGACTACCTCCAGGGGCCTTGAAGCGTAGCACCGGTACCGCGGGTGGTCGCCTGTCGCCCCCTCGGATCTGTGACACCGGGTTGCAGACCAACAGTCGGCCGCCCGACAGCCTTCATTTTGCCCGCTTCTTGAGAACTTGTTAAGAATTCATTCCTGTCGGAGGTCTTCATGGCGCTTGGCGCATCGCATCGCTTGCAGGACGGCGTCCTTGCCGTCGAAACCATGACGCGCTTTGCGCTCGCGGTCCTTGCTCTCGCCTCCGGCGTCTACACCTATCTCGGGGTGCGCAGTCTCCTCGACGGTTCGCCGACCGCTATTTTCTTTGCCGCCATCATCTACTCGGCATCGGTTTCGGTGGCGATCTATGCCTTCTGGTCCTACATGGCGCGCTTCTATCCGCATGTCACCGGCGCGGCCTCGCGCGGCGCCATGATCGGCGTCATGGCGCTTGGCTGCGCCATGATCATCGCCATGTCGAGCTGGCTGAATGCGGCCGCCCTTGCTGGCTCAGCAGCCCTCGAACAGCATCTCGCCGAAACGGTGCAGGACTATACGGCCGACCTTGATCAGGCGCACCAGAATGCACTCGCCGCGCAAAGCCTGCTGCCGGATATCCAGCGCACATCGGAGCGCTTTTCGAGGCTTGCTGAAGATGAACGCCAGAACGGCGCGCTGACCGGAACAACCGGGTCCGGCAGCGTCGTCCAGCTCCTGACGCAGATGTCGGCGCAGTTGAGCGAGCTCGAGACCGGCATCGTGGCATCCCGTGAACGGGTCACGACACTCTTCGACCAGGGGCGCACCCATCTTGCAACCATGCGCACACTGGTCTCCGCGCCGGGCGCGATAGCACCGCGCAGCGACGAATTTTCCGCCGAAGTCGTTGCCCTGTCAGGTGTCATAACCTCCCTCGAACAGACCTCGATTGCGCCCTCGGTCAAGCGGGCGGCCGAAGACCTCTCGCTTGGCTTCATCGCGCCGGTTGCCGATGGAAGGGCCGCCGATCTGGCCGACCGTCAGGACCAGGTGATGCAGACGATCCGCACCTCTGTCTCTGCCCAGTCGCAAGTCCTGTCACAGGCCGCGGACGATATCCTGGCGCGCGAGCCGGTCGCGGAGCGCCGGTTCGTGCCGCTATCGTCTGCAGAAGCCGTTCTGCGTTATGCCGCCGATTTCATTCCGGCCTGGGCCGGTGCCATCTCCATCGACCTGCTTCCCGCCGTCCTCGTCTTCATCCTGGCCGTGGTCCATGGGGCAATCAGACGGCAGCAGGAGCGCATGCCCTTTGCCCACAGGATCACGGCGGCCGAACTTCTGGAAGCCCTCGAAGTGCAGCGCGCGCTCGCCCGGCAAGGGGTGGACGTCGAGCAGGTCTTGAAGGCTGCCGAGCCCGAGGATGAGCATGGTCGGACGGACTCCAACATCACCAGCCTCGACATGTCGGCAAAGGCGCCGCGAAAGGGACCGCCCGCGTGAGACCCGCTTCGCTATTCCAGCGTTTGAAGACCGCTGTCCTGCGCGCCGACGACGGTCTGCTGATGCGCGGTGCATTCTTCGGCCTTCTGGCGGCAGCGGGAACCTTCCTCTTCGTCGACCTCCGGGAAATGAGCCTGGCACGCGCTGCGCTCCCGGGGCATGATCCCATGACGACGGACGCCCCGGTGCTGCCACCGGCCTTGACGGACGGCGTTCCGCAGGCGCCGCCGGTGGAGCCGGAAGCCTCCCGCGAGGTCCTGCGCCAGGCGATGCGCTTCGAACTCCTGCCAGGTGGCCAGCTGAAGGCGGAAGGGTCGATCGATCCGGGTGCCGCCGACCGCTTCGCCGAGGAAATCGCCGCGCGCGGTGAATATGTGAAGGAAGTGTCCTTGAATTCGCCGGGTGGGTCGGTCGACGATGCGCTGGCGATGTCGGCGCTGATCCGGGAAAAGGGTCTGAGCACCAGAGTGGCGGCAAAGTCGCTCTGCGCCTCGTCCTGCCCTCTGATCTTTGCCGGCGGTGTCGCGCGCGAGGCGGAAGAAAACGCCATTCTCGGCGTCCACCAGGTCTTCAATGCCGGCCAGGAGCGCCCGTCTCCCGAACAAGCCATGTCGGCAGCCCAAAGCACGACGGCGCGCATCACCCGGCATCTCGGCGAGATGGGCATCGGCGAGGGCCTCTGGATGCACGCGCTGGAAACACCTCCCGACCGCCTCTACTACCTGACGCCGAAGGAGATGGTCGAGTACAAGCTGATCACAGCACCGCAGGCGACGGCAAAGCAGGCGGACTGATCCGGATCGCCCCGGGCCTTCACACGGCATGATCCGAATCGCGCTTTGCCACTTCGGCATCGCAGCGGAGACGTCCAGATTACAACCTTACCAATCTTTCACTGTCCTTTCTCCACCGAACCTCTATCTCCATGCAAACGGAACAATGACGCCGATTGACCCGGATCAAGGGCGCGGCGCCGGTTCTGGTCCAGGTTGTGGGCCGATGCATTTCTGCGACGGAGTGGCTGTGAAAGACGACGTGAAATCCGAGACTTCTCCCGAGACGGAGGAACTGAAGGTCATCCTGGCAAATGCGGCGCGGCCGAAGGCCCGCTGGGGTCTGCGTATGCTCGGCCTTCTGGTTCTGGCCGGTCTTGGTTACGGTGCCTATCTCTGGTCCGCCGGCGGAACTACCGTCAGTTACACCACAGCCGAGTTGAAGCCCGGCGACCTGACCGTCCTTGTGACCGCCACCGGCTCGGTCGAGCCGACGGTCCAGGTCGATGTTTCCT
The DNA here is from genome assembly GCF_020889605.1 of Rhizobium sp. 'Codium 1'. Taxonomy (NCBI): domain Bacteria; kingdom Pseudomonadati; phylum Pseudomonadota; class Alphaproteobacteria; order Hyphomicrobiales; family Rhizobiaceae; genus Rhizobium; species Rhizobium sp. 'Codium 1'. The sequence goes on from NZ_JAJGPW010000004.1 coordinate 149,292, forward strand.
CCGAGCAATCGGGCACGGTCCGCGACGTTCTGGTCGACTTCAACAGCGAGGTGAAGAAGGGCGACGTTCTGGCGCGCCTCGACACCGACAAGCTGAGCGCCGACCTGAAGGCCAAGGAGGCCGCCCTCGCCTCTGCCCGTGCCTCCGTATCGAAGGCGCTTGCCGACGAGCAGTCCGCCAAGGCCAAGCTCGACCGCCAGACCACGCTGGTTTCGAGCCGTGTCTCCACCCAGCAGGATCTCGACACGGCCGAATATACGTTCCAGGCCGCCTCTGCCGCACGGCAGAGCGCCGAAGCCGATGTGATCTCGGCAGAAGCAGCCCTCGAACAGGCGAAACTCTCGGTGTCCAAGGCGACCATCGTCTCGCCGATCGACGGCATCGTACTTTCGCGTGACGTCGACACGGGTGCGACCGTCGCGGCCTCCCTCGAGGCCCCGACACTGTTCACCCTTGCCGGCGACCTGCGCCAGATGGAGCTGCAGGTCTCGATCGACGAGGCCGATGTCGGCCAGGTCGCCGTCGGCCAGACCGCCACCTTTACGGTCGATGCCTTCCCCGAGCAGCGCTTTCCGGCCGAGATCACCTCGATTCGCTACGCCGCCGAAACCGTCAGCGACGTCGTCACCTACAAGGGCATCCTCTCGGTTGCCAACGACGATCTTCTTCTGCGTCAGGGCATGACCGCGACGGCCGACATCGTCGTCCAGTCGGTCGAAAACGGTCTTCTCATCCCCAATGCCGCCTTGCGTTATTCTCCGCCGGCCACCGCCACGGCCGAACCCACCGGCGGCGGCAGCGGTGTCTTCAGCCTCTTCCGCCCGCCGCGCGAGGCGGCGCGCAGCGCACCCGAGCCCGAAGGCAGCGAACGCACGATCTGGTTGCTGCGAGACGGTGAACCCGTCGCGGTCAACATCGAGATCGGCGCATCCGACGGACAGAACACCGTCATCGTCAAGGGCGACGTGAAGCAGGGCGACCGGGTCATCACCGACCAGACCGTCCGCAACGGCTAAAGGCGCGCAATGGCCTCCTCCCCTCTCCTCGAGTTTCGCCAGATCTCCCGCATCTATGGACGCGGTGAGGCGACGATCCGTGCCCTCGACCGGGTGGACCTGTCGATCGACCGAAATGAATTCGTTGCGATCATGGGGCCCTCCGGCTCCGGTAAATCGACCGCCATGAACATCCTCGGCTGCCTCGACGTACCGACCTCGGGCCAATATCTCTTCCAGGGCATCGACACGACCGGCTTCAACCGCGCGCAATACACGCTTCTGCGTCGCCACATGCTGGGTTTCGTCTTTCAGGGTTTCAACCTGCTCCCCCGCACCTCCGCCGTCGAAAATGTCGAATTGCCACTGGTCTATCGTGGCATGGATCCTCGCGAGAGACGTCTGCGCGCGATGAAGGCGCTTGCCCAGGTCGGCCTGGCCGGGCGCGAGAATCACACGACGCAGGAACTCTCGGGCGGTCAGCAGCAACGCGTCGCGATCGCCCGTGCCATCGTCACCAGCCCCGCCGTGCTGCTCGCCGATGAGCCGACCGGTAACCTCGACACGAAGACCAGTCGCGAGATCATGGAACTCATCACCGGCCTCAACCGTGATCACGGCATCACGGTCATCATGGTCACCCATGAAGACGATATCGCGGCTTATGCGAAGCGGACCCTGCGTTTCGTCGATGGGCATATCCAGTCCGACAGCGGGATCCAGGAGGCACGCGCCCATGTTCGGTGAAACCCTGAAGCTGGCGCTCCGCGCGATCAGCCGGAACCTTCTGCGCTCCTTCCTGACGGTGCTCGGCGTCGTCATCGGCGTTGCCGCCGTCATCGCCATGGTGACGATCGGCAACGGCACGACCGCCCAGGTCACCAGCGAGATTTCCAAGCTCGGAACCAATCTTCTCTTCGTCCGCCCCGGCCAGTTCGGCCCGGGACGTGCCGCAACCGATGCCAAGAAGTTCACCATCAGAGACATCGAGGCGATCCGCGAGCAGATCCCCGGCCTGCGCGCTGTCGCCGCCATCAACCAGTCCAGCCAGACCGTGATCTTCAGCGGCCAGAGCCGCCAGACCTCGATCATCGGCTCGGGAGACGATTACCTGATCGCACAAAACTGGGATCTGGCCTCTGGCCGAACCTTCCTGGCCTCCGAAGAGCGCGGCGGCCAGGCCGTCTGCCTCGTCGGCGAAACCGTCCGCTCCAAGCTCTTTGGCTCGACGCCGGCGATCGAACAGACGATCCGGGTCGGCAGCGTCGCCTGCCAGGTGATTGGCATTCTGGCAAAGAAGGGTCAGAGCGGCATGGGCAGCGATCAGGACGATGTCGTCATGATGCCGCTCAAGGTCTTCCAGCGCCGCATCGGTGGATCGACGGATGTCTCCAGCATCATGCTCTCGGCCGATGACGGCGTGTCGACCTCCAAGGTCCAGGCCGATGTCGAGCGCCTGCTGCGGGAGCGCCGCAAGATCGTGGCCGGGCGCGAAGACGATTTCAGTGTCAACGACATGACCCAGATGGCCGCGACGCTGACGGGCACCACCACCCTGATGACTGGCCTGCTCGGCGCGGTCGCGGCCGTCTCGCTGCTCGTCGGCGGCATCGGGATCATGAACATCATGCTGGTCTCCGTCACCGAGCGAACCCGCGAGATCGGTATCCGGCTGGCGATCGGTGCGGTCGAACGACAGGTGCTCATGCAGTTCCTGGTCGAAGCCGTCACACTCTCCGTCTTCGGCGGCGTGGTCGGCATCGCGCTCGGCCTGGCAATCGCCTATTCGGCCGTGACGCTGATGTCTGTCCCCTTCGTCGCAAGCCCCTCGATCATCCTGCTCGCCTTTGTCTTCTCGGCGGCGATCGGCATGGTCTTCGGCTATTTCCCGGCCAGGCGCGCCGCCCAGATGAACCCGATCGACGCACTCCGCCACGAGTAAGGCGGCCCTGCGACCACCGGGGCAAGCCTCGGGCAAACTTGTTGTGGTGTAGCTGGCCCTAATGGATGCGGGCCCGCCCCGTTTCCGAGAGTCCTGACCATGTGAGGAGCAAGCCCATGTCAGTCTTTCCGGATCGCGACACCGTCGCCGCCAAGATCGCCTCGATGCAGGAACCAGACCAGGCCTTTCTGAAGCTCATCTTCGAGAACCCGGCCCAGGACGATGCCCTGCTCGAAGGCCTTTGCCTCTATCTCGACATCGCCTCTGAATCTCGGTTTCTCAATTCGCTGAAGCTCGAGCGCAATGGCGAATGGATAGGCCTCAATGCGCCGACCCGCCTGCAGATCAGGCTGATGGAGGCCGCACGCTCCAGCCAGCACCCGGCCTTCACTGCCTTCCGCGCCGGCCTTGCCCGCTCCGGCGGCCTGGAGCGCGCCTATCCGAAGGCTGCCGTCTAGAACATTCCGGGAAAACAGAGAGATAGGGCATTTGTGGCGATCCGGTTTTCGCCGAAAATGCTCTGATATCCTATTGTGGAATGGGCATGCTCACCGAGAGGATCGGGCCCATGGGAAACAACCGGTCCATCCGCTTGTCTTCGGCGCTGAACACGCTCGAAATCGTCCCGTCGAGATAGAGCGCATTGTCGCAGCCCAGCCGGTCGCGGAAAAAGACCGCGAAGTCGTAGAAGCGCACCGGCACTCTCGACACCACCATATGCACATGGCCCTCGGCATCGACGCCCACACCGTTGCGGATCTTGTAGCTGTCGCTGTCCGGCAAGAAACGTGGATGCAGCTTGCCATCGATGACGAGCATCGGCCCCGATTGCGTCCCGAAATCAGGCGCAACGCCGCGCGCGACGAAGGCCTTCGTCTCCATCACCTCGGCCTTGCCCTGCGTCATCAGAAAGACGCCATTCGGCAAGAGGTGGAAATTCCCCCAGCCGCCAGTGGTCACCGCCGGCTTCGACACCGTGCCATATTCGGCAAAATAGCCGACGGGCGAGAGGTCGTCGTGATACATGCCGGCATTCATGGCAAAAAGCAGCACGCGCCGTTCGGCCCAGAGCTGCCGCCTGAGGCTAGCAAAACCGCCATAGTCCTGGCCGTCGGGTGGGGCGAGATGCGTTCTTATATCGTAGCGACCGGGATCGAAGCGGCAAGCGAGATAGCTTGTGCTCCCCTCCCGCATCTGCTCGCACGCGGCATGCGCCAGCGTCGGAAGGGAGAAAGTTGCAGCCATGAAGCCGAGTATGGTCAGGAAATGTCGCACGCAGAGCCCTTTCGCTGGCTCCGCTACTTGGCTGTGATTCCGGGCATTGTGAAGGCCATTCCCCGGAAATTCTCCAAGCGATCGCACGGGCTCTCAGCCGGGCAGCGTCAGGGCCTGCATGTGAAAGCGCAGTTGTGCGTCGGGATAGCGATACTGGACCCCGACAGGACAGGCATTGCGGGCAAGGCAACCCGAAACCATGCAGCCACCCTGCCCCGCTGCAGTCACAAGGTGCTGCCGACAGCGCGCGACATCGAAGTTGTTCTCCGAGACGGCCCCGGCCGGACACGCCGACAGGCAGGGTTTTTCGAAACAGCGATCGCATGGATGCGCTTCTGCCTTGCCAACCGCTCCGATCTCGTCGCCCCAGTTACGAAACAGGAGCGCGCCGCGATAGCTGTGCCAGAGCCCGTATTGCGGATGGATCAGAATGCCGAGCGGCGAGGCCTTCAACCCCTCGGCCTGCATCGCCCATCTCTGAAATGGTTGGTAAGGCGGCTCTGACGGATAACAGGCCGAAGCCCCGAATTGCGCCGCCACATCGGCGATCACGAATTTTGACCAGCGATCCAGCGGATCGGCCCCGCCACCATCCGCTTGCGCCTCCCGCCAGGCACTGAAGATCGGCCACATGGCACCACCGGCGACACCGACCAGCACCACGACCGAAACCGGTCCGTCATCGCCAAGCAAGGCTGCGGGCTCTCCGTCTCCGAACCGAAGCACCCCGCGGCATGAAAGGCCGAACGCTGCCAGCCGCGCATCGATTTCGGTCAGAACGGATGAAGGGCCGCTCATCGCGGCCCCTCGATTTTATAATGGGGTCGCCAAACCTCCTCCTGGATCATGTCGGCGACCTTGGTGGCTCCGCCTTGCTCCCTGGCAACGGGACCCTTTCAAGTGAAGGCGTCGGGCATCGAATCCTTGCGGCCAGCGATGAAGGCCAGCAGTGCCTCGTCGATCGCAGGATCGAGCGGCGGCGCCTCGTAGCTGTCGAGCCAGGAGCGGCAGAGTGTGTTCGCCCGTTCCTCGACGCGCTTGCGTCCCTCGATTTCCCACTGCTCGAAGGAGTTGTTGTCGGCCAGTGCAGAACGGTAGAAGGCGGACTGGAAGTTCGCCTGCGTATGGGCGCAACCGAGATAATGGGCACCGGGACCCACTTCGCGGATCGCATCCATCGCCTGACCGCTTTCGCTGAGATCCACGCCCTGTGCCATTTTCTGCATCATGCCGAGCTGGTCCTGGTCGATCATGAACTTCTCGTAGCAGGCGGCAAGACCGCCCTCGAGCCAACCGGCCGCATGCAGAACGAAGTTGGCACCGGCCAGCAGCGTCATGTTGAGCGTATTGGCGCTCTCATGGGCTGCCTGCGCATCCGGAACCTTGGACGCGCAGAGCGAACCGCCGGTACGGAAAGGCAGACCCATGCGCCGCGCGAGCTGCGCTGCTCCATAGGAGACAAGAGCTGGCTCCGGCGTGCCGAAGGTCGGCGCACCCGACTGCATCGAGATCGAGGCGGCAAACGTTCCGAAGAGAACAGGAGCACCTGGGCGGATCAGCTGCGTGAACGAGGCCCCGGCCAACACTTCGGCGAGGATCTGCGTCAGGGTTCCAGCAACCGTGACCGGGCTCATTGCGCCGGACAGAATGAAGGGTGACACGACGGATGCCTGGCCGTGACGCGCATAGACCTTCGACGCCCCGAGCATGGTCTCGTCGAAGACCATCGGCGAGTTGGCGTTGATCAGGTTCAGCATGACGCAATTGTTTTCGACGAAGTCGTCGCCGAAGACGAGTTTCGCCATGGCGATCGAATCTTCCGCCCGTTCCGGCGCCGTCACCGAGCCCATGAACGGTTTGTCGGAATATTTGATATGGGTATAGACCATGTCGAGATGGCGCTTGTTGACGGGTACGTCGACCGGCTCGCAGACCGTGCCACCCGACGAATGCATCGACGGCGCCATATAGGCGAGCTTCACGAAATTGCGGAAATCCTCGATCGTCGCATAACGCCTGTTGCCGTCGAGGTCGCGCACGAAGGGCGGGCCATAGACCGGCGCAAACACGGTGGCATTGCCGCCGATGCGAACGCTGCGCTCGGGATTGCGCGCATGCCAGGTGAATTCGGAAGGCGCCGTCTTCAGGAGCTCGCGGCAGAGCCCCTTGGGGAAATGCACCCGCTGTCCCTTTACGTCTGCGCCGGCATTCTTCCAGAGTTCCAGCGCCTCGGCGTCGTCACGGAATTCGATGCCGATTTCCTCAAGCACGATGTCGGCATTGTGCTCGATCAGCTGAAGGCCCTCTTCGTCCAGAACGTTGTAGGGCTGGATCTTGCGGGTGATGTAAGGCATGGCGGGGCCGGAACCACCGCCGCTGCGCGAGGCCCTGCGGGCTGCAGCGCCACGTCCCTCGCCGCGAGAACGACGTCCTGCACCCGGTTCTTCGATGATCTCATCCATGTCTGCTTCCTCGCTCGAGCGCTCGTCCGCGCTGCTTCTCTCCTCCATTATGCTATTCCAATCTGCATGTGAAACCATCCTTTATGCGCCAACCGCTTGCGTCTCACAGACATCGCATTTCGCACGGCTAGTCTCACACCGTCGCATTTCAGGGTCGCCGCGTCGTAATCGAAAAGAGTTTTTCACGAACTTGAGGTTTAACTTTCCTTCGGGCAATCTCATGCCCGGCGCGAACGGAATCGCGTTAAAAAAGAAGCGGGAAGCACCACCATGGCCGAAGATGACATCATTCTTTCCGAACTCTCCGATGAAGAGCTCGTGCAGCAGATGCATGATGACCTCTATGACGGCCTGAAGGAGGAGATCGAAGAAGCGACGAACATCCTCCTGGAGCGTGGCTGGGTGCCCTATGACGTCCTGACCCAGGCCCTCGTCGAAGGCATGCGCATCGTCGGCGTCGATTTCCGCGACGGCATTCTCTTTGTGCCGGAAGTTCTGTTGTCGGCCAATGCCATGAAAGCCGGCATGACGATCCTGCGACCGCTTCTCGCCGCCACCGGCGCTCCGAAGCAGGGCAAGATGGTCATCGGCACCGTGAAGGGCGACATTCACGACATCGGCAAGAACCTCGTCGGCATGATGATGGAAGGTGCAGGCTTCGATGTCATCGACCTCGGCATCAACAACCCGGTTGAAAACTATCTGGAAGCCTTGGAACGCGAAAAGCCCGATATCCTCGGCATGTCGGCTCTGCTTACGACAACCATGCCCTATATGAAGGTCGTCATCGACACGATGAAGGAAAAGGGCATTCGCGACGATTACGTCGTGCTCGTCGGCGGTGCGCCGCTCAACGAGGAATTTGGCAAGGCCGTTGGCGCCGATGCCTATTGTCGCGATGCGGCTGTCGCCGTCGAAACGGCCAAGGACTTCATCAGCCGCAAACACAACAGCCTGGGCGCTCGCGCCTGATCCGCGAAACGGCGAAGCCGGCCCTTAAAGGCCGGCTTCTGCGTAGAATTGTCCCTGGGGGGCCGTCGCCATGGTCTGCCAGGCGACATGCCCTCCGGCATACAGGATGGCCGCCAGCATGTAGATGGCACTGGCCTTCGCGATGGTGGTGAGCGTCATGCTCCCTCTCCTGTTTCAGATGCGCTCAAAGCGGTGTCCCCCGCGCGGTCGCGATTAGCGGGAAGCTGCGGCGTCGACGTTGTTGGCAGCGTTCTGGGTCGCATCGACCGTGTTGGCGGCGTCCTGGCCAACGCCCCGGATGGTATTGCCGCAGGACGACAATGCGAAGACGGTGACGAGAAGAACGGCGCCGGCTGTCAGTTTTTTGGCCATCATGTGTATGTACCTTCTGTCTGGTGAAGAGTGGATTGCGATGGAACAACGCGCAAATTCGGAAAAGGTTCACGTGATCGCATGCGGAGCGATCGCGCGCGAAATTCTGGCCGTGAAAGCTCTGAATCGGCTCGATCATCTGACGCTGGAATGTCTGCCGGCCATCTGGCATGTCTGGCCGGATCGCATCGCCCCGGCCTTGCGCGAAAAGATCGCGGAGGCCCGTGCTGCCGGCCACGAAAACATCTTCATCGGCTATGCGGAATGCGGCACGCAGGGTGAAGTCGACAAGATCTGTCGTGAGGAAGGAATCGAGCGCCTTTCAGGCCCCCATTGCTACGCCTTCTTTACCGGCACGGAGAAATTCCTCGCCGAATGCGAGACGGAATTCACCGCCTTTTACCTGACCGACCTGATCACCCGGCAGTTCGAGGCATTCGTCATCGAACCCCTGAAGCTCGATCGACATCCCGAACTGCGCGACATGGTCTTCGGCAATTACACGAAGATCGTCTATCTCGCCCAGACCCAGGACGCCGAGCTTCAGGCGAAGGCGAAATGGGCGGCGGATTATCTCAAGCTCGACTACGAATACCGTTTCACCGGCTATGGCGATCTGGCACCGGAACTGGTCGCAGCAGCAGGTGTCGCGGCGGAGACTGCCTGAAAACCGGCAGGTCCCGGACACGCCGGCTCAGTTGATGGAATTCGCGACGCTGCGGCCCGCATCCTGCGTCGCATCGACCGCATTGCCGAGATCGCTGCCAATCCCGCGGATCGTGTTGCCGCAGGACGACAGACCGATCGTCATAACGATCAACATGGTCACAAAACCTGCACAGCGTTGAAGAACGACAGTCATCCTGATTCCCCGTCTGATCAAAACAAGACGACCTAGGTGACAAGCGCTAGCGAAAAAATCAAGGCAACAGCCTAAGCCGGTTCCAGGATGGTTTTCGCATGATTCACCCTCTCTTTACCATTCCCGAAAGCACGGCAGCGTCACCGATCCGCTTTAATCGCCCTGTAATAACCCTGTGCAAACGTGGCGATAGGTCAACAAAAAACAAGAGATCAAGGAATGACCGACAGGGCGGAAACATGGGTGGCGGGTCTCGTCACCGCGCGTGAACATCATCAACCCGAGAACCTCTCGGACCTTCTGGTACGGCTGGCCCGCACCACGGACCGCAAGGTGACGATCCGCGACATCGCGATCGCCCTGCAGGACCGGTCCTTCGGCGCCTTCCTTCTTGTCTTTGCGCTTCCCAATCTCGTGCCCATGCCCCCGGGCGCCACCTTCATTCTGGGGCTCCCGCTGATTTTTGTCGCCTGGCAGATGGTCGCCTCTCCCGGCGGACGCGTCTTCTTCCCGCGTGTCGTCAATGAGTATGGCGTCGAACCGCAGACATTCGAGGCCATCGTCAGGCGACTCGTTCCCTGGATGCGCCGGGCCGAAAAGCTGGTGATCCCGCGCTTCTGGCTGTTCGAAAGCCGTATCGCAGAGCGCGTGATCGGTCTCTTCGCCCTGATCCTCGCGGTCGTCGTCTTCCTGCCGATCCCGCTTGGCAACTGGCCGCCGGCCTTCGCGCTTGCGCTGCTCGGCTTTGCTCATTCCCAGCGTGACGGCCTCGGCGTCATCATCGGCTGCGCCCTCGGCCTCCTCTCACTGCTACTCGCCGGCTTCGTCGTCTACACCGCCATCGCCGTCGTTTCGCTCGTCGTCTGATGCCCGAAACCATGGCCGAGCCGATTCGCCGTCCGGTGGTCGTCATGACCGCCGGCGGCCTCAATCCGACCATCGTGGTCCAGCACCTCGCCAGAAGCGGCCACGACGTTCACGTCCTGCTGGAAAATCCCGAGGGCAAGGGCGAGATCACCCGCCGTCGCGCCCGCAAACTCGGCTGGACCGCTGCCCTTGGCCAGCTCGGTACGATGGTCGCCGCCCGCCTTCTGCGGCGTCTGGCCGATCGCCGGGTGGCAGAACTGCTCAGCCTTCACAGTCTGGAACGGGATCTGCCGAAGACAATCCCCATCCACCCCGTCACCTCGATCAACGCTGCGGAGACGACAGACCTCGTCGAAAAGATCCAGCCCGGCGTCATCCTCCTCGTCTCTACCCGCCTGATGTCGGAGCGCCAGATCGCAGCAATGCCCTGCCCGGTCATCAATCTGCATGCCGGCATCAACCCCCATTACCGCGGCCAGATGGGCGGCTACTGGTCCTTGCGCGAACACGACGCGCAGAACTTTGGCGCCACACTCCATCTCGTCGATGCCGGCACCGATACAGGTGGCACGCTTTACGAAGTCCGCACCCGGCCTGCGCGCACCGACTTCATCTCGACCTATCCGCTGCTGCTGACGATTTCCGCCCTGGAGATCACCCGCCACTCGATCGAAGATGCGCTCCACGGCCGCCTGTCTCCGAAGGTCCCGCAAGGCCCCTCCGCTCTCCGCTTTCCGCCAACACTCTGGTCCTGGATCTGGTGCGGCATCGCGCGCCGAATCTGGTAAAATCATCAGGACTCATGGCAGCGTCGTATTTGGCGACAAGCGACGTCGTGAAAAGCGCAGTCCGGCGAATGCCCCCCGTGCATTCTGGTCTCAAAGGGAGAGAGTGGCATGGCAGACAAGATCGTCGTTTACTGGCGGGATATTCCAGCGCAGGTCATCGTCAAGCAGGGGCGCAAATCCGCCAAACGCGAACTCTCGCTGCGCTTCACCGAAGCCATCGACATGGCCGCGATGCGCTCCGGCGCTGCCGAGACCGACGCCTATCTCGCCGACTGGCGCAAGGCTGATCCTGTTCCCGTCGGAGATGACATGGAAGCGGAAGCGGAAGCCGCGGCCGCCGAAATCGAGGCGGCCTACGACAAGGCCCGTCTCGTCGCACTCGTCCATACCGGAGGCCGCGACAATGGGTGAGCCGCAACTCGTCGATCCCGGTCCTCCGAAAAAGGGCAATGCCGCCCCTGCGGCCAAGGCCAAGACCGGCGCCTTCACGCCAGCCGGCGTCTCGCCCAACCGCCGCGCCCGCCGCTCCTATACGATACGCCTCTGGGCCGTGCGCAATTCGCGCCTGCTCGAATGGATCTACCGCAATTTCGCCAGCGCCTTTCTCTTCCTCCATCCGGTCTGGAAGGCGCTCGGCTATAGCAGGGTCGAAACCCCGGTCACCTTTGTCGAGCGCAATGTGAAGGGCCTCCTCTTCGACTGTCGCATGTGCGGCCAATGTGTGCTGTCCTCCACCGGCATGTCCTGCCCGATGAATTGCCCCAAGCAACTGCGCAACGGCCCCTGTGGGGGTGTGCGCGCCAATGGCAATTGCGAAGTCGAGCCTGACATGCCCTGCGTCTGGGTCCAGGCCTGGAACGGCTCGCGCAACATGGTGTCAGGTGACGCGATCCTGAAAGTGCAAAAACCGGTCAACCAGTCGCTGCGCGAGACATCCTCCTGGCTGCGGGTCACGGCGGAAGCCGCCGCCGAGCGTGAAAAATCGGCAAAGGAAGCCTGACCCATGGCCCATATCGACGAAAACCCGCTGGGTCCGCATCTGCCGCTCGATCCCTTGCCCGGCCACTCTTCGCTGGGCCGCCTCGAACGCGTGCTCCGACGTGGTGAGTTCGCCGTCACTGCCGAGCTCAACCCGCCAGACAGTGCCGATCCGGAAGACGTGTTCGAACGCGCAAAGATCTTCGACGGCTGGGTCGACGGCATCAATGCGGTGGATGCCTCGGGCGCCAATTGCCACATGTCCTCCGTCGGTATCTGCGCGCTTCTGACCCGCATGGGTTATGCCCCGATCATGCAGATCGCCTGCCGCGACAAGAACCGCATCGCCATCCAGGGCGACGTGTTGGGCGCTGCCGCCATGGGCGTCGCCAACATCATGTGCCTGACCGGCGACGGCGTGCAGGCGGGCGACCAGCCGGGCGCAAAGCCGGTCTTCGACCTCGACTGCATGTCGCTGCTCGAAACCGTGCGCACCATGCGCGACGAATCGAAATTCCTCTCCGGCCGCAAGCTGACCACGCCGCCCAAGGTCTTCCTCGGCGCCGCGATCAATCCCTTCGCCCCGCCTTACGACTTCCGTCCCTATCGCCTCGGCAAGAAGATCGAGGCAGGCGCCCAGTTCGTCCAGAGCCAGTACTGCTTCGACGTGCCGATGTTCCGAGATTACATGAACAAGGTCCGCGACCTCGGTTTCCATGAGCAATGCTACATCCTGGTCGGTGTCGGCCCGCTCGCGTCGGCCAAGACCGCCAAATGGATCCGCTCCAACGTGCCGGGTATCCACATTCCGGATTCCGTCATCGCGCGCCTCGAAGGTGCGCAGGATCAGAAGAAGGAAGGCAAGCAGCTCTGCATCGACATCATCAACGAGGTGAAGGAGATCGAGGGCGTCTCCGGCGTGCATGTCATGGCCTATCGCCAGGAAGAATTTGTCGCCGAAATCGTCCACGAATCCGGCATCCTCAAGGATCGTCGTCCCTGGAAGCGCGAACACGGCCGGGCCGATGACATGGCCGCCCAGCGCATGCACGAAATCGGCGCCGATCCCGTTCAGGACCAGCAGGAAATGGCGGCCAAGGCCGCTCATCCCCAGCCGCACTGAGCGCAGCCCATTGCTTTTTCCCGGCACCTGCCGGCACAACCCATTCCCGCCGCGCGTCAGCCGGCAACGACCGGAGGACTGAAATGACCCGCACCATCGTCGCATCCGCCACACGAGAAATCATCATCGGCTTCGACCAGCCTTTCTGCGTGATCGGCGAGCGCATCAATCCGACCGGCCGCAAGAAACTCGCTGCCGAGATGATCGAGGGCAATTTCGACACGGTCATCAAGGACGCGCTGGAACAGGTCGCGGCCGGCGCCACCATGCTCGACGTCAATGCGGGCGTCACCTCCGTCAATCCGAACGAGACCGAGCCGGCGCTTCTGGTCAGGACCATGGAAATCGTCCAGGGCCTGGTCGATGTGCCCTTGTCGATCGATAGTTCCGTCACCGCCGCCATCGAGGCGGCCCTCAAGGTCGCCAAGGGCCGCCCGCTGGTCAATTCGGTCACCGGCGAGGAAGAAAAGCTCGAAGCCATCCTGCCGCTCTGCGCCAAGTATGACGTGCCGGTCGTTGCCATTTCCAACGACGAGACCGGCATTTCGATGGACCCGGATGTGCGCTTTGCGGTGGCCAAGAAGATCGTCGAACGCGCCATGGATTACGGAATCAAGCCGCATGACATCGTCGTCGACCCGCTGGTCATGCCGATCGGGGCGCTCGGCGATGCCGGCCGCCAGGTGTTCCAGCTGCTCTACCGCCTGCGCAACGAGCTGAAGGTCAACACCACCTGCGGCCTCTCCAACATCTCCTTCGGCCTGCCCCATCGCCACGGCATCAATGCCGGCTTCATTCCCATGGTCATTGGCGCCGGCATGACCTCCGCGATCATGAACCCCTGCCGCCCGCAGGAAATGGAAGCCGTCCGCGCCGCAAACGTCCTGAACGGCACCGACCCGAACTGCGGCAACTGGATCATGACCTACCGCGACCACAAGCCTGCCGAAGCCGGTGCGCCGGCGTCCACAAGTGCGCCGGGAGCATCGAGCGGCCGCCGCGGCGGTCGCGCGGGCCGGACGGGTGGAGGCGGCGCCACGGAGTGAGCCTGTCCTCCGATCTCCCCCCTTGTGGGGGAGATGTCACGCAGTGACAGAGGGGGTTAAGACCTCCGCGCAACAGATGAGGGAGACGTCCCTCGAAACCGGAAGACCAGAATGACAGACGCCGCTGATCCCCTCGTCCTCTTCATGCCATCGGGCAAACGTGGCCGATTCCCGGTCGGGACATCCGTGCTTGAAGCTGCCCGCACGCTCGGCGTCTATGTCGAAAGCGTGTGTGGGGGGCGCGCCACCTGCGGGCGTTGCCAGATCGAGGTCCAGGAAGGTCAGTTCGCCAAACACGGCATCACCTCCGCCAACGACCACATTTCAGCCATCGGGCCGAAGGAAAAGCGCTACGCGGAAATCCGCACCATCCCGGCCGGACGGCGCCTGTCCTGCTCGGCCCAGATCCTCGGCGATCTCGTCGTCGATGTGCCGCCGGATACCGTGGTCAATGCTCAGGTCATCCGCAAGGCCGCGACAGACCGGACTTTCCCGCGCAACCCGGCCATCCAGCTCTGCTATGTCGAGGTAGACGAACCCGACATGCACAAGCCACTGGGCGATCTCGACCGGCTCAACCTGATGCTGGAAAAGGATTGGGGTTTCAACGACATCCTCGTCGCCCAGCATCTCCTTCCGGATGTGCAAAAGACCTTGCGCAAGGGGAACTGGGGCGTCACCGCCGCCATTCACCGCGACCTTGATGCATCGCGCCCCAACATGATCGCGCTCTGGCCCGGCCTGCACAACGAGGCCTATGGCATTGCCTGCGATATCGGCTCGACGACGATCGCCATGCATCTCGTCTCGCTTCTGTCAGGCCGCGTCATCGCCTCCTCCGGCACATCAAACCCGCAGATCCGCTTCGGCGAGGACCTGATGAGCCGCGTCTCCTACGTGATGATGAATCCGGATGGGCGCGAGGCCATGACCAGGGCTGTCCGTCAGGCGATCAACGAACTGACGGTCAAGGTCTGCGCGGAGGCCGGCGTCAATCCCGACGACATCCTCGATGCGGTCTTCGTCGCCAATCCGATCATGCACCACCTCTTCCTCGGCATCGACCCGACCGAACTCGGCCAGGCACCCTTCGCGCTCGCCGTGTCAGGCCCCGTCCACACCTGGTCGCGCGAGATCGATCTCGCCATCAACCACGGTGCGCGCATCTACTGCCTGCCCTGCATTGCCGGTCATGTCGGCGCGGATGCAGCCGGCGCCACTCTGTCCGAAGGCCCTCATCGCCAGGACAAGATGATGCTGCTCGTCGATGTCGGCACCAATGCCGAAATCGTGCTTGGTAACCGCCAGCGCACGGTTGCCGCCTCCTCTCCGACGGGCCCGGCCTTCGAAGGTGCCGAAATCTCCTGCGGCCAGCGCGCCGCCCCCGGCGCCATCGAACGCGTCCGCATCCACCCAGACACGCTGGAGCCACGTTTCAAGGTCATCGGCGTCGAGCAGTGGTCGGATGAAGAGGGCTTTGCCGAAGCCGCGAGCAAGACCGGTATCACCGGCATCTGCGGCTCGGCCATCATCGAGGTCGTCGCCGAAATGTATCTCTCGGGCGTCATCTCCACCGACGGCGTGGTCGATGGCGGCATGGCCGCCAAAAGCCATCGCATCCTCGAAAACGGCCGCACCTTCTCCTATCTTCTGCATGACGGCGCCCAGAAGATCACCGTCACCCAGAACGACGTTCGTGCCATCCAGCTCGCCAAGGCCGCCCTTTATGCCGGCATCAAGCTCCTGATGGAAAAGCTCGCCATAGACACCGTCGACACCATCCGCTTCGCCGGTGCCTTCGGCTCCTTCATCGATCCGAAATACGCGATGGTCCTGGGCCTGATCCCCGATTGCGAGCTCTCGGAAGTCAAAGCCGTCGGCAATGCCGCCGGCACCGGCGCCCTGATGGCCCTGCTCAACCGCGACTACCGCCGCGAAATCGAGGAAACCGTCACCCGCATCGAAAAGATCGAGACCGCACTGGAGCCGCATTTCCAGCAACTCTTCATCGATGCCATGGCCCTGCCGAACAAGGTCGATCCGTTCCCGAAACTCTCGGCCGCCGTGACGCTGCCGGAGCGGAAGGTGCTGGCGGAGGGGGATGGCGAAGGTGGCGGCCGCAGACGCCGGCGATCGAGGGAATAGCCGCAGGCATCAACTGCGCCTGGGTTAGCGTCGCCGGAGATTGCCCCGACAGAAATTTTCTTCCTTCAAGGGAGCTTGTTCCCGTCTGGCGCGTTCAGCGTGGTCGGTATCATGGGGCCATCTTCTATATGTTCACAGAGTTCTTTGCAGACTACCAGGCGCAGGTTGCCCTGGGGCTGGTCGTCTTGCTGTTTGCCTTTTTCGTCTGGGAGAAATACCCCGCCGAAGTCACGGCGTCTGCCGGGGCCGCCCTCTTCATCGTGCTCGGCTTCGTGCCGACCGACAAGGCGATGGCCGTCTTCTCCAATTCCGCCCCCCTGACGATCGCCGCCATGTTCGTCCTCACGGGTGCCCTTGTGAGAACCGGTGTCCTTGAACGCGTGGCCGGCCTCGTTTTGGAGCGGTCGAAGACCTATCCGAGGCTTGCCCTCGGCGTCTTCCTGTTCACCGCCCTCGTCGCATCCGCCTTCATGAACAATACCCCCGTCGTGCTGGTGCTCATCCCGATCGTGATCCGGCTTGCCGCAGCGCTCGACATTGCCTCCACCCGCCTTCTGATCCCCGTCTCCTATGCGGCCATTCTCGGCGGCACCTTGACCCTGATCGGCACCTCCACCAGCCTGCTCGTCGATGGCGTCGCGCGCGGCCAGGGTCTGGAACCCTTTTCCCTCTTCGAGATCACGCCGGTCGGCCTTGCCACGGCCGCGACCGGCATTCTCACCATGCTCGTGCTCGGCAAGTTCCTGCTCCCGGATCGGCGCGACGAGGGCGGCGAACTGGAGAATGAAAACGACGCCGAATATCTTTCGGAAATCACCGTGCTGTCAGACGGTCCCTTCACCGAAAAACCCGTCGGCGAGATCGCCGAATTCAAGCAGCCTGGGCTGCGCATCACCGGCATACGCTCGAATGGCGAGATGATCCGAAAGGGCCTCAATGCCCTGACCCTGAGGAAAGGCGACAGCCTCGTTGTCCTGGCAAAGTCGGCCGAACTCCTCACGCTGAACAACCTCGAAGGCCTGCGCGTCGGTCAGCGTCGCGGAACGTCGGGTGAAGGCGAACGTTCGGTGGTCGAAGCCGTCGTCGCACCCGGACGGTTCTCGCAAGGCATTCGTCTTTCCACCCTTACGCTCGGCCGCCGGTTCGGCGTGCGCATCTTGGGCGCGCACAGGCACAAGCACGTGCCCGGCCCCGATCTCGGCAATGTCCGGCTTCGCCCGGCCGACAAACTGCTCCTAGAAGGCACGCCGGAGGCCCTCGACGAACTCTCCCACGAAAGCGAGCTTGTATCGGTCACCCGCTCGACCGCGCGCGCCTTCCGTCCGACCAAGGCGCCACTGGCGCTGCTCGCGCTGGGCCTCGTAGTCGTCCTTGCGGCCTTTGACGTCATGGATATCGGCATCCTCGCCATGATCGCCGTCCCCGCCATCCTCATTTTGCGCTGCATCGACGCAGACGAGGCCTGGGGATCGATCGAAGGCGGCATCCTGATCCTCATCTTTTCCATGCTGGTCGTTGGCCAGGGCCTGCAGGAGACCGGTGCGGTGACACTTGTCGTCGACACCGCCATGCCGCTGATGTCCGCCGTCTCGCCCTTCGTGGTCCTGCTTCTCGTCTACGCGCTGTCCTCGACATTGACCGAATGCGTGACCAACAACGCCGTTGCCGTCATCCTCACACCGATCGTAATAGGTCTTGGCCAACAGCTCGGCATAGAGCCGCGCGCCCTTGTCGTCGCCGTCATGTTCGGCGCCAGCGCCAGCTTTGCGACCCCCATCGGCTACCAGACCAACACCCTGGTCTATGGTGCCGGCAACTACCGCTTCAGCGATTTCGTCAAGATCGGCCTCCCGATGAACATCATCGTCGGCTTCGTCACCTGCTACGCGATCTATCTGTATTATGGGGTTTGAACTGGCGGGTGACGGCGCGCGAGGACGACGAAATGTTCCGGAATCATCGCCGGAAGGAGAGCGAGAGCAGCCACGGCATTTGGCAGCTCAAGCGCACAGGCAATGCACGAACCAGTTCGAAAAACGCAGTGAGGTCCAGGTCGAACGCGCCAGGCATGCCTGCGAGTTTCGTCCTTGTTAGGTGAATTCCACTGTGCCGACCGCAAACCGACCGTTGCACGCGCAGTTTAGAGCAAATGACCTTGTGGCGGCCGGGAATGTCAGCTGAATGCTGCATTCCTACAGTTCGCGAATGTCCTTCAGACTGCCTCGGAACGTGGCAACGAGCCCATCCGGCAAATAGCGCTTCTCGGCATCGCCATTGCCAACCAAGCCGAGCTGGATGAGGCGGGAACCGAAGCCTCTTCTGACCGGATCGGCAACGATTGGTCCGCCCGATTCCTTCCATGTCACGGTCAGCATTGGCTCAGACGCATCTGTTTCGATCTGCCATGAGAGGTCCACGCGTCCTTCCGGAAGAGAAAGTGAACCATACTTTGCCGCATTGGTGGCGAGTTCATGCAGCAGCATCGAAATCGAAAGTGTCGCTCTCGGTCCTAATTCCAGTTCAGGACCAATCGCGTAAATCCTTCCAGCGTCGTCATGCAGGTTGAGCAACAGGCGAACCACCCGTCCGAGAGGGGCGGCTGTCCAGTTCTCCTGCTGAAGCTGATCGTGCGCCAGATCGAGTGCAGATATCCGGCGCTGAAAGGCCTGCACCGCGTCTCTTTCGGCTACCTTTTTGAGCGTTTGATTGGCGATGGCCTGGACCATCGACAGCGTATTCTTCATCCGATGGGAGATCTCCTTGTTCAGGAGGTCCTGCCGGGCCTGCGCTGCTTCCCGTTCGCGCAAGAGTTGCCGCAATTCAATCTGCCGCATGACCTGACGCGCCAGAACGCGGAGTGCTGTTTCCTGGAGCGGAGAGAGAGATCTCGGTTTGTAGTCCAGGACGCAGACTGTCCCGATGGCATGACCAGCCTCCGTCTTGAGCAAGGCGCCGGCATAAAACCTCAGATTTGGCTCACCAGCGACGAGTGGATTACAGGCAAAGCGCTCGTCTTTTGTGGCATCCGGCACCATGAGGAAATCTTCCTCCAGGATCGCCTTTGCACAGAACGAAGAATCGATCGGTGTTTCCCGTACGCCAAGGCCGACTTCCGCCTTGAAAAACTGCCGATTCTTGCCGATCAGGTTGACCACCGCGATCGGCGTTTCGCAGATCTGCGAAGCGAGTTCCGCGATGTCATCGAAATCGCGCTCACGCGGGGTGTCGAGCATGTTGTAGGCTTCGAGGGCCTCAACTCGATCTGCTTCCCGATCATGCACAATCATACGTCAGAACCCGATATACCCAATCGAATCATGAGTGCCATCTCTGCCATCTAGATGCAACCGGTGCACATCAACGCCTCGGGGGGAAACTGCGCGATTACCGCTTGCCGCAGGGGAACATCGGCCATTCGGCTCAAAATTGGCATGATGCGCATGGCATGCGCGTGTCAATCGACCTGCGGTTTAAGCAAAATCCTGGCAAATGGTTTCATGGGGTCGTCGAGAACACCCCCCACGCTTACCGGCAGCAATTCAACCATGAGCACGGCCGCGGACAGTGTCCTGACGGCCCAAGTCGCCTCGCTCACCCCAGAATGTCGGGCGCCGCCTCCACCATCTTCGTCAAAGCCTCCGCTTTTGCCCCGCGCACCGGCCCGCAATACTTCACCTTGAGATCCCTGAACCCGCAAAAGCCGAGGATCTGCCGGCGCAGAATCTTCACCCAGCCATTGCCATAGCCCCATTTGAGGAAAAAGGTCGGCGTGTCGGACGTGATGACCACGCGCGCCTTGCGGCCCTTGAGCAGTGCCAGCGGAAACGCCTTTCCGTCGACATATTGAAAGCCGAATCCCGGCATCAGCAGCCGGTCGAAGAGACCTTTGAGCTTGGCTGGCGCCGCCCCCCACCAGAGCGGATGCACGATGACAAGCCGGTCGCACCAGGTGAGGCTTTCGGCCAGGGCCTGAAGATCCGGCTCCCAGTCCATCCGGGCGCGATAACCGTCACGAAGATTGGCGTCGAAATCCAGAGCCTCGAGATGCACCAGCCGCACCGTCTGGCCCTGCTGGCGGGCGACATCCGCAATTCGTTCGGCCATGTCCCCGCACAGGGTTTTCCGTGCCGGATTGCCGTTCAGGACGAGTACGCGCGATGGCTGCGCATCGCGTGACAGGAAGGACATGAGGGATCCTCTTGTTTTTGACCACGGTCAATTTATGCTGCGTAAATTGACCTCGGTCAAGTTAGTTTTGGCGTAGGCTCGTCCAAAAGGAATCGCGCATGAAACTTCGCCAGTCCCGCAGCCGCCAGACCCGAGACCAGATCCTTGGCGCCGCGCGCGAGCTTTTTTCGCGCCAGGGTTACGAGCCGACCAGCATCGACCAGGTGGCCAGCGCGGCAAAAGTGGCGAAATCGAGCGTCTTTGCCCATTTCGGCGACAAGGCCAATCTGCTGGCAGCACTCGGCCTCGGCGAAATCGAGAAGCTGGCGGAGGCTGGCAAGGCAGAAGTCGCAAGGGCCGACGACCGCCCGCTGGCTGATCAGCTGCGCGCCCTGCTCCAGCCTTGGCTCTCCTATTTCTGCCGGGAACACGCCTTTGCCGGCCTCTATCTCAGCCAGTCAGCCTTGACCCGCGGGCCCCATACGGAGGCCTTTCTCGATCTCTGTTGGGTGCTGGAAGATCAGGTGGCCGAACTGTTCCGCAAATCGCACAAGGGATCGCTGTCGGCCGAGCGCGCGCAACTGCTCGCGCGCGGCGTTCAGGCCCTGTTTCACGAAGTCATCGTCTTCGAGATCTCCGGCTGGATCGTGCCGCCGGAGAGCGCCGAGATCATGCTTGGCCGGTTCCTCGACATCTGGATCGCAGGCGCCCAACAGACCTCGATACCGCCGGACCCCATCGCTTGAGATCCGGAATCCTCATCTGCGAATTTCGGCGTCAGGTGAGCCCGGCGAGAAACCGTCGTGCTGCGCCGGCCAGAACCTCGGGCGGAAAACCGGAAAAGCCGATCACCAGGCCGCGCCGTGCCGGCAAGGCCCGATAGAGCGGCGAAAGCGCCTTGACACCGAAGCCAGCCTCGAGCGCCTGCCGCGCAAGCCCGACATCGTCGCTTCCGGGAGGAAGGTCCGCCACCAGGTGCAGGCCCTGCTCGGGCGTGGAAACGGCGAACGGCCCTGGCTGCAACGCCTCCACCAGCGCATCCCGCGCTGCTCGGACCCGTTTTCGCGCCCGCTTGATATGCGCCGAAAAATGCCCGTCGCGCAGGAATTCCGTCAGCGCATCCTCCGATAGCGTTGAGGGAAAGCGGTCGGTTAGCCGGCGAATGGTCAGTATGCGCTCACGCAAACGTCGCGGCACGACAAGATAGCCGATCCGGAAACCCGGCAGCAGCGTCTTGGAAAACGTGCCGAGATAGATGACATGGCCAGATCCATCGATCCCCTGAAGGGCACTCAGCGGCGGGCCGGCGAAGCGGAACTCGCTGTCGTAATCGTCCTCGATGATATAGGCGCCTGCAGACCTTGCCCAGTCGATCAGCGCCAGCCGCCGCGTCATGGACAGCGTGACACCGAGCGGATACTGGTGCGACGGCGTCACATAGACGGCCCTTGCATCCGGCCGCGTCGCGATGCCGGCGGCAACATCGATCCCCTCGCCATCGACCGGTACGGGTGTCACGGAAAGGTCCGCCCCCTCGAACAGCTCCCTTGCGGCGGCATAACAGGGATCCTCCAGCCACACCGGATCTCCTGGTTTCAGCAGCGCCCTCACCGCGAGATCGAGACCCTGCTGGGTTCCCGACGTCATGATGACCTGCTCGGGCTCGCAGACGACCCCGCGCGCCGCCTTGAGGTAAGCGGCGACTTCCACACGAAGCGCCAGGCTCCCGGCCGGATCATTGTAGTGGAAATGCCGCGGCGACGGTTTCATCAGATGCCGGTTCATCAGCATGCGGAAGATCCTCAGTGTCGTCTCGTCCGCCGTCGAACAGCCCAGCGCACCGGGAAGCGGCGCTCGCCCTTCGTCGCCCCTGATCTGCTGGGAGACGTGCGGGACGGCCTCCTTGGCGACCTCCGGGGAAAACTGCGGCAAAACCGGCGCCGGCTGGACCAGCGGCACGGCCTCGGCCACATAAGTGCCAGCCCCGACCCGCGCCTCGGCAAAGCCATCCGCCACGAGCATCTCATAGGCCGCCACTGCAGCGCCCCGCGACATGCCGAACCGTGCCGCAATATCCCGTGTCGTCGGCAGCTTGTCGCCAGGCCGCATCTGCCCGCTTTCGATCAGCCCTCGCAGCGACCGGTAGAGCGCCTGGCGCCGCGGCCCCGTGGCCGGCAGAACGGGCGTACTGGCCGACCAGTCGGAATTGGTTCTTACTTTCCTTGCCATCATGGACCTTCTTTGGACCAATCACTGCGACTATCCCTGCCGCATCAGCCGTCAGGAGGCAAGCATGAACGCGCGACCAGACCCGCAAACCTACCCCGTCACCCCGCGCAACCGGGCAAAACGCCTGCATGAGCGCGCAGCCTACGACCGGGACGCCGTCTACGCCGTGCTCGACGCTGCCCTTCTGTGTCATGTGGCCTATGTCATCGACGGTCAGCCCTATTGCACGCCGACCATCCACTGGCGCGAGGGCGACTGGCTCTTCTGGCACGGCTCGTCTGCCAGCCGCATGCTGAAGACCCAGAAATCCGGCATCCCCGTCTGCCTCACGGTCGCTCATCTCGACGGCCTGGTGCTGGCTCGCTCCGGCTTTCACCACTCCGCCAATTACCGCTCCGCCATGTGTTTCGGCACGGCCCAGATCATCGACGATCCGGCGGACAAGGCGGACGCCCTGAAAGGCGTCGTCGACCGCTTGTATCCCGGCCGCACGCAGGTCTTGCGCGAAAACGACCCCCAGGAAGCCAAGGGCACCATGGTCATCGGCATGCGCATCGAGGAGGCCTCGGCCAAGATCCGCTCAGGCGGCGTCTCCGACGATCCCGCCGATAGCGACGCACCGGTCTGGGCCGGCGTCATCCCGGTGGAAACCCGCCTCGGCACACCGGAGATCTGTCCGAAGGTCCCGGACGGCGTCACCTATCCCGACCATCTCGCCCATTTCCGAGAAGGCCGTAGGCTGGACGAAGTCTTGACGGAAAGCCAGGCGCTCTACGAAAGGCAGGGCTGACGGGGCCATCCCGCCTCTCGACACCGTGCAATGAACAAGGGGCGGCGCATCGACCGATGCCCGCCCCAGCAGAGCCATCCCTTGATCGCCCCTCACACCGCCGAAATCCACCCCTCGAGCTTGACCCGTTGCGCCTCGGAAAACGCATGCGACTTGCGCGTCGTCTGGTCGAAATGCACGACCACCGTCTCGGCCGAGGCACAGAGCCTGCCGTTCTGGAACACCGCCTGGCTCATCGTCACCGACGACCGCCCGACCCGCGTCACCCGTGTCCCGATCTCGACAGTGCCCGGCCACAAGATCTCCGCGACATAATCGATGTCGAGCTTGGCCAGAACGAAGGAAAAGCCTTCGTCGAGCAGCGGATCATCCGGGTTGTAGATCAGCTCCACACGTCCCGTTTCCATGAAGGTAGCAAACACGGCATTGTTGACATGCCCCTGCCGGTCCGTATCGCCATAACGCAGCTTGTCGTAAGCCTGGCCTGCAAAATCCTCGAGCCTCAGCCCCTTCGTCTCATCCACCATACGCACGGAAATCCTACTGCCTGCTGCCTCTTGGCCGATCAGCCAATTCGGCATTTCCCTAATTTCAGAAATCGCCAACCGCTTACCAAGGCCACCCGATCACGCAGCCATGCCGATCATCTCGGAAAACGCATATCGCACGCTGTCGGCCACCGCCCGGATCGTCTCCGACGTCTCCTTGCCGGTCAACAGCCTGACTTCGAAGGAGCCCAGCTCGGGCAGCCCGTGTTTGACGCCGAGTGCCGTCATGTCGTCGGTGAGATAGCTCCGCGGCAAGGGCGCGACCGCCAGATCGGCGATCACCGCTGCCCGCTGCGCCATCGTATGCGCCGAGAGATAGGCGATGCGATAGGGCCGCTTCTCCTTGTCGAGTCTCGCCAGCGCATCCGCCCGCCAGCAGCAGCCATCCTCCCAGATCGAGACGGGCAGCGGATCGCGCAAATGCGCCGTGCCACATTTGGCTCCGGCCCAGACCAGCTGCTCCTGGTGGATCACCTCGCCCTCATGAACCACCTGGCCGGGCGCGCAATTCGACAGCGTCAGATCCAGCCGCTGTTCGGCGAGCCGGCGCCTCAGCGCGCCCGACGAATCCACGGTCAGATCCACCATGATCAGCGGATAGAGCTCGGCAAACCGCCTCAATATCGTCGGCATGAAACGCTCGCCGATGTCGTCAGGCGCGCCGAGGCGCACCACCCCCTTCATCTCCGGCATGCGGAACCGGCCCACCGCCTCGTTCGACAGGGCGAGCATCCGCCGCGCATAGGGCAACAGCACCTCGCCCCCCTCCGTCAACGTCACCGAACGCGCGTCGCGCAGAAAGAGCGTCACGCCCAGCTGCTCCTCGAGCTTTTTGATCTGCATGGAGACGGCCGACGGCGTGCGGTAGACCCGGTCGGCGGCCGTGGTGAAGCTGCCGGTCTCGGCGATTGCCACAAAGGTGCGGAGCACGTCGTTGTCGAGAAGCGGAAGAGGCTGGCGCAGCATGAGGGTCATGATGATCTACCTTCAACAAAATTGAATCTGAAGACGATACTATTGCGTTTGATTGAATGTCAATTGCGGAGCATCCTTCTTCTCACACACCGACATAGGAGGATTGCAGCCATGACTTCGACAGCCTTCCAGACCCTGCGCCACTCCCTCGCCACCCTGATGGCGAAGACGCGCCAACGCACCACCCGCGAGGCCACCCGCCGGACGCTCGCCTCGCTCGACACCGCACTTCGCGATGATCTCGGCCTCACCCGCCACCACCAATTCATCACGTTCCAGAATGCAAAGCATGACAAACATTCGTTTGAGTGATGCGTTATGACGCGTCATACGAGAACCCGGCCCTGAGGATCCGATGAAGAAAGGGCCGCCGAACCCGAGAGGATCAAGTCCATGACAATGGTTTGCTGCACAGCCCCGATCACACGTACCGCCCCCGCCGTCCCGACGACGGTTGACATGGCAAGGCGCGCGGCCGCCCATCTCGCGACGAAACTGAACGGTCTGGCCCACGCCATCGCGGAGGACCGCCGCCGCAGGCGGGACGCCGCAGCACTGGCCGCCCTGCCCTTCGATCTGCGCAAGGATCTCGGCTGGCCTGCGGGCGACACGCATCGCTGATCGCCGGAACCAGCGCTCCACCCCGCGACGCGGCCAGCCGGCCGCGTCGCAAACGGGGCATCGCACCACCCCGCCCATCCCTTGCCCCACGGCCCGGAAGCCCCAGGTTTTTCAACCACCTGTAAGCGCCTGTCCCGCCAGTGCCCGTTTCCCGACGTCGCAGCCGGAAAAATCGGCAGAAATATCGCTCTTTAGCGATTGCGAATGCTTTCACGGCGCGGGATCTTATGACAATGTCGTAAAACGACTATCGCGCCGATCAATTCAGGCGGAGCATGCCGGAAAACAAGGGAACGGCAGCAAGGACAACCGGGCACCATCATGAGCAAGATTCAGCCACAGACCAAGAAGCGAACCATCGTCTTCTTCCTAGTCCCCCATTTCACGCTTCTGCCCTTTGCCGGCGCCATCGAGACGCTGCGCATCGCCAACCGCATGCTGGGTTACGGTGCCTATGAATGGCGCCTTGCCTCGGTTGATGGCCAGAAGGTCTATTCCTCCTCCGGCATCGGCATCGAGGTGAACGGCTCGCTCGCCGACGAGCGCCGATATCTCGGCGGCGAGAACCGGCCGAACATGGCGATCGTCTGTTCCGGCATCTATGTCGAGGAGTTCAACAACAAGTCGGTCAATGCCTGGCTGCGCGAAGCCTATAACCGCAATGTCGCCGTCGGCTCGCTGTGCACCGGCGCCCATGTGCTCGCCCAGGCCGGCCTCCTCAACGGCAAGCGCTGCGCCATCCACTGGGAAAACCTGCCCGGCTTCTCTGAAAACTTCCCCCAGGCGGAAGTCTATGCCGATCTCTACGAAGTCGACGGCAATCTCTACA
Organism: Rhizobium sp. 'Codium 1'; assembly: GCF_020889605.1. NCBI lineage: Bacteria > Pseudomonadati > Pseudomonadota > Alphaproteobacteria > Hyphomicrobiales > Rhizobiaceae > Rhizobium > Rhizobium sp. 'Codium 1'. The sequence continues at coordinate 175,278 of NZ_JAJGPW010000004.1, forward strand.
CCTGCGCCGGCGGCACAGCCTCGCTCGACATGATGCTGAACCTGATCGGCCAGGATTTCGGTGAAGGCCTCGTCAACCGCGTCTGCGAACAGCACCTGACCGACCGCGTCCGCTCTGCCAACGACCGCCAGCGCTTACCCCTCCGGGCTCGCCTCGGCGTGCAGAATTCCAAGGTCCTGCAGATCATCGAGCTGATGGAGGCCAATCTCGCCGAGCCGCTGTCGCTGCTGCAGATCGCCGACGATGCCGGCCTGTCGCGCCGCCAGATCGAGCGCCTGTTCAGACAGGAAATGGGCCGCTCCCCCGCCCGCTACTATCTCGAAATCCGCCTCGACCGCGCCCGCCACCTGCTCGTCCAGTCCTCCATGCCCGTCGTCGAAGTCGCCGTCGCCTGCGGCTTCGTCTCGGCCTCCCACTTCTCCAAGTGCTACCGCGAACTCTACAACCGCTCCCCCCAGCAGGAGCGTGCGGAACGCAAGCTGACAATGTCGAGCAACCGGACCGGGGTGGTGGTGTAAGCCACCGGCTACACCCGGAGCCCATCGCGGGGTCCGCTCTCCCACCTCGTGGGGGAGATGTCCGGCAGGCCAGTGGGGATCACACAGCAGATGGCTGGCTATGCCCAAAGCTGCATCCCAGCCTTGCCGTCCCTTTCAGGTGGAGACTGGGCATGGCGTGCGAAGCAAGATGCATAACCAGTCGGCTTCCGAAGCAGGCCGGCTCTATCGATCGCGTTGTGACGTCGGGCAGCAGTGTCTGGCGAGCGAGGTGGTCCCTCGCCTTGGACGCCAGGGGCGAACCCCGGATAGACCACGCCTATTGAAACCGTTTTCGCGCGGCTGAAGGCGCATCGTGCGGGGCGCGCGAAGAGAGGCGCGCACCGTCCGGCGCGCGCCCTGTTTCGTCTCAGTCCGCCAATTCCGGGATCCGCAACACCTGCCCGGGATAGATCTTGTCGGGATGGCTGAGCATCGGCCGGTTGGCCTCGAAAATCACTGTATTCTTCGCGCCCTTGCCCTTACCATACTGCGCCTCGGCGATCTTCCAGAGATTGTCGCCCTTCTTGACGGTGTAGAAGACGGGCTCCTTTGCCGCGGAGACAGGCGCGTCCGGCGTTTCGGCAATGGTCAGTTCCGCGGCCTCGACCGAGGAAATGCCGAGCGTATTGCCGACGGCAACGACGGCCTTTTCGAAGGCGGACTGGTCCTTGACCGTACCCTTCAGCACCACCTTGTCTTTGACCACCTCGACCTTGACGGCGTCGGTGCCGAGCCCATGTGAGGCGAGTTCCTTCTGCACGGCTTCCGCATCCGGCGCGTCGTCGTCACCGCCGATACCAAGCTTTTTGCCGGCATTCTTGATGAAATTGAATAAACCCATTTTCGTCTCCTCACTGTCTCAACCGTTGATCGGTGCCGACAGGAGAGACCAGCTTTATGACAAACTCAAGAAGCCATTGCTGTTTTATATTCATGCTTATCGCGATCGCACCAATATGCCGGCCGAGGCTTGGCCGCCGTTTAACAAATTGAAATCCATCCATGCGACACTGGGAACAACTTTGCACCTGAAGCGGAAGACGGCGCCGACAGTCTGCATGTGCCGCATTGCCTCGGGCGCAATGAGTATCGAGTGGAGAGCGGTGTCTTGTTTACCCAGCAGCAATTGACGGCGATCCTGTCATCGCTACCGGATCCAGCCTTCATCCTGACCCGGAGTGGCCGTTATACCGAGGTCTTCGGAGGCAAGGATGCGCGCCATTATCACGATGGCAGCGCCCTGATCGGGCGCAGCCTCTTCGAGGTATTGAAAGACGACAAGGCCCGCTGGTTTGCCGCCGAGATCGGCAAGGCGCTGGAATGCGGCGTTCTGCATATCGTCGAATACGAATTGTCCGGAAGCGACGTCAAAGGCGCAGGCGACGGACCCTCGGAGCCGATCTGGTTCGAGGGGCGCGTTCGGGCCCTGCCCTTCCAGGTGGACGGCGAGGATGCCGTCGTCTGGGTGGCGAGCAACATCACCGAGAAAAACGACGTAGAGCGCAAGCTTCGGGAGCTCAGTGAAACCGATGCGCTGACAGGCCTCTACAACCGCCGCAAACTGATCGAAACACTCGATCACCGCATGCAGATCTTCGCGAGCGAACAATCCCAGACATCGGTGCTGATATTCGACCTCGACAATTTCAAGCGCCTGAACGACGAGCGCGGCCACCACGCCGGCGATTCTGCCTTGATCGAGATCGCCCGGCTTTGTCGCGAAAACCTGCGCCAGGATGACGTGATCGCGCGCATTGGCGGCGACGAGTTTGTCATCGTGATGCCGGATCTGGACTGCAAGGATGCTCTGGCGATTGCGGATCGGCTGCGCAAACGGGTGTCCGCCGAGTTGCGCGAAAGCCTGCGCTACGAATCCACGATCAGCGGCGGCGTCAGTGAATTCAACCAGCCGGACCGCTTTTCGTGCGACATTCTGAAGCGCGCCGACGAGGGCCTCTATGTCTCCAAGCGCGCGGGCCGCAATCGCGTATCGGCCTGCTGATCCGCGCCTATGGCCTTGCGACGGAAACGAGGCGACCGCCGGTTATCGAGCGATGATCGAGGCGGCGAAGCAAGCCCTAGCTTCCAAGCAAGCTCCAGAAGAACCGCGCCGAGACGAAGAGCAGAAACACCGCAAAGCCCAGTTCCAGCTGTCGCTTGTTCAGCCGATGCGCCAGCTGGGCGCCATAGGGCGCGACCACCATGGCGATCGGGAAAATCACTGCAAAGGCGATCCAGTTGACATAGCCGGTGGAAAAGGGCGGCAGACCCGCCTCGCCCCAGCCGGCATAGATGAAGCCGAGAAAGGCCGGGATCGAGATCAGCACACCGACGCCGGAAGAAGTCGCGACCGCCTGATGGATCGGCCTTCCGAACAGCGTCATGAAGGTATTGTTGAACACCCCGCCGCCGACCCCCATCAGTCCGGAAAACAGGCCGATCGCCGACCCCGTCAGGAAGCGCCAGGGTTGCCCCGGCAGTTCCGTGCCGAGATGCATCCGGTTGGAAAGAAACAGCATGCGTGCCGCCAGCACCAGACCCATGACCGCGAAGAACAGGCGAAGTCCGGCGCTCGAGACATAGGCCGCAACGACGGTGGCGGCGAGCGCCCCGAGCGGCACCGCGATCATCCAGCCTTTCAGCAGGTTCATATCGACCGCCCCGCGCTTCTGATGCGCCTGGAACGAGCGGATCGAGGTCGGCACGATCAGCGCCGTCGAGGTGCCCACGGCGAGGTGCATGATCACATCCTCGGGGATCCCGGCATAACCGAACACCTGGTAGAAGACCGGCACCAGCACCGCCCCGCCTCCGATGCCAAACACACCGGCCAGAAGTCCCGCCACCGCACCGGCGGCCGCGAGCATGACGGCAAACAGGAGAATATCGGCAAGCGGCGGCATGGGGCACTCCGGAAAATACAAACCGTCTGGCCAGACGGTCCTTGGCGGCGGGATGTCGGGCGCCGCCGCTCGTCCCGATCCGGAAGCACTGCGGCGGCAGACATGCTGAAGCCTCTAGGCCCTGCCCGCCCCGGCCGCAAGCCCGCTCCCACCCGCTGCGGTACGCCCCGGACAGATCACCCGATCTTGAGCCTCATGCCGGGTTCACCATTGGGCTGCAGGAGAGCCGCTCGACGCAGCAGCCGGACTGAACCCTCTCTTTCGTGGGAAAAGTTCGGTGAGGTCACCTGAAAATGCCCGCCTGCACCGCGCAAGCATTGACCCACCCGAGGCATCCACCGCACACGCGGCAAATGACTTAGGCAATTAGCGAATTGCGGCATTCGCGAAGCGCCGACCTCAGCGGCAGTTCCGTTTGTCGAGATAGAGCGAGCAATCCTTGCCTGCGGGCGCGCCGCCTTGCTGCGAGGACGCCCCTGTCGACCGTCGCGTCGAGACCGGAACCGGATCGTTCATGCCGCTATTGCCGCTATCGGCCGCAAGCGGCAGGATCCCGCCCTCGCCCGGCATGTCCTGCGCCAGCTGCACCTCTTGTGCCGCCGCCCCGCCCGGTCCCGTCACGATCTGTGTCGGCTCGTCGAAACCGATCCCGTCCACCACCGGCTGGCTGGTCGTGCCCTCGGCAATCGCCATCGCCCCGCCATTCGTCACCACATGCGGCTGCACCCCGACAGGGCTCACGACGTCGGCAGACCCCAGGTCGGCAACAGGAGGCGCCTCGCCGATCCCGAGCTGGCCGTCGATATTCACGCCGCCTTCAGGAATGATCATCGCGCTTGCCGCAGGCTCCAGCCCGCCGTTCATCGAACGCGGCTCGGCCGCCGCCATCATCGGCGCGGTTTGTGCCCCGTCGCTCTGGCTGAGATCGGGCGTGTCGAGATAGTCGATCCCCGCGCTGCCGCCATTGCCCGGAGACGCCGGCGGCGCATAGGCCGCGGCCTCCGCTTGCGGGTCACCGACGCGTCCGACGAGCACCCGCCCGTCCCGCCTCCGATCGACCTTGCCGATCAGCTGGTCCCCCGCGCGCGGCCCACCGACATCGGCAAAGGGCACGCGATCGCTGCCGGAACAGCCTGATAGCATCAGGGCCGAGATACAAGCTGCCGTAAGCCGGCAGCCAAGGGACGAAAACACAAAACTCATTTCACCCTCGATGGCCCTTTATGGGACAACTTCGAGGAGCATAGGACCGGCAGACTTAACGCGCCATGAACGGAAACCGCCAGGAATCCAGGGCAAAAAATAGGGGCCGGCGGATCACTCCACCGGCCCCGACTGTTCGCCTGTGCTGACGCTTACGCCGCCCGGCGATGACCCGTCGCCTGCTGGACGTTGACCTTGAGGCGCGAGAGCAACTGGCGCAGCTTGTAGCTCTCCTCCGCCAGCGACTGCCCGGCCGCCGAGGTTTCCTCAACCATGGCCGCGTTCTGCTGCGTCATCTGGTCCATATGGTTGACCGAGGTGTTGATCTCGGCCAGCCCCGTCGCCTGTTCCTTGGCCGCGGTCGCGATCGTGTTGACGCTCTCGTTGACGCGGTTGACCAGCGATTCGATCTCGACCAGCGCCTCACCGGTCGAGCGAACCAGGCCAACGCCCGTATCGACTTCGGCCGCCGACGCGCTGATCAGCGTCTTGATCTCCTTCGCCGCATTGGCCGAACGCTGTGCGAGCTCACGCACTTCCTGCGCCACGACGGCAAAGCCGCGACCGGCTTCGCCTGCCCGCGCCGCCTCGACACCGGCATTCAGCGCCAGCAGGTTGGTCTGGAAGGCGATCTCGTCGATCACGGAAATGATCTGGCTGATCTTCTGCGAAGACCCCTCGATCCGTCCCATGGCATCGACCGCATTGCGGACGATCTCGCCGGAGCGGTTGGCGCTCGACTTGGTTTCGGCCACCATCTGGCGGGCTTCATTGGCCCGTTCCGCCGCCGTGCGTACGGTGGCCGTGATCTCGTCGAGCGCTGCCGCCGTTTCTTCGAGGGCCGCCGCCTGCTGCTCGGTGCGCTTCGACAGGTTGTTCGTCGCCTCGCTGATATTGCCGGCCGAAGACGTCACCACGTCGCTCGTCTGGTTGATCGCCGAGATCACGCCGCCGAGCGATTCCACCGCACGGTTGAAGTCGTCGCGCAGTTTTTCATAATCCGAGCCGATGACGCCGATCTGCACGGTGAGGTCGCCCTCGGCCAGCCGCTCCAGTGCCGACCCCAGCGCATGGATTGCGTGGTTCTGCCGTTCCGAAGAGGTGCGCAGGTTCAGTTCATTGCGCTCGCGTTCGCCATTCAGGCTCGCCTGCTGCTCCGCCTCGCGGTCGCGCAGCTCGATGCGTTCGCGCACGCTGTCGCGCAGCACCACGAGGGTCTGGGCCATGCCACCGATCTCGTCGCGGCGCTCCGTGCCTCCGACCTCGATATCCACCCGTTCGTCGGCGATGTCGCTCATCGCAGCCTTGAGCCGGTTGATCGGAGCAACGACGCTGCGAACGACGAGATAGGCGCACAGGATCATGCCGACCATGGCGCCCAGGATGAGCACGCCATATTTCAGGGCCGTCTGGCGGAAGAGTGCGGCAAGGTCGTCCGAATAGACGCCGGTCCCGACGATCCAGCCCCAGGGCTCGAAGCCGATGACATGCGACAGCTTCTCGACCGGCTCCTCGAAGCCCGGCTTTGGCCAGTAGTAGTTGACGAAGCCTTCCTTGCCCGACTTGACCGTATTGACGAACTCGACGAACAGCAACTTGCCGTTCGGATCCTTGTTCTGGCTCAGGTCCTTGCCGTTCAGTTCCGGCTTGATCGGATGCATGACCATGGCCGGCTGCATGTCGTTGATCCACATGTAACCGTCCGGCTGATAGCGCATTGCGCCGATCACGTCCTTGGCCCGCTCCTGCGCCTCCTCGCGCGTCAGGGTACCCTCCTGCTCCATCTTCTGATACTTGTTCAAGATCGCAACGGCATTGTCGTTGACTTGCGCAAGTCCGACACGGCGCTCTTGCACCAGCATGTCATAGGATTGGAACAGACTGTAAGTCAGCGCGCCCGCCAGAACGGCCAGAGCCAGCGCAACAAGTGCATAAAGCCGCACAGACAGCGACACGGATTTCATATTACCCACCCCCCAAATTGGTCAGAATGCTAAATTTTGATATTTAACCGTTCTAATTTCAGTAAATGCGCGCCTATAGATTCTGAGGGGTATCTTTTGATCCATTAGATTTAGTAGTGGCGCAGCCGCCGTGCACATCGACATCTGGTCGAAACACTCCGGAAGAGAATCGACAGGACATGATGGAAAGAACGGACAGGCCCACGGGCGAGCTCACACTGAGGACACTCGCCATGCCCGCCGATGCCAATGCCGCGGGTGATATTTTCGGTGGCTGGGTCATGGCGCAGATGGACCTTGCCTGCGGCATTCGCGCCGCAGAACGGGCCCGTGGCCGCGTCGTCACAGCCGCCGTCCAGGAAATGGCCTTCGCCATGCCGGTCAAGATCGGCGATACGCTTTGCGTCTACACGGAGATTGCCCGCGTCGGCCGCACCTCCATGACGCTGAAAGTCGAAACCTGGGCGCAGCGCTATCTGACACATGTCATGGAAAAGGTGACGGAGGCGACCTTTGTCATGGTCGCCCTCGATGCCGAAGGTAAACCCACGCCGGTGCCACCGGTCTGATCTGACGCCGCGCTACAGGAACGCGACCCGCGCCTCCTCCTGCAGCCCTGGAAACACGGAGCTGCGCAAGGCAGATCCTGAAATCCCGAACTGGCTCGCCAGGATCGCCGCTGCGATATGTCGGACATCCCCGGTCGGCATCAGGTCGCGGCCATCCAGAAGGTCACTGCCGTCCAGTCCCGGAAAGCGTCCATAGACCTTGCCGCCCCGGATCGCGCCGCCGGCAATGATGGCACAGCCGCCGGTACCGTGATCGGTCCCGCCACTTGCATTCTCATGCGCGCTTCGGCCGAATTCCGTCACGGCCAGCACCGCAGTCTGCGCCCAGGCGGCCTCGCCCAGGCTTTCCCGGAGCGTCGTGATCGCCCCCGAGAGGATCCTGGCCGCCGGCTGGAATTGCGCTTTCTGATTCACATGCGTGTCCCAGCCGTTGATCGAGAAGCTGGCGATCCTGTACTTGTCACGCAACATCGTGCCGGCCAGTTTGGCCGCCGCAGCACCATGCCGATCCTCCACGGCCTCGCCGCGCAGGAGGTCGGTGAACGCGTCTACTCCCACGGCGTCGCTCAGGGCCTTGGTATAGGCCGGATCGTTCCTGTAAAGCCGCGCCAGCATCTGCAACTCGTCGTCCGCCAGCGCAATGTCGGACCGGGGTGCCCAGACGTCTGCCGGGTTCGGCCCCGAAAGGATCATCTCGGGCGTCACGGAAACATCGATTGCCGGCGCCGGATTCCTGGTCAGCGTCAACACCCGATTGAGCCAGCCGCCTTCGCTGCCCCTTTGCGCAGAGCCACCGCCTTCCAGCATATCCTGACCGTCGAAATGGCTTCGGCCGTCGCGATAGGGCGTCGAGACGGCATGCACGAAACCCAGTTCGCCGCGCCGATAGAGGGGTTCGAGAGCAGCCGCGGCCGGATGAAGCCCGAAACGACCATCGAGATCGATCAGCCCCGTGTCCGGTGTCAGACCCAGCTTCGGTCTGAGCTGCCGGAAGGCGAGATCACCGTATGGCTGCACAAGATCCAGCCCGTCCATCGCCCCGCGCAACACGATGGTCACAAAGCGGCTGTCGCCCGGCACGGCAGCCAGGCTGACGGGGCTGAGGATCGGCGCTGCTGCCAGACTGCAGGCAGCACCGATCAGCCCGCGACGCGAAATCAAAATCCGATCAGTCATCTTCTTCATCTCCGGTTGAATTCGGGGGACACCAGCGTCGCGAGCAGCCCGGCTTCGCGGTTGGGAGCCTGGTTCACCACTGCGATCGTATCGGCGCGCGCCACCTCATCGAGTGTCGCCTGCAGGAAATCACGCGGATCGAGGGATTTGCCGCCCCGGGCGATAATGCGGCGTGCAAAGGCAATGCGTTGGGCGAGTTGGCCAGGCCCGCCCCAATAGCCCGAGCCGTCATCGAAACCGGCAGCATTGCTGGCGCGCCACAGCGGTTGCCCGAGTGCGTCCAGCGTCGCGACCGAGAGTTGACCAAGGCCGCGGGCCGCCCCGGCGCGGGCACCGGCATCGGCCATCATGTCACTCTCGCCGTCCGGATCGTCTGCGTCGTTCGTATTGAGCAACTGCGCCCGATTGAAACCGAATGCCTTCAAGCTGGACACGACATAATCCAGCGGCATCTTGGTTTTTCCCGCAGATGCAGTCCAGGCGGCTGGATGCTCCAGCATCGCGGCATAGACCGACGAAAGATCGCCATGGGTCTCCCTCCATCGAAGCGCCATTTTCTCCACCAGATCGTGGGGTGGCTGATCGCCGATGAAGTGTTCGGCGAGCCTTGACGAAACGTGGCGGGCGGTACGCGGATCATCGGCCAGCACCGAAAGGATCGTTCTTGCATCATCAAGAGAGCCTTCACGGCCATACCGCTGACCGAGGATTGCGAACGAGCCAGGTTCCGCTACCCGCGGATTGAAGACAGTCTCGATGGTCGTGGGAGCCAGAGTCACGCCCGTCAGCATCAGGGCCAGCGCTTGCACATCGGCCTGGCTGTATCCAGAGCCAGCACCGAGCGTATGCAGTTCCATCACTTCGCGGGCGAAATTCTCGTTTGCCGCCTCACCACCCTGCCGTTTGCCGCGTCGGGAACCCGGACCGACCGATTTCGCCTGATCGAGAAATATGACCATGGCCGGATGCAATGAGGCCGAGGTCAGAAGATCCCGAAAGGAGCCCGCGAGATGGGGACGGATCGCCTCGGCCTCGTAGAGCGGCACCAGCAGCCGCATGACCGGCGATTTCGATGCACTCACCGTGAAATGGTTGATCCAGAACGAGGCGAGACGCTCGTGAAAAGCATAAGGTGACAGAACGGCCTGGGTGACGCGCAGCACGGAATCCCGGCGAAAGCGCTTCTGCACCTCCCGCCGCAACACCTTGATGGCATCGTCCTCGGCCCCACCTGTCCCGACCGCCCTACGCTCGGCGCGGGCAGCTTTTTCGCGAGATGCAAAATCAATCAGCGCATCACGGCGCCCTTGCACGCCCTCGAGCGGAAACAAGGGAGGCACCGCAGCGGCCCGATCCAGCTCCGAGATCAAGTCGTCGGGTCGGAAGTAGGGAGCGGTTTGAGGTCCGAGACCATAGCCGAAACGGATGGCCGAAATGCCCGCGCTGAAGCCCGTCATGCAACAACCTTTCAAAAATTACCACTTTGTAATTATTGAATTTTATCGCAATTATGGGGTCAAAATGAGGCTGGCCTGTTTTAGCAGAACCGGCACGCAGGCAAGCCGATCAGCCTCGAAACACGAAGGCAGCGCCTGCCGCGATCAGGGCAAAGCCGATCGCGTGATTGATCGTCAGGCTCTCCTTCAGGAAGAAGACCGAGAAACCGGTAAAGACGATCAGCGTGATCACCTCTTGCATCGTCTTCAATTGCGCGGCCGAATAGACCTCGGCACCAATGCGATTGGCCGGCACAGCGAGACAATATTCAAAGAAGGCGATCCCCCAACTGGCGACGATGGCGATCCACAGCGCCGACGTTTTGTATTTGAGATGGCCGTACCAGGCGAAGGCCATGAAGATATTGGACAGCGACAGAAGCAGGATTGGCCAGAGAGCGGCGGGAGATAAGCTCGGCATGCAGAACTCGCGGGTGGGAGTGAGGTGGCGGAACGGTCGGCAAGTGACCGAATCTCGCCCCGCACAGCCTAGCAAAATGCAGGGATCATGGCGCTGCCAGGTCTTGCGCACCCCGCATGCAAGCATCTCACCCGCCACCACAACCTGAGGGACACTCACGAATGACGGGCAATGGTCGGATTTTCATCCTGCACGGGCGGATCCGTTGCCCAAAGGCCCCATGAAAAGTCGCGGATCATTTCTAGTTAAATTGCGCGAAGACGACGTAACATACCATTAAGTCGCTCATGTTATTGAGTAATTATTGAGATTGGTATGGGCTTTGATCTATGTGGTTGAGTGAGAACCGAAGCGGCGAGATGATACCTGAAGTGCTGCAAGCCAAGGTGGCGGACGTCGCCGATGGATACCGCTCGACCCTGACACTCAACCTGATCACCCTCTCCGTCTGCATCTTGATCCTCTATCTGCAGAACCAGGTGAATTGGGCCAGTCTGGCCTGGTACGGCACAGCGCTCGCCATCGTGGCTGGCCGTGCCTACTCAATGAAAGCGCTCACACGCCGAAACCTTCTCGTCACCGCCCCGAAATTCACCCTGACGATCCTGTCATTCGGCGCACTCGCGCTCGGAACCACCTGGGCAGCCCTGCCTTGGGTGGTCACCGACTTCGCCCCCCTCGGGCAGCACGCATCGCTCCTGCTGATCATGGGCGGCATGGCCACCGGATCGGTCGTCAAGCAGATCGGCAACACCCCCCTTGCACTCAATTACGCGATCCCGATCCTCGTTTCCCTCATGCTCAGCTTGATCGGGACGGGCCGCGCCAACGAAGTGCTCATGGGTTTCTGCCTGTCGCTGATGATCCTGGTCTTCATCCGCCGCAGCCTCTGGGCGGAACGCATGTTCGTCAACAGCCAGGTCGCGCGCCACGAGGCGACGGCGCTTGCCGACAGCCTGACACGGGCCAACAGTGACATCTTGCGCCAGAACACCCGTCTCGAAGCCTTGGCCAATCGCGACACGCTGACCGGACTGGCCAATCGGGTCTTCTTTCACGGCCGTCTGGCCGGGGACATCGCCCGCGCACGGGTCGTGGACGAAGACGTCGCCTTGCTGATCTTCGACGTCGAGCGTTTCCAGTCGGTCAATGATACGCTCGGACACAGCGCCGGCGATGCGCTGCTCCGGCAGATTGCCACGCGACTGTCCTCCACTGTCGTGGACGGCAGCCTGATTGCGCGTCTCGGCGGCGACGAATTCGCCGTTATCGTCAGCGGTCCGGACGCGCTCAGCCGCGCCCGCACCCATGCGGCCTCCGTGCTGGAAGCAAGCCGCCAGCCGATCCAATGGCATCAGCGCCAGGCCGTTGTCGGCCTGAGCGTCGGCCTTGCGGCCTATCCCGAGCATGCCAGCGATGCCGAGGAACTGCTCGCCTGCGCCGACATGGCGCTTTACGATGCCAAGCGCAACGACCGCCGGCAGCTGCGCGAATTCGATCCGGACCTGCGCAGGAATGCCGAGCGCCGGCGGATCATCGAACAGGATCTCGAGCGCGCCATCCAGACAGGGGCGATCGGAGCCTGGTTCCAGCCCCAGGTCGATCTCGTCACACGCCGCATCACCGGCTTCGAGGCGCTTGTCCGCTGGCAGCATCCGCAGCTGGGCTTTGTCTCGCCGCCCGAAATCGTCAATGCGGCCCGGGCCGTGCATCTCTCCGAACAGTTCACCGCCCGGATCGCCCGCGACGCCTGCCTCCTCGTCCGCCGCCTGCCGGAACTCGGCCTCCCCGATGTCACCGTCGCCCTCAACGTCTCGCCGCGGGAATTCGCGCTTTATTCCGTCGCCTGCATGCTGCATCGCGTGACGACGGAACACGGCGTCAGTCCCGCGTCGCTGGAGATCGAGATCACGGAAGAGACGATCCTCGACCCGGCCCTCGCCGACGCCCAGCTGAAGCTGATGGAAGAAGCCGGCTACAAGCTCGCCGTTGACGACTTCGGCATGGGTCATTCCTCGCTGGCCTATCTGATCGGCCTCAAGGTCGATCGCCTGAAGATCGACCGCAGCTTCGTCAACGATGTCGCCCGCAGCGAAACAAACCAGAAGCTGATCTCGACCATGGTCAGCCTCGGCCAGTCCCTCTCGCTCGAAATCGTCGTCGAAGGCGTCGAGACCCCCGAAGATGCCGCCATCCTGGCCCGCCTCGGCTGCGGCACGGCCCAGGGCTACCTCTTCGCCCGCCCCATGCCACCAAGCGCCCTCGACACCTGGATCGCCAACCACCAGACCACTTCCAATCTGAAGCGCAAGAGCAAGTCGAAGCATCTGTCGGTGGCGTGACAGTCGGCGCTCGGCGGCCCCAGCCTCAGCCTTAGCTTCGCGGGAGACGAGACGCGGCGTTTCGCAGTCCTGATCTGACATTCAGGACGGCTGACACCCGTTCCTCCTGCCACCATGCTGGCAACAACCCCTGCCCCCCGTTGCGTTTTTGTTCTGATTATCCGGGCCTCGCCTCTTCCCTTTGCCGGCGCCCTTCTCCATATTCCGGCCATGGCCAAGTCTCCCAAATCCTCCGCCCCCTCTGATCGTTTCGAGGAAGCTCCGCAAGCGCCGTTCGAAGGCGCGCCCCTGTCGGGATCCGTTTCCGACTGGGTGAAGCAATTGGAGGCGGAAGCCGAGGCGTCGACCGTCGAGAGCCAGCGCGAACTCGCCTCCAAGGCCGGCAAGCATCGCAAGAAGATCGAGATCGAGGCCCGCCGCCATGCGGAGAAGGTGGCGCTGGAAAAGGCGACGACCAAACCCACCGCCAAGAACACCACGTCGACCAAAACCTCCCGGGGCGTCTCGATCGGCGCCTCTTCCGATCCCAAGACCCGCGCCGCCGCCGGCCTCAATCCGATCGCCGGCATGGACGTCTCCCTCGAGGAAGCCGAATCCCTGGCCCCCGGCGCCGTCACCGCCACGGTCGAGGCCCTGACCGCCCTGATCGAAAGCGGCAATCCGCTGTTCAAGAACGGCGAACTCTGGATGCCGCACCGCCCGGCCCGGCCGCAAAAGTCCGAAGGCGGCGTGACCATCCGCATGGCCTCCGATTTCGAGCCCGCCGGCGACCAGCCGACCGCCATCAAGGACCTGGTCGAGGGCCTGAAGAATGATGACCGCACCCAGGTCCTGCTCGGCGTCACCGGCTCCGGCAAGACCTTCACCATGGCCAAGGTGATCGAGGCGACGCAACGCCCGGCCGTCATCCTGGCGCCCAACAAGACGCTGGCTGCCCAGCTCTATTCCGAGTTCAAGAACTTCTTCCCCGACAATGCGGTGGAATATTTCGTCTCCTATTACGACTACTACCAGCCGGAAGCCTATGTGCCGCGCTCGGACACCTTCATCGAGAAGGAATCCTCGATCAACGAACAGATCGACCGCATGCGCCACGCCGCCACCCGCGCCATCCTCGAGCGCGACGACTGCATCATCGTCGCCTCCGTCTCCTGCATCTATGGTATCGGCTCGGTCGAAACCTACACCGCCATGACCTTCCAGATGTCGGTCGGCGACCGCATCGACCAGCGCCAGCTCTTGGCCGACCTCGTCGCCCAGCAGTACAAGCGCCAGGACATCAATTTCGTCCGCGGCTCCTTCCGCGTGCGTGGCGACACGATCGAACTCTTCCCCGCCCACCTGGAGGATGCCGCCTGGCGCATCACCCTCTTCGGCGACGAGATCGAGAGCATCACCGAATTCGACCCCTTGACCGGCAAGAAGACCGGCGAGATGAAGTCGGTGAAGATCTACGCCAACAGCCACTATGTCACGCCACGCCCGGCCTTGAACGGCGCGATCAAGGCGATCAAGGACGAGCTGAAGATGCGACTCGCCGAGCTCGAAAAGGGCGGCCGCCTGCTCGAAGCCCAGCGCCTGGAACAGCGCACCCGCTACGACATCGAAATGCTCGAAGCCACCGGCTCCTGCGCCGGCATCGAGAACTATTCGCGCTACCTCACCGGCCGCAAGCCCGGCGAGCCGCCGCCGACGCTGTTCGAATACATTCCCGACAACGCGCTCCTCTTCATCGACGAAAGCCACGTCTCCGTCTCCCAGATCGGCGGCATGTATCGCGGCGACTTCCGCCGCAAGGCGACGCTGGCCGAATACGGCTTCCGCCTGCCCTCCTGCATGGACAACCGGCCGCTGCGCTTCGAGGAATGGGACGCCATGCGCCCCCAGACCGTCGCCGTCTCCGCCACCCCCGGCAATTGGGAAATGGAAGAAGCCGGCGGCGTCTTCGCCGAACAGGTCATCCGACCCACAGGCCTCATCGACCCGCCGGTCGAGATCCGCCCGGCCAAGTCCCAGGTCGACGACGTGCTCGGCGAAATCCGCGAGACCGCGCAAAAGGGCTACCGCACCCTCGTCACCGTGCTCACCAAGCGCATGGCCGAAGATCTCACCGAATACCTGCATGAACAGGGTGTGCGCGTCCGCTACATGCATTCCGACATCGACACGCTGGAGCGCATCGAGATCATCCGCGACCTCCGCCTCGGCGCCTTCGACGTGCTCGTCGGCATCAACCTGCTGCGCGAAGGCCTCGACATTCCCGAATGCGGCTTCGTCGCCATCCTCGATGCCGACAAGGAAGGTTTTTTGCGCTCGGAAACGTCCCTTGTTCAGACGATTGGTCGTGCGGCCCGAAACGTCGACGGCAAGGTCATCCTCTATGCCGACCAGATCACCGGCTCCATGCAGCGCGCCATGGACGAAACGTCCCGCCGCCGCGAAAAGCAGATGGCCTACAACACCGAACACGGCATCACGCCAGAGTCCGTCAAGGCCCGCATCTCCGACATCCTCGATAGCGTCTACGAGCGCGACCACGTCCGCGCCGACATTTCAGGCGTCTCCGGCAAGGGGTTTGCCGATGGCGGCCACCTCGTCGGCAACAATCTCCAGGCCCATCTCAACGCGCTGGAAAAAGACATGCGCAACGCCGCCGCCGACCTCGACTTCGAAAAGGCCGCCCGTCTGCGCGACGAAATCAAACGCCTCAAGGCCGTCGAACTCGCCGCCATGGACGACCCGATCGCCAAGCAGGAGGCGTCGAGCGCCGAAGGCGCGAGAGGGAAAAACTTGGCGCCGCCCCCTCCATCGTCATCCTCGGGCTTGACCCGAGGACCCACAACCGACGGCGACACCCAACCCCGCATCTCCCCCTCAGGCCGCAACAAGTCGGGCGCCCCGGAAGGCAAGGGCAGCTATTTCTCCAAACCCCATATCGACGACATGGGCCCCGGCACCGACGGCGCCGTGCCCATGCCGAAATCCGGCCCGGAAAGCTCCCATTTCCGCAAGAACACCAGCGCGGATGCCCTGCCCGGCGAAGCCGGACAGGAGAGCGAATCCGCGCCATTGGGAAAAAGCTATTTTCGTAAAAATAGCTTGGACGAGATGACCGTCGGCCGCACCGAAAAACCGGTGACCGGCAAGCTGCCGGAAAAGCCGGAGGCCCCTCCTTCTCCCCGTTCACGGGGAGAAGTTGCCCGAAGGGCGGATGAGGGGCAGTCCGACGACCCCCGCCCCATCATCCGCGCCCGCTCCGGCGCCGGCTCCTACGAGGATCCGATGGATCAGAAGCGCAAGGGCCGAACGAAGGGCAAGACGGGGCGACCGGGGCGCTAGGCCACCTCCCCCCTTGCGGCGGAGAGTGGAATTTCAGCATCTTAGCGCAGCTAAGTGCTAGAAATTCCAAGAGAGGGGCATCAACGGACACCATGCAAGACCTCGCAAACCTGCTCCCCGATATCCTTAGTTACATGACCGCCGGCTGGCGCAGCCGCTCCTGCAGCGTGAGGTGGCTAGTGCGGGGTGGGACGGTAGCGCTGGTCGTCGCGCTGGCATGGCTGCTGTGGCTGAAGTAGCCGGTCAGGCGCCCAAGATGATCGAACAGAAACTGGGGCACGTATTTCGTGTATTCGCGCGGTTGGAGGCGGCCGGAGGTGACAATATGATGCTAGGGTAACGCTAGGAGCGACGGCGGCAGGGGGATCCAGTGGAAGAAGCTGAGAATTCTAGAAAATTGAACAGATTGGCATACCAAGTCGAAGCGGAGCAGCGATTACTCTCGTCTGTAGATGATGTATTCGCAGAGCCCCCGGTGGATTTCATAGGAAATCACGGCATGGCAGGGGCAGAAGCCGCCATACAAAAACAACAAGTGTTGCGCGCTGAGCTTATAAGAATCGCAAGACAATGCCTTACCGAAGGAGGCTGGCTGGTGAGTGGCAGCCGTGCGTTAGACGAACTAACCGCATACTTTGATTCGTCTCCCTCCTTGCTGCGAGCGTTCAATGTCGCCCACTCAACCGGAATGGATGCGCAGGTTTACGGACCATGTCCGTTCATACTCGACGATAAGGTATCTTCGTTAAAGAAGCTGATTAGCGATTCAGAGTTGATTGGACGCAGTCAAAACGAATTAGGTGGATACATTCTCGCTAACCTACTTCATAAATACTCTCCAGTAGTCGGAAGAAACGCTCCCGACCTCCAAGACCTGTCCGCAATTATGTCCTTGGGAATGTCATGGATAGCGCTGCGCAAAATTTCTTATGCTCAACGACAAGCAAAAGATCACGATGCAGAGGAAAAGCAAGTCTTAGAATTGCAGCAGCAAGTGGCCCGGTACGCGGATGATGCAGGAAAAGTCCACTCGCAGTATATGCAAATATCAGACGGGATGGCTAAACTCGCGGAGCAGCCTAAGTATATCTCTGACGAAATTCGTATTTATCGGGATGAGGCCAACAATGCAATATCCGCTTTAAAAGAACAAATAGGAATGAATGAGACAAAGAAGCTCTGGTCTACTCAAGAAACAAAAGGGTCACGTGCTTATTTTTCTTCTTTAATGCTGATATTAGCGCTGCTGATAGGCGCTCCGATTGCTGTGTGGATGAACAAGAGCTATTTAATAGAATACATATCGAACATCGAAAGAGCATTTCTGCTCTCTGGGGAATTTTCGCCAGGATTTGCAGCTGTAGGGGTAGCGAGCCGACTGCTACTCATCACAGCCCCTTTGGCACTTCTCATCTGGGCAATAAGGCTGCTTGTCAGATTCAACATCCGATCAATGCTGCTGATGGATGACGCGTCCCAACGAGTTACCATGCTCAACACATATCTCTTTCTGGTGGATAAGGGTGCGGCAACGATTCAAGATCGCGGGGCACTGCTTGAGGCCATGTTTAGGCGTGCCCCTGGGCACGGACCGGAAACCATCGAGCCACCGAACTTAACAGATGTAATGAAGTACGGCGAAACAATGCGCGAGAACCCGCGGTAGCGTTGTAAGTTCTTCATCCTGACTTTGTTAGCGGCGGTTCCTAGTCAGCCTCGTTTCTCCCCACCTCCCCCCATGCGGGGGAGGACGGAAAATCGAAGGCTTAGGCGCGCGCAAGCCGCCTAAACTTCAGATTTTCCTGGAGAGAGGCACGGTTCCATAGGCATCGACATCACCGAGCCCCTCTTTTACGAAATCTGAGGTATGGCCCTGATCTGGCCAATTCCTCGATTTCGCTTTCTCCCCCGCAAGGGGGGACATGGCCCCGCCCCCACCTGTGTTTGGATCCTCGGGTCAAGCCCGAGGATGACTACCTCTAGAGAGAGATGAGGGTATCCTCCTCAGGCGTCGTGCAATGAAGACAGTCGCGGAGGATACCAATCGCCCACCTCACACTCCGTCATCCTCGGGCTTGACCCGAGGATCCAAACACAAGCCTTCCGAGGCCAGACATTCCAGCCCGACCGCCCCAATTCCCGAAAAAAGGGGGACGCCCCGCAGCGTTTCTCTAACAAAATCAGACCCCGACACATTTTTTCATCCCCCACCATTTCCACCCCATTACCCTAGTCCCCGTCCCGCCCTCGGATACACCTGACGATGCGATGTCAGGCGAGGCGGGGCCGGCGCCGGGGGCGAGCACTCTCGCAGGTGCAAATCCCCGGCCCGCTGCAACGGTCTCCCTCCGGACGAGGGGCTGAGGTGACGGGGTCGGATGCCCCAACACCGGATACCCTGATCGGAAGGACGTGCCTCAGAGGCACACAGACAAGGCGCCAGCGCTGTCGCGAACATCCAGACAGCGGGGCGAAACAAACGGCGGGGATGAGCGCCGGGCCGCAAATGGCCAGACGATCTCCCCCGGGCGAGGGTCCCGGTCGGATTGGTGCACCATCCGGCGGGAACCTCCCGGGCCACCGGCCAGGCTGAAGTGTCATCTCACGGTGATGCCGCAGCCGGACCCGCGCCCGGTCATTCCTCGGTCATCCTCGGGCCTGACCCGAGGACCGAAGACCGTCGCCGCCTTGCCAGAGAGACGCATGCAGCGGGAATAGACGCCGAACGGGGCGCCGGAAGGAGCCACATAAAACACCTTAGACAGGTTGCTTCTGGCGCCTCGTCCGACCCTCGGGTTCAACCCGAGGAAAGCATGCCCCACCCGGAGGGAGTTGATCCCGACCGGCGGCGAAGCTTTGGCTGTCATTTCCCCCGCAAGGGGGGAGATAGCCGCGCAAACTTCCCTCTTTCGCCAAGTCCCGAAACACCTCACGACAAGGAGACCGACATGCCAGACCCGACAACCACAGATGACCCCACGGCCGAACCGCTGGAGCTGCGCCTGCTGCGCGACATCCTTGCCGAACACGGCACCCCCCTCATCTGCCGGCGGCGCCAATGCCGGCGCAACCGGCATTGCAGCGGCCGGGCGCAACGCGCGGATCCGCCGCTGGCATCAGGCGAGTGCCTGCCGCCCTGCGTGGCACACGCCAGGCCGAGAGAGCGCCTGGAGATCCAAACCCTGGCCGGCCAATTGCGCCCGCATGTCAGCCCCAGCACCGAACCCCGCCAATGGCCCGAAGACAAGCAGGCAGTCTCCCAGCTTCGCCTGGCACTGGCCATGATCCACCGCATCCACACCCGCCCCGGTCTGCACCCCGAAGACGAACGGACAGCGCTTGCCGACTGGCAGGCCACCGACCCCGACCGCCAAGTCTCCGCCCTCTACCGCCGCACCTGGCGCCACGGCAAACCGGGCAAACGCCCCTCCGCCAATAAGGGCACCGCGCCATGAAGCCGCGCGCAAGTGAGGAGGCCAGTGATGGGAAAAGTGAGGGAGCCGACCCTATTCCGCCGCCTTCGGCAGATCCTCGGCCTCGATTTCGACCGGCAGAGGCTCCAGTTCGTAGGAATAGCCCTCGAGCATGGAATAGGCCCGCTCGATCGCGCCGATCTGCACTTCCGACGCCTTGATCGCATCGGTGATCGATTGCGCCCGCGCCCTCAGCATCGAGCCGAGCACGTCGGTATCGGGCCGCCGGCCGAGCCGGTCGAGATGTTTGCGCACCCGCGCCCGGTGGCGCTCCAGCTCGAGAATGTGGAAGCGGCATTTGAGAATGTCGTCGGTGAGCTTGCGCCGCAGGCCCGCGACCGGATCGAAACTGCCGGGCTCCCGCTCGTCGAGGATCATGTCGTTGATCAGCGTCTCCAGCACCATCAGCCCCTTGAGGTCGGTGGGCTCGGCCAGCTGCGGATCATAACCTGTATCGTCGAAGACGCGGCGGCGCACGGGATCCTTCAGCAGGTCGTAGCAGGCAGAGATTTTGGCAAAGGCCTCGGCATCGCCGCCGGCATCCGGATGGGCGGTCTTGACCACCTTGCGATAGGCCGCCTTGACGGCCGCATCGTCGGCATCCCGGGCCACGCCCAGGAGCTCGTAAGGGTCGATCACTGCGGCACCCGTCTTCGCCATACTCATTCACTCCCGCGCCCAGCCACCTCTCCCCTAAACCCGGATGGCGGCTGCTTCAAGACGGAACACGCCGTCGTCCCCGGTCGAAACATCGGTCGGTCCGGGGGCGTCCACCCCCGGCCGGGCGCGCAAGGGCATCAGACTCACCCCCCAAATCTCAAGGATTTCAGTCTATTGCGGAATTTGTGCGGTGCAGACTGTGATTTTTCGTACTTGCCAAGGTTCGGAAATGCACCTACCTCTTGTAGCGTTCGGGCACCAAAGATCCCGGAGACTGGACTGACTTTGATCGACCGCATGTGTGGTCCTGGGGGCCTTCTCCCGCCGGCAGACGTTCTTTCCCCGTTATCGCGACCACTCGACGGTTCCGTTTCGGCGGAACTTCACCTTGCCGCTTCCGGTCCGCCGGCCGTGGCGCAGACGACAGAAATCGGGAACAAGGAACTCTCCCATGGCCACCAAGGGCACCGTAAAATTCTTCAACCAGGACAAGGGCTTCGGCTTCATCACCCCGGAAGACGGCGCAAAGGACGTGTTCGTCCACATCTCCGCGCTCCAGGCCTCTGGCCTGCAGAGCCTCCAGGATGGCCAGCAGGTCACCTTCGACACCGAGCCGGACCGCATGGGCAAGGGCCCCAAGGCCGTCAACATCCAGGCCGATTGATCAAGAATTTCGAATGGCGTCCCCCGGGGCGCCATTTTCGCTTTCGGACCGCAGAAATGCCGAAAAGCCGCGCTAGAAATTATTCCGCGGCGGCCGACGTGCTGCTGGACGCGCCCTGTGTCTTCGGCCCGCCCGCAATGTCCACGGCCGCAAAGGCCTCGGCAATGAGGTCCGGCGACACGGCGGGCTTGGTTGCCTCCGACGACAGGATCTGCCGATAGCGCCGCGCACCGGCATAGCCCTGGAACAGCCCGACCATATGCCGCGTGACATGGTTGAGCCGTCCGCCGGACGCCACCACCCGCTCCGCATAGCCGATCATGGCATCGCGAACGTGATCCCAGTCGACCGGTTTCGCCGCCGCGCCATAGATGCGGGCATCGACCTCGGTGAGCAGCGTCGCATTGTGATAACTCGCCCGCCCCAGCATAACGCCATCCATGACGGCAAGATGCCGGACCGCCTGGTCGAGATCGCTGATCCCGCCATTGATGCCGAGGAAAACATCGGGATTTTCGCGCTTCATCCGATAGACGAGTTCGTAATCGAGCGGCGGGATCTCCCGGTTTTCCTTCGGGCTCAGACCCTTCAGCCAGGCCTTTCGCGCATGGATCCAGATCGCGTCGGCCCCTGCCCCGATCATCCGGGCGAGGAAATCCGGCAGCACAGCCTCCGGTTCCTGCTCGTCCACCCCGATCCGGCACTTGACGGTCACCGGCACCGTCGCCACCTGTTTCATGGCGGCAACGCAGGCCCCGACCACTTCGGGCGTCTGCATCAGGCAAGCCCCGAAGGTCCCCGATTGTACCCGGTCCGACGGACAGCCGACATTCAGGTTGATTTCGTCATAGCCGTAATCCGAGGCGATCCTGACCGCCTCCACGAGCTTTGCCGGATCCGATCCGCCCAGCTGCAGTGCAACCGGATGTTCTTCCCCGTTGAACGAGAGCAGTTTCTCCCGCGGCCCGTGAATGATCGCATCCGCCACCACCATCTCGGTATAGAGCAGCGCGCGGGCCGAGAGCTGCCGATGGAAAAACCGGCAATGCCGATCCGTCCAGTCGATCATCGGCGCAACGGCGAAGACGGGAGCTTTGAAATAATTGACGTTTTGTTGCTCTTCAGACACTTACGGCACTTTCTCCATCGTCTCACTTACACTCGCTCGGGGCTATTTCCGCCGATTTTAGCACTCGATTTGGTCCCATGGACCAGATTAGGAGCCGGCTATGGGCACGATCCGCGCGCGCAAGCGCAAGGATGGCAGCGTCGCCTACCGGGTGCGAATGCGGGTCATGCAGGATGGCGTGACTTATCACGAGACAGACACCTTTGACAGACGTCCTGCGGATACAGCCCGGATTTCAAAACGCGAACGGCAATATCATTGCTGACCTGGCATTTTGGACCAAAGCAATCCGAAAGTTCGAGGTGTAGCGCGACCAAGCTTCAACTTGATGTGGGTCAACCGCGCCCCCCTGTCTCGGGCGTATGCTCAATACGAGTAACAGCACACGGCAGATTACCACTATTGGGAGGGTCTAACATGAATGGCTTTGTCGCCCCTATCGTTTGGTTAGAAAAGCTGAAGCGCACTGATGTGGCCAAGGTTGGCGGCAAGAACTCCTCGCTCGGCGAGATGATCCAGGAGCTTGGCCAGCATGGTGTCGACGTTCCCCCGGGTTTTGCCACCACCTCGGATGCCTATTGGAATTTTATCGATCAGAATCATCTACGCGAACCGGTCGGCAAGCTGATTGCGGACTGGACAGCCGGTAAGGCGACCCTTTCGGAGACTGGCGCGGCCATCCGCCAGCTTGTTCTGCGGGCAGATTGGCCAGAAGCCACGGCTGAAGCCATCATCCAGGCGTACAGGGAACTGTCCGGCAGAGCAGCCCGGGAGCAGGTCAGCGTTGCAGTGCGCTCGAGCGCGACAGCAGAAGATCTACCCGACGCGAGCTTCGCGGGGCAGCAGGAGACCTTCTTGAACATTGTAGGCGAAGCTGAATTGCTGCAAGCCTGCAAGCGCTGCTTTGCCTCGCTCTTCACCGATCGTGCCATTTCTTATCGTCAGGCAAAGGGGTTCGACCACATGAAGGTCGCTCTGTCCGTCGGAATACAGCAAATGGTCCGCTCCGACCTCGGCGGATCTGGTGTCATGTTCTCCATCGACACGGAAACAGGTTTCGACAAGGTCGTCATCATTGATGCCGCCTGGGGGCTTGGGGAAAACGTCGTTCAGGGTGCTGTCGACCCGGACGAGTATCAGGTTTTCAAACCTCTTCTCGAGGATCCGACTTTGATGCCGATCATCTCGAAAAGATGCGGTGGCAAGACCATAAAGATGATCTACGGCACAGCCCAAGAACCAACCCGGAATGTACCGACATCGAAAGCCGAGCGAAGCGCTTTTGTCCTTTCAGACGAAGAAATCCTGACACTGGCCCGCTGGGCAACAACCATCGAACGTCACTACGGCTGTGCCATGGATATGGAATGGGCTCGGGACGGGCATACTCAACGCCTTTACATTGTCCAGGCGCGACCGGAAACGGTCCAGTCGAACCGCGATACCGCAGTCTTCAGCTCCTATCAGATCAAGAGCAAGGGCAAGACATTGGTCAAGGGCCTGTCGATCGGCGACGCCGTCGTCTCCGGTCAAGTCTGCCTGATCGAGAATGCCCGTGATATCGGGCAATTCATCGACGGATCGATCCTGGTTACATCCACGACGGATCCTGACTGGGTTCCCATCATGAAACGGGCGGCGGCCATCGTCACTGACCATGGCGGACGTACGTCGCATGCTGCCATTGTCAGCCGCGAGCTGGGGCTGCCGGCCGTTGTCGGAACCGGAACGGCCACCCAGGTGCTGCATTCCGGCCAGGAGATCACGGTGTCCTGCGCCGAGGGCGACGAGGCAGCGATCTACGAGGGTCTAGCAGACTACGAGGTTCAGACACTCGACATGGACGATGTTCCGGCGACGAGAACCAAGGTGATGCTCAACCTTGCCAATCCGGGCGCCGCGTTCCGCTGGTGGCGGCTGCCGGCGGACGGCGTGGGGCTCGCGCGCATGGAATTCGTCATCAGCAATGCAATTCGCATCCACCCCATGGCACTGGTGAATTTCGACACACTGACCGATCAGAAGGCGAAGGCCGAGATCGCGGGATTGACGGCAGCCTATGCCGATAAATCCGTCTACTTCGTCGACAAGCTGGCCGAAGGGCTGGCGCGGATCGCTTCGACATTCCACCCAAAGCCGGTCATCGTCCGGATGAGCGACTTCAAGACCAATGAATATGCGGGCCTTCTGGGCGGCGGCGCGTTCGAGCCAACCGAGGAAAACCCGATGATCGGTTTTCGCGGCGCCTCCCGGTATTATTCACCGCTCTACCGGGAAGGATTTGCTCTCGAATGCAGAGCAATACGGAAACTGAGAAACCAACTCGGCTTCAAGAATGTCGTTGTCATGATCCCGTTCTGCCGGTCCGTGTCGGAAGCCGAAAAGGTGCTGGAAGTCATGGCTGAGAATGGACTGAGGCGAGGCGAAGACGACTTGCAGGTTTTCGTTATGTGCGAGATCCCGTCCAACGTCATCCTGGCGAAGCAGTTCGCGCAACACTTCGATGGCTTCTCCATCGGGTCGAACGACCTGACCCAATTGACGTTGGGAGTCGATCGCGATTCCGGCGAATTGGCCGATCTCTTCGACGAGCAGGACGAAGCCGTCAAATGGATGATCCGCAAAGTGATCGGCGAGGCAAAGGCGGCCGGAGCCAAGATCGGCCTTTGTGGCCAGGCGCCGAGTGACCATCCCGAATTTGCGAAGTTCCTGGTGGAATGCGGCATAGATAGCATTTCGGTCACGCCGGACAGCTTCATCGCGGTCAAGCAGAACGTTTCGGAAGCCGAAATGGCGAACGAAGCCGGCGCGCAGATATTTGCGGATGACATTCCGGGATAAGCCGGTCCTGCGGCAAATCTACCGGATCGATAGATGCGCTCGAAAATGCCAGCGTCGGATTACGCTCCGTAGCGCCATGTCGACCACTTCAGAGCCCCGGCTGAAAACATGGGAGGGACGGCTGAAACATGGCTCATTCTCAATAGAAATATCAGGCTGCGCCGGGTCAGCTCTCAGTGGACATCAACAGACAGGCCTTAGTCTGCGTGGCCGCACGGCTCCAGTCGGCAACCGAAATGCAAGGCCTCGTCGTCTCGTTCAGAATGACCCGTCGCTTCGAGAGACGGTGGTACGTGGCAGAAGTAAAACCGCGTAACAAATTGAATATTTGTAGACTTTTTGCCCGATCCGTCGCCGTCATCAGTGGGGCCACGGCAAACACCGGTCGCCCATGGGGCCCGGGACCGGGTGTGTCACGGGTGGAGAAGTCGGTTTCTATCGTCATGGCCGCGCCCTTGGCATGCGCTGGCATCAAAGGAATCAGTTGCATTCGCCGCGAGGCCAGCGGGTCCGCTCAGCTGTCCAGCCCGATCACCTTTTCGAGCCGCTCCCAGGTGTCATCCATGGCGTAAGCCGCAAAAAAAGACAGGTTGATATGGCCGTAGATCGGGGAAAGCTGCCATTCGGCCTCCTCCTCATCGACACCGGCGACCTGCTGCAGGAAGATGACGGAGGCGAGACCGGTACGGTCGGCGCCCGACATACAATGCACAAGGATCGGCTGCTCCGCCGTTTTGAGAAGCGCCAGCAATTCCTGCGCCCGCTCCGGCGTCAGTTCACGGCGGGCCGAAATGCCGAAATTCACATGCGCGGCGCCATGCGCGGCCGTTGCGGCGACCTCGTCGTCATACCAGCCCCGGCCGACATTCTCGCCACGCAGATTGATCACGGTCTTGATGCCGTAGCGGTCGATCTCCTCGCTCAGCCGCGCACCGGAAAGCTGCGCCGAGCGATAGAACTGTCCGGGCAGAACTTCGTGGAAGTTTCCGGACAGGATCAGGATGCCGACATAGGCACCAAATAGCGCGAGAAGCCCGGCAACCGCCAGTCCGGAATGCAAGGCAATCCTGCGCCAACCGCGGACCTGCGGCACCTTGCGCTCCAGTGCCCCTTGATCGCCTTCAACACTCGACATCGCAAGTCTCCCCGCCCTCTGGTCCAATGGACCGGCTCACAACGCTGCCCTTGCCACCCGATTCGGCTGTTTCGATGGCAAACGGTCCAGACGACAGCACGGACTTACACGATACAGGTGCCTCCTGTGCTGCAACCGGATGCGGGGGGCAACCGTCAAGTCCAATACAGGAAATGGCGGTTTCACAGCCGGACTGTTTCACCCGCACCCGAACCGCTTGCGGCCAGGATGAGCGCGCGACCCCAATTCAACGGAAACTTCAGCCAGGGCACCATGATCCGGCCCCTCGGCGGGCATTCCGCTCACAGCAATCCCAGTTCGGCCAGCTCCCGCTTCAGGTCATCGGGCATATCCTCGATATTGGCACCAGAGGCCGAAAGGTCGCGGGGCGCAACATCGGCGTCGAGATAACGCCAACCCTGGAAGGGCCGACGTGGTGCCGGCGCCACTTCGATCACCTCAGGGCCGAGGATCAGCTCGCAGCGGGTGATCCCATCGCCGCCGGTGAAGGTCTTGATGTCGAGGAGCTTCTGGCGGGCCGACAGCTGGCCCTTGATGATCCAGTAGAGCGAGCCACCATCCAGCAGTTCCTCCATGCGCTTCGGCACCATCCGGGTGACATGCGAAGAATGCGGCTCCAGGCCCGCCGCAACCGCGACGAGGCAGCGTTCGGCGACCCAGTCGCGCAGGTCGTCGATGGAGTCGGCTCCGACGCAGAGTTTGAGGAGATGCAGTGTCATGACACCCGAGATAGCCGGTCTGGCCGGGGGGTCAAGGGCATGGGCGTCAAAGGCAGGGGCTGCTCAACAGTTGCGATGCATTTGCCTGCTGTGGCCATCCTCGGGGCACGCCTGAGGATGACGACGGAGACGTATCAGGACAGAGGCGCTCCCCTCCCCGCATCAACATTCGACGACGTTGACGGCGAGGCCACCAAGCGAGGTTTCCTTGTACTTCTCGTTCATGTCATTGCCGGTCTGGCGCATGGTCTCGATACAGGCGTCGAGCGGCACGAAATGCACGCCATCGCCTTTCAGCGCGAGCGATGCAGCGGTAACGGCCTTGACGGCACCGAGCGCGTTGCGCTCGATACAGGGCACCTGGACAAGGCCGGCGACCGGGTCGCAGGTCATGCCGAGATGATGTTCGAGAGCGATTTCCGCGGCGTTCTCGATCTGCTCCGGCGTGCCGCCCATGACGGCGGCAAGACCGGCAGCGGCCATGGCCGAGGCCGAGCCGACTTCGCCCTGACAGCCGACCTCGGCGCCCGAAATCGAGGCATTGTGCTTGATGATCCCGCCAATGGCAGCGGCCGTCAGCAGGTAGTCGCGAATGCCCTGCTGGTCGGCATCGGGATGGAAATGCAGGTAATAGCGGATGGTGGCGGGCACGACACCGGCAGCACCATTGGTCGGCGATGTCACGACGCGGCCACCAGCAGCATTCTCCTCATTCACCGCCATCGCATAGACCGAAAGCCAGTCATTCGCGAGCACCGGATTGAGCCGGTTGGAACGCCACTCCTCCTGCAGCTGATCGTGGATGGATTTCGCCCGGCGGCGCACCTTCAAACCGCCCGGCAACTGGCCTTCCTGTCGCAATCCGCGATCGATGCAGCTCAGCATCGCATCCCAGATCCGGTCGAGGCCTGCATCGAGATCCTCGCGCGATCGCACGACCTCTTCATTCGCCCGCTTCATCTGCGCGATCGTCTGGCCGGATGAGGCGGCCATGGCGAGCATTTCCTTCGCCGAAGCGAAGGGATAGGGCACCTTGTGATCGGATGCTTGCTTCTTCTGCTTCTGCAGGGCGAGAAGCTCGGTATCGGTGACAACGAAGCCACCGCCGATCGAATAGTAGATCTGGGTGAGGAGAACGCGGCCGTCCTTGTCGAGGGCGGACAGTCGCATGCCGTTGGCATGACCCGAGAGCGGCGTCTTCTTGTCGTAGACGAGGTCGTCCTTCGGTTGGAAGATGTAAGCTGGATGACCGGGCGGGGTGACGCGGCCTGTGCGCTCCACGTCCGCAATGATGCCCTCCATGCGGTCAGGGTCGATGCTGTCAGGTGCCTCGCCCATCAGACCGATGATCACCGCGTTTCCCGTGCCGTGACCGATGCCGGTATAGGCGAGCGACCCGTGCAGGCTCGCCTTCAGGGCTGCCACATGGGCACCGGCGGGGCGCGGCCACTGATCAGAGAGGATGAGGTCGAGAAACCGGTTGGCCGCCGTCATCGGACCCATGGTGTGGGAACTCGAGGGGCCGACGCCGATCTTGAACACGTCGAAAACCGAAAGAAACATGGGGCTCCTCGCATGCGGGACTGAAAGCGCAAAGGCTAGAGCATCGCCTATCACGAATGCGCCTCGCAATCGACATCGGCTTTCATGGCCGCGACATGACCAAGATGGTGTCCGCAGCCCAAAACGCAAACAGCGCGGTCGAGATGACCGCGCTGTGCGCAAATTCCGTTTGTGTAGGCTATCAAACCGCGCCGAAGAGATAGGCCAGGCAGAGAACGCCGGCAAATCCTACCAAAGCACGGATGGTAACGCCCCAGCACGACGGCTGAACATTGCCTTCCATGGAAACTCCAAGTGTGACCACTCATTCGTGGAAAGCCGTCCCCCGACCGCTTTCCGGCGAGATGTGTATTAAAATGCTGCGCCTTTCGCAATTGCAAAAATGGCAAAAGCAAGGCGTATTTTGCGCAGCAGGCATGCGTGGAGCGCATGGATATGTTATATTTCAATGGGATGAGCCGTTAACCGGCTTGGCACCACCTGCCTCATTTCGACCCAAAGCCTTAGAGCTGGTTAATTTCCGTTGTGGGAGATCGCTGGAGAAGGATAATGCGCGACGAGACGCGCTCGCAGGAATCGCAGCCATGACCATGCCGGACTACATCGCCCTCACCCTCTTCATTCTTCTTTGGCTGGCCTATGCGCGAATCACGGGCAACCAGGTGATCTGGCAAAGGACCAGCCTGACCAAGGCCATGGCGGAACGCCGGCGTGAATGGATCCTCAATTCCATGACGCGAGACCTGAAGATGATCGACACCCAGATCATGGGCGGGCTGCAGAACGGCACGGCCTTTTTCGCCTCCACGACGATCTTTGCCATAGGCGGCTGTTTCGCCTTGCTCGGCGCAACTGAACAGGTGGATGCAATCCTCAGGGACATTCCATTCATCGTGCAGGGTGGACGGGCAACCTTCGAACTGAAGGTCTGCGGGCTGATTGGCCTTTTCGCGTACTCCTTCTTCAAGTTCGGCTGGTCCTACCGGCTGTTCAACTATTGCACCATACTCTTTGGTGCGATCCCCATGATGGACGAAGCAAAGATGGACCCGGCGCGTGCGATGGAAGCGGCGGAGCGCACGATCCGGATGAACATCATCGCCGCCAGCCATTTCAATATGGGTCTGCGCGCCATCTTCTATTCGATCGGCTATCTCGGCTGGTTCGTCAGCCCCTGGATCTTCATGATCGCGACAGTTCTGGTCTTCATCGTGCTGCTGCGCCGCCAGTTTTTCTCCGAGGCAAGGCTTGCCCTCCTGAACGGGAGCGATACGTGAAAGCAGGAAATGCGACACGGGCCATGAATTTGCCGCCTTTGGGACCGACCGCCGATCCCTGACCGGCGCTGCACAGCGGCAGCCGGGGGAGAGGTGAAGGAAGACTGCGTGGCAGAGCAAACAGAGCATACCCCCCCGAGCCGCCCGAGTCGCCCGCGCCTTCCCGCGCTCGATGCGGCACGCGGCCTCGCACTGATCGCGATGGCGACCTATCATTTCAGCTGGGATCTCGAATTCTTCGGCTATCTGGAGCCCGGCAGTTCGACGCAAGGCTTCCTGCGGGTCTATGCGCGGCTCATCGCATCGACATTTTTGTTCCTCGCCGGCTTCAGCCTCGTGCTCGCGCAATACCCGACACTTCGACTGCAGCCCTTCCTGCGCAGGCTCGGGGTCATCGTCGCCGCGGCGGCTACGATTTCGGTCGCGACTTATTGGTTCACACCCGACAGCTGGATCTTTTTCGGCATCCTGCATGCGATTGCGCTGTCGAGCGTCGTCGGCCTTCTCTTCCTCAAGGCCCCGTTCATCGTGACACTGGTCGCTGCCGCTGTCGCCTTCACGCTGCCGACAGTCCTGCGATCGTCGAGCTTCGATGCGCCCTATTTCTGGTTTCTGGGTCTTTCGGAAACGCTTCCGCGCTCCAATGACTACGTGCCCCTGCTGCCATGGATCGGTGCACTGCTGACCGGCATCGCCCTGGCGCGCTTCCTCGTCGATCGCGACAGGCTGGGCTGGATCGCCAGGCTGCCGGCGGGCCCGAACTGGCTCCGCTGGGGCGGCCGCCATTCCCTGACCGTCTACCTGCTGCACCAGCCGGTGCTGATCGCCGGTCTTTTCCTCGCAAGCTACGTCGTTCCGCCACCCGCCGCGGATCCGGTCGCGTCCTACATGGGAAGCTGCCAAGCGAGCTGCGCGGAACAGGGTAACGAAGCAGGTCTGTGCGAGCGCTTCTGCGACTGCACACTGGAGCGCCTTCAGGCGGAGAACCTCTTTGCTCCCCTCCAGTCCGGCGCAATATTGCCGGCTCAGGATGCACGCATCCAGACGCTGGCCGAAGAGTGCACGTTAAGGAGTCAGTCAGCGCCGTAAGGGGGAGTTCTTCAATGAATGCCTACCGCGCGAAGCCTCTGAAATATCCCTGGCCACCCATGCTCTACCTGACGGGCATCCTGACCGCCATGCTGGCTGGCCGGATCGCAGCGCTGGCTCCGATCCCCTCGCCCTATGGCTTCGCGTTGTCCTCCATCGGCCTTGCCATCCTGCTTGCGGCCGTCATGCTCGATGTCTGGGCCGTGCGAACGCTGATCGGCCGGCAAACACCGGTTTCGGACTGCCGATGCGCCCGTCACCTCGTGACCTGCGGCCCATTTCGCTTCAGCCGCAATCCGATCTATCTCGCCTATACCTTGTTCGCAGTCGCACTTGGTCTGATCTCGGGGAACAGCTGGTTTTTCGTCGCCGCGCTCGTTTCGCTTGGAGCGACGCGCCTGATCGCGATCCCCAGAGAAGAACGCCATCTCGAAGCCCGGTTCGGATTCGACTACGACAGCTACCGCAAACGGACGCGGCGCTGGATCTGATTTGGACTGAAAACGAGGCCGCCGGACGTCAGGTGCCGACGCCGATCTCCACCAGGCGCGTAAGGCAGGCTTCTTCGGCCTGATCCAGTTCGGACAGGGTCTCATCGATATCGCGGCGCTTCTGTCGAAGCTCATCGCGCTTCTCGTCAATCTTCTTCATCATCAACTTGAGCTGCCCGATCTCGCCGGGCGGCTCCTTGTAGACGTGAACGATTTCGCGGATTTCGGCGATCGTAAACCCGATGCGGCGACCACGCAGGATTTCCTGCAGGAACCGGCGGTCGGCGGTGCGGTAGAGGCGCGTACGGCCACGGCGTTCCGGATGCAGCAGGCCCTCGTCCTCGTAGAAACGCAGGGTGCGCGTCGAGACACCAAATTCACGCGTGAGCTCTGTTATGCTATAGTATTTCTTCACGGCATTCCGATCCTGTGTCGGAACACATGATATTGACTTTTACGTACAAGTCAATTTTTTCGGCCTTCCGATGGTCGAAACCAGCCCCCTCGGTGCCTGCATACGAGGCCAGGTGTCACATGAACCACCAGGTGGCGAGACCGAGAAAGGCAAAGAAACCGATGATATCGGTGACCGTCGTGACGAAGACGGAGGAGGCCACGGCCGGATCGGCGCCGAAGCGGTCGAGCGCAAGCGGGATGAGGATGCCGGCGATGGCAGCCGCCATCATGTTGATGAGCATGGCGGTCGCGATGATCCCGCCGATATTGACGTCCTGAAACCACAGACCGGCAATGACGCCGATCATAATGCCGAAGACCACGCCGTTCAGCAGACCGACGCCCGCTTCGCGGCGCACGACCCTATAGGCATTGTGAATATCGAGATTGCGGGTGGCAAGCGCCCGGACCGTGACGGTCATGGTCTGCGATCCGGCATTGCCCCCCATGCCCGCGACGATCGGCATCAGGACCGCAAGTGCCACGATCTCCTGGATTGTCGCCTCGAACAGCGAGATGACCGAAGCCGCCAGGAAAGCCGTCAACAGATTGACCGCGAGCCACGGCACGCGCGACCGCGACGTCTCCGCAATGCTGTCGGACAGCTCTTCGTCGCCGACGCCACCGAGGCGCAGCAAATCCTCCTCCGCCTCTTCCTGGATGACGTCGACCACGTCGTCGATGGTGAGCACGCCGACCAGCCGCTCGTTTTCATCGACGACGGCGGCCGACAGAAGGTCGTATTGCTCGAAAAGCTGGGCCGCCTCTTCCTGGTCCATCTTGGCCGGGATCGGGTGGTTCGTCTCGTGCATGATCGTCTCGATCTTCACCTGCCGCTTGGTGCGCAGGATCCGGTCGAGATTGACGACGCCGAGAAGTTTGAAGGTCGGATCGATGACGAAGATCTGGGTAAAGGTCTCCGGCAGATCTTCCTCGTCACGCATGTAGTCGATCGTCTGGCCGACCGTCCAGAAGGGCGGCACGGCGACGAATTCCGTCTGCATACGTCGGCCGGCGGAGCTTTCCGGATAATCGAGCGCCCGGCGAAGGCGCACGCGCTCGGTGAACGGCAGCTGGGCGAGAATTTCCTCGCGGTCTTCGTCCTCGAGGTCTTCGAGAATATAGACGGCGTCATCCGAATCGAGATCGCCGATAGCCGCTGCGATCTGCGCATTCGGCATCTGATCGACGATCTGCATGCGGATCGCTTCATCGACCTCGGTCAGCGCCGTCATGTCGAAATCGGCGCCGAGCAGCCGGATCATCGCCAGCCGCTGGTCGGGCTGGATCGCCTCGATCAGGTGGCCCAGTTCCGACTCGTGGAGCTTGGCAACATTCTGGCGCAGGAAGATCACGTCGCGATCGGCGATCGCGGCACCGACCATGGTCAGGAAATCATGACGGATCGAGCCTTCCTCGTCATAAATGTCGGCCTGCGGCTCCTCGGGAGCGCCACGGCCGAGACCATCGTCGTCGATCTCACTCATGACCTGCCCTCGCCTCTGATGCCCACTGCTTCGAAGTCGGGAGAATGGCGGCAAAAACCCTCAAGTCAACACGCAGCCAGGGGAAAAATGCCAGGAGCTGTGCAAAGCCTCCGGCTTCCTGCTAGCGTGTCTCTTGCGCCACAGTGGGCATCCGGCCCGCTCGCCAAGAGCCGAGAGTTTTCGTGACCCGCCTGACCATCCGCTGCTATCCCGACACCGCCCTGAAGACACCTGCCGAACGGGTCACCGAGTTCGGAGCGGATCTGCAACACCTTGCCGATGACCTCTTTGAGACGATGAAGGCGGCCCCCGGGATCGGCATCACCGCCCCTCATTGCGGGATCTCTAAGCGCCTGACCGTGATCGAGCTTCCCGAGATCGGCGGTCGGCGCGATTACGTCAATCCGGAAATCCTCTGGGCTTCCGAAGATGTGATGACCCAAACCGAAGGCAGCGTCTCCATGCCCGGCATGACCGAGGAGGTGACACGGCCAAGGGCGGTCCGGATCCGATACCAGACGCTTGACGGCACGGTGAACGAGGAAGCGCTCGAAGGATTCGCCGCGATCTGCATGCAGCACGAAATCGACCAGCTCGATGGCATTTTCTGGGTCCAGAAACTGTCGCGCCTGAAGCGGGAACGGCTCCTGAAGAAGTGGGAAAAGGCGGCGCGCTGACCGACAAGGTCGAACAAAGAACAAGGCCAGGCGTTATCGTCTCAGACAGTGACGAAGGAGCCCATCATGGCCAAGGACGACCGCAAGACCGACTTTTCCCGCGAGGACGATTATCGCGACTACGACCAGCGCAATATCGGTGACGGCTGGCCCTATGCCGACGGCGCGGGTGCCACGGCAAGCCCGGTCGGGAACCGCGGCTACGGCGAAACCGCCGCCAATTTCGACCGCGACCGCAACGAGGGATATCACGTCGATGCGGTTGACGCTGCCGGCCTGGAACCGTCTCCGGCGACACCGGTCCTGCCGACGACCGAGGGTCGCGAAAACGACGACCAGCTCGAATCGGATATTTCCCTTGCCCTGGAGAGTTTCGACGACTCGGTGCTGACAGGCCTCGACATCCATGTCGATGGCCATCTCGTGACGCTGCGCGGCGCGGTAGACACCGCCGAGGAGCGGCGTGCGGTGGAACTGAAGGTGCTCGGCGTGACAGGTGTCAGCGAGGTGAAAAACTTCATCACGACACTTGGCGTGGACAGCCACATCCCGCATGACGGCGATTGAGAAGCCGTTGAAATTCAGCAACAAAAAACCCGGCGCAAAGGCCGGGTTCTTTTTTGGTGCGGTCGAGAAGACTCGAACTTCCACGGGTTGCCCCACAGCGACCTCAACGCTGCGCGTCTACCAATTCCGCCACGACCGCATCGTGGTAGGCGCCGAATTGCTCCGGCGGGGCTGCATGTAGCAAAAGCATTGGGGGTCCACAAGCCCGGCGTGACAGATTTTTGAAAATTCCTCAGACGCTGTGGGAAAGCCCTGATGAAGAGGGTGGCTGCTGCCCTTGAAGTCCGGGGCTTTTCTTGCCAAATACAGGGAAAACAAGGCTTTTCGCCAGTCCACAGCCGAAGGCAAATTTCATGCTCCGCACCGATCTCGAACATTCCATGCATGCCCGCGAAGACTGTCCGCCGGTGCGTTGGCGAGTCACCGACGGGCTTGTCGGCTATGAAGAGGCCGTTGCAGAAATGGAGCGGCAGGTGGGTCTGATCGCAGACGGCAAGGCCGATGAACTGGTCTGGCTTGTGGAGCACCCTGCCCTCTATACCGCCGGCACTAGTGCCGATCAGAAGGACCTGATCGAACCGGACCGGTTTCCGGTCTTTGCGACGGGGCGTGGAGGCGAATACACCTATCATGGCCCCGGCCAGCGGGTCGCCTATGTCATGCTGGACCTGAAGCGTCGCCGGCAGGATGTGCGCGCCTATGTGGCGGCCCTCGAAGAAGTGGTGATCCGCACGCTGGACAGCATGAACGTCAAGGGCGAACGCCGCGAGGAGCGCGTCGGCGTCTGGGTGCGCCGTCCCGAAAAGCCACGACTGCCGGATGGCACGATGAGCGAGGACAAGATCGCAGCTCTCGGCATTCGGCTGCGTCGCTGGGTGAGCTTTCATGGCCTGTCGATCAATGTCGACCCGGATCTCTCGCATTTCACCGGCATCGTACCCTGCGGGATCTCGGCCCATGGCGTGACGAGCCTCGTCGATCTCGGCCTGCCTGTCATGATGGCGGATGTCGATATGCGCCTGCGTGAGGCCTTTGAGGACGTCTTCGGACCGACGGTCAGCGAAGACTGACCGACCTCGGCTCAGGCGCGTCCCATGACCGGCCCATCGAGATCGCCGGCCTTGCGCCGCCGCTCGTGGCCTTCCTCATAGGTTTCAATCTGTCGCGCAATCTTGTCGATGAGACGGGCGCATTCGCGATGCGCATCGGTCAGGCGCTGAAGATCAAGCTTCAACGCTTCGAGGGGCAGATCGCCGGTTTCCTGGATCGGACCGGTTCCCAGACCTGTCATCAGCCACATGGGCGAGACGCCAAGGATGCCGGCGAGATCAACCAGGCTCGACGCGCCAGGCTCCGAACGATCAGCCTCCCAGGCGAGCAGGTTTTCGCGCTTTACGCCGATTCGGTTCGCCACATCGGCGAGTGACAGGCCCGAAGCGTCGCGTGCGGCCGAGAGACGACCTCCCAGCGTGTCATCGCTCGAATCGGTCATGCGGGAAAACTCGTTGCGCGCCGGCATCGGCACCTCCTGATCGTCCAGTTGCGCCGCCCAAGGGGCGACAGTTGCTCTACTCCGATCCGTCGCATCCATTGTAGCGGATCCGAAGGGCCCGCATCTTTCCGGTGACGCCACGGACAGGCATGAAAACGCCGTCCGGGCCCCACAGACGAATGCGGACAAAAGGCCATAAACGCACGACGCAGCGATTGGTTCCCATTTTTCTTTTGCTTGATCACACCGACGCGCCATGCTTGTTCACGCAGGCGCGATCGCCATCTCCTTTCGGGTCCCACCATGCACAACTCGTCCTCCGATCCCCTTCGCGGCATGATTCTCATGGCGGGCTGCATGTTCGTGCTGCCGGTCATGGACGCGATCGCGAAATACATGGCGACCGTGGGCGGCATGTCGCCCGGCCAGATTACCTTTTATCGCTTCTTCTTCCAGCTCGCCTCGGTGCTGCCGGTCCTGATCGCCCTCAACGGCATGGCGGCCTTTTCCGCCAGGCGCCCCTGGCTCAACCTCCTGCGGGGAGCGATACACGGGGCAGCGAGCCTGATGTTCTTCATGGCGGTAAAATACATGCCGCTGGCGGATGTCTTCGCGATCTATTTCGTCGAACCCTTCATCCTGACGGCAATGTCCGCCCTGTTCCTGAAGGAAAAGGTCGGTTGGCGCCGCTGGCTCGCCATTGCCGTCGGCTTCGGCGGGGCCATGATCGTCATCCAGCCAAGCTACGAGATCTTCGGCCTGACTGCCCTGCTGCCGGTCGCCTGTGCATTCCTCTTCGCGCTCTACATGTTTCTCAACCGGGCGATCGGCGAAGCCGACACACCGATGACCATGCAGACCATGGCCGGCATTGGCGGGACCCTGTTCATGGGAGCAGCGCTCCTGATCGGAACCTCGGCCGGCGAGGCGGACTTCGAAATCTCTCTGCCGAACTCGGCCACCGGTTTCGGATTGCTGCTCCTTCTCGGTGCCATCTCGGGCTACATCCACCTCCTCGTGGTGCGCGCCTTCCGCATGGCGACCTTGTCGGTGCTGGCGCCGTTTCAGTATTTCGAGATCATTGCCGCCGTGGCACTCGGTCATATCCTGTTCGACGAATTCCCGACGCCCTCGAAATGGCTGGGTATCGCAATCATTGTCGGTTCCGGGCTGTTCATCCTCTGGCGCGAACGGAGGCGGGCTGCACCGGCGCAATCGATTGCCGGGGCCGGATGAGACGAACCTCGACAAGCACGGCATTTTAACGATTCCAGCCATCAAACTCTAAGACTTCTCGCCTAGGTTCGGACCATCATCTGCATCACCGGGAGAGGCGTCTTGGCGACATATCAGGCCGCAGTCTTTCTGGCCGCCGTCAATCTCGGCCTCTTGTGGCTGTTGATGGCGGCCCCCCTGGGACGCAGGACGATCCGCATCAGCCGGATTATCCGCGAACGACCCGAAGAATTGTGGAACATCACCCGCCCTGCCGGAGACCAGACGCTCTGGCATCCGAATGTGATTTCCGTGGAACCGGTCGACGGCAAACCGGACCTGGTGGAGTTCGCCTACCGCAATCCCGATCGCCACGGGCAGCCCAGCCGCCGCACCATGATCGTCGATCGCACCGCCATGACCTCCGCCGGAAGTTTTTCCTGTCATCTCAGGGTCGTCGGAGACACAACGCTCGACCAGTCTTTCTGGGAAGGGTACCAGGAGAGCCGAAAAATCGAACGGGCACCGCTCGGCAGCCGCGTGACCTTCGAGCAGACCGACAATTTTCGCGGTCTCGCCTTTTATCTCTTCCGCCGCATGGCGCTTTCCAGAGAAATCAGCGCCCTGCGAGACCATGTCGAGGAAAGCAAGGGCTCGAGCCTGCTGCATTTCGAGCATCCGGCCTGGCAGACGGTGCTCGTTATTCTCTCGACCCTGATTCTCTGGCCGTTTTTTGGGATGAATGCGCAAGGGCTGATGATCTCGATCTTCCTGACCCTCGTCATCCTGCTGCACGAGCTCGGCCACATGGTCGCCTACCGTGCCTTTGGCCATCCGACGACACGCATGCTCTTCTTCCCTCTGCTCGGTGGCGTCGCGATCGGTGGTCGCCCCTATAACAGCCATTTCGAAGTCGCGACCTGCGCGCTGATGGGCGCGGGCTTCTCAGCCCTGCTCGTTCCAATTCTTGTGGCGTCCCACCAGTCGGCCATGGAGATCCCCCATCCATCCGAGGCCGACGGGCCCATTCTGGTGTTTCTCGTCATCCTCGGCGCCTTCAACCTGCTGAACCTGCTGCCCACCTATCGCTTCGACGGCGGCCAGGTCCTGCGGCAGGTCTTCGAAGGACAGCGTGTTCTCGCCATCATCAGCTTTCTCGTGACCGGCGTCGTCGTGTGGACGGGATGGCGGATCGGCCTCGGCGCACCGGCACTCATCGTCGGCGTGGCTCTCTTCACCCTGCTCAGCATGATCCGCACCAAGTCCGTGAAGCCGCGCGAGGCCCTGACGCCGATGAACGGGCCGGAGCGACTGATGACCGGTTTCGGTTTCTATGCCGCGCTCGCCATGCATGTCTATGCGGTCATCTATGCCTGCGACAAGCTGTTCGGCTGACGTCCGGGACCATTGCCCTGCCCGCTTGACAGCTCGCCCATGACGCTGTCCAAAGACGCATGGACACCGAGAACCCTCCCCTTACCGCCGGCTATTTCGACGTTCCAGCCAACATGCTGGCAACGATCGTCACCTGCCTTGAAATGCGCACGCGACCGGCACCTCGGCCCAATCCGCCGTCAGACGGTCTCATGGTCGAGCCTTGGCCATCCCCCGCGACCGACGCTTATCGCGCGCTCTATCGCCGTGTTGGGGAGGACTGGCTCTGGGTTTCGCGCGCGGTCATGGACGATGACAAGCTCGAGACAATCATCAGGGATCCGGCGGTCGAGATTTACACCATGACGCGCGACGGCGAGCGTCTGGGCCTCCTCGAGCTCGATTTCCGCGAACCGGGACAGTGCGAACTCGCCTTTTTCGGGCTCGATCAGAGCCTGATCGGCTCCGGCGCCGGGCGCATCATGATGAATGCAGCGATCGACAAGGCCTGGGAAAAGCCCATCTCCCGGTTCTGGGTGCATACCTGCCATCTCGACCATCCCGCAGCGCTCGCCTTTTACCAGCGCTCGGGTTTCGCACCTTACAAACGCATGGTCGAGATATTCGAAGACCCGCGCCAGACCGGGAAACTTCGGGCGGATGCAGCCGCGCACTTTCCCGTTCTTCAAGCGGAATAGCCGATAAAAATCAGACTTTTGACAATATCCGGTTGACCTCTTGAGCCGGAGGGGCCAGCCGTGTCAAAGTCCACGCCAACGATTTGTCAGGGAGAAAAACCATGGATGTTCGCGCCGCCGTCGCCGTTCAGGCTGGAAAGCCGCTCGAGGTCATGACCGTTCAGCTGGAAGGACCACGCGCTGGCGAAGTGCTGATCGAGGTCAAGGCCACCGGCATCTGCCATACCGACGACTTCACGCTCTCGGGCGCCGATCCGGAAGGTCTGTTTCCCGCAATCCTCGGCCATGAAGGTGCCGGCGTCGTCGTCGATGTCGGCCCGGGCGTCACCTCGGTGAAGAAGGGCGACCATGTCATTCCGCTCTACACGCCGGAATGCCGGGAATGCTATTCCTGCACCTCGCGCAAGACCAATCTGTGCACCTCGATCCGATCGACGCAGGGCCAGGGCCTGATGCCCGATGGCACTTCGCGCTTCTCGATCGGCAAGGACAAAATCCACCACTATATGGGCTGCTCGACCTTCTCGAACTTCACGGTTCTGCCGGAGATCGCGGTTGCCAAAATCAACCCGGACGCCCCTTTCGACAAGGTCTGCTACATCGGCTGCGGTGTGACGACCGGCATCGGCGCCGTCATCAACACGGCCAAGGTCGAGATCGGCGCGACGGCCATCGTCTTCGGTCTCGGCGGCATCGGGCTCAACGTGCTGCAGGGGCTCAGGCTCGCCGGTGCCGACATGATCATCGGCGTCGATATCAATCCGGACCGCAAGGCCTGGGGCGAGAAGTTCGGCATGACGCATTTCGTCAATCCGAAGGAAGTCGAGGGCGACATCGTGCCCTATCTGGTCAACATGACCAAGCGCAACGGCGACCTGATCGGCGGTGCCGACTACACCTTCGACTGCACCGGCAATACCAAGGTCATGCGACAGGCGCTGGAAGCCTCGCATCGCGGCTGGGGCAAATCCGTCATCATCGGGGTCGCCGGTGCTGGCCAGGAAATCTCGACGCGTCCCTTCCAGCTGGTCACCGGTCGCAACTGGATGGGCACCGCCTTCGGTGGCGCACGCGGCCGCACGGACGTGCCGAAGATCGTCGACTGGTACATGGAGGGCAAGATCCAGATCGATCCGATGATTACCCACACCATGCCGCTGGAGGACATCAACAAGGGTTTCGACCTGATGCACAAGGGCGAATCCATCCGGGGCGTCGTGATCTATTGACCAGCGGACATGCTTACAAGGTCGATGTGCGGAGGATGGACGAATTCTCCGCCGTCGAGCTCTACGCCATGCTGAAGCTTCGGGTCGACGTCTTCGTCGTCGAGCAGCACTGCCCCTATCCCGAGCTGGATGGCAACGATATCGACTGCCTGCATCTGCGACTGATGGATGGTGACGAACTGCTGGCCTGCGCGCGGCTCTGGCGCCCGACGCCGGAGCAATATCCCCGGATCGGCCGCGTGGCGGTTTCGCCAAACCATCGCGGCAAGCGGCTGGGCGAGGCCCTGATGCGCGAGGCGATTTCAGAGGTGGAGAAGCGTCATCCCGGCGAGCCGATCGAGATTTCGGCGCAGAGCCATCTCCAGAATTTCTACGGGTCACTGGGCTTCGAGGTAATCTCCGAGGAATATCTGGAGGATGATATTCCGCATGTGGATATGCTGCGGAAAGGATAGCCGATGTCCGAAATCTATGTCGATGCCGATGCCTGTCCGGTCAGGCCGGAGATCCTGAAAGTGGCCGAACGCCATGATCTGCCCGTGACCTTCGTCGCCAATTCCGGCTTGAGGCCTTCACGCGATCCCATGGTCAAGAACGTGATTGTCTCGGGCGCTTTCGATGCGGCCGATGACTGGATCGCCGAGCGCTGCGGCGAAGGCGACATCGTCGTCACGGCCGACGTACCGCTGGCTGGGCGCTGCGTAGCCGCCGGCGCGCTTGTGACCGGACCGACGGGCCGGATCTTCGACACGGCCAATATCGGCATGGCAACCGCCATGCGCGATCTCGGCGCACACTTGCGCGAGACCGGCGAGAGCAAGGGCTACAACGCCGCATTTTCGCCCCGCGACCGCTCCGCCTTTCTCGAAACGCTCGACCGGCTTTGCCGTCGCGTGAAGAAATAAGCCCTCAAGGGCCACAAACAAGGAAACTTGCGATGAATATCCTCTCCCAGAACACCGCCTTTGGTGGCATGCAAGGCGTCTTCTCCCACACCTCTGAGACGACCGGTACCGAGATGACCTTTGCCGTCTTCGTGCCGCCGCAGGCGACGACCGAAAAGCGCCCCGTTCTCTGGTATCTCTCAGGGCTGACCTGCAGCCATGCCAATGTGATGGAGAAGGGTGAATACCGCCGGATGGCCGCCGAACTCGGTCTGATCGTCGTCTGCCCTGATACCAGCCCGCGCGGCAATGACGTGCCGGACGAACTGACCAACTGGAAGATGGGCAAGGGTGCGGGCATGTATCTCGACGCCACGGAAACTCCGTGGGCCGAGCATTACCAGATGTATTCCTACATCACGGAGGAACTGCCGGCGCTGATCGCCGAGCAATTCCGCGCCGACATGGACCGTCAGGGTATTTTCGGCCACTCCATGGGCGGCCATGGCGCCATGACGACTGCGCTGAAGAACCCGGATCGCTTCAAGAGCTGCTCGGCCTTCGCCCCGATCGTCAATCCGCTCACCGCCGACTGGACGCAGGATGCGTTCGAAAAATATCTCGGCGCCGACCGGGCCGCGTGGCGGCAATACGATGCCTGTGCGCTGGTCGAAGACGGCGCACGCTTTCCGGAATTCCTGATCGACCAGGGCAAGGCCGACAGCTTCCTGGAGACCGGTCTCGCACCCTGGAAGTTCGAGGAGGCGGTCAAGGGCACGGATATCGGGCTGACGCTCAGAATGCATGAGCGCTATGACCACTCCTACTACTTCATCTCGACCTTCATGGAGGATCATCTGAAGTGGCATGCGGAGCGGCTGGGCTAAGCCCCAGTCTAAGCCCCAGTTTAAGCCCGGGCATGCTCGGGCCTGCACCGGGCGTTCGCGGCCGTCGGACTTCCCGGGACATCGGCAGATCCCGGGGACAAGCCCGCGGATGACGACCTAAGGCCGGACCCCGGCAGGGAACGTCACCCGTGCCCATGCCGGTGATGCAGATCCGGGTAATGCGGATGTTTGTGACGCAGCGGGGCGTGGCGGTGCCAATGCGCATGAGGCTCGGTCACCGGGCCGTCATGGTCATGGCTGTGATGATCATCATGGCTATGGACATGATCGTGCTCGAGGGGTTCGTGCTCATGGTCATGCTCGTGCCGTTCGGACAGGTGCAGCCACAGGCCGATCCCCATCAGCAGTGCAGCGACAATGAGCGACAGGCTCACCGATTCACCGAAACCGATCACGGCGATCAGGGCGCCGATGAAGGGCGCAAGCGAAAAATAGGCACCGGTGCGCGCCGTACCGAGATGGCGCAGACCCAGCATGAACATGACAAGGCTGACGCCGATTCCCAGAAACCCGACCAGGGCGCCCGCTGTAATGACCGTCAGATCGGGAATGGCGGCGCCGAGCGCGAAGGCAAGAATGACATTGGTGCAGCCGGCAGCCAGCCCCTTGATCATCGCGATCTGAACCGGGTCGGCAGACGACAGCTTGCGGGTCAGATTGTTGTCGATGCCCCAGCAAAGGCAGGCCGCCGCGATCCACAAACCGCCCGGGTCAATCTGGAAGCTGCCACCGTCGAAAGACAGGAGCACCGCACCGAGGAGAATGGCAAGCGCGCCGATCAGGAGGCGTCGATCGACGTTTTCGCGAAACACCAACCAGGCAATCAGCATCGTCGCCAGCCCCTCGAGATTGAGGAGCAGCGAGGCTGAGGATGCTGTTGTCAGGGAGAGGCCGAGCATCAGGAAAAGCGGCGCCATGATGCCGCCGAACAGCACGACCGCGCCGAGCCAGGGCATGTCCGGACGTGACAGCGGTGTTTCCACCCGCTCCAACCCGATCAGCGGGCGCCCCCAATGGACGAGCGCCAGGCCGAGCCCCGCACCGAGATAGAGGATACCCGCAAGGAGCCAGGGATCGACGCTGCCGATCAACCATTTGCACAAGGGTGCAGAGGCGCCGAACAGCACGGCGGAGCCAAGCGCGAGCGGGACGCCGGGCCAGAGATGGGAATGGTCTTTGTCCATGGCGTGAGATTACAGACAATGTGAACGACGTATAGTCCAATCGTGCCTGCGGCAGCCCGCCCGAACATGAATACTCGGGTCGACGGATCCTACCATTGCCACCCTTCGCCGTTGCGCTGAGAACAATCCGGTGCATCCTGACTGTGGATCAGACGCCCCCTGCGAATCCTCGGCACAAGGCTCCCGATCCGAGCATCTGGTGGAGCCGGCCTGCGCCCTTTTACCCCCGCCGATAGACGAACCGCTCGAAATCAGCCGGTCGACCCTGCCCTGTGATGTCGAAGCAGAACATGCCGGCAAAGGCGCCGGTGAAGGAACCGTGTTCGCCGAACCCGCCTTCGTCAGAGACGACGCCGGCGTCGAGGACCGGGCCAATGGGTTGCCATATAGCCTGCCCCGCAAGGCGCCAGAAGAATTGCAGGTCGTTGTCGATGATTTCCATAGCGAGATCGATTGTGCCATCCGGGATCGACTGGCCCATGCCAACAGGGAAGGTGAGACTGCCGGAAGGATAGTCGCCCGGACAGGACAGGATGATCAGCGAGCGGCCGAGCTTTTCATCCGTCGAGACCCCGAGCGCGTGGAACTTGAAGCGGTTGTAGTAGTGGGTCAGGCCCGCGACCTGCTGATAGGTTTCCGGCGAAAATTCAAGCCGCGTCTCCGCACGGAAGCGATGGTACTCCTGGCGGCGGGCAATCAGCGACTGTTCGAACCAGGAGCCGATGCTTTCGCGGCCGAAGAGGCGCAAGCGCCCTGCCCGCTCGGTCAGGCTGAACAGGCGATCGGGGTTCGGCGTGCGCAGCCACTGGAATTCTTTCGGCAAGTCCGGGCTGTCGAAGGTCCTGACGATCTCGACCGGCTCCTCACGTTTCGTCGCACCATGAGGCGCCGGCACTTCGACGGCCGGCACAACGCCACCCTGTTCGAGATAGAGCCAGCCGTCTTGCTTCCAGACGCATTTTTGTAGCCCAGTTTCGCGGCCGAGCGTACAGCGACGCTTGGGCGGCATGGGTCTGCCGCAGAGATGGGTGTGATAGACGTCACCGTCTGGCGTCTCGACATATTGGCCATGGCCGGCGCGCTGCAACACCGCGTCTGGCGCATCCTTCGAGGTGATGAGATGCGTGTCCGGATGCATTTCGTAGGGGCCCTCGATCGAGCGCGAGCGGGCCATGGTCACGACATGGTCGTAACCCGTGCCGCCCTCGGCGGTGGTGAGGTAATACCAGCCATTGCGCTTGAAGAGATGGGGCCCCTCGACGAGACCCTGTCTGCTGCCTTCGAAAATGTTCTTGATTGGCCCGACGAGCTTTTGCGTCGTCGGGTCCCATTCCTGCAAGAGGATGCCGTCAAACTTGGCATGGCCAATCGTGTTGCGTGCCTCCGGGCGGTGGTTCCACTGCATGTTGAGGAACCACTTTCGCCCGTCATCATCATGAAAGAGCGAGGGGTCGAAACCGGAGGAATTGACATAGATGGGGTCGGACCACGGGCCTTCGATCGACGGCGCCGTGACAACGTAGTTGTGCGCGTCCTTGAACGAACCCTCGAAGCGCTTCACATCGGTATAGACCAACCAGAACAGGCCGTCGGCATGGGAGAGGCAC
This sequence comes from Rhizobium sp. 'Codium 1', assembly GCF_020889605.1. NCBI lineage: Bacteria > Pseudomonadati > Pseudomonadota > Alphaproteobacteria > Hyphomicrobiales > Rhizobiaceae > Rhizobium > Rhizobium sp. 'Codium 1'. Next base: position 220,070 of record NZ_JAJGPW010000004.1, read on the forward strand.
GGCGCCCAAACGCCGCAGCTATCCGGATTGCCGCGCATGTCGAGCTGGCTGGCACGATCGAGCGGCCGGCTGACGAGGTCCCAATTGGCGAGATCGCGCGAATGATGGATCTGGACGCCCGGATACCATTCGAAGGTGGAGGTCGCGATGTAATAGTCTTCGCCCACGCGGCAGATCGACGGATCCGGATTGAAGCCGGGCAGGATGGGATTGATGATCATCGCGACTGTTTGCTCCTCCGCACTTGCCTCTCCCCCTGCGGGAGAGGAAGAAAAATCAGGATCTTAGCCGAAGGCTCAAGTCCTAGATTTTTCAGGAGAGGGGCTGCCTGGCTGACGAGCCCCTCTCTGGGTTTTCTGGCACTTGGCTGACGCCAAGTTCCTGAAATACCGTTCTCCCCCGCAAGGGGGGAGATGGTTTTCTACTTCTTCTTCCTCGGCGGGCCCTTGCGCTCGGCAGAGGCTGCCCAGAGGTTGATGTCGGCGTCTTTGGCGAAGACGTCGATTTCAGCGAGTTCTTCAGCGGTGAAGTCCGGCGTATCGATGGCCTTGACGCAGTCCTCGACCTGGCCCGGCTTGGATGCGCCGATCAAGGCCGTGGTGATGTGACCGCCACGCAGAACCCAGGCGAGCGCCATCTGCGCCAACGTCTGCCCGCGTTTCTCGGCGATGCGGTTGAGGCCGCGGATATTCTCGAGATTGCGCTCGTTGAGGAAGCCGGGGTCGAGCGACTTGTCCTGGCTGGCACGCGTCCCCTCCGGAATGCCGCCCAGATACTTGGACGTCAGCATGCCCTGGGCAAGCGGCGAGAAGACAATCGAGCCGACGCCGAGCTCTTCCAGCGTGTCGATGAGCCCATCTTCCTCGACCCAGCGGTTGATCATCGAGTAGCTTGGCTGGTGAATGAGTAGCGGCGTACCCAGGCTTTTGAGGATCGCATGGGCTTCGCGGGTGCGCTTGGAATTGTACGAGGAGATGCCGACATACTGCGCCCGGCCGGACCGGACGATATGGTCGAGTGCGCCGCAGGTTTCCTCGAGCGGCGTGTCGGGGTCGAAGCGGTGTGAATAGAAGATGTCGACATAGTCGAGGCCCATGCGCTTCAGGCTCTGATCGCAGGAGGCGATAAGGTATTTGCGGCTGCCCCACTCGCCGTAAGGGCCCGGCCACATGTTGTAGCCGGCCTTGGACGAGATGATCATTTCGTCGCGATAACCGCGAAAATCGGTCTTCAGGATCTCCCCGAAGGCTTGCTCCGCGGAACCTGCCGGCGGGCCGTAATTGTTGGCGAGATCAAAATGGGTGATGCCGAGGTCGAAAGCCTTGCGGCAGATCGCCTGCTTCGTCGCATGCGGCGTGTCATTGCCGAAATTGTGCCAGAGGCCGAGCGAGATCGCCGGCAGCTTCAACCCGCTCTTGCCGCAGCGATTATAGGTCATCCGCTCATAGCGGTTTTCGGCGGGGGTATAGGTCATGGATGGTTCTCTCCCAGAAGGTCTTGTTTTCGAGCCTGCCCTCATCCCCTGCCCGATCCTTCTCCCCATTTGCGGGGAAAAGGTGCAGCAGCCGGATCAAGGCAAAGACACAGACCTTATCTAAGCAGAGCCTGCGCTTCGTCGATACCCAGGGCAGCAGGTTGGGTGCAGGTTGTCGACAGAGTTACGAATTCACCCGTCTCACCCGACTTCAGGATCGAGACCATTACATCGACGCCGTGCAGGGTGCGATCCAGCGAGCAGCGGGCATCGCGGCCTTCGAGGATCGCGACCGCCATGTCTGCGAGGCCGGCGGTCCGGTAGTTGGCACGCGGGCCCTGCGGGCTATCCTGGTTGTTGCGACCGAATGGATGGTCCCAGGCTTCGAGCGGCTGAATATTCTTGTCGCGACCGGAGGCCTCGACAAGGCCACCGAAGAAGTTCGGATCCGGCACGAAGAGCGAGCCGTCGGTGCCGTAGAGCTCGGTATTGGCGTGGCGATGGCTCCAGACATCCCAGCTGGCCGACAGCGTGATGGTCGCGCCGTTCTCAAATTCCAGCAGGGCATGAATGTTGGTCGGCGTCTTGACCGGGATCGTTTCGCCATGCCGCGGCTGGCTGGTGATCGTCCGCGTGTCGTTCGCCATGGACGTCAACGCTGCAACCCGCTTCACAGGGCCGATCAGGTTGATCAGGTTGGCAATATAGTAAGGGCCAAGGTCGAGGATCGGACCGCCACCGGGCAGGAAGAAGAAGTCCGGGTTGGGATGCCACATTTCCATGCCGGGGCTCATGACATGGCAGGTACCGGAGGTGACCCGGCCAATGCCGCCCTTGTCGATATAGGCGCGGGCAAGCTGATGGGCGCCGCCGAGGAAGGTATCCGGGGCACAGCCGACCGACAGTCCCTTGGCCTTTGCAATGGCACGCAGGTCCTCGCCCTGTTCGAGCGAGAGAACCAGCGGCTTTTCCGAATAGACATGCTTGCCTGCCTCAAGGATGCGCTTGGAGACGGGGTAATGTGCATCCGGGATCGTCAGGTTGACGACGATGTCGATCTCGTCATTGGCGAGCAGTTCGTCGATGGTCTGTGCCTTGACGCCATATTCCTCCGCGCGCAGCTGGGCGGCATTCATGTTGATGTCCGCGCAGGCGAGCACCTTCAACCCGCGAAACAGCGGCGCCAGTGTAAAGTAAGTGGTGGAAATGTTGCCGCATCCGATGATGCCGACGCCGAGTTCGCGTGCCATGGGGATATCCTGCTTCTGCGATGGGTTCAGTAGGTGTTGAAGGCGGCGATCGAGCGGGCAATCAGCCGGTCGATGTCCTTCGGATTGTCGTGTTCGACGACGAAATGCTTGACGCGGGTGGCTTTCAGCGCCGCAATCAGGCCCTTCCAGTCGACGGTGCCATGGCCGACATCGGCCCAGCCGTCTTCGTCGGTGTTTTCACCAGCCGGCGCGATATCTTTCACATGCACGGCGCTGATCCGCTTGCCGTAGCTCTCGATCCAGGCAAGGGGATCGGCCTTGCCGCGGATAACCCAGGCGATGTCCGCTTCCCAATCGAGCTCGGGACCGCCGGAGAAGATCTGCTCCTGCGGTGTCGAGCCATCGGGAAGTGCCACGAATTCGAAGTCGTGATTGTGCCAGCCGAAGACGAGACCGGCATCGCGCAGCGGCTTGCCGGCAGCCTGAAGCCGCTGGCCGAAGGCAAACCAACCGGCCGCGTCCGAGGGACGCTGGTCGGGCATCAGATAGGGGCAATAGACCGCCTCGATGCCGAGCGTCCTGGCGATCTTGATGACACGGGTCGGGTCACTCTCGATCATATCGAGGCCGAAATGGGCGGTCGGCATGGTGAGGCTGTTCTGGTCGAGTTCCTTGCGAAAGGCATCGAGTTCGCCATCGGCAAGCGATGCGTAGAGCGCGCCGTAGCCCTCGACCTCGCCGTAACCAGCCGCCTGGAGTTTCGGGTAAATGCCACTGAAGGGCTGGAAATTGCGGGCGCTGTAAAGCTGGAAGCCAAGCGTCGTCATGGGGTGGTTTCCTCCTCGTTTGGTCCTGGATCGGGCGCCCAGGACCTTGTTGGCTTGGCCTGTCAGTCCACCGACTGGCAGGTGTAGAGATCGTAGATGCGGAAATCCGGAACGGACCCGGCAGGAAGTGCAGTATCCGGCGTGAAGATGATGCGCCGGCTTTCGCCGGTCGCAAGGTCGAAGGCATTGTCGGAATAGCGGCCAGGGGTTGCGCTTTCGAGCATGACGAAGAGCGCAAGCCCCTGGGCGGTCACGGTCACCTCGAAGCCGCCGTCGGCGATGGGCGCGACCGTGGTTTCCAGACGCGACGCTTCGAGGTCGAGCGCCTTGTAGGTGCCGACCAGGAAGTGCCCCTCCCCGGTCATGCCGTTCGAGGCGACAAAGCTCCAGGCGAGCAGGCTTGCCGCCGGGATTTCAGCGGCGTCGAGTGTGCCGAGCACCTGAGCGGCGTCTGGACCGCAGTCACCCCGCAGGCTTTTCAGCGGAATGCGTTCTCCGGACAGGGTCAGCACGAAGAGCTTGGAATCGATCGTAACCGCATCGAGCGTGTCATTGACCATGGAGAGCGATATGGTCTTGCCATCCTCGGACGGAATAGCGGCAACCGCGACCGGCTGGAAGAAACGGCGCACCATGTAGTGCATCGCCTTCCAGCTGCCGCCGTAATCGAGGCTCGACCAGGAAGCGACCGGCCAAGTATCGTTCAGCTGCCAGTAGATCGTGCCCATGCAATGGGGCTTGAGCGACCGCCAGTATTCGACGGCGGTCTTGATGGCCAGCCCCTGCTGGATCTGGCTCAGATAGACGAAATTGGCGAAATCCTTGGGGAAGCGGAAATAGCGGAACATGGTCCCCGCGATCCGCTCATTGCCACCGGCATTCTTCTGGTGGAGCTCGATTACCGGCGAGGCGATGTTCATGTCGGCCTTGTCGGCGAAGCTCTCGATGACTGGCAGCGACGTATAGGACTGGAAGCCGAATTCCGAGCAGAAGCGCGGTTTGACGGTTCGGTAATTATCGAAACTCTTGTTCTCGTGCCAGACCGACCAGTAGTGCATGTCGCCGGAACCGTCGGCATGCCAGGCATCGCCATAGTCGAGATAGCCGGAGGCCGGGCTCGACGGCCACCAGATCCCCTGCGGGAAGCACTTCTTGACGCCCTGCTCGATGACGCGATTGAGCCGGTCATAGGCAACGAGGTAGCGGTCGCGATTGTCGCGCGATTCCGGGAACCAGGTGAGCGCACCGACGAGCTCGTTGTCGCCGCACCAGATCACGATTGAGGCATGGGACGACAGACGCTTCACCTGGTACTCGACCTCATGCGCGACATTGTCGAGGAAATCCTCGGTGCAAGGATAGAGGTTGCAGGCAAACATGAAGTCCTGCCAGACCATGAGGCCGAGCCGGTCGCAGAGATCATAGAACCAGTCGGCCTCGTAAAAGCCGCCGCCCCAGATGCGGATCATGTTCATATGGGCGGCGACCGCAGAATTGAGCAGGTCGGTCGTCTTCTCTTCCGACGAGCGGGAGAACAGCGCATCGGCCGGGATCCAGTTGGCGCCGCGGCAGAAGATTTCACGGCCGTTGACCTTGAGCGCAAAGCGGCTGCCGGCTTCGTCCGCATCGGTCAGGAGTTCGACCGTGCGAAGTCCGATCTGGCGCGTAACGGCTTCACCCGGCAGGTCGACGGTGAGCGAGTAGAGCGCCTGCTCGCCGGAACCGGCGGGCCACCAGAGGCGTGGGCTCTCGATCTCGAAGACATGCACCACCTTCGTCTCGCCGGCAGCGATGCCGACATCAAGCCTTACGCGTTCACCATCGAGCGCGAAATGAACGGGCACGACGGCAGGATCGATGGAGTGAATTGTAGCGGTAACCTTGAGCTCCACGCGACCATCGGCATGGTGGACCTGCTGCGTCTCCACATGCTCCAGTCGGGCTGGATCGAGCTTCTTCAGAGACAGGGTACCGTAGATCCCGAGAGGCGCGATCGCGATGTTCCAGTCCCAGCCGAAATGGCATTGCGGCTTGCGCAACATGTTGCCGTTCGGGATCGGGGAATTCGCCGTCGAATAGGGAATGTAAAAGGGCTGGCGCGCCTGCCGCTCGGCCCCGGCCGTGATGCTGGAGTGGAAGACGATACGAACCGTGTTTTCGCCCGGCTGCAGCGCGTGGCTGACATCGGGGCGGTAGCGGCGGAAGCAGTTGTCGGCCGAGAGGACCGGAAGGTCATTGACGAAGACGACAGCAACCGTGTCGAGATAGTCGATGTCCAGATACCAGGTGCCTGAAATGTCGGGCACGACGACCCGGCGCTCGATCACCCAGTCGCGTTCGGCGACCCACTGCACAACCTCCTCGTTGCGGCCGAGATAGGGATCCGGGATGCGGCCGGCGGCATGGAGCGCGGAATGCACATCGCCGGGCAAGGCGATCACCGCCTCATGCTCGCCATCGACGGAGGCGAGACGCCACTCCCCGTGAAGATTGATCACGCCACCGTCAGTATTCTGGTTCATCACATCAGTCCTGCAGAAGAAAAAGGCGCCCCGGTCTGGGATCGGGACGCGAGGGAGAACGTGTCAGATACGCTCTTCAGTCTGCGCATCGAAGAGCGAGGCGACTTCCATATCGAAGCCGAGGCGCACCTTGGCACCCGGCGCATAGCGACGCGTGCCGCCAATGCGCACGGACATGGAATGCCCGGCATGCTTCAGCCACAGAAGATTGTCGGCGCCCATCGGCTCCTCGATGTCGACCACCGCCTCGTGCAATTCGTCGATGCCGCTTTCTTCATCGACCTTGATATGCTCCGGGCGGACGCCGAGCACGACCTTGCGGCCACCGGCCAGCGGCTTCTCCGAGCGATATCCCTTCATCGAGAACAGCACGTCATGGGTGCGGAAGAAGATCTCGCCGCCTTCGTTGATCAGCTCGCCATGCAGGAAGTTCATCGAGGGTGACCCGATGAACCCGGCGACGAAGAGGTTCCGCGGCTGGTTGTAGATCGTGTTCGGGTCCGCAAGCTGCTGGATGACGCCGCTCTTCATGATCGCGATGCGGTCGGCCAGCGTCAGTGCCTCGATCTGGTCGTGGGTGACATAGATCATCGTGTTCTTCAGGTTCTGGTGCAGGCGCTTGATTTCAACCCGCAGCTCCGACCGGAGTTTCGCGTCGAGGTTGGACAAGGGCTCGTCGAACAGGAAGACATCGACGTCACGCACCAGGGCACGACCGATCGCCACGCGCTGGCGCTGACCGCCGGAGAGCGCCGAAGGCTTGCGGTCGAGCAGCGGCCCAATCTGCAGGATATCGGCGGCACGCTGGACGCGCTTGTCGATTTCCGCCTTCGGCATCTTGGCGACCTGCAGGCCGAAGGAGAGGTTCTTCTCGACGGTCATCTGCGGATAGAGCGCATAGGACTGGAACACCATGCCGATGCCGCGGTCCTTGGGCTCTTCCCAGGTGACGTTCTTTTCCTTGATGAAGATCTGCCCGTCGGTCGGCTCCAGAAGACCGGCAATGCAATTGAGCAGCGTGGACTTGCCGCAGCCGGAGGAGCCGAGGAGAACGATGAACTCGCCGTCGACGATGTCGAGATTGAGGTTTTCCAGCACCTTGACGGCGCCGAAGCTCAAAGAGAGGTCCTTGATCGATACACTGTGCGACATGAGCTTAACCCTTGACTGCGCCGGCGGCGATACCCCGGACGAAGAGACGTCCGGAAATGAAGTAGACGATGAGCGGCACGGCGCCGGTGAGCAACGTTGCGGCCATGTTGACGTTGTATTCCTTCACGCCCTGCACCGAATTGACGATGTTGTTGAGCTGGACGGTCATCGGGTAATATTCCGGTCGGGTGAAGACCACGCCGAACAGGAAGTCGTTCCAGATGCCGGTGATCTGCAGGATCATTGCGACCACGAAGATCGGCAGCGACATGGGCAGCATGATTCTGAGGTAAATCTGCCAGAACCCTGCCCCGTCGATGCGGGCGGCCTTGAACAGTTCTTCCGGCAACGAGGTAAAGTAGTTGCGGAACAGCAATGTCAGGATCGGCATGCCGAAGATGGTGTGCACGAGGACGAGACCGGTCAGCGTGCCGTAGATCCCCATTTCCCGAAGCACGATGACAATCGGATAGATCATCACCTGATAGGGAATGAAGGCCCCGATGATCAGGATCGTGAAGAACAGTTCCGCCCCCTTGAAGCGCCAGTTGGCCAGCGCATAGCCGTTGACCGAGGCGATCAGGATCGAAATCAGCGTGGACGGCACTGTGATGCGAACCGAGTTCCAGAAGCCCCGCGAAAGGCCATCGCAGTTGAGGCCGGTGCAGGCGGTCGCCCAGGCCTTGACCCAGGGCTCGAAGGTGATCTCCACAGGCGGAGAAAAGATGTTGCCGAGACGGACTTCCGGCATGCCCTTCAACGATGTGACGATCATCACGTAGAGCGGCACCAGATAGTAGATCGCAAAGAAGATCAGCGATCCGTACAGCATGATGTTGCGGGGCGAGAGAGCCCGTTTCGGCTTGGCGCCACGAGGCCCCGATCCGAGTTGACCGGAGACGGCATCGAAACCGGCGGCAGTGGTGTTGAGGGAACCGGGATTAGCCACGCTTCTTACCTCCGAATTCGAGATAGGCCCAGGGAATGATGATGATCGCGACCGTCAGCAGCATCATGGTCGATGCGGCGAAGCCCTGACCGAGGTTCTGCGCCTGGAACATGTAGTCGTAGACATATTTCGCCGGCACTTCGGAGGCGATGCCGGGGCCGCCGCTGGTCTGCGCGACCACGAGATCGTAGAGGCGGACGATGCCAGACGTGATGATCACGAGCGTGGTGATGAAGACCGGGCGCATCATCGGAATGATGATGAAAAGATAGGTCTTCCACATCGGGATCCCGTCGACACGCGAGGCCTTCCAGATGTCCTCGTCGATGCCGCGAAGCCCAGCGAGCAGCAGGCACATCACCAGACCGGTCCCCTGCCAGAGGCCTGCAATCAGGATGCCGTAAATGACGATGTCGGAATCGTAGAGGGGATTGAAAGTGAAGGTCTCCCAGCCCAGCGACCGCACGATCGACTGCACCCCGAAATCCGGGTTCAGGATCCATTGCCAGACAAGGCCGGTGACGATGAAGGACAGGGCGAAGGGATAGAGGAAGATCGTCCGGAACGCATTCTCGAATCGGATCTTCTGGTCCATCAGGGCGGCGAGCAGGAAACCGATCACAATCGAGAAGATCAGCGACAGAAGGCCGTAGATCGCCAGGTTCTGGATCGACATGATCCAACGCGGCGCATCCCACAGACGCTCATACTGCTCCAAGCCGACAAAATTGGCGCGCGGCAGAAGCCTGGAATTGGTGAAGGAATAGACAATCGTCCAGATGGTTCCACCCAGGAAGATGACCAGTGCGGTCAGGACCATCGGGATCGATGCAATCTTTGCATTCAGATTGCGAAACAGTTTGTTGGGTCGACCGGCATGGGCTTGGCGTGCCATGGGTCCGTCTCCTCGTCCTGGACACGGGAGAGGTCACAACCGATCCGACTGTGCAAAGGCACAGACGATATCGTTGAAACGCCCTGCGGCAATCCGCATTCCCGGTCGAAGTTGGCAAGTCACCGACCGGGGCTTGAGCCCCGGCCGGATTGTGTCAACCAGTCAGATCAGTCAGCAGATGCGACGATCTCGGCGAAGCGCTTCTGCGCGTCTTCGACGGTCATGGACGGATTGGCGAAGAACTCCGAGAAGAGGTCTTCCTTCTGCTTCTGGCTGTCTGCCGAAAGCAACTGGTCGGTACCCTGGATGACATTGCCCTTGGCGAGAATGTCGAGGCCCTTCTTCATGCAGTCGTTGGCGGCTGCGAGATCGACGTCACCGCGAACCGGCAGAGAACCCTTCTTCAGGTTGAACGCAACCTGCGTTGCGGGCGCAAGCAGGGTGGACGCAAGAACGTCCTGTGCAGCAGACTTTTCCTCGTCGTCGAGAACGGGGAAGTAGAATGCGTCACCGCCGGTCGAGATGATCTCGTTCACGCCGAGGCCCGGCAGGCAGGTGTAGTCCTTGCCGGCGACCTGACCAGCGAGTGCGAACTCACCCTGCGCCCAGTCACCCATGATCTGACCGCCGGCCTTGCCGGTGATGACCAGGTTGGTTGCCTGATTCCAGTCCTGGACGTTCGAGCCCTTGGACATCTTGCGGGCATCGTCGGCAGCCTTGAAGACCTTGGCGATCTCAGGTCCGGCTGCAACGTCTGCATCCTTGTCCTTGAACACCTTCTCGAAGGTCTCCTTGCCGGCAATGGCGACCATCAGAACGTCGAAGGCACCGGCCGTCTGCCAGGGCTGGCCGCCGACAGCGAGCGGAATGATACCCTTGGCTTCAAGCGCGGGTGCCGCTGCGACGAACTCGTCCCAATTCTTCGGCACAGCAACGCCAGCCTGTTCAAAGGCCGCGTTGGAAAGCCACAGCCACTGCCAGGAGTGGATGTTGACCGGGGCGCAATAGATCTTGCCGTCGATCGTGCAGCTTTCGAGCAGGCTTGCCGGCTTGATGATATCCTTCCAGCCTTCCTTCTCGGCAACCGCAGTCAGGTCCTTCATCAGACCCGCTTCGGCGAGCTCCTCGGCCTGACGGCCGTGGTTGAACTGTGTGGCAGCCATGGGATCACCACCGGTGATACGGCTGATCATGATCGGGCGGGCAGTGCCGCCGGATCCGGCGATCGCGCCATCGACCCACTTGTTGCCGGTGGCATCGAATGCCTTGGCGAGCTCGGCGACGGCTGCGGCTTCGCCGCCAGACGTCCACCAATGGGTCACTTCGAGATCGGTGGCATGAGCCGCTGCGAGCGGCATGACGACGGTTGCGGCCAAAGCTGCCGCGAAGCTACGGAAATTCATGAGTCTCCTCCCTCACTGAAACGTTGCCGGAAAAACTTATGTCAAAGATTTTTGGAGCGCAACCTATTCGATTGCAAATATTCTATCGCAGCGTCGATTCAGCGAAAACGTGCATCGCACGAGCTATATTCAAATCGCTTTGGATGGCGCACGCATTGCGCAGCAACATCTCTTTTCTCGCTGAAATCACCATATTATAGCGCAGAAACAGGATTTTTGTGCTGCATGTGCGAACTTGCCGAATTTTAGTGCTGTGAACAGACGGGAAAACTCACCCCCTCGCCCTAGAGTTGTGTACCTTCGCAATGCAGCATGAGAAAGGGCTCGACAAACCACCTGTATCGTTTCAGATTTTCTCTTCCAAGCGCCGGGAGGGGGTGCCGGGCAAACTGTTTGCAGGCGAGTGAAAGCTCACTATAAGCGAGACTTTCTGATTGGCGGGAACACGATGGCAGATCAGCAGGGCAGCGGATTGATAGATCGTCCAGGGGCGAACAAGGAGCGACCGACGCTCAAGACGATCGCCTTCATGACCGGACTGGGCATTACGACAGTGTCGCGAGCCTTGAAGGACGCGCCCGATATTGGCGCCGAAACCAAGGAACGCGTGCGGATGGTCGCCCGCCAGTTGGGATACCAACCCAACCGCGCAGGCGTGCGCCTGCGCACCGGCAAGACCAATGTGATCGCGCTGGTCCTCGGGATCGACGAGGAAATCCTCGGCTTCGCCAACCAGATGGTCGTCGGCATTTCCGAAGTGCTCGCCGGCACGCCCTATCATATCGTCGTGACACCGCATGCCCATACCAAGGATCCGATGCTGCCCGTCCGTTACCTCCTGGAAACGGGATCGGCCGACGGCGTCATCATATCGCGCACAGAGCCCGATGACGCGCGGGTAAGCTTGCTCCTGGAGCAGAACATGCCCTTTGCCACCCATGGCCGCACCGACATGGGCATCCAGCACCCTTTCCATGACTTCGACAACGAGGCCTTTGCCTATGGTGCCGTGGAGCGGCTTGTGCAGCGCGGGCGAAAGCGCATTGCCCTTCTGCCGCCACCGACCAAGCTCACCTACTACAAACACACGTTTGATGGCTTCATGCGCGGCCTGAAGGCATTCGGGGCCGAAGAGGTTCCCCTGCACATCAATATCGACGCCACGCTCGACCAGATCCGCGCATCCGTGCAGGAACTGATGAGTGGACCGGATGCGCCAGACGGCATGATTTCATCCTCGGGCAGCAGTGCAATTGCCGCCAATGCCGGCATCGAGGCCGCGGGCAAGCGCGTCGGACGCGAAGTCGATCTCGTCGCCAAACAAGGGACGCCGATTCTCAACTGGATTCGCCCGGAGATCATCTCGGTCTACGAAGATGTGCGCCAGTCCGGCCGCGAACTGGCCAAGGCCGTCATCGCCCGTATCGACGGCGTCGATCCGGAACTGCTGCAGAGTGTCAGCAAGCCGCGCTGGGAATAGGATCGGGAAGCCGAAGCCCTCACCTTGTCCGGCGCCACCCTGTGCCCCGTCCGGTGAATGACGGACACTGGTCATTGGCCCGGTCAAATGCGGAATTGCGGCCGTCGAACCTGTACACGGGCAGATCGGCCACGAATTCCGTACCGGCCAGGCGCCGAGCAGTGCAAGTTCCCGGCAATGCGCGCAGGATGATCGCGACGACCTGCTTCAGGACCACTCCGCCAGACAGGCAGACAGACCGGAGTGCCTGTTTACAGGGTAATGACCCGCCCGTCGCGACCGACCACAATCTCACCACCGAAGATGGGCCTGACCGCCGCATGCCAGTGCTCTTCGGTAAAGGCCGGGTCATCGGCGGGAATGAGATGGTTCAGCACAAGCATGGCGACGCCAGCCTGCTGGGCGATGCGGGCAGCGTCTGCCGCAAAGCTGTGCGAGGCGACCAGATGCTCGCGCAGGCGGCTGCCGTTTCCCGTCCGGCTGATGATGCTGTCGAGCCCTTCCGGGAGCATGGCCTCATGCACCAGGATGTCGGTCTGGCGGGCGAAGTCGGCAAGCGGCGGGAACGGCGCGGTATCGGCCGAGAAAACCACGGTCTTGCCGGCGCCTGAAAACTTGAGCGCGAAGCACTCCGTGACGGGCGGATGATCGACCCGCAGCGCCTCGACCTGAAGGTCGCCCTCCTGCAGGATGACACCGGGACCGTATTCGGTGACCGTGACGAGCGAGGCGAGATCCGGGCGCCCCTCGTCGGCAATCCGTGTTTCAATGTCATAGGCGAGCGAGGCAAGGAAACCTGTCCAGACGGCCCGGGTTCCGGGCGGGCCATACACGGTCACCGGATGGTCGAGCCCGGTCGTCCAGGCAGTGTGGAGCAGCGGGCCGAGTTCCAGCACGTGATCCGAATGAAGATGGGTGATCAAGACGAGGTCGAGTTCCTTCAGCGACATGCCTGTCTCGACGAGGCCGCGCGAGACCCCGAGCCCGCAATCGATCACCATCCGGCGTCCGCAGAGCGTGAGCAGCATCGAGGTCGGATTGGGTCCGCCCGGGCGGATGGCCGGGCCACCCTTGGTGCCGAGCAGGGTGAGTGTATGGGGCATGCTGACTCTCCGACAAAAAAGAAAGGCCCGACATCGCGCGATATCGGGCCTCGGTCATTCCCAGCAATCGTCCGCGATCAGAACTGACCGGCCCAGGGGCCATGATGCAGGTCCTTGCCGTCCAGGCGGTCGAAGCCGTGGGCACCGAAGAAGTCGCGCTGCGCCTGGATAAGGTTCGCCGTGCCGCGACCGCGGCGATAGGTGTCGAAGTAGGACAGCGCCGAGGCGATCGCCGGGACCGGCAGGCCCGAGAGTGCGGCATGGGCAACGACGCGGCGCAACGCCCCGTCTGTTTCCTTGACCATTTCGGCGAAGGCCGGCGTCACGACGAGGTTCGCCACGTTCGGATCCTTGGTGAAGGCCGACGTGATCTCGTCGAGGAACTGCGAGCGAATGATGCAGCCGGCACGCCAGATGCGGGCGATGGTCGGCATGGGCAGCGACCACTTGAACTCGTCAGACGCAGCCGACATGACCGCGAAACCCTGCGCGTAGGCCGCGACCTTGGCGGCGAGCAGGGCGTTTTCGAGATCCGCGATGAAGGCGGCCTTGTCCTTCGGCGTTTCTCCGAGTGTCGGCAGGCCGAAGAGCTTTTCGGCGGCCAGGCGCTCCTGACGCAGCGACGACAGCACCCGACCGGAGACCGCAGCTTCGATACCGCTCGCAGCCACTGCCAGGTTCTGTGCCTCGATGGCCGACCACTTGCCGGTACCCTTCTGGCCGGCGGCATCGACGATGATATCGACCATCAGCTTGCCGGTTTCCGGATCGGTGGCCTTCAGAACCTTTTCGGTGATCTCGATCAGGTAGGAGTTGAGGCGGCCCTTGTTCCACTGACCGAAGATTTCACCGATTTCGGCCGCCGACATGCCAAGGCCGTCGCGCAGGATGCCGTAGATCTCGGCAATCATCTGCATGTCGGCATATTCGATGCCGTTGTGGATCGTCTTGACGAAGTGCCCGGCGCCATCGGTACCGAGCCAGGCGACGCAGGGGTCGTCGTTGAACTTGGCGGCAATCGAGGTCAGCACAGGCTCGACGCGCTTCCAGCTTTCCTCGGTGCCACCGACCATGATCGAAGGACCATGGCGGGCGCCTTCCTCACCGCCGGACACACCCATGCCGATGAAGGTCAGGTCGGTTCCGGCAAGGCGTTCGAAACGCGCGACGGTATCGCGGAAATTGGCGTTGCCGGCATCAATCATGATATCGTTCTTGGACAGATGCGGCATCAGCGCCGCCATCTGCTGGTCCACGGCCTCGCCAGCCTTGATCATGATGATGATCGGGCGCGGTGGCCGGATGGCGGCGACAAACTCCTCGATCGTGTGGCAACCGATGATTTGGCCGGCCAGATCGCCTGCTTCTGCAAGGAATTCATCCGTGCGCGCCGGCGTCCGATTGAAGACCGCGATCCGATTGCCCTTTTCGGCAATGTTGAGCGCCAGATTGGAGCCCATGACTCCGAGACCGATCAGTCCGATTTCCGCTTGCTGCACGATGTAGCCTCCGCATGCAAATTCTTAGATGAGGCTTTCTCGCATCCGCAAAGGCATGCGGCAAGCGTGAAATTTGACCGCCCGGTAAACGGTGCATCAATCCGCCGGCCTGTCGTCCTTGTCCGACAGAACCCGCCATGCGGCACCATCGAGATCTTCATACTGGCCGCTCTTCAACGACCAGAGGAAGGCAAAGAGTCCGAGACCGCCGAGAAACAGCGCGATCGGAATGAGGAAGATCAGCATGTTCATGCGGCAATCCTCGCATCGTCAGGGGCTCCAGCCGGTACCGTCGCGGCGGCGTCCCCTGTCAGGGTATTCTCGTCAAGTGCCAGCCGGTTGAGGCGCAGCGCATTGGCAACCACGATGATCGACGAGGTCGACATGGCAACAGCCGCGATCAGGGGGGTGGCGTAACCGAGGAGCGCAATCGGTACGGCAATGACGTTGTAGCCGATGGCAAGCGCGAAGTTCTCGCGGATCAGGCGACCCGCACGGCGCGACGCCTCGATCGCAAACGGTACGGCTTCGAGCCCGTCGCGCATGAACACGAAGTCGGCAGCCTGGCGACCGACATCGGCGGCGGTGGCGGGTGCCATCGAGACATGGGCGGAAGAGAGAGCCGGAGCATCGTTGATGCCGTCACCCACCATCAGCACGCGGCGCCCGCGCGCCGACGCATCGGCGCAGGCCTCCGCTTTCTCACGGGGGCTAAGCCCTGCCCGCCAGTGGGCGATCCCGAGATCGGCTGCGAGCTTGGCAACGACGGGTGCGCGGTCGCCCGAGAGAATGCCAAGCTCGAGACCTGCATGCTTCAGGGCCTCGACTGACGACCGGGCTCGCGGACGCAGCGCATCCTCGAAGAGGTATGTGGCGCGTTCGATCCCGTCGAGGGAGAGAACCACTTCGGAATAGGGCTTGTCAGTCAGATCGATCGGCTGGGAAGGAGAGGCAAAGCGGCGATTGCCGAGCCGCCAGACGCCCTCCTCCGTCTCCGCCTCGACACCGGCGCCCGGCACTTCGCGAACGGTTTCGAAACCGCGCGGCTGGCCGCCATAGGCCGCCCACAGGGCGCGAGACAGCGGGTGACGGGAATGGGCGGCGAGACCGGCAGCGACGGCAAAGCCGACCGGTTCGATCCTGGCTGCATCGACGAGTCTTGGACGACCGAGCGTCAGCGTTCCGGTCTTGTCGAAGGCAACAGCCTCGATCTCGGCCAGACGCTCCATGGCAGAACCGTCCTTGACCATGACGCCCGCCTTGAACAGGCGCCCGGCAGCCACGACCTGGACAACGGGCACGGCAAGGCCGAGTGCGCAGGGGCAGGTGATGATGAGGACAGCGATTGCGACCATCATCGCGTGTTTCCAGTCGCCGTCATACAGCCCCCAACCGACAAAGGCGGTGACGGCGAGCAGATGCACGGCCGGCGAATAATATTGCGCGGCGCGGTCTGCGATGCGGCGATAACGTGCCCTGCCCCCTTCGGCTGCCTCCATCAAATGGATGATTTCGGAGAGGAACGAGTTCTGGGCGGTCGCAGTGGCACGCACGGTGAGCGAGCCCGTGAGGCTCAACGTCCCCGCCTGGACATGCGAGCCCGGACGGACGGAAACCGGCGCACTTTCACCATTGACGATCGACATGTCGAGATCGCTTTCGCCCGAGACGACCATGCCGTCGACGGGAATGCGGTCGCCGGCCGCGATTGCGACCTGGTCGCCGACGCGGATTTCATCGACGGCACGGTATTCGCGGGAACCATCGTCGGAAAGCACCATGGCGCCGCGTGGATTGAGGCGGGCAAGCCCGCTGATCGCCGACCGCGCCCTGTCGCGCATGACATGGTCAAGCGTGCGGCCGATCAGCAGGAAGAAGAGC
The DNA here is from genome assembly GCF_020889605.1 of Rhizobium sp. 'Codium 1'. Taxonomy (NCBI): domain Bacteria; kingdom Pseudomonadati; phylum Pseudomonadota; class Alphaproteobacteria; order Hyphomicrobiales; family Rhizobiaceae; genus Rhizobium; species Rhizobium sp. 'Codium 1'. Next base: position 236,466 of record NZ_JAJGPW010000004.1, read on the forward strand.
AACGACGCCGTCGCGTCGAAATAGGCGTGTTCGCCGTGATGAATGGTTTCCCAGAGCGAGGCGAAATAGGACAGCGTGATGCCGATCGCGATCGGCACGTCCATGTTGGTACGGCCGTGTTTCAGCGCGTTCCAGGCAGACTCGTAGAAGAAGCGACCGGCATAGATCAGGGCCGGGGCGGCGATCATGGCCGAAATCCAGTGGAAGAGATCGCGGGTCGAGGCTTCCGCCCCGGACCAGATGGAAACCGACAGGAGCATGATATTGGTGGCGGCGAAGCCTGAAACCGCGACCGCCCGGATCAACTTGTTGCGCAGCGCATCCGAGGCTTCTTCTGCCGCCGTGAACAGGTGGGCCGTATAGCCGGCCGAGACGATCGCGCGCGCCAGATTGACGGGGTCTGTTTCCACGCCGTCGACCGCTTCCTTCCAGACGACGGAGACACGTTTGGTCGAGAGGTTGACGCGCGCACGCTCGACTTCCGGCAAGGCTTTCAACACACTCTCGACGGTTGAAATGCAGGTGCCGCAATGGACCGAGGGCACGCTCATGTCGACCTGCCAGAGCCCGGGGCCGACGGCACGGCTGGAGAACCTCAGCTCTTCCGCCGATGGCAGGGACGCCCCTGCCCGCTCCAGGTCGAGTGCGCCTTCAGTGCCTGCTGCACAGCAACTCATCGCTATTCTCCCGAAACGGTGACCCGCTTCGCCTCATGCATGATCAGCTTTGCATCCTTTGTCGCCTGGATTTCGACGATCCAGCTCCCGGGCAGGATCGCCTTGTCTGCCAGATAGAGACCATCCCCGGCGGGAACCAGCTGCAATTCGAAATCCTGGGCAGTGCCAACCGGGCGCCTGAAATGGGCGGTCACCGCATCGGCGACGACCGGAGTGTTTTCAGGCAGGGTCAGGCGGTAGCGCATGCCCTTGCCATCCACCTGGAGATCGCCGGCAATGCCGGTCGCGAGCATATCGCGAATGGCGGCCGTCTTGCCGTTGAACTGCTGGCTTGCGACATAGGTGTTTTTCACCACCAGACCGCTCCAGGTGGATGTCGCGAGATAGGCCATGGTGAAGTTGACCGTGATGATCGTGCCAAAGAAGGCCAGCATGATCGCCAGCATGTGCCAGCCCGTGAAGGTGAAGGGTTTCTTGGCCTCTGAGTTCATTTCCTGGCTCCCGGTCCCATGAAGACTGCATCATACACGTCGCGCTCGTCGCTGCCCGCATCCTTCGCAACGAACTGGAAATCCTGGTTGGCGTCGGTGACCTTGTCGCCGGCAAGCGTGACAAAGACCTTCAGCGTCGTGGCCTCGTCCGGCTCCACCGAGACGGTGAATAGCCGGGCGGGCGACTGGCTGATGCCGTTGATCTTCATGGTCGCATCCGGCAGGCCCTCGAGTGAGACCTCGATATCACGCGGAACGGCGATCATGTTGAGGATGCGGATCGTATACCCATTGCGGATCGACCCGTCGGATTCGAGCACGAATTGCGGATTGCGGTCGTGCAGGACGTTGAGTTCCAGACGGTCGCGGCCGAGAAGCGCCACGAGCATGCCAATGCCGACAGCCGTCCACACCCCCATATAGAGCAGCGTGCGGGCACGGAAGATGACGCGCCAGTCGAAGTGGCGCACCTTGTCGGAGAACCTGCCGTCGTCGTTGCGCACTCTCTTCGGGTCGATCGCGGTTGCGCCGCCATTGGTCGCGAGCGCCATGTTCGACTGGTATTCGTCGAGCGTGGCATAGGCAATCAGGCCGCGCGGCTTGCCGACCTTGTCCATCACCCCGTCGCAGGCATCGATGCAGAGCGCGCAGGTGATGCATTCGAGCTGCTGGCCGTCCCTGATGTCGATGCCCATCGGACAGACCGCCACGCAGGCATTGCAGTCGACGCAATCGCCAATCGATTCGCCGGCAGCGATGGCCTTCTTGGCATGGCGGGTCCGTGGCTCGCCGCGCCAGTCATTATAGGTGACGACCAGCGAGTTCTCGTCGAGCATGGCGGCCTGGATACGCGGCCAGGGGCACATATACATACAGACCTGTTCGCGCATCAGCCCGCCGAAGACATACGTCGTGGCGGTCAGGATGGCGACGGTCATGTAAGCGACGGGGGCCGCATTGCCGGTGATGAAATCCATGGCAAGCGATGGTGCGTCGGCGAAATAGAAGATCCAGGCGCCCCCGGTCAAAACGCCGATCAGGATCCATGTCGCGTGCTTGCTCACACGCTTCCAGATCTTGTCGAGGGTCCAGGGCGCTGCCTCGAGCTTTATCCTCGCATTGCGGTCCCCCTCGATGAAGCGCTCGACGACGAGAAAGAGATCGACCCAGACCGTCTGCGGACAGGTATAGCCGCACCAGGCCCGCCCGACGGCGGAGGTCAGAAGGAAGAGGCCGAAACCGGCCATGACGAGCAGGCCCGCGACGAAGAAGAACTCCTGCGGCCAGATCTCGATGAAGAAGAAATAGAAGCGCCTATGGGCAATATCGATCAGGACGGCCTGGTCCGGCGCGAATTCACCGCGATCCCAGCGAAGCCAGGGCGTCAGATAATAGATGCCGAGCGTGATCGCCATGACGATCCACTTGAAGCGGCGGAAGCTGCCCTCGGCACGTTTGGGGAAGATCTTCTTCCGGGCTTCGTAAAGCGGCCCGCGGGTCTTGGCCGACATCACCGCCTCGGCTTCGAGTCTCTCGACATCGGGCGTTTCTGCGACATGTGTCTGATCGGCATGCAGGTTCATGGGACGAGGACCTTCTTCTGATGATCGCCTTGTCCCATCTCGCCGGCCAGCCTGCCTTGACTTAAGTCAAGCAGCGGCGAAGCGTCGCAAGACATAGCGTTTTCCATATCTGGAAACAGAAACGGGCCGCATTCTGAAATGCGGCCCGCTGTCGAGAATGTATGCGAAGCTTACTCGCCGCCACCCAGCTGGTGAACGTAGACGGTCAGCTGTTTCACGGTCGTGTCGCCAAGGCGCGCAGCCCAGCCGGGCATGGCGCCGTGACGAGGCTGGCGGATCTGCGCTGCAATCTGTGCCTCGCCATCGACCTTCAGCCAGATGGCATCGGCGAGATTCGGCGCTCCGAAGTCGCGATTGCCCCGGGCGTCGTCAGCGTGGCAGGAGGCGCAATTGTCCGCATAGAGCTCCTTGCCCGGCTCGACCATCTCGACATCGAGCGGCGTGCCTGTCAGGCTGACCACATAGGCCGCGACCTGCTTGATCTGCTCGGCCTCGAGAATGTCGGCAAAGGCCGGCATCTCAGAGATCCGGGTATCCGGATCCTGGTCGTAGCGGATGCCGTGGGCAATGCTGGCCTGGATCGCTTCCAGATCGCCACCCCACAGCCAGTCGTCATCGTTCAGGTTGGGATAGCCGGCACCGCCAGCCGCCCCCGAACCGTGACAGGGCGAGCAGTTCACCTTGAAGGCGGCCGCGCCGCCGGCGACGGCGAACTGGGTCAGTTCCTTGTCGGCGACGATCTGGTCGAGCGGCAGAGCGGCGATCTTGTCCAGGTAGACCGACTGTGCGGACTTCGCTGCGGTCAATTCGGCTGCGACTTCCGCACGGCTGGAATAACCGAGCAAACCCTTGGTGTTTTCGGTCAGCAGCGGCCATGCCGGATACATGATCGTGTAGCCGATCGCCCAGACAATGGTCGCGTAGAAGGTATAGACCCACCAGCGCGGCATCGGGTTGTTCAGTTCGCGGATGCCGTCCCACTCATGGCCAGTGGTCTCGACGCCGCTGATCTCGTCGATGTGTTTCTTGTCTGCCATTGTTCAATCCTCCTTGAGAGGGATGCTGGCCGCGTCATCGGCGGATTTCTTGCCGCCCGGGCGGAATGTGAAGAGCACGACTCCGACGAAGAAAAGGGTCATGGCAAGCAGGCCCCAGCTGTCGGCGAAGTGGCGCATGGCCGTATAGGTTTCCATGGTGCTCTCCTCAGCGGTATCCGGTTGCGTCGTCATATGTGGAGAAGTCGACGAGCGTGCCGAGCATCTGCAGATAGGCGACGAGTGCGTCCATTTCCGTCAGCTTCGCCGGATCACCGTCGAAGTCGCCGATCTTGGCTTTCGGGTAGCGCTCCAGCAGGCCGGACGTATCGGCATTCGGATCCGCCTGGGCCGCGAGATCGGCGGGCGCCTGCGCCAGCATCTCTTCGGTATAGGGCACACCGACGAGGCTGTTGGCCTTGAGGTCCATCGTGACATCCACCAGCTTGAGCGGCGTCGTCTTCAGATACGAGTAGCTCGGCATGATGGATTCAGGCACGACGTCGCGCGGTTCAATCAGGTGCTGGACGTGCCATTCGTTGGAATAGCGGTCGCCGACACGGGCAAGATCAGGACCCGTGCGCTTCGATCCCCACTGGAACGGATGATCGTACATCGACTCCGCTGCCAGCGAATAGTGGCCGTAGCGCTCGACCTCGTCCTTGAACGGCCGGATCATCTGGCTGTGACAGACATAGCAGCCTTCACGGACATAGATGTTGCGACCAGCCAGTTCGAGCGGCGAATAGGGCCGCATGCCCTCCACCTTTTCGATGGTGTTCTCGAGGTAGAAGAGCGGAGCGATTTCCACGATGCCGCCGATGGTGACCACCAGAAGCGAACCGAGGAAGAGAAGGCTCGTGTTCTTCTCGAGGATTGCGTGTTTATCAAGAATTGACATGAGAGCCTTCCTTTCATTCAGCCGGCTGCGCGGCAGCAGGCATGACCGTTCCGGCGATCGGCGCTTCCTGGCGCTCGTGGCCGAGAATGGTCATCAGGACATTGTAGGCCATGATGAAACCGCCCAGGAGATACATGGTACCGCCGACTGCACGCAGCACGAAGTAGGGATGCATGGCAGCGACCGATTCCGCGAAGGAATAGACCAGGAAGCCCTGCTCGTCGTATTCGCGCCACATCAGGCCCTGCTGGATGCCGGCGACCCAGAGCACGGCGGCATAGACGACGATGCCGAGTGTGGCGAGCCAGAAGTGCCAGTTGACCAGGCGCAGCGAATAGAGCCGGTTGCGGTTCCACAGCTTCGGCGTCAGGTAGTAGATCGCACCGAAGGTGATCATGCCGACCCAGCCGAGGGCGCCGGAGTGAACATGCCCGATGGTCCATTCGGTATAGTGGCTGAGCGAGTTGACGGCCTTGATCGACATCATCGGGCCTTCGAAGGTCGACATGCCGTAGAAGGCGATGGCGATGACCATCATGCGGATGATCGGGTCGGTCCGGATCTTGTCCCACGCGCCGGACAGCGTCATCAGGCCGTTGATCATGCCGCCCCAGGAGGGCATCCACAGCATGATCGAGAACACCATGCCGAGCGTCTGTGCCCAGTCAGGCAAAGCCGTGTAGTGCAGGTGGTGGGGACCTGCCCAGATATACATGAAGATCAGAGCCCAGAAGTGGATGATCGACAGGCGGTAGGAATAGACCGGGCGTTCAGCCTGCTTGGGCACGAAGTAATACATCATGCCGAGGAAGCCTGCGGTCAGGAAGAAGCCGACGGCATTGTGGCCGTACCACCACTGGGTCAGAGCATCCTGGACGCCGGCAAAGGCCGAATAGCTCTTGACGCCGAGGAAGGAGACCGGGATCGCGAGATTGTTGACGATATGCAACATCGCGATGGTGATGATGAAGGACAGATAGAACCAGTTGGCCACATAGATATGGCTCTCTTTCCGTCTGATGATCGTGCCCATGAAGCTGATCAGATAGGCGACCCAGACGACTGTCAGCCAGAGATCGACATACCATTCCGGCTCGGCATATTCGCGGCCCTGGGTGATGCCCAGGAGATAGCCGGTGGCGGCCATGACGATGAAGAACTGGTAGCCCCAGAAGACGAACCAGCCGAGATTGCCGCCAAACAGACGTGCCCGCGAGGTCCGCTGGACCACGTAGAACGACGTCGCGATCAGCGCATTGCCGCCGAAAGCGAAGATCACGGCCGAGGTGTGCAGCGGACGCATGCGCCCGAAGTTAAACCAGGGCTCGATGTTGAGATCGGGATAGGCGAGCTGCAAAGCGACGACGACCCCGACGAGGAAGCCGACGACACCCCAGAAGACGGTGGCGATCACGCCGTAGCGGACAACTTCGTCGAAATACTCGGACTGCGGCGCCTTAGGCTTGAGAGCGGAGGAGGATGCCGTGGACGGAGCAAACTGCATCCGACGCAGCATGACGATCGTGCCTGCCGTAAGCACGAAGAAGGCAACCCACATATGGGCTGCAAAGAGACTGTCCTGGGTGAAGGCCACCCCGAGCAGCGCGGCGAAGGCGAGGACCGCCATCACCAGTGTCTCGAACGTATAATTCATTGTTGGAATCCCCCAACGCTTGCTGATCTCATCGCGAGGGGAGCCTGGCCCTGGGGAAGAATCCTCCCGCGTCGAATGCACCAATCGCATTGGGGGACCCAAACCACCTTGATCCAAGTCAATGCGGCGGCTTCTAAAATTCGCAAGGTTTGGTTTCACAACCGGCTTCGCGAATTGTCGTGCGCCATGGCTTGAGACCGCAAGGCGCAAGGCCCGCTGTACGTATCCTGGACTGCTTGGGTACCACGCGACGGAGACCCCGTTGGAGAGAACGGACATGCTGACCAGTATCCAGAACGGCCATGCCGAAAGCGGCGCCACCCGAACCGGCAATCTTCTGCTCGACACGGGCAAGCGCGACCTGTCTTGGCTCAACCGGGCTCATGGCGAGCAACTCGCCCTATGCCGGGAACTGGAGGAGATCGCCGACTCGTTGCCGGCCCGAATCAACCGCCAGAAATGCATCTACGCGGCCAAGGCACTCGGTCCGCTCATCAAGGGCATCCACCACTACGAGGAAACCGTCCTATTCCCCATGCTCCAGGCCAACCCGGACGCCACCGAACGCCTTGGCCCGACGATCGAGAGGCTGAAATTCGAGCATTGCGAGGATGAGTGTTTCGCCGAGGAACTGACCGATGCGCTGTTAAAGCTCGGCTCTGGCGAAAGCGTCAACATGGAGGCCGTCGGCTACATGTTGCGCGGCTTCTTCGAAGGCATGCGACGCCACATCGCGTTTGAAAGAGAGCATCTCCTTCAGGGCGTCACGGACCACTGACGACGCCGGGCGGACCAGACAGCGTCCGGGCCGCCGACCGCCGCAATCACAAGACCCATCGACCGCCTCAGGCGGCGACATCTCCAAAGACGGTTTCCGGTTCACCGAATGTCAGGATGGCACCGCTGATACTGCCGTCCGCGGCACGCAAGGGGCTGCAACGCCCCGGCACGGTGCTCCCCCCCATCTGAGCTGACATTTTTGCAATGAAGGTACCGGACCGCCCGGCAAACGCCGAGTCCAGGGCGTGACGTACGCTCTCGTCGCAACCACCGGCAAGAGCGAGATTGAAGACGCTTCGGCCAATCAACTCCATCTGCTGCTTTCCGAGCATCTCCGCCATGGCCGTATTGGCAAAGAGGTAGCGATAATCGCAGGTAACGACCGCGACACGTTCCGGCAGGTTGTTGAGGATCGCCTCGTTGAGCTGCTCGTCGTCGCCGCCGAGCCGGGCATGGCGCTCGCTCACCTGAGGCATCGGCGTTTCCTGAGCCCGCTTCGGCCCGAAATAGCGCTCGACCAGCAAGGACATCATCGCGGCATGCCGAAGCACGCAGGAGCGGTCGTCGGCATCATCGCGCAGGAACTTGGTGAGGAGGCGCATCTGAAGGTAGATGTCGTCGAGATCGGCGGCGCGATAGCTGATCAACTCCGAGATGAGCGGATCGATTTCGCGATCGAGCACCCGGACGAGCTGATCGTTGCCGCTGCGAATCGCCTGTTGCAACTGCAGCTTTTTCACCGAAACCGCTTCGAACATCGCGCGCAGATTCGAATCACGGAACTCGCCAACAGACATTCGCAACCTCATCACTGCGGTGTGACGCAGAACCGGTTCACGTCACACTCATCCGGCCGTCCCTAACATGAGGTCGTGTCACCTTCAATCGCTGCGAGTGTCCGGCTGCGGCCCAGCCCAAAAAATATCGGTCCGGCTTAATGAAATTACCAATGAAAATTGAGGGGACAGGCAGAGAGCGCGCAGAGCAAAGCCGCGCGACGCCGGCAGGCAAGAGAAACCCGTTGCTGGCGAATCAGATCGTGCGCTTGATGTCCCAGCGGTCGTGATACCAGAGCCACTGCTCCGGATATTCGCGCACCCATGCCTCGACCTTGTCGTTCAGCATCTGTGCCGTGGCCGTGACGTCGATCTGTCCCTTGTCGTTGCGGGGCATCGTGACCCGCGGTTCGATCTCCAGCCGGAAGCGGTTTCCGGGCAGGCGGATGCAACGGGCGGGATAGACCTCGCAGTCGAACTGCCGGGCAAGCTTGGCAAGCAGAGGATTGGTCCGGACCGGATTGTTGAAGAACTGCGTCTCCAGTCCCTTCTTGAACTTCTGGTCGACGAGCACACCGACGCCGCCGCCCTGCTCGAGCTGGCGCGCGAGCGCGAAGGAGGATCCGGCATGCGAGGGAACGAGATTGCCCATGCGCTTGCGACGAAACTCGAAGACCTTCTCGGCGATGTAGGGATTGTTCGGCGGCCGGAAGAGAACCGTGACGAAGAGACCGAAGGCAGCGCCCGCCACGGGAAGCAACTCGAAATTCGCAGTGTGGCCGGTAAAAACGATGAAGGGCCGCGGATTGTCGCGCAGGTCAAGGAATTGCTCGACCCCTGACACCTCCACCCTGCCCTCGCCCGGCTTTTCCGGATCGATATCGAAGAGCTGGTCGAGGAAGACATATTCAGCCGCGAGCCGGCCCATATGGCCCCAGCTCGCAAGCGCAATCACCTCGCGCTCGGCCTCGGATTTCTCCGGAAACGCATTGCGCAGGTTGACCAGCATCAACCGGTGTCGCTTCGTCTTCGGGCCGAGCCAGCGCATCAGCCGGTCGGCAAAGTTGATCGCCGAATCCGCCGGAAATATCTTGAGCGCCGTCAGGAAGCCGAACGCGATCTGCGCCACGGACCAATGATAGAACTTGCGCAGCGCCAGAACGATCCGGGTAACGAACATCCGCACCGGATCAATCCATCTTCAGGATGATCTTGCCGAAGACCTGGCGGCCTTCCATGCGGGCGAGCGCCTTGTCGATGTCATCGAAGGAGACCTGCGTGTCGATGACGGGATGAACGAGGCCACGCGCCATCTTCTGCATGGCATCGGCCATATTCTCCATGCGGCAGCCGAAAGAGCCGATGAGCTTGAGCTGCTGCTGGAACAGCATCATCAGGTTGACCTCGGTCGACACGCCAGAGGTCGAGCCGCACGTAACCAGGCGGCCGCCGCGCTTCAGGCAGAACATTGAGGCTGCGAAGGTGTCCTTGCCGACATGTTCGAAAACGACGTCGACGCCCTTCTTCTTGGTGAGCTTGCGCACCACGCCTTCGAAACGGTCGGTCCGGTAGTTGATGACGTGGTCGGCACCCAGCGCCTTGGCCGGCTCGATCTTGTCATCGGAGCCGACGGTGGTGATGACGGTGCAACCGATCTTCTTGGCGAGCTGGATGGCGGCAGTGCCGATGCCCGAACCGCCGGCATGGACGAGAATGGTTTCGCCCGGCTGGAGCTTGGCATTGTCGAACAGCATGTGCTCGACCGTACCGAAGGTGACGGGAGCGAGCGCCGCGCCGATCGCGTCAACACCGGGAGGTGCCGGCACCAGCAGGCGGGCCGGCAGGTTGATCTTCTCCTGCGCGAAGCCGTCGAGATGGAAACCATGCACGCCCGACACGTTTTCACAAAGATTGTCGCGACCTTCGCGGCACGGCTTGCAGAGACCACATGTACGCGCACCGTAGACGGCAGCGAGCTGGCCCGGCAGGATATTGCCGACGCCGGGGCCGATCGCTTCGACGACACCGGAGGCTTCCGCGCCGATGACGAGCGGCATCTTGCGCTTGGCAAAAGCCATGCCGCGCCAGCCCCAGACATCGATGTGGTTCAGCGCCACGGCCTTGACGCGCAGCGTAACCTCACCCGGACCGGGAGCTTCCGGCTCCGGCAGGTCGACGATTTCAAGCTTGCGATCTTCGACGAGTTGCAATGCGCGCATGACATGTTTCCTTCAGGGCCTACGGGGCAGACGAGGCGTCGTCACGCTCCCATCACACCCGGACGTGTCCCGGGCGTCTGCCGACCTTCGTTGTTCTTGCGAGATGCGTGGATCCTCGGCTGCAGGCCGAGGATGACGTCCCGAATTGATGGCGCAGGCCTTAGACCGGTTCCCGCGTCATGACAAGGCTGGCATTCTGGCCGCCGAAGCCGAAGGAATTGGAGAGAACCGCCGAAACCGAGGCCTCCCGCTTCACGTTCGGCACCACATCGAGCACGATCGAGGGATCGGGGTTCGTGTAGTTGATGGTTGGCGGCACTGTGCCGGACAGCATGGTCTGGATCGAGAACACCGCCTCGACTGCACCGGCCGCCGTCAGCGTGTGGCCGATCATCGACTTGTTCGACGATGCTGGAATTGCGTCCTTCAGCCTGTCGCCGAAGACCGACAGCATGGCGCCATATTCCATCTTGTCGTTTTCAGGCGTCGACGTGCCATGGGCGTTGATATAGCCGATCGCATCTTCCGACAGGCCCGCGTCGGACAATGCCGCACGGATCGTTGCGATCGCGGGGCCGCCATCCGGCGAGGACCGTGTGCGGTGAAAGTGATCGGCCTTTTCACCGCAGCCCTTGATGATGCCGAGAACCTTGGCGCCACGGGCAATCGCCGATTCCAGCGATTCCAGCACCAGCGTTGCCGCGCCTTCGGCGATGACGAAGCCGTCGCGTTCCTTGCTGAACGGCTTGGAAGCCTTTTCCGGCGGATCGTTCTGGGTGGACAGCGCCGACAGAAGCGAGAAGCGGATGACCGCTTCCGGGCTGATCGAACCGTCGGTCGCAACCGTCAGCGCGCGTGTCGTGCGGCCCTGGCGGATCGCCTCGACGCCGAGCTGGATCGCGGTGGCACCGGAGGCACAGGCCGTCGAAAGGGTCACGGGAAGGCCGCGCGTCCCGAACTTGTCGGACAAACGCTCGGAGATCGAGCCGAACTGCACGGCTTCGAGGAAGACCGGATCCGGTTTTTCGCGCATGGCGGCGAGGAAACGGTCATAGGCATCGCCTGGCTGGGTCGAGGCAGGCGCCCGTTCGGCCAGCGCAAAGCGGTCATGCCATTCCGGCTCGACCGGCGGGGCAGCCAGAAAGAGCGGGCCGTTGAAATCGCCATTGATGCCGGCCTGTGCCAGCGCCTCGATGGTCGTCTCGCGGGCCAGCGCATAGGAGCGCTCGACGGCATTGTTGGCGGGAACGGCGATGAAATCGACCGTGCCGCCGATGCGGGTCGACATGCCCTCGGTATCGAAGCGCTTGATGTAATGGATGCCGGACTGACCCGAGGTGAGCTTTGACCAGTTGTCGGCCAGCCCTTGGCCGAGCGACGTGATGACGCCCATGCCGGTGACGGCGATGATCGGGCGGCCGAGATGATCCTTGAAGCGGTTGTCGGTCATGGATCTGTTCTCCTCACGCATTCGCCGAGAGTACGGCGAGGCCTTCGCCCCGCACATAGCCGAGGGTGGAGATGACGGCATGTCTTGCCGGAGCGGTCTGCGCCGTCTCATGCGCCGGATCGAAGGCCGGCACGATGGCGCCAGAATCGATGGCGAGAGCCGCGAGCGCCAAGCCTGCCGGGAATTGGGCTTCGACGGAATGGCCGATCGAACCCGCATAGCCGCGCACAGGCATGCCGGCAAAACGTTCCGCAAGGTGAGCCTTCTCACGTTGCGTCAAGTCAGCCAGCCCCGAAGCGCCCGAGAAGACCACCGTATCAGCAGCAGCCAAGGACGCGGCTTCCGGCACCATCTGCCCGAGACGCGTTTCGAGCTTGCCCTCGTCGCGATTGCCGCGATCGCCTTCGACTGCGTCGAGCACGGCATAGATATGCGCGCCCCGCGCTTCGGCATGTTCGCGGGATTCAAGCACGAGGAAAGCGCCGACCGTGCCCAGGATCATGCCGCCGCCTGACGAGCCGTCACGCGACCAGAGCGATTGCCAGGGACCCGTCTGATGAGCGCGGATGCCCTCGACCAGCAGCAGAATGTCAGGACGCTCTGCAACAAAGGCACCGCCGACAAGCGTATGGGTCGACTGGCCGGCCTTGATGCGGGCGAAGGCGGTCGCAATCGCGGAGATGCCGGCCGCTTCTTCGCCCATGAAGGTGCGCGACGAACCGGTGACCTTGTGCACGATCGAGATATTGCCGGCGAGCAGGTTGGAGAGCTGCGCCAGGAAAAGCGTCGGGCGAAGCTCGGTCTTCAGCTTCTCGATCAGGAATTTCTCGCGGTCGTTGCGCTTCAGCGCCTCGTCGACGATCAGGCTGTCGACGGCAATGTCACGCTCGCCGCCCCCGGCCGCCACGATGAGGTCCATGGTGCCGCAGGCGTCTGCATCGTCCTTCATGCCGGCATCATCAAGCGCAAGGCCGGCGGCGAAGACGCCGAGGCGCTGCCAGTTCTCCATCTGGCGCTGGTCGCCGCGCTTGGCGATCTGCTGCGACCAGTCCATCTCGGGCAGCTTGTGCACGACATAGGGCTTGAACTTTTCGGCCTCGAGCACCGGTTCGGGAGCGGTCTTCTGGGAAAGGAGCGCGATATGCGCTTCCTTGCCGGTGCCGTGGCAGGTGACGATCCCGACGCCGGTGATCACCACATCATTCGGTTGTTTGACCATATGCAATCCTCTCGTCGGCGGGCTGGCCGACGTAAAATGCGGGTTTTCCCGAATAAGGCCCCAAGGTCAATAGCAGATTGCGCGCTTGCGGCCGAATGCGCCTTAAGCCTGGGACGTCATGGCCGCGATCAGACCGATCTCCTCGGCGCGTTTGCGCACGATCGGGGCGAGCGGCACCTCGGAGAAGGGCATGGTGCGCAGCTTCAACTGTGCATCGCAGACTTTCTTGCCTGCGCTCGTGATCTTGGCCTTGGTAACGGCAAAACCTGAACCGTCATGTTCGAGCACAGCCTCGATGTCGAGCACGGCGCCCGGTTCGACGAAGGTGCGCATCTTGGCGCCGTCGACCGACATCAGGAAGGGCATGGCTTCGAAGTCCTTGACCGCAAGCAGCAGCATTCCGGAGGCCTGCGCCATGGTCTCGATCAGAAGCACGCCCGGCACGAGCGGCATGCCGGGGAAATGCCCCTCGAAGACGGGGCTTTCCATCGGCACGGTCGAGGTGGCCTTCAAAAGGCCAAGGCCGAGATCAACGCTCTCGACCTTGTCAATCATCTGGAAATATTCAAGCAACATGACGTGTCTCCGCCGCGTGGCGGCTCAAGCCTTGGCGGCCCTGAGTTCGTCGATCTTGGCGCAGAGGTTTTTCAGAACGAAGTATTCCTCGGTCGAAACTTTGCCTTCGTTGACTTCCTGCGTCCACTGCTCGAGCGGGATCTTGATGCCGAATTCCTTGTCGATCGCAAAGACGATGTCGAGGAAGTCGAGGCTGTCGATGCCGAGGTCATCGATCGTATGGCTTTCCGGCGTGATCGTCTCGCGATCGATTTCGCTGGTCTCTGCGATGATGTCGGCAACTTTGTCGAATGTAGCGGTCACGCTCGTACCTCATATGTCTAAAATTCTGGGTTCCACATAAGGAAAATGGCGTGAAATGCCAATGGTGGTTTTGTGCAGTCGCGAAATTTGCAGGCGTAGTGTTGCCTAAACAGCAATCGAGTGGCGCCCCTTGCCGCTCGACAGATAGCCGTCGAACACAGCAGCGATGGTCCGGGCGAAGGGCCGGCCGGCATCGGTGATGACGAAACGATCGCCCTCCATCAGACAGATGCCGTCCTGGTTCGACTGTGCAAAGGCTCGCGCTTCCGCGACGATGACATCGACCGCATTGCCGAACTCGGCCGTCAGTTCCGCGAATGAGAACGTGAAACGGCACATGATCTCCTCGATCACACGCCGACGCAGCCGGTCGTCGTCGCTCACCTCCACGCCGCGCACGGCCGCAAGCCCGCCGGCTTCCGCCATGCGCTGATACTCGCCGGTTGCCGGCATGTTCTGGACATAGCCTTGCGGAAACTGACCGATGGAGGATGCGCCAAGCCCGATCAGGGCTTCCGCCGCATCATCCGTATAACCCTGGAAATTCCGCCGCAGGCGCCCCTCCCTCGCCGCGATCGCCATGCGGTCCTTCGGCAGCGCGAAGTGGTCGATACCGACAGGCTCGTATCCGGCATCGATAAGCAGCGAAGCGGCGAGGCTCATCTGCGCGAACCGCTCTTCAAGGCCGGGCAAGACCTCTTCCTTGATCATCGTCTGATGCTTCTTCATCCACGGAACATGCGCATAGCCGAAGAGAGCGATGCGATCGGGTGCGAGCGACAGGATATCCCTGACCGTCTCCGCCACGGTCGCCTGCGTCTGGTGTGGCAGACCGTAGAGAATGTCGCAATTGACCGAATGCACGCCACGGGCGCGCACCGCGTCCACCACCGATTTCGTATGTTCAAATGTTTGAATGCGATTGATCGCCTTCTGCACCTCTGGGTGGAAATCCTGAACGCCGAGGCTTGCACGCGTCATGCCGATGGCGGCAAGCGCATCATAGCGCGGTTCATCGAGATCATTCGGATCCATCTCGACGCTGATCTCCACGTCATCGGCAAAGCGGAAGGCGGAACGAAGGGCGTCCATCAGTTCGACCAGGTCGTCCGGTCGCACCATGGTCGGAGAACCGCCGCCGAAATGCACGGCGGTCACGGCGGCGTCGCGGCTGACCAGCGCGCCGACGGTCGCGATCTCCTTCTTCAATGCTTCCAGATAGATAGTGATGGGCTCGTATTTCAGCGTATGCTTGGTGTGGCAGGCACAGAACCAGCAAAGGCGGTCGCAATAGGGGATGTGGACATAGAGTGAGATCCGCTCGTCACCCGTGATTGCCTTCAGCCACTGTGCATATTTGTCGCAATCGACATCCTCGTGAAAATGTGGCGCCGTCGGGTAGCTCGTATAGCGCGGGACAGCGCCAGAATACTTGGCCAGGAGGGAATTCTGCATGATTTTGCGCTGCCTTAGGATGTGTCGAGCTACGACCGAAGATAGCGGCAGCAAGCGGCCGGCTCTTTGACTTCGATCAATTTGCTGATAGTGTTCCCACACAGAGTTTATTGGAACTCACAGGCTCCGGCGGGCCGCCGACCGGGCACGGCAAGCTGCAGCCGAAACCGGGGCGATGGGGTGGCAAGACCATGGATACCTACAGAAAAGACATCCCCCAATGCGACGCTCCTGTCGTATGCCGTTCCTGCGAAGCGCGCCATGGCGGCCTGTGCTCGGTGCTCACGGCCGCCCAACTGGCCGAGATCAACCGTCACTCGATCCGCCGCCGCATCGATGCCGGGAACGAGGTTGTCGGCCAGGGCGAACAGGTCGGAAGCTACAGCAATATCCTGAAGGGCGTCATCAAGCTGTCGAAGATGATGGCCGATGGCCGCCAGCAAATTGTCGGCCTGCAATTCGCGCCGGATTTCCTTGGCCGCCCCTTTCTCGGTGAGAGCACGATCACGGCGGAAGCGGCGACCGACACCGAGATCTGCACCTTCCCGCGCAATGTCGTCGAACGCATGGTGGGCGAAGTGCCCGACATGGAGCGCAAGCTGCATTCCCAGTCGTTGAAGGAGCTGGACGAGGCCCGCGACTGGATGCTGACGCTGGGCCGCAAGACAGCCCAGGAAAAGGTCGCGAGCTTCCTCTACCTGATCGCCACCCACATCGACCCGGAAACCGAAGGTGTCCAGACCTTCGACCTGCCGCTGTCGCGCGCCGACATCGCCGACTTCCTCGGCCTGACGATCGAGACCGTCAGCCGCCAGATGACGAAGCTGCGCAAGGACGGCGTCATCGTCATCGAGAACAACCGCCACGTCATCGTGCCAAAGCTCGACCGCCTGCAAGACGCAGCCGGGATCGACTGAATCATCGCCTCGCCGACGAACACGTTCCGTACTGCCCGATTTGTCGATCGGTTCAACCAGCTCAGAGCAGGCGAATCGCAAGCCAGGTGAGCGCGACGACCGCCGCCATGATCGCACAAGCCGCATAGAAAACGCCGATACCTCCGAGAATATCTGCGGGACCGGCATTGTCACGTCCGCCTGCATGCATCATCGGCTCGCTCACCCGGACGCCGCCATAGACGCGCGGGCCCGCCAGCTGCAGATCGAGCGCGCCGGCCATGGCCGCTTCCGGCCAGCCGGAATTCGGCGAGCGGTGCAATCCACTGTCACGCAGCGCAACCGACATCGAGCGACGGCCGGCCCCTGCCCCGAGCCTCACTGCCGCCGCCAGGGCGATGAAACCGGCGGCCAGCCGCGCTGCGGGCCAGTTGGCGAGATCATCGAGTCGCGCCGAGGCCCAGCCAAAGTCGAGAAAGCGCTCGTTCTTGTGCCCGATCATCGAATCGGCCGTGTTCAGCATCTTGTAGGCGAGCATGCCCGGCAAGCCGGCAATCGCATACCAGAGCGCCGGTGCCACGACGCCATCGGCGAAATTTTCAGACAGACTTTCGATCGCAGCGCGTGAGACACCCGCCTCGCCCAGCGTCTTCGGATCGCGACCGACGATCAACGCGACCGCAAGCCGACCGCCTTCCAGCCCCTCCCGCTGCAGCCCGTCTGCGACGGCCTGAACGTGATCGCCGAGACTTTTCTGCGCGAGGAAGACTGCGACGACAATGACTTCGAGCAGCACTCCAATCAGGCCGAGATGATCGAAGAACCATGAAAGCATGCAGCCGACGGCAGCCGAGCCGGAAAGCAGCAACAGGATCGTCACGGCACCATTCAACCGGCGGCCTTCGGCCGTGAAGGTCGAGCGGTTGAGCGGCTTCTCGAAGAGATCGATCGCCTTGCCGAAGACCACGACCGGGTGCGGCAGGCGGCGCCAGAGCCAGGGCGGGTCCCCGACGATCCGGTCTAGCCCGATAGCGAGCAGCAGCTGCAGGAGATGGCTCATGCGATCACCTCGGGAATGACTTGAGCGCGGCGCCCAGACGGCTATCGCCGGCCGGATCGGGCGCGAGGCCGAAACGCAGCCAGTCGGGCCGGTAGTCGAATCTGCGCGTCAGGATATGACGGCTGCAGAGATGCGCGTGCAGAGCACCGGCCGCGCGATCCTCCACCAGCTGGAACAGGTCTGTTCCTCCCCGCACCGTGAGCCCGGCCTTTGACAGAACGCGGCCAAGAGCCTGTGAACGCTGCCGGATCTGGTCACGGATGACGGAAGTGTCCGAAGACATCAGGTGCTGGGCAAGCACGAGCGCGGGGCCGGACACGGCCCAGGGGCCGAGCCAATCGGCAAACTGGCGGGTGAGGCTTTCATCCGCGATGACGAAGCCGAGGCGAATGCCGGCAAGCCCGAAGAACTTGCCAAAGGAGCGGAAGACAATGAGGTTGGAAGCAGTCCCGGCTGCCACGCTTTGCTCCGGCTCCGTATCGCCGAATGCCTCGTCCACGACGAGCAAACAGCCACGACTGCCAAGATCACTGGCCAGCGCCTGCAATGCGTCCCGCCCGAGCAGACGGCCATCGGGATTGTTGGGGTTCACGACGACGACGAGACTGTGCGCGGGGCCGATCTCACCGAGGTCGGCGATCGCATCGACAGAAATACCGGCAAGCGTGAAGGCCCGTTCATACTCACCATAGGTCGGGGTAAGCACGGCGACGCGACCGCCCGCAGGGACGAGACGCGGCAGCAACTGGATGACGGATTGCGTGCCGGGCACAGGCAGCGGCAGGCGTGCCGCCGAAGTGTAGTAGGTGCGTGCGGCCTCGCGCGCTGCCATATCCCGCTCCCGATCGGGCAGGCGATGCCAGGCACGCATGGGTATGTCGGGCAGGCCCGGCGGACATGGGTTGATGCCGGTGGACAGGTCGAGCCAGTCCTCGATCCGGCCGCCATACTGTGCAGCAGCTGCTGCAAGCCCGCCACCATGCTGGATCGGGCCGCTCATTGCTGCCCTCCGGCAAGATCGATGAGATGCATATAGGAACCGGCAACCGTGCCGCGGCGCAGGCCGACGGCGCCGAGGCTTTCGCCGAGCGCGTCTTCCGCATCGAACAGACGATCTCCGGCCCCTTCCGACACGACCGTGGAATAATGGAATTCATGGGCCGTCAGGGCGCCCGCGAATAGATCGGGCGCGCGCGAGCGAAGTCGACGGTAGCCGAGATGGCGCTTGCGGCTCGCATAACTCGTCACGACGGGCAAGAGGCCGAGCATGGCGTGGGTGTGGCCATCGGCATCGATCAGCCCGTCGCCCAGCACCATATAGCCGCCGCACTCACCGTAGATCCGGGTGCCCCGGGCAGAAGCGGTCGTCATGGCCGTGCGAAAGTGCAAGGCATCGGCAAGCACGCCGGCATGCAGTTCCGGATAGCCGCCAGGCAGATAGACGGCGTCGGCATCCGCGACCGGTGCCTCGTTCGCGAGTGGAGAAAAGAACGAGAGCTCCGCCCCCTGCGCGCGCCAGCCTTCGAGCAGATGCCGATAGGAGAAGGCGAAAGCGAGGTCACGGGCGACAGCGATCCGCTGGCCAAGCGGCGGTATGCCGGCCGGGACAGGCCCGGAAGACTTGGCAACGTCTCCTCCGGCCAATCGCAGAACGGCATCGAGATCGACGCCGGCCTCGATGGCATCGGCCGCGCGTTCGATAAAGGCCTCCAGCGATTCATGCTCGCCCGCCTGGACGAGGCCCAGATGCCGCTCCGGAAGCAATAAATTCTGGTCGGTCCTGAGGCTGCCCAGAACGGGTATCTCGGTCTGCGCCATGGCGGCACGCAGCATGGTGTCATGCCTGTCGCTGCCGACGCGGTTGAAAATGACGCCGGCCACCCGGACATCCGGCCGGAACCGCGCAAAGCCGGTGACCAGGGCCGCCACCGATTGCGAGGTGCGGGCGCAGTCTACGACGAGCACCACAGGCAGAGCGAGACAAACGGCCAGATCGCCGGCACAGCCGCTGCCATCGGCGGCACCATCGAACAGTCCCATCATGGCTTCGACGATCAATGTGCCGGTCTCGGAACAACGGGCGGCTTGCGACCTGAGAAACGCTGGACGCATGGCCCAGGGATCGAAATTGAAGCAGGGCGCTCCGCTTGCGGCTGCGTGAAACGCCGTGTCGATATAGTCAGGGCCGGCCTTGCCAGGGGCCACTGGCACTCCGCGACGGCGAAAGGCCCGCATCAGGCCAAGCGTCACCACCGTCTTGCCGGAACCGGAAGCCGGCGCGGCAATCAGCAGTCCGCTCATGCCGTGTCTTTCCGGTCCGTGCCGAATGGATCGGGCAGGAGTTTGCGCCCGGACATGGCGCCCAGCCAGTCAAGCGAAGGACGGAGCCGGACGACTTCGCCGATCACCACGATGGCCGGAGGCTCGATACCGGCGGCCAGCATGTCGGCCTCGGCCCGCGCAAGCGTCGTCTCAAGCACGGTCTGTTGCGGTGTCGCCGCATTGCAGACGAAGGCGACGGGCTCGTCGGCCCGGCGACCTGCCGAGATAAGATTGGCCGTGATCTGTCCCATATGTTTCATCGCCATATACATGACAATGACAGGTGATCCGCGACCGATCGCATCCCAGTCGATGCGATCGGGCACGACGCCGGAGGAATCATGCCCGGTCAGGAAAGTGACGGCGTGGTTGACTTCGCGATGGGTGACGGGAATGCCGGCATAGGCAAGACCACCGATGCCGGCCGTGATGCCCGGCACGATACGGAAGGGCACGCCATGTTCGATCAGCGTCAGTGCCTCTTCGCCACCCCGTCCGAAGACGAAGGGATCGCCACCCTTCAGACGAAGAACACGGTGGCCGGCCTTGGCGAGTTCGACGAGACGCAACGAGATGTCACGCTGTTTGGCAGACGGCTTGCCGCCACGTTTGCCGGCATATTCGAGCACGGCACCGCTGCGCGCGAGCTTGAGGCAATCCTCGTTGACCAGTGCGTCGTGAACAATGACGTCGGCTTCCGACAGGCCCTTCGCTGCAAGCAGGGTCAAAAGGCCCGGATCACCGGGGCCGGCACCGGCCAGCCACACCTGGCCAGGCTCGATGGCCGGCAGGCTCGTGGGCAGGGCAAGACGCGTCGGTTCACTCATGCTCATGGTCTAGGCCCCGTCGATAAAAATTGCAATTCCGCCCCGACGCTTTCCGCACGCAACCTGCCGCCCCATGCCTTCCGCCGGGCAGCCAGCTCGCCTATAAGCGAGCCATGAGCGATGCCGATCGAAAAGACGCAAAGAACGCCGCCGAAGACGGGCGGCTGGAAAAGCCGGAAGGCGCACCGCTGCGCAAAGGCTGGACGACCGGCGCCTGCGCGACGGCCGCGACCAAAGCCGCCTATACGGCGCTGCTGACCGGGAGCTTTCCGGATCCAGTCTCGATCACCCTGCCCAAAGGCGAAACACCCGCCTTCGCGCTGGCCCGGGAAGGCATGGACGGGCAAAGCGTCTTTGCGGGCATCGTCAAGGATGCGGGCGATGATCCGGATGTGACCCATGGCGCCACCGTAATCGCCACCGTGACAAGGCTGCCGCCCGGAAGCGGCATCCGCTTTGTGGCCGGCGACGGCGTTGGAACCGTGACCAAGGCCGGCCTGCCGATCGGCGTCGGGGAACCGGCCATCAATCCGGTGCCCCGCGCCATGATGACGGCGGTGGTCGAGACACTGGCCGGTGAACACGATGTATCGCCCGATCTCGAGATCCGGATCTCGGTGCCCGGCGGCGCGACCATTGCGGAGAAGACCTGGAACCCGAGGCTCGGCATTCTCGGCGGCATTTCGATCCTCGGCACGACGGGTGTGGTGCATCCCTTCTCCTGCGCGGCCTGGATTCATTCCATCCATCGCGGCATCGACGTGGCCCGCGCCGAGGGCCTGACGCATCTGCTCGGCGCCACGGGCTCGACCTCGGAGAAGGCGGCGCAGGACTTTCATCGCCTGCCGGATGGCGCGCTGATCGACATGGGCGATTTTGCCGGCGGCCTGCTTAAATACCTCCGCGCCCATCCCGTGCCACGTCTGACGGTTGCGGGTGGTTTCGCCAAGATGACCAAGCTTGCCCAGGGCGCGCTCGACCTGCACTCGTCGCGCAGCCAGGTCGACAATCAGTTCTTTCTGTCATTGCCTTGCAGCCAGTCCCTGAGCGACGCCCAGCGCGCGGCGGTCGAGCATGCAAACACCGCCATGGAGGTTCTGACAATCCTGTCGGAAGAGGGTATCGACATCGCACGATCCATTGCCGAAGCGGCCAAACGAAGTGCAGAAGAGGTGCTTCGCGACAGCGGTGTGAGCGTGGACATCATCGTGACCGACCGCAAGGGAACGATCATCGCCCATGCCAACTGATCGGCAAGACACCCCGCAAAAAATCCTGATTCTCGGCGGAACGTCGGAGGCCCGGACCCTTGCCCAACGGCTTTGCGCAGAGGGACATGACGTCACGACCTCGCTTGCAGGGCGGACGGTCGATCCCGTGCTGCCGGTGGGTGCCGTCAGGATCGGCGGTTTCGGCGGCCCCGAGGGGCTTGCGACCTATCTGCGGGCGGAAGGTTTCGCGCGAATGATCGATGCCACCCACCCGTTTGCCCGGCGGATCAGCGAAAACGCCATCCAGGCGGCTGCGATCGCGGGTGTCCGTCTCGAACAATGCTTGCGGCCACGCTGGCAGAAGCAACCTGGCGACCGGTGGAAGCCCGTCCCCTCGCTGACCGCCGCAGCGGATGCCCTGCCAGCCGGCGCAACCGTGTTCCTGGCGCTCGGTCGGCAATATCTCGACGCCTTCCAGGGGCGCAGTGATTGCCGCTTCGTCATTCGCATGGTGGATTCGCCGGAGATACAGCTTGCCTTCGCGGACCACACACTCCTGCTTGGCAAACCGGCCAGCGATCCCGACCGGGAGGCCGATCTGTTCACGGCGCATGGAATTTCACATCTCGTCTGTCGCAATTCGGGTGGCCCCGCCGGCTATGCCAAGATCATTGCCGCACGGCGTCTGGCCCTGCCGGTGATCATCATCGAGCGCGACTGAGGTCGCACCGCCTCAGCGGAACTCGAAGATCTGGCGAAAGACGCCCGGCGCGATGATCGAGAGCGGGTTGATCACGAGATTGGGCTTGGTGGTCGCGCCAGTCAGCTTGAAGGTGATGCCGAGCAGGCCCCGGTCGCGGCCGTTGCCGAGGATCGCACCGATGACCGGCAGTTCGCCGAACAGCCGATTCAAGCCATAGGCGGGCATGAAGGTGCCGGTCAGATCGATCCGCCCGGCCGGATCCCGGACGATGCCCTGGAAGGTGGCACCGATCTGTTCCCCACGCACGATGCCGTTCTCCAGGCTGAGCGTGCCATCGACCACGGCGAGCCGCGCAAAGGCACGCTGGAAAGCCGCAGAGCTGACATCGGTATCGCTGCGGACCGCGCTGTTGAGGCTTCGTCCATCGGCACCGGTCGGCGTCGTGACAATACTCTGCAGGCGCTCTTCGTTCTGCACCTTGAAATTGCGCAGGTCGAGATTGCCGCTCCAGGCGCCTTCTCGAGTTTCAGTCAGCCGGAGATTGGCAAGCCCTCCGCCCAGACGCTTGTAGGTATCCAGAAAACGCAGAACGGCGCCGGCGTCGCTTGTCGTCACGGAGAGTTCACGCCGCCCGCTCGGTTGCCGCAACTTTGCGACCAGAGCCTGGCCGCTGCCCGTGATACCGGAAAAATCCACTCCGCTGAGCCGCCCCTTGGCTGACGAATAGACGACGGACACGCCGGACAGCTGTTCGCCTCCGAAGCCCAGGACACGTTCAAATCGCCCCTCGATCCGAAGCGACGTGTTCGAGGCCCCGGCCTTTCCGGCATCACCGGATGGTTGCTGTATCGTCGAGATCAGCGAGCGTGCATCGAGGACACTTCCCTTGGCGACAACCGAATACACGCCCTTGTTGAGCCGTATCGTCAGGGCCACGTT
This sequence comes from Rhizobium sp. 'Codium 1', assembly GCF_020889605.1. Lineage (NCBI taxonomy): Bacteria > Pseudomonadati > Pseudomonadota > Alphaproteobacteria > Hyphomicrobiales > Rhizobiaceae > Rhizobium > Rhizobium sp. 'Codium 1'. Next base: position 259,542 of record NZ_JAJGPW010000004.1, read on the forward strand.
ATCCCCGGGCGCCAGGCGAACACCGGACAGATTGGCGGACACCAGCCCCCTGTCGTCGGCAGACATGTCGCCTAATGCGCCGAAGCCATCCCCGTCGAGTTCGAACTTCTCGATCAGCGACTGAGCACCCTTCTTCGACAGTTCGAATTTCGCAGTGGCGCCGATGCCCTGCCCTTTCGCCCAGCCGACCCAGGGGAAGGTCAGTGTCGCAGACCGCAGATCGACGGACACGGCCTGACGGGTTTCGTCAACGCGGCGCAATTCGATCTTCATCGGGCCGCTGACGATCTCGCCGAGCCCCGGCACGAGCTTCTCGCGGCTCGCATTGTCGAGCGTTGCGGTGACCACGCTTTCACGCGCCACCTCCCCCTCGCCCCGGCGCACAGGTTCGGTGAGCACCACCTTCATAGGCACGTCGTCGATCCTGGCGTCGGCATCGAGCTTCGCCTTGTCCGCATCGACGGTGAGTTTGCCGGTCACGTCGTTGATTTTCCGGCCATCGAACGGCTTCACTACATCGACGTCTTCGAGAGTGACGTCCGCCGTCCAGCTCGGGGCCGGCGGCTGCTGGTCCGGCACCAGACCGAGGCGGATTTTCGCCTTTCCGCGCACCTTGCCGGCAAAATCCTCAGGCTTGAAGTCCACGACACGCAGCGCCTCGATGGGCTTGAACGAAACGAGCTCCGCCACGGCGTCGGCGGCACCGCTGATATCGAGTTCGAGATCCGCCATGAGCGGCTTTTCATAGGCGTCCTGAAGGCTGAGCTTGCCCCGATCGAGCGTCACCATGCGCCCGGATGGAAAGAATGATCCAGCCGATCGGATGTCGACGTCGACCCGTTCCCCCACCATGTCGAACCGACCATAGACATCACGGAGAGGCGGCAGGTCCCCGGTGAGGTTCAGCCGGGCATCCTCCAGATCGAAACCGATCTTCAGCTCGTCGGCATCCAGGCGCACGGGTTTCGGATCGATCGACAGCCGGTTCTGTGGAATGAAGACTTCGATCGTGCCGCGTGGAATGACGCCACCGAAGAGGTTTTCAAGCACCCAAGCCCGCGGTTTCGAGGCGATCCAGTAAGGCCAGAGCTGCTTGACAACGCTCGTGCGCATGTCGTGCACCTCGCCGTTGAAGCGGATCTCGGGGCCTGTTCCGCCGAAACGCATCTGCAGTTTGCCGCGCATGTTGCCACCGGGCGTCGAGGCATCAAGCGTGTCGAGCTGCAACAGGTTCTCATCGACCAGGTAGCGGCCATAGCCCTTCAGGAAGAAGGGAAACGGCGTCTCGCCGGCCGTCGGCACATTCGCCCGCCCGTCGGTCACCACCAGATCCAGGCCGAAGCCCTTGCCGAAACTCGGCCCCTCGGGAAGCCGGTCGAGATCGATGATGCCCCCCGAGAGCGGGATGACCGTCTCCTCGAAGCGCGCAATGGAATCCGCGAGTTCGATCGTGTCCTTGGAGAAATCATAGGACAGCTTGAGCTGGGCATCGGTCAATTCCTGGCGGTCGCCGTCCGAATAGAAGCCTGCCTTGCGCAAGTTGATGGCGAGTGACACCGCCGGTGCCTGGGCGCCATCTTCACGCCGCGCGTTGAGCAGCAGTTCGGCGGAACCGTCGATCCCCTGGCGCGGCTCGCCGACACTCGATCGCCGGAGAAGAAAGGGCGTCACCCGCACATCGGCAATGCGCATCGTCAAGGTTTCCGCCCGTCCACCGACATTGGTGGTGAGTGCAGTGAGCTCGGTCTGCTGACCGTTCACCGAGACGGCGCCGAAAATCGACAGAGAATCGTCCTCGCCCCGTTCCAGCACGATGTCGTCGATGGCAATGGAAAGCGGCCGCCCGCTGGCGCTCGTCGAGGCAATTTCCATTCCGCCGAGTCGCATTCGATCCAGGCCGCCCCGGGCGATGAAGGCCTGCAGCCCGTCGAGTTCGCGAAAGGCATCCGCCAGCCGCTCCGGCACCTGGTCGACCCGCCAGTTGGAAAGGTCGATGGGCTTGCCCTTTGGGAGGACCGTGGCGTCGAGGCTGATGCCTTCGCTGACGACTTCCCGGACAGAGAAACGCCCGCCCAGAAGAGCGAGCGGTTCGATGATGAAGCGAATCGATTGGGTGAGCGCGACCTGCTGACCGCCGACCTTCTGCTGCAGGGTGACGTCGCGCGCTTCGACCGACAGTTCCATGTCGTTCGAGAACCGGACCTCGGTGGCGCCGATCTCGGCGACGAATTGCTGGCCGAGCGCATTGTTGAGAACCGTCCGCGCACGCTGGGCAAGGGCCGCATCGAGCGCGCCACTCTCGACGACTGCGTAAACGCCGATGAAGACGATCAACCAGAGGCCGGCAAAGCCGGATACCAGCCTGAGGAAGCGCCGAAACAGGGAGCGCTTCGGCGGTGGGCAATGCACGATGAGGGGATCTTCGGCCTGCGCCGACGGAAGGGCATGCAGCGGCACGATGTCCCGCTTGCGAAACCGTAGCTTTTCGCCCCGGATCTCCGACATGTGCTGGTGATTGTCTCCGTCGACCGATGCCGCTAACAAGTCGCTCTGGACGACTTCGGAGCGGACTATATATCGATGACGCCCAGTTTCACCCATAAAACGGGCAAAAGAAAGGTTATCCCATGACGGAATTGACTGCCGGGGACATGGCCCCCGACTTCTCTCTGCCCCGCAACGGCGGCGGCACGGTTTCGCTTTCCGATCTCGCCGGCAAACCGGTGATCCTCTACTTCTACCCCAAGGACGACACGAGCGGTTGCACGACCGAGGCGATCGACTTCTCCGGTCTCGCCGCTGACTTCGAAAAGCTCGGCGCACTCGTCATCGGCGTATCGCCTGATTCGGTGAAGAGCCACGACAAATTTTCCGCCAAACACAGCCTTTCGGTGGTCCTCGCCTCCGATGAGGAGCACAAGGCGCTGGAGGCCTATGGCGTCTGGAAGGAGAAGAGCATGTATGGCAAGACCTATATGGGTGTCGAACGCTCGACCTTCCTGATCGACGGCTCGGGCAAGATCGCCGAAATATGGCGCAAGGTGAAGGTAGCGGGCCATGCAGCAGCCGTGCTGAAGGCAACCCAGGCCCTCTGACATGTCCGAGATCAAGCAGCCCGAAACGGCCTTCCATTCCCTTCGCGGCGCTGCCACTCTCGCGATCTCGAGCGCCGACCTCGACGTGAAGACGGCGCTCACACAAGCCGCAGCGGTCCGTTGGCAGGAGCGACGCCTGTCCTTGCGCTCGCCGCTCGACCCCGCCTTGCCGGACAGGCCCGGCCGCCCGGCAAAGCCGGAACTGGTTCCTCCCAAGGCCGTCGGCAAGCGCTCCCTCCACACGCTGCCCGGTCGCGTGGCGCTCCTGCACGCGCTCGCCCATATCGAACTCAATGCGGTCGACCTCGCACTCGACATCGTCGCGCGCTTTGCCACAGAGCCAGTACCGCATTCCTTCTTCGATGGCTGGATGAAGGTCGCCTTCGAGGAAGCCAAGCATTTCAGGCTGGTGCGCGACAGGCTGCGGGCCCTCGGCGCCGACTACGGCGACATGCCGGCTCATGACGGCCTCTGGCAGGCGGCACATTCGACCAAGAACGACCTGACGGCACGGCTTGCGGTGGTCCCGTTGATTCTGGAGGCGCGCGGTCTCGACGTCACACCGGCCCTGCAGGAGAAGATGCGCGAGACCGGCGACATCGAGAGCGCCGATGTGCTGAGCGTGATTTACGAGGACGAAAAGGGGCATGTGGCGGTCGGCGCCAAATGGTTCCGCTTCCTCTGCGCCCGCGAAAAACGTGATCCGGCCAAGGCTTTCCAGGATCTGGTCCGCGCCAATTTCCGCGGCCAACTGAAGGCGCCCTTCAACGATGTCGCCCGCGCCGAAGCCGGCCTCACCCCGTCCTTCTACCGATCCCTGTCCTCCAAGAACAACTCCTCGGTTTGACACGCAAATCCATGCGCCTAACGCTTCATTAACCCTAATTATGCGTAACTCCCGAGGGCGGGATCGGAGAGTCGACGGACCGCCAAAGGGCAAGGAACGCAGTAGCGTTTCGCCTGAATGTGATTGGGGGTCAGCGTGGCGGCGGGTTCGAACAACCAGATCTTCGGAAAACGCAAGGTGCAGCACGTCGTCATCCTGGCGAGCGGCGACCGCATTCGTCACATGACGATCCGCCCCTGGATGATCGCCCTCACCGTCTGTTTCCTCGGCACCATGGCAATCGGCTATCTCGGCGCCACTACTTATCTCGTCCTGCGGGACAACCTGATCGGCGCCACCATGGCCCGCCAGGCGCGCATGCAACACGAATACGAAGACCGTATCGCCGCGCTCCGGGCACAGGTCGACCGGGTGACCTCCCGCCAGTTGCTCGACCAGCAGGTGGTCGAGGAGAAGGTCGAAAAACTGCTCGAACAGCAGATGGCGCTCACCTCGCGGCACGGCCGGATCGGTGCACTTCTGGAGGCCAGCAGCCCGTCCGACGCACTGCCTGCTGACGGTCCCGTGCCGGCCGAAAAGCCGCTGGTCGATGGTGAGGACCACGCAGCGCTCTCGAACGGCACACGGGCCTTTGCAGCACTTCTGGGCACAGCGACAGACGAAACTGCCACGAATGCCGTCGAGGCAGGCAATCACGCGCCGGCGCTCGCGCTGGGTTATGTCCCGATGACGGGCGAGAATGTCGCAGATCGCGCCGACCGGCTCTTCTCCAACATGACGCTGTCCTTGAAGGAAATCGAGGCGGAGCAATTGCAGCGGATCGACCAACTGGCAAGCGGCGCATCGCAGACTGCCGATGAAATTGCCGCGATCCTCGAGCGCCAGGGCGTCCAGATCGACGACCTCGCCGCACTTCCGGTCGCAGACGCCGTCGGCGGCCCTTACCTTGCGCCGCAGTCGGACCGTGACTTCAACGCCTCGCTCAATGCGCTCGACGCAGCCCTCAACCGGCTCGAATCAGTGCGCGGGACAGCAAGACGCCTTCCCTTCGCCAATCCGGCACCCGGGCAGGACATAACCAGCCGATTCGGCAACCGGCCGGATCCGTTCTTCGGCGGCCTCGCCATGCATGCCGGCATTGATTTTCGCGCCCCGACCGGCACCGAGATCCGCTCGACGGGCAGCGGCAAGGTCGTGACGGCCGCCTTCTCCGGCGGATACGGCAACATGGTCGAGGTCGATCACGGCCTGGGCCTGACGACCCGTTTCGGCCACATGTCGCGCATTCTGGTGCGAGAAGGCGAGACGGTCGAACCCGGTCAGCTCATCGGCCTGTCGGGCTCGACCGGCCGGTCGACAGGACCGCATCTGCACTACGAAGTCCGCCGCAACGGCGACCCGGTCGATCCGATGCGCTTCCTCAACGCCGGCATGAAGTTGACGCCACTGATCAATTGAAGCATTTTACCAAAAGCAGATATTCGTCTCTTGAGAGACCCGGAAAGCCAATGCTTTTTTGTCGGTTTGCGAAACCGCTGCCAATTAATCGTGAACTTTAAGCCTTTGTAGGGGTAAATCCGTCTGTTTCCTTGACTTTCCGGCAGTTTCCCACTATTCGCCGCAACCATTGGAGCCCAATCCGATGGGCTATTGAGCGATGTTCGCGAGAACAGGAACGGAAACTACTTCCCTTTGACCACTTTTGCTGACCTTGGCCTGAGCCAAAAAGTCCTTTCTGCCGTCACCGATGCCGGCTACACGATCCCCACACCCATTCAGCTGGGCGCGATCCCGCCGGCCCTCCAGCGGCGTGACATTCTCGGCATCGCCCAGACAGGCACCGGCAAGACGGCCGGTTTCGTCCTCCCGATGCTGACCCTGCTCGAAAAGGGCCGGGCCCGGGCTCGCATGCCGCGCACGCTTATTCTGGAGCCGACGCGCGAACTTGCGGCACAGGTTGCCGAGAACTTTGAAAAATACGGCAAGAATCACAAGCTCAATGTCGCACTCCTCATCGGTGGCGTGTCCTTTGACGAACAGGACCGCAAGCTGGAGCGCGGAGCCGACGTTCTGATCTGCACGCCCGGCCGCCTGCTCGACCATTGCGAGCGCGGCAAGCTGCTGATGACCGGCGTCGAGATTCTGGTCATCGACGAAGCCGACCGCATGCTCGACATGGGCTTCATTCCCGATATCGAACGCATCGCCAAGATGATCCCCTTCACGCGCCAGACGCTGTTCTTCTCGGCCACCATGCCGCCGGAGATCCAGAAGCTGGCCGACCAGTTCCTGCAGAACCCCGAGCGCATTGAAGTCGCACCGCCGTCATCGACGGCGAAGACCGTGACCCAGCGCCTCGTCGCCTGCCACAACAAGGACTACGAAAAGCGCTCGACCTTGCGTGACCTGATCCGCGCCCAGGACGAGTTGAAGAACGCGATCATCTTCTGCAATCGCAAGAAGGACGTCGCCGACCTCTTCCGTTCGCTCGAACGCCACGGCTTTTCCGTCGGCGCGCTGCACGGCGACATGGACCAGCGCTCGCGTACGACCATGCTGGCAAACTTCAAGGCCAACACGATCACGCTGCTCGTGGCTTCCGATGTTGCCGCACGCGGTCTCGACATCCCCGATGTCAGCCACGTCTTCAATTTCGACGTTCCGATCCATGCCGAAGACTATGTCCACCGCATTGGCCGAACCGGCCGCGCAGGACGCTCCGGTGCAGCATTCACCTTGGTGACGCGCAGCGACACCAAGTTCCTCGACGCCATCGAAAAGCTGATCGACCAGAAGATCGAATGGCTGGACGGCGACCTGTCGGCGCTTCCGGCGCCCGCGGAGAGCCATGACGAAAGCCGTGGAAAACGCGGCAGCCGCGACAAGGGTCGCGAGCGCCGCGGCGGTCATAAATCCGATACGCGCAGCGAGTATGTCAAACCGGCAGAGGAACAACAGGTGATGGAAGCGGTGAAAGTGGAAGCGATCAAGGTCGAACCGGTTGCAAGCAAGGCAGAGCCGGTTGCAACGGAACGCCGCACGGACAAGCGCCGCGACCAGAACCCGCGCAACAGCCGCAGCAATCCCCCGCCGGCCAACGACGACAATCGTGATCGCCGCCGCAACCGTCATCATGACCACGATGATGGCCCGACGCCCGTCGGCTTCGGCGACGACATTCCCGCTTTCATGCTGATCGTCGCTGCCGCCAAGGCCTGATCCAGTCAATGGGTCTGCCCGGTCTCGACTTCCCCGGTCTCGGGGTCGGAATTGCCATCCTTCGGGATGGCAAACTGCTTTTATGCAGGCGCATGAAAGCGCCGGAAGCCGGCCACTGGAACATCGTCGGTGGCAAGGTCGAACACATGGAGCCGGCAGAGCATGCCGCGCGCCGCGAGGCCGAAGAAGAGACGGGGCTCTCGATCGGTTCCATCCGCCATCTCGGCGTGACCGAACAACGGATCGAAGCGGACGGCCAGCACTGGGTGTCGCTGCTCTATGTGTGCGATGACGCGAAAGGCGAGCCACGGCTCACCGAACCCGACAAACTCTCGGATATCGGCTGGTTCGACCTTCACGACCTGCCTCAGCCGCTCTCCGTCTTCACCACCGCTGTGCTTGCCTATTTGCGCTGACCGGCTTCGCGCTCGGTCACGCGGATCGCGGCATCGAGTGCGATTCGCGCCCATTTCGCCATTATCTCGGGATCATCAAGCGCCTCGTCGGGCACCGTCCAATAGGGCATGGCGACGGGCTTGCCGCTCCGGCCCTGGTAACACCATCGACTGGCGCCTGCGTCTTCCAACAGCGGCGCACTTTCCGCATCCCCTTTCAGCATCAGCTCTCCGCGCAGCTCGAGCGCGAAGATGACGCCTCGTGCATAGATACCCTTGCCCCCGAACATCCGGCGAATACTGACAGGCCCGACCGCCTCGAACATTTCCTCGATCGCCGCATTGTCCATCGTCAGCCCCTCAGGATCCCGCCAGCCGCCAGGATAGCCTCGGGCGTGTCGACATCAAGTCTTGCAGCCGCTCCGATTTCGACATCGATCACGGCGAGCCCTGAGTTTTCGATGACTGGACGCGCGCCAATATCCCCCTCCAGTGACTTCAGCGCCTCAAAGGTTGCCGCCGGCAGGATGACCGGATTGCCGCGCTGGCCGTCTGAAACCGCGCGCACGATCACCTTGCCGCCTGCCTTGCGATAGGCTTGGGCGAGGGCTGCCATATCGGCCGAAGTTATGTTTGGCATATCGGCCAGCAGCACCATCATTCCGGGCAGCCCCTGCGCCTCGACAGCCGCCAGCCCGACCTTTAGCGAGCCCGCCATGCCACTGGCGAAATCCGCATTCTCCTCCAGTTGCACGTCGAGCCCCGCAATCGCCCTGGCCACCTCCGCGCCACGGTGGCCGGTGATGACCGTGACCGGACCGAGCCTGGCCTCGATCGCCTGTCGGACCGAACGGCGGACCAGGGGCTCGCCGTCGAATTCGGCCAGCAGTTTGTGTCGCCCCCCATCCCCCATCCGGCTCGCCCGGCCGGCGGCAAGCACGACGAGCCCCAGCGCTGCTGGATCGGTTTTTGCGGTTGCGGCAAGGCGCGGCAACGGACGGCTCGGGATCTCCATCAAGAGGCCGCCGACACCCCAGCCTGTCATTTCCGCTCGATCGGGCGGGTATCCGGCCAGGATCCTGTTCAGGACCCAGTCGAAGCCGTTCTCCTTCGGTGAGCGCGCGCAGCCGGGCGCACCGATGACCGGCACCCCACCGACATGGCCGAGAACCAGGAGATTGCCCGGATCGACGGGCAGGCCGACCTGGTCGACGCTGCCGCCGGCCAGCCGGATCGCCGACGGAATGACATCCTCGGCATCGGCCACGGCTGACGCGCCGAAGATGACGATGAGCGGCGGAGCGTCTCTATCGCGCTGCGTTTCCTGGAGAGCCTCATGCAGTGCCTCTGCAACAGCCTCGGCCCGATGGGACACGCGTTGCTCCGAAACAAGCCGGCTCGCCGACGGCATCAGCCGCGCTTCCAGCACGCGCGTCGTCTTCTCCATGACGGACGGCTTGAGCGACGGCAATTGCGTTGCGACGAGATGGACCCGATGCGCGCGATAGGGCGCCACTTCAAAGGCTTGCGCTCGCTGAAGGATGGCCTCTGCGCTTTCCACGCTCGCCCCTTCGACCGCCAGCGGAATGATCTTGACCGTGGCAACCAGATCCCCGGCCCGCACGTCGCGACGGTCGGCGAGACAGGCCAGCGTGATTGCGGGATCGACACTGTTGATGTGATCGACGACCGGACTGTCGGCCAGAAAGAGCCCGTTTTCGCTGGCGTAGAAATTCACCCGCCCCGTCGAGGCGGGACTGCGGCTGAGACCCTTGAGCTGGATGGCGGCGCTCAGTCTCTCGGCAGCTTCATCTTCCGTCAGGTCACCGGGTTCAAGGCGACAGGCGATGACGCTCGGGATTTCCTCGGCGAGAAGACGGGCGATGTCGGCGGCCCGCAAGGGATGACCCTTCGCAAGTTTGCCGGAGGAGAGTGGCTGGGAATGGGCGAGGATCGAACCTTCGGCCTCAGCGGTCGGGATCGGCCCGAACTTCATGCCGAGACCTCTTGCGGGATAGACGACAGGCCGATGCTGCGCCTTCTCAGCGACTGGATGACTTCAGCGAGAATGGCGACCGCGATCTCCGCAGGTGTCGCCGCACCGATATCAAGACCTATCGGGGCCCGGATGCCGGCAATGGTCTCGCCATCCAAACCGGCTGCCGTCAATCGCTCGACGCGCTTCGCATGGGTCTTGCGCGAGCCGAGCGCGCCGACATAGAAACAGCCTGCTCTCAAGGCCGCCACCAGACCGGGGTCGTCGATCTTCGGATCATGGGTGACGGCGACCATCGCGCAGTAGCGGTCGAGCGGCCGGGTCGCAAAGACGTCGTCCGGCCAGTCAGCGCAAAGCTCGATGCCAGCAAAGCGTTCCGGCGTTGCAAAAGCCGTGCGGGGATCGATGATGGTGACAGCAAAACCGGCAAGCGCCGCCATCGGGGCGAGCGCCTGACTGATGTGCACCGCGCCAACGACCACGATTCGTGCCGGCGGCGTGTGCACGTTGAGGAAGAGGCTCCGACTGTCGATCTCGACGGTCCCGGATTTTCCAGACAGAAGCCGCGCCTGGATTTCCTCCCCCAGAGCGTCGGCAGATACCTGGTCCTCGGTGACCAGCTGCGACGTGCCCGCGGCGAGATCAACCACCAGCACGGCGCCGCGGCGATCGCGCTTCGCGGCATTCAGCGCCTTGAGCGTGGAAACATCCATCAGCCAAGCCTCTCGACATGCACGCGGATACGCCCGCCGCAGGAAAGGCCGACACGCCAGGCGGTTTCGTCGGCAACGCCGAATTCGAGCATCTTGGCCGCCCCGCTCTCGATGACGTCAAGGGCCTCCGTGATGACCGCCCCCTCGACGCAGCCACCCGAAACCGATCCCTCGAAATTGCCTTCGCCATCAATCACGAGATGGCTGCCCACTGGCCGCGGCGCAGAGCCCCAGGTTTCGATGACCGTGGCAATGGCCACGGAGCGGCCCTCGCCAAACCAGCTCTCGGCGATGGCGAGCGGGTCGCGCAGGATGGTGTCTGTGGTCATGACTGGCTCCTTCCAGAACCGAGGTAACGCCTGGGATCACAATCCCGATCCGGGGCACCGGACAAAGATTGCACCAGATCCGACAGGGCTTCCAGATTGTGCACGGACCTGAGCTCGTCGACATGCGGCAGCATGGCCAGCACACCCCGCGCGCGGGCCTCGAAGCCGGAAAAACGCAGAAGCGGATTGAGCCAGACGAGGCGGCGGCAGGACCGGTGCAAGCGGTCGGTTTCGCGGCTGAGAAGCTCCACTTCGTCCCGCTCCAGACCGTCGGTGATCAGGAGCACCACGGCCCCCTGCCCCAGCACACGCCGTCCCCAATGCCGGTTGAACAGCTTCAGCGTCTCGCCGATGCGCGTGCCGCCGGACCAGTCGGCGACCGCCTCGCTGCACTGGGCGATCGCCTCATCCGGGTCGCGATGCCGCAGCTGCCGGGTGACATTGGTGAGCCGGGTGCCGAACAGGAAGGTATGCACCCGACGTCGGCGCTCTGTCAGAACATGCAGGAAATGCAGGAAGATGCGGGTGTACTGGCTCATCGAGCCGGAAATGTCGGCAAGCACCACCAGCGGGGGCGGCTGTTGCCGGCGCTCGCGGAACTTCGGCAGCATCAGATCACCTCCGGTGCGCAGCGACTGGCGCATCGTCGCACGGGCATCAACGCCACGACCACGCGGCGACAGCCTGTAACGACGCGTCTGGACGAGATCACGCGGCATGGCGAGGCGTTCGATGGCGCGGCGCGCCTCCCTGAGTTCGGTTGACGTCATCTGGCCGAAGTCGAGCCGGCGAAAGACCTCCTGGGCCGAAACCGTCAGCCGCGCATCGATCTCGACATCGGGCTCCTCCTTCTGCTTCGAGGCGCGCTGTTTCTCGGCAAACAGGGCATCGCTCACCCGCGCACCGCCGGCCTTCGGCTTTTGCCGCTCACCGATCGCTGCCACCGGTGACATCAGCGCAATCATCTTGCCAACCAGATCCCGCGAACGCCAGAAGTTCGAAAACGCCTCATCAAAGACGGGCTGGTCCTCATGGCGCTTGACGAAAACGGCGGAGAGGGCCGCATGAAACTCGATACGCGAGCCGATGCCGATTGCATCGATCGCCGCGATGGCATCGATGACGGCGCCTGGTCCGGGCTTCAGCCCCGCCTTTCTCAGCACCCGCGCGAAATGCACGACATTGTCCGCAAGCCGTCCATCACCCTGCACTGGCGGCGGCACGACGATGCCATCGCGTCCGCTGGCTTGATGCGGCCCGAACGTCTCCATCTCAGCCAGCCTTCGCCAGCAGCTCGGCCTTGACCTCCGAGAGCAGTTTTTCGCCATCACTGCCCTGGATGCGGGCGATGTCCTCCTGATACTTCAGGAGCGTCCCCAGCGTATCCGCGATCGTCTCCGGATCGAGTGCGAGGCGATCGAGTTCGGTCAGGGCTGTCGCCCAGTCGATGGTCTCGGCGATGCCGGGGTTCTTGAAGAGATCGATGGTCCTGAGCTTCTGCACATAGGCAACGATCTGGCGCGAGAGCTGCTCGTTGCAACCCTCGACCTTGCGCCTGATGATGGCGAGTTCGTCGGCAGCGGACGGATAATCCACCCAGTGATAGAGGCAGCGCCGCTTCAAGGCATCGTGCACCTCGCGCGTCCGGTTCGACGTCACGATCACGATGGGCGGCTCGGCAGCCTTGACCGTTCCGAATTCGGGGATCGTCACCTGAAAATCAGACAGCACCTCGAGCAGGAACGCTTCGAAAGCTTCATCCGTGCGGTCCAGTTCGTCGATCAGAAAAACAGGTGCCCGACCGGGCTCGCCCTGGATGGCCTGCAGCACGGGCCGGCGGATGAGATAGCGTTCGGAAAAGATGTCGCTTTCGAGCCGCGACCGGTCCGACACGCCGGATGCCTCGGCCATACGGATCTCCAGCATCTGGGCCGGATAATTCCACTCGTAGACGGCGGAAGCGACGTCCAGCCCCTCGTAGCATTGCAATCGTATCAACGGCCGGTCGAGTGCCTTGGCGAGCACCTTGGCGACCTCCGTCTTGCCGACTCCCGCCTCACCTTCGAGGAAGAGCGGGCGCCCCATCCTGAGCGCCAAAAACAGCACGGTCGCGAGCGGTCTGGCCGCCAGATAATCCTCGGCCGACAGAAGATCGATGATCCCATCGATCGACTCCGGCAGGACCTTTCCCGAGGTTTCTGCCATGTCTCCTCCCATGTTTGAGCGGAAGCTTATAGCGTGCGATAGCCCCGGTCCAGATAGATGAGTGACGGCTCAAGGGCTCCGAAATGGACAGCCTTCACTTCGCCGAAGAGAACCGTATGGGTGTTGGTGACCTTGCGGTCGGTAACCATGCAGTCGAAAGCCACGATCGCATCGGCCAGAACGGGTGAGCCCGTGGCAAGAACCTGCCATTCGGCCAGTGCGAAGCGTTCCTCGGACGACAGCTTGCCGAAGCCGGCAAAGGCATTGGCGAGATCCTGGTGATGGGCACCCAGCGTGTTCAACGCGAAATGCCCGCTCTCGAAGAGCACCGCATTGCTCGGATTGTTGTTGTTCAGGCAGACGAGCACGGTCGGCGGACTATCGGAAACGGAACAGGCAGCCGTGATCGTCACGCCGCGCCGGATCTCCTGATGCTCTGTCGTCACGATCTGCACGTGCCCTGCATAGCGGCTCATGGCGTCGCGATAGACGACCGGATCCAGACCTTGCATGCTCAAATTCACGTCTCCCCTTGAATATAACCCCCGGTCGAAACCGCAATATGGGCCGCAGCCCTTACCTTTTCCACAATAGGGATAGGATTTAGTTCCAACCACCCGCCAAAGGCCGGAAAGCCAGCATTTCCAAACGGCTGCGCTTTCGGTTAGGATCATGCCATGATGAAGCAGACGCTGCGGAAACGTGTTCTTTCGACCTCGCTGTTCCTGGCCCTCGGCCTCGGGGCGACCTCGGCTGCCGAGTTGAAGCTTGCAGTCGTCGCGCCGAAGAGCGGCCCCTTCGCGATACTCGGTGATCAGGTTCGGCAAGGCGCCTCGCTCGCTGCGGGCAAGCTTTCGATCACTCTCGTCGAAATTGACGAGACCTGTAGCGAAGGCAGCGGCAAGGCGATTGCCGAGGCGGTTGCGGCAGCGGGCGCCAAGGCCGCGATCGGATTTCTCTGCAGCGAGAGCCTGAAGGACGCCCTGCCGGGATTGAAGGAAGACGGCCTGCCGGCTTTCACCCTGTCCGTTCGGTGGAAAGGCTTAATGGAAGATGCGATCAAGGGAGGCTCGCCTCTGTTTCGCCTGGCGCCGAATGCCGACCAGGAAGCCGCAAAGCTCTCGGACGTGATCCTGCGGGACTGGGCGGGTTCCGCCGTCGCTCTCCTCGAAGACGGTACAATCCGTGGCCGGGAACTGACGGAAACGATCCGCCTGAGCCTCGAAGAACGCGGCCTGAAGCCCGCCTTCGTCGACACGTTCCGTCCGGGCCAGGAACAGCAGCTGGCGCTTGTCCGCCGCATCAGGAATGCAGGCGTGACCCACGCCTTCATCGGCGGCGACCGAAGCGACGTGGCCGTCATTGCTCGTGATGCGAAAGCGGAGGGCCTGCCGCTCACTCTGCTCGGCGGCGAAGCGATGCGAGCGGCGGACGAACCCGTGCCCCTGGAGGATGGCGTGCTCGCCGTCGGCCTGATCGAGACACCACGGGGGCCTGCTGAAGGAGAACTGACCGCCAAACTCGACAAGACCGATATCGAACCGGAAGGCTACGTCGTTCCCGCGCATGCCGCCGTCACGATCCTCGCGGACGCCTGGGGCATTTCGACCGCCATGGGGACGCCTGTCGCAGACACGCTGATCGGCACGACCTTCGAGACCGCACTGGGTCCAGTCGCCTTCGGCGAGGACCATGAGCTGACCGAGAACCCCTATCGCCTGCTGGAATGGCGAGGCGACAGCTTCGTACCCGTGCCTGACAAGACGCAGTAGACACGCTTTCAGTCGCGATAGGGCCAGAAAGCCTGGCTGAAGACACCGCCGTCGACCCAGATTGTTTGACCAGAGACGAAGGACGATTGCGGGCCGGCGAGAAACAGCACCGGTCCGGCAATGTCCTCTGGCGTACCCACACGACGCAGCGGCGTCACATCCCCCCAGGTCTTGGCATAATCGGGGGCCTCGGCCTGCGTGCGGGCCGTTTCTATGGCACCGGGCGCCACACAATTCACGCGGATCTGGTGCGGTCCGAGTTCGACGGCGGAGACCTTGGTCAATTGTTCGATGCCGCCCTTCGAGGCGGTGTAGTCGACCAGCTTCGGGAAGGCATGCTTGTTGCAGCCGGAGCCGAGATTGATGATCGACCCACCTTTGCTGGCAGCGACCATGCGGCGCGCGACCCGCTGGGTGTTGAGAAATGTGCCCTTGAGATTGGTGCTGATCACGGCATCCCAGCGCTCTTCGGAAAGTTCGAGCATCGAGGCCCAGGTCTGGATACCGGCATTGTTGACGAGCACGTCGGGCGTCTGCCCCGCCCAGTCAATCACTTCGTCGAGGAAATCCTCGATCGCGGCGCTGTTTGCCACCTCGCAGTCGCGACCGATCGCCTTTCCGCCAAGGGCCGCGACTTCAGCCTCGACTTCGGAAGCCGCATCACTCTGGCCGAGATGGGTGAAGGCGACGTCATAGCCCTCCCGCACGAAGGCCGAGACGAGATGCCGGCCGATGCCGGAGCTGCCGCCGGTAATGATCGCGAACTTGGCCATTTGGTCCTCCCAGACTGCTGTCACTGGTCCGAGGGATGGAGTGCCCGGCGCCGATCGTCAAGGGCCGACATCTCGACACGACCTTCTCATCCAAAGGGCATGGTTGCCGCCCGCAAGCGCCGGTGCTATGCGGACGCCGAGCCATCGCCCGTCTGCCAAAGGCATGTCACGTTCAGACGGCGCGCAATCGTCCTGCCTGTCGAGGATATCCAGATGACCCGCCCTCTCCTGATCTCGCCTTCCATTCTTGCGTCGGATTTCGCCCGCCTCGGCGAGGAAGTGCGCGATGTCGTCGATGCCGGCGCCGAATGGGTGCATCTCGACGTGATGGACGGGCATTTCGTGCCGAATATTTCCTTCGGGCCCGCCATCATCAAGGCCCTGCGCCCTTGCACCAAGGCGGTCTTCGACTGCCACCTGATGATCGCGCCGGCCGATCCCTATCTGGCGGCTTTTGCCGATGCCGGCTGTGACATCATCACGGTTCATGCAGAGGCCGGTCCGCATCTGCACCGCTCGCTGCAGACCATCCGCGGGCTTGGCAAGAAAGCCGGCGTCTCGCTCAATCCGGCGACCCCCTTGTCTGCCATCGAACATGTGATGGACGATCTCGACCTCATCCTGATCATGAGCGTCAACCCGGGCTTCGGCGGCCAGAAGTATATCCCCGCCATGACCGACAAGATTGCCAGGGCCCATGCCCTGATCGGCAATCGCCCGATCGATCTGGAAGTCGATGGCGGCGTGACGGCCGACAATGCCGCCGAGATCATCAGGGCGGGAGCCAATGTTCTCGTGGCTGGCTCGGCAATCTTCAAGGGCAAGGGCGTTGACGACTATCGCAAGACCGTCGACACTCTGCGCCACGCGGCGCAATCGGGACGCGGCTGACACGACGACACCGGTCGGGGACGGGAAGCTGGACATTTGAAAGCAAGTCGCCACTGCTCCGCGTCATCCCTGTCCGGATCGCGTGCGCCATCCCTCATCCCTCCCCTCGCCCTCTGGTTTGCCGGGGGAACGGCCTGGGCTGGCGCCATGGCCCTGAGTTTTTTCCTCTCAACCCAAGTCTTCTGTCGCGCCACCGGCAGT
Source organism: Rhizobium sp. 'Codium 1' (assembly GCF_020889605.1). Taxonomy (NCBI): domain Bacteria; kingdom Pseudomonadati; phylum Pseudomonadota; class Alphaproteobacteria; order Hyphomicrobiales; family Rhizobiaceae; genus Rhizobium; species Rhizobium sp. 'Codium 1'. The sequence continues at coordinate 275,978 of NZ_JAJGPW010000004.1, forward strand.
CATGATCTGAGCCTGCTCGCGATCTACACGGGCGGTGGATTTCTCGGCTGGCTCGTGGCGCTGCCGTTCATCCACATCCTCACCCATGGCCGGCCGCCACAGACGATACTGGCGGGATGGTTCCTCTTCCTTGGTGTCGTCACGATCGGTGCGACAGCCGGTCTCTATGCGCTGCAGTACCGATACTTCTACGCCCACTGGCATGCGCCCTTCCCGTCCCGCATCTGGTTCTACCAGCTGATTTACACGGCGGCGGTTGCCCTCTACCAGTTTGCCGTGCTCGGTGTGAGGCACCTTCTGCCGGCCGGATTGGCCCTGCTTCTTGCCGTGAGCATGGTGATGGCCCGCCGCAGCCGTTGAGCTTGCCGCCCCACTTTGCTAAGGGGAGCCAGAATTTTTCAAGTCCAACGAAAGACGAGCCCGATGATCCCGCGTTACTCCCGGCCGGAAATGGTCGCCATCTGGTCCCCCGAAACCAAGTTTCGCATCTGGTTCGAGATCGAGGCACACGCCTGCGACGCGCTCGCCGATCTCGGCGTGATCCCGAAGGAATCCGCCCGCACGATCTGGGAAAAGGGTGGCCCGGCCGAATTCGACGTCGCCCGCATCGACGAAATCGAAGCCGTCACCAAACATGACGTCATCGCCTTCCTGACCCATCTCGCCGAATTCATCGGCCCGGATAGCCGCTTCGTCCACCAGGGCATGACCTCGTCCGACGTGCTCGACACGACGCTCAACATCCAGCTGGTGCGCGCCGCCGACATCCTGATCGCCGACATGGACCGCGTCCTGGCCGCGCTGAAGGCCCGCGCCTTCGAACACAAGGACACGGTGCGCATCGGCCGCAGCCACGGCATCCATGCCGAGCCGACGACCATGGGCCTGACCTTCGCCCGCTTCTATGCCGAGATGGCCCGCAACCGCGACCGCCTGGTCAATGCCCGTGCGGAAGTTGCGACCGGCGCGATTTCCGGTGCCGTCGGTACCTTTGCCAATATCGACCCACGCGTCGAGGAGCATGTCTGCGCAAAGCTCGGTCTCGTGCCGGAACCGATCTCGACCCAGGTCATCCCGCGCGATCGTCATGCGATGTTCTTCGCGACGCTCGGCGTCATCGCCTCGTCGATCGAGAACGTCGCGATCGAAATCCGCCACATGCAGCGCACCGAAGTTCTGGAAGCCGAAGAGTTCTTCTCCCCGGGCCAGAAAGGCTCTTCGGCCATGCCGCACAAGCGCAACCCTGTTCTGACCGAGAACCTGACCGGTCTCGCGCGTCTCGTCCGCATGTCGGTCGTTCCCGCCATGGAAAACGTTGCCCTCTGGCACGAGCGTGACATCAGCCATTCAAGCGTCGAACGCGCCATCGGCCCCGACACGACGATCACCTTGGATTTTGCGCTGAACCGCCTGGCAGGCGTCATCGAGAAGCTCGTCATCTACCCCGAGAACATGTTGAAGAACATGAACAAGTTCAAAGGCCTGGTGATGAGCCAGCGCGTGCTTCTGGCGCTCACGCAAGCCGGCGTTTCGCGCGAGGACAGCTATCGCCTCGTCCAGCGCAACGCGATGAAGGTCTGGGAAAAGGGCGCCGACTTCCTGGAAGAGCTGCTTGGCGACGAAGAGGTGCGCGCCGCCCTTTCCGAAGAAGACATTCGCGAAAAATTCGACCTCGGCTATCACACGAAACACGTCGATACGATCTTCGCCCGCGTCTTTGGCTGACGGCAGGCGGCAGTGCCACGGCATGGACAGACGGGCGCGGTTCACTTCCGCGCCCGTTCTGCTTTTCAACGCGTGGGAAAAGGACGACTGAGTGTCCGATCCCGTCCGACACTCGCTGATGCAGCGATAGAAGCGGTAGCAGTCGCGAGCTTTTTCTTGGGGTCGCACGTGTCGCCCCGCTCTCTGAAATCGCAGGCGCCTCTACGTCACCGGCCGGTCATGAGCCTCGTGCCAAACGCTAGACCACCAGCCGGCGATAGAAATGCCAGGTCGCGTGACCGAGGATCGGCACGATCACGATCAGCCCGACGAGCAGTGTCGCCATGCCGATGGCAAGCAGCGCCGCAACCATCAGTCCCCAGACAGCAACCGGCACCGGATTGATGAGGCTTGCACGCACCGAGGTGCCAACGGCAGAGGCGGCACCACAATCACGATCGAGCAGCATAGGAAAGGCCACGAGACTGATGACGAGCGCAACCAGCGCCAGCAGGAAGCCGATACCATTGCTCCACAACAGGAAGCTCCAGGCGTTCGGGTGATCGAAGACGCCGCGGGCAAAGGCAAAGACACCCGGCGCCGGGTAATCCCCGATCATGGAGAGATAGAGCCCGCGCGACACGACCAGCCAGATCATGAAGAGCGTCACCAGATAGGCGCTCATCATCAGGAGTGACGGCAGGGACGGAGACTTGAGCAGGTCGAGCACGTTCGACCAGTTTGCCGGCTGGCCCACTTCGCGGCGACGGCTGATCTCCATCAATCCGAGCGCGAGAAGTGGGCCGAGCAGGGCAAAGCCGGTCAGCAACGGATAGACCATCGGCAGGAGTTCGACACCGGCACTCCAGCCGATCATCAGGGCCCCCGCAATGGGATAGATCAGCGCCACGAAGGCATAGTGCGAAGGTTTCTCGCGAAAATCCTGATAGCCTTCACGCAGGGCAGAAAACACGTCGGACACGGCAATGCGCCGTATCTCGGGTCGCACAACATTGCCGGTCGCATTGGTCATGACATGAAACATCGACATTCTCACTTCCTCCTCGAGCATAAAGGGTCTGCAGGCTGCAAAGTGAAATGCGAAACGGCATCGAGGCCACAACGGACCGCGGCCACGCGCCGTCTATATTGTCCGGGGCAACGCGACAGGATCGACGCACCAGACATTTGCATAAGCAATTAGTTTATCAGCTAATATCCTGCCTGTCGCGCAGAACGAGCGCACAAAGCCGTGACGGGACCGGAGGACTTGTCAACGTGCCGCCGGTCCACCCAGCAGGTGTTACGTCTGATTTTTCTCACGATTGCCAATAGACGAAATCTTGACGTCGCCCCGGCGGAACAGCAGATAGGGGCCATGAAAGTCTCTGAAGCTGAAATATTGATCGTCCCGGGCTATACCAATTCCGGACCCGCGCACTGGCAGACCCGCTGGGAGCAGAAGCTGTCGACGGCAAGGCGCGTCGAACAGGCCGAGTGGTCGAAGCCGGTTCGTGAGGACTGGATCGCGCGCGTTGCCCAAGAAGTGAATGCGTCGACCAAGCCTGTTGTCCTCGTCGGGCATTCGCTCGGCGTTCCCGCAATCGTGCACGCCATCCCCGAGATGAAGCAGCGGGTCGCCGGCGCTTTCTTCGTCGCGCCGCCGGATGTAGCCAACCCCGAGATCCGCCCGAAGCACCTCATGACGTTCGGACCCTACCCGCGAATGCCACTTCCCTTCCCGTCGATCATGATCGCCAGCCGCAATGATCCGTTCGGCGAATATGCGCATGCGGAAGACATTGCCAACGCCTGGGGTTCGCATCTGATCGATGCCGGCGAATCCGGGCACATCAATGCCGAATCCGGGCACGGACCCTGGCCCGAGGGCACGATGGTCTTTGCCCAGTTCCTCAGCCGTCTCTGAGAAGCGAGGCCACCGGATCCGGATCATGCCGGGCACACTGCTCCCATCTGAGAGCCCGGCATTGCACGGCGTGCATTCTTAAAGTCTTTTTAAATCGGCTTTCATAGACTGAGCCAGCCTTACTCAGTCCGGAGCCTCACATTGCGTCCAGACGTTGCCGCACTTGCTGCCTCGCCTAGGGGTGGCGGCTTCGACATCGACACCCTTCCCTCGCCCGCAGCCTGGGTTAGCCCGGATGGATTCGTCCTGGCGCTGAACCCGGCGATGCGCGACTGTCTCGACATTGAAACAGGCCGTCCGTTCTCGGACGGTTTACGCTCCGAAGATGTCGGCGCCTTCGATCTTGCATTGAAGCGACTGACATTGGGGAACCCCTCGGCATCCGTGGAGGTCAGGGGCAGCGGCGACCGGCAATCCGCCTTCATTGCCTCGCTGGCGCAGCCACAGCATAACGATCCGACCCGCGCAATCCTGCTGCAACTGATCGAGATCACCCGCTTGCGGCAGAGCTTCGATGCCCTTGCCGAGCGTGAGAGCCGCTGGAACCACGCCCTGGTCGGTTCGGCATCAGGTGTCTGGGACCAGCGCAACAACGGTGACATGTATTACTCGGACGTCTGGCGGTCGATCCGTGGGCTGGGACCAGACGACCCGATCGCGCAGAACATGGAGGATTGGCTCAAGCTCATCCATCCGCAGGACCGCGAGCGCGTGCGCCATTCGATTGAACGCCAGAACGAGGGCGATCCGGACTACACCACGTTCCAATATCGCGAAATGCACAAGGACGGGCACTATATCTGGATCGAATGCCGCGGCGCCTGCGTGGAGCGGGATGAAGACGGACAGCCGGCGCGCATCGTCGGCACGGATACGGATGTGACAGCCCGAAAGGCGCAGGAGGCATGGCTCGAAGGCCTGTCGCGGCGCCTGAAACTGGCGGTCGACATATCGCGCATCGGCATCTACGAAACCGATTATGACATCGGGGTCAGCGAATGGGACCACCGCATGCGGGAGATCTTCGAGGCTCCCCTCGACGAGGACGTGCGTGTCGGCGATTTCTGGGAACGCAAGTTGCATCCCGATGACCGCGAGCGGACGCTCGCCTATGTCGAGGCCAAGATGGCCGAGCTTAAGCCCTTCACTGACGACTACCGCATCATCGCCAGCGATGGCAGCACCCGGTACATCCGCGCCAACAACCTGCCTTACGTCGACAATGACAGACACCTGAAGATGATCGGCGTCAACTGGGACGTGACCGAGGACCAGCGCCTGCGGCAGGAACTGGAACGTCAGAAGGCTCTGGCGGAAACGCGCAACGCAGAATTGGACCAGATCCGGATCGACGCCGAATACTCCGCGCTCCACGACTACCTCACCGCGCTGCCGAACCGCCGCTATCTCGAAGCACGGCTCGACGAACTCCGGCAGTCGGCCAGTGCGCACAGCCGCGGCATCGCGGTGCTGCACATTGATCTCGACCGGTTCAAGCAGATCAACGACACGCTCGGCCACGGTGCCGGCGACGCGATGCTGAAACATGCGGCCCGCATTCTGCGCGACAACATTCGCCCAACGGATTTCGCCGCCCGAATCGGCGGCGACGAATTTGTCGTTCTTCTGGACTATGACGGCGAGAACGGCGTGCTTTCGGCGATTGCAGAGCGCATCATCGCCGAAATGCGGCAGCCTGTCTGGCACAATGGCCAGGAATGTCGCTTCGGCGCAAGCATCGGCATCGCCTGTTCCGTGGACCGCAGCTCCGACCCCCGCGCATTGCTGCAGAACGCCGACATCGCCCTCTACAATGCGAAGAACCAGGGGCGTAATCGCCACGAATTCTATACCAAGTCGAGCGGCAGGCTGCTGGCGGATGCGCGACGGCTGTCGAGCGAACTCCTGCGCGCGCTCGAAAACAACGAGATCATCCCCTTCTATCAGCTGCAATTCGAGGCCCGGACACGGCAGATCTCGGGTGCGGAATGTCTGGCCCGCTGGCGCCACCCGACTCACGGCATTCTCGGACCGGAGCGCTTTCTCGCCGCGGCCGAGGAATGCGGTGTCCTGGCCCAGATCGACCAAATCATTCTTGAAAAGTCCCTCGCCGATGTTGCCGCCTGGCGCGAAGAAGGCCTCGACCTGCCGAAGATCTCCGTCAACGTCTCGGCGCGGCGCCTGATGGATCCCAATCTCGCAAGCGGCCTCGCCGCCCTCGATATCAAGCCGGGCCAGGTCTCCTTCGAACTGCTGGAAAGCGTCTTTCTGGACCGGCAGGATGCTGCCGTGATGACCAATCTGGAAACCTTGCGCAGGCTTTCGATCGACATCGAGATCGATGATTTCGGCACGGGCCACGCCTCGATCGTCGGGCTGCTGAACCTGAAACCGAGCACGCTCAAGATCGACCGCCAGTTGATCGAGAACATTCCGAAGAGCCAGGAGCAACGCATCCTGGTCATGTCCATCATTCAGATCGCGCGCTCTCTCAAGATCAAGGTGACCGCCGAGGGCGTCGAGACCGAGGAGCACGCCCGAATCCTGAAGCGACTGGGCTGCGACGTGTTGCAGGGTTACGGCCTTGCCCGGCCACTTGACGCCACGGCGATCGCCGAGCTGCTCCGCGCACGCAAAAAAGCCGCCGCCACCTGATCGGGGGCGGCGGCTTCAAACATTAAGTCCGAGACTCAGGTGTTCTGAATCTGCTCGATAGCCTGTCCGAGGAACTCGACCATCTTGGCGCGCAGCTCCTCGTCGGTGATGGACACGCCACCGGCAACCAGGTCACCCATGACCTTGCGGATGACATCCTCGTCGCCGGCTTCCTCGAAATCGGCCGCGATGACTTCCTTCGCATAGGCGTCCGGGTCAGCCTTGCCGAGCAGACCTGCCGCCCAGAGACCGACGAGCTTGTTGCGACGCGCTTCGGCCTTGAAGCGCAGCTCCTGATCATGGGCGAACTTGTTTTCGAAAGCCTTTTCGCGATCACTCATGCCGCTCATATCGATCTCCCGTTTTGTGCCGTCATTGTGCGGTTTGGTTTCCCCATTAATCAAAAGGGAGTACAAAGTGCAATGCAAACTTCCGCGATTCTGGGCGAGCCGCCCGCAACGCGACGTTTTGGCAGGAAGGGACGAACTCCGCATTGTGAAAAGCCGGGTTTTCCGTTAAGGGACCGCTTCAAAGACCGATCCACAGCATCCGCGCCAACCGCGCCGGGATGCCAACAACAGAGAAAATCACCCATGAACCGTCGCCGCCGCGTTTACGAGGGCAAGGCAAAGATCCTCTATGAGGGTCCCGAGCCCGGCACGCTGATCCAGTTCTTCAAGGATGATGCAACGGCTTTCAACAAGAAGAAGCACGAAGTCATCGACGGAAAGGGCGTCCTGAACAACCGCATCTCCGAATACGTCTTCACGCATCTGAACAAGATCGGCATTCCGACCCACTTCATCCGCCGCATGAACATGCGCGAGCAGTTGATCAAGGAAGTCGAGATCATCCCGCTTGAGATCGTCGTGCGCAATGTCGCCGCCGGCTCGCTCTCGACCCGCCTTGGCATCGAGGAAGGCATCGTCCTGCCGCGCTCGATCATCGAATTCTACTACAAGTCGGACGCACTCGGCGACCCCATGGTCTCTGAAGAGCACATCACCGCCTTCGGCTGGGCCAATCCTGCCGAACTCGACGACATCATGGCACTCGCCATCCGCGTCAACGACTTCCTGTCCGGCCTCTTCCTCGGCATCGGCATCCAGCTCGTCGACTTCAAGATCGAATGCGGGCGCCTCTACGAAGGCGACATGATGCGCATCATTCTGGCCGACGAGATCTCGCCGGACAGCTGCCGCCTTTGGGACATCGAGACGCGCGAGAAGCTCGACAAGGACCGCTTCCGCCAGGATCTGGGCGGGCTTCTCGAAGCCTATCAGGAAGTGGCGCGCCGCCTCGGCATCATGAATGAAAACGAACCGATCCGTGGCACGGGCCCGGTTCTCGTCAAGTAAGCTTTGGAGAAGAGATCAGTGATCAAGGCACGTGTCACAGTCACCCTGAAGAACGGCGTTCTGGACCCGCAGGGCAAGGCCATCGAGGGGGCGCTCGGCGCCCTCGGTTTCGACGGCGTCGGCCAGGTCCGTCAGGGCAAGGTATTCGATCTCGAACTCGCCGGCGACGACAAGGCCAAGGCAGAGACCGAGCTGAAGGCCATGTGCGAAAAGCTCCTCGCCAACACGGTTATCGAGAATTATACTATCTCCATCGCCTGAGGGTTGAGGGAGATGCACGATGGCCGAAGTCGCCAGCGAATTTATGTTCGAGCCTCTGAAGAAGCTCAATCAGCGATTTGACAAGGTGGACTTTGCCATCAGCGAGTTGCGCGCGGACAATCAGACAATGCGCGCGCAATTGCATGCACTGCAGGGTGACGTGAACAACCTGCGCGCAACCGTCGGACACTTCGAAAGCCGATTTGACCGCATCGACAATCGTCTGGAACTGCGCGAGTTCCAAGAAGCCCAGATAAGGTTTGAGCCACAGCCATGAAATCAGCCGTCGTCCAGCTCCCAGGCCTCAACCGTGACCGCGACATGATCGCGGCTCTCACCAAGATCTCCGGCCATGCGCCGGTGACGATCTGGCAGACCGAGACCGAGATCCCGGATGTCGACCTGATCGTCATCCCCGGCGGCTTCTCCTACGGCGACTATCTGCGTTGTGGGGCCATTGCCGCTCGCATGCCGGTCATGCAGGCAATCAAGGAAAAGGCCGAAAAGGGCGTCAAGGTCATCGGCGTCTGCAACGGCTTCCAGATCCTGGTCGAAGCCGGCATGCTGCCGGGCGCCCTGATGCGCAACACCTCGCTGAAGTTCGTCTGCAAGGAAATCAAGCTCGAGGTTGTCAACGCCGATACCGACTTCACCCGTGCCTATGCCAAGGGCCAGATCATCCGCTGCCCAGTCGCGCACCACGACGGCAACTACTTCGCCGATGCCGAGACGCTGAAGGCGATCGAAGGCAATGGCCAGGTCGTGTTCCGCTATGCCGATGCGACAAATCCGAATGGGTCGATGAACGACATCGCCGGCGTGATCAACGCAAAGGGCAATGTCCTTGGCATGATGCCGCATCCGGAAAACCTGATCGAAGCGGCCCATGGCGGCAATGACGGTCGCGGCATCTTCGCCTCGGCACTGGACGTGATCGCGGCCTGAGGTAAGCCTCGCTTAACCACCGCCCTTTAAGGGAAGACGGCAGCCAGCCGAAAGAACGCCCATGCGCCGCTTCGCCTTTTTCGTCATCCTCTTTGCAGCAGCCGGCCTTGCGGCCTGCAAGCCGGAGGCACCGCGACCACCTACAGGTGGACAGTCAGCGCTCGACATCATGGAAAAGGTGGCCGTCGGCGCAAACCGCTGCTGGTTCAAATCCGGCGACCCGGCGTTCAAGGCCTATTCGCTCGCCCCGGAACTCACGTCCTTCTCCGGCCGCCCCCGCATCCTGCTGGTGCGCAAGGGCTCGCCAGACATCCGTCCGCTCCTTGTCGTACAGGCGGAAGGCCGCCCGGCGCGTCTCGATGCCTTCGGCCCACTGATGAACGAAACGCTTGCGCCACGTATCCAGAAGGATGTCGTGCGCTGGGCAAACGGCGCCAAGGACTGCTGATCAGACCGGTGGCTGATAAAGGCGTTCGACCAGCAACAGACGCGACTTCCTGATTTCGCGCTCGGCCATGTCGGGCGAAAGGCCCACATCTCGCAATTGCTCCTCGCTCAACCGCGAGAGATGAATGCGCGTTCGCCGCTGCCGCCGCCTCAGTGTCAAAGCCGCTCCGACGGCCCGGGCAATGGCCATCAGCCATGCCAGCCGCGCCGGACGAACGGGATCATTGTGCGAAAATGATGTGATTGTATCTATTGTCACCATGATGGAAACTCCTACGGGCTACTCCGTCGGCATGACCGTATGAATTGACTCCCATGCCGTGACAATCTATAGAATTGTCATCATGACAAATTGGCTCCCCTCTCTTGAAGCCGGTACCGGCCCGCTGTATGTGCGCATCGCCGATGATGCGGAAAACGCCATCAAATCAGGCGCATTGCCTCTCGGCGCCAAATTGCCCCCGCAGCGCGATCTCGCCTATGATGTAGGGGTGACAATAGGTACAATATCCCGAGCCTATGCCTTGTTGCGCGAGCGCGGCCTGGTCAATGGCGAGGTCGGGCGCGGCACTTATGTGCAGGGCACGGATGACCAGGGATCGGCCACGCCGCGTGACCCGGTGTCGATCCACTACGGCGGCACCCGCGCCATCATTCCGCCGCCGGGCAAGCTGCGCTTCGACACCACGGCTGCCATCGACGTCGGACAGGCCGAAATTGTCGGACACATCATGGCCGAGATCGCCTCCGCGCATCCGGGCGAGATTTCAAGCTACACCCGCACCCTCTCCCCAGATTGGCTCGAGGCAGGGCGGCAATGGCTGTCTTCGGGCAACTGGACGCCGGACCCCGAACAGATACTCCCCCAACTCGGCGTGCATGCCGGCATCAACGCCGTTATCGCTGCGGTGAGTGGCGCCGGTGACCGGATCGTGTGCGAGCACCTCACCTATTCGCAAGTCTCGCGCAGCGCGAACCTGATGGGACGACAGATCGCACTGGTCGATTCCGACGCCGACGGCATTCTGCCGGAGGATTTCGAGCGTGTCTGCGCCCGCGAACATCCGAAGGCTGCCTTCATCATGTCGTCGGGCCAGAACCCGACGCTTGCGAGCCTTCCGCTCTCCAGGCGCAAGGACATTGTCGAGATCGCCCGCAAATACAATGTCTGGCTGATCGAGGACTATCTCTATGGCGGCATGATCGCAGACGAGATCCCGCTTCTGGCCGAACTGGCGCCGGACCGCACCTTTCTGCTCAACGGATTGTCGAAATGCGTCGCCGCCGGCGTACGTGGCGGCTGGGTCGCCTGCCCGCCGCATATGAGCCAGCGCGTTCGCGTCACCCAGAAGATGGTGAGCGGCGGCCTGCCCTTCCTCCTTGCCGAATTGTCCGCAAGACTCGTCTTGTCCGGCGCGGCTGGCGATATTCGCGGCAAGGTGCTCGCAGAAATCGGCGCGCGGGAGGAAATCGTCCGCCAGTGCTTTGCCGGAAAGGATTTTCGCTCGCACCCGCGCCTGCCCTTCTTCTGGCTGAAGCTGCCGGAACCCTGGATGTCCGGCACCTTCAAGCAGGCCGTTCTGGATGCCGATGTCCTGATTGACGATGAAGACGAGTTCAAGCCGGCCCGCTCGGCACGCGTCTTCCACCATGTCCGGGTCGGTTTCAGCGAGGGACGCGATCGTGAGATTTCGGTGGAAGGGCTGAAGACGGTTCGGCGCGTCCTCGACCAGTCGCCTCTGGGCACCAGCGCCATCGTCTGACAGCGATCCTCTCCATCCGCCATCGTCACGAAAGCGGCAGGAAAGGCCGGATTGCGCGCATTTTTCAAGTGCGCCGGGCGCAGGCTTGGGTTATAGCCTGCCTCGAAACCGATCTCCCAACGATCTCCCATTGCCCTGAGAGCCAGATGACCGTTTCCAACTCCCGTCCCATCACCGCAGAATTGATCGCAAGCCACGGCCTGAAGCCGGATGAATACGATCGCATCCTGAACCTGATCGGACGCGAGCCGACCTTCACCGAGCTTGGCATCTTCTCGGCCATGTGGAACGAGCACTGCTCCTACAAGTCCTCGAAGAAGTGGTTGAAGACGCTGCCGACCAAGGGGCCGCGGGTTATCCAGGGACCGGGCGAAAATGCCGGTGTCGTCGACATCGATGACGGCGATGTCGTCGTCTTCAAGATGGAGAGCCATAACCACCCGTCCTACATCGAACCCTATCAGGGAGCGGCAACCGGCGTCGGCGGTATCCTTCGCGACGTCTTCACCATGGGTGCCCGTCCGGTGGCCGCCATGAACGCGCTCCGCTTCGGCGCGCCTGATCATCCGAAGACCAAGCATCTGGTGGCAGGCGTCGTCGCCGGTGCCGGCGGCTATGGCAATTCCTTCGGCGTGCCGACAGTCGGCGGTGAAGTGGAATTCGACGCCCGCTACAACGGCAATATTCTCGTCAATGCATTTGCCGCCGGCCTTGCCAAGGCGGACGGAATCTTCCTGTCGGAAGCCAAGGGCGTCGGCCTTCCCGTCGTCTATCTCGGCGCCAAGACCGGCCGTGACGGCGTCGGCGGCGCCACCATGGCATCGGCCGAATTCGACGAATCGATCGAAGAGAAACGCCCGACCGTGCAGGTCGGAGACCCCTTCACCGAAAAATGCCTGCTGGAAGCCTGCCTCGAACTGATGCAGACCGGCGCCGTCATCGCCATTCAGGACATGGGGGCTGCCGGCCTCACCTGCTCGGCGGTCGAAATGGGCGCAAAGGGCGACCTCGGCATTGAACTCATGCTGGACAAGGTGCCGGTGCGCGAGGAGCGCATGACGGCCTATGAAATGATGCTCTCGGAAAGCCAGGAGCGCATGCTCATGGTGCTCGAGCCCTCCAAGGAAGAGGTCGCCAAGGCGATCTTCGTCAAATGGGGGCTCGACTTCGCCATCGTCGGCTACACCACCGACGACCTGCGCTTCCGCGTCATTCACCAGGGCGAGGAAGTCGCGAACCTGCCGATCAAGGAACTGGGCGACGAAGCCCCGGAATATGACCGTCCGTGGATCGAGCCGAAGACCCCGGCCCCGCTGGCCGAGAACGACATTCCGGCAGGCGACGTGACCGACGCACTTCTGAAGCTCGTCGGCTCGGCCAACAACTCCTCGCGCCGCTGGGTCTACGAGCAGTATGACACCCTGATCCAGGGCAACTCCCTGCAGCTTCCAGGCGGCGATGCCGGCGTCGTCCGCGTCGAGGGTCACGCCACCAAGGCGCTCGCCTTCTCCTCTGACGTCACCCCGCGTTACGTCGAGGCCGACCCGTTCGAAGGCGGCAAGCAGGCTGTCGCCGAATGCTGGCGCAACATTACGGCGACCGGTGCACTTCCGCTCGCCGCCACCGACAACTTGAACTTCGGCAACCCCGAGCGGCCCGAGATCATGGGCCAGCTCGTATTTGCCATCAAGGGCATCGGCGAGGCTTGCCTGGCGCTCGACTTCCCGATCGTGTCCGGCAATGTCTCGCTCTACAACGAGACCAACGGCCAGGGCATCCTGCCGACCCCGACCATCGCCGGCGTCGGCCTGATGAAGGATTGGTCGAAGATGGCCCGCATCCGCTTTGCCGCACAGGGCGAGGCGATCCTGCTCGCCGGGGCTCCGTCTTCCTGGGGCACGCATCTCGGCCAGTCGGTCTATCTGCGCGACATTCATGGCCGCACCGACGGTCCGGCGCCGCATGTCGATCTCGCCCATGAGAAGAAGGTCGGTGACTTCGTGCGCGGCCTGATCCAGGATGGTCTTGCGACTGCCGTGCACGACTGCTCGTCGGGTGGCCTCGCGCTTGCCGTCGCGGAAATGGCCATGGCCTCCGGCATCGGCGCCCATGTCAATGCCTTGAACGACGCCAACCCGGTGGCTGTCTTCTATGGCGAAGACCAGGGTCGCTACGTGCTCACGGTCAAGGAAGCAGACGTGGACACGGTCCAGGTCCGCGCTGAAGCCGCTGGCGTCTTCTGCCCGTGGATCGGCCGCACAGGCGGTTCGAACGTCGTGCTCGGCGATGCACGTGCCATTGCCGTCGAGGAACTGAAGAAGGCGCATGAAGGCTGGTTCCCGGCCCTCATGGAAGGCGAACTCGCCTAAGGCCTTCGATCACATGCCTGTGGAGCATGGGGTAGGTGCCACCTACCCCATTGAAAGACTTCGGCGAATGCACGATAGTTCTCGCATTGCTGATTTGCATGAGGGATCCGTTTTATGCCGATGAAACCAGGCGACATCGAAGACATGATCAAGGCCGGCATTCCGGGGGCGAAGGTCGTCATCCGCGATCTCGCCGGAGACGGTGATCACTACGCTGCCGAGGTCGTCGCCGAAGCTTTTCGCGGCAAGAGCCGCGTTCAGCAGCACCAGATGGTCTATGATGCGCTGAAGGGCAATATGGGCGGCGTTCTGCATGCGCTGGCGCTGCAGACCAGCATTCCCGACTGAAGTGACTGCTGTTCTTGAGGCGATATCCAAGGCCTGCCGTTCACCGGCGGGCCTTATTCATGACCTGGGGTCAATGACCGGAGCGCGTGTCGATTGCAGCGCTTCGAAGCTCTTCGCCGGCAGTGGCCCCGCTGTCATCAGGGTAAAGTCGAAGCCGCTCGGCTGATCGGGGCCGAGCACATATTGCCGGTGCATACGCAGAAAATCGCGGCGGTTCTTTTCATAGCGCTCGGTCGACATCGCATGTTTGAAGCGGATGAAGACGAGCTTCGGCTGTGGCGCGTCCGCATGGCCCGAGAGTGCCACGGTATTGCATTTGTAAAGGTGGATTGGGTCAGTCAGGCATTGAATGTCGAACCAGTCCACATCCGGCTGGCGCGCGAGGGCGCCGATCCGCCTGCGCAGCAAGGTCGCCTCTGACAAAAGGCTGCATTGCAGGGCGGCGCCCCCCAATGCGACAAAGACGATCCGTCGCCCCTTGAGAATGTCGGGCGCCTTCTCAAGAAGTCGAGCGATCACCGAGATGGCAAAATTCGCACCCATGCTGTGGGACGTCACAAGGATCTCGTCCGACGGCTGCCTCAAGGCCTCGACCGCCTGGTCTACCGCCCGCTCGATCAGGGATGAGACCTCCGGCCGGTCCTCCGCGATGGCGACCGCGAGCCGCCAGTCGGCCAGCAGATGCAGCACATGGTAGCGGTTGGAAAACGGAATGACGCCGTAGCGGAACACGAGTACGCCCGCAGGCACTGTCAGGAAAGACCACCAGGGCGAAAGATTAAGGACCGATGGGATCGCCGCGATGTTGACCCCGAGCGCCAGACCGGCAGCCAGGAACAGGAAAGGAAAGAGGAAGAACAGGCCGAAACGCCAGGCATGGCGAAAATAGCCCCAAGCGCCGCCCTGGCGCACGACATCAAATCCGGCCTTGAAACCCTTTGCGACCTGCATCCAGACCGGTTCGGACCGCATTGCGGTGATCAGCGCATTATGGTCGAAGACATGAATACCGGAACGCGTCGTCCAGCCAGCGACTTCAGCATCAACCGGAAAGTGCGCACCCGCGCCGTCGACAGACAGCGCCCCGACATCGAAGCGCGCCTGCCAGACAGAACTGGTCTGTGCGGCCGAGCGCTGATAGCGCCGACGATGGGCTTCGGCATCCAGTGGTTCGAAACCCGGAAAATGCAGGACAATGCGGCTATGGATCATCTAGACGGTCACTCGATCGACGGCAGGCGGCCGCATGGGGCGCTTGCTAGACGAGAATTACGCTGATTAAAAGAGCGCATGGAACAAAACCACTCAAGACCGCGGGCGCAAGGGGACTAATATGGCGGATCTGCTGGGAAACATTGTCAAGGACGTCGTCGAGGGCGTGCTGAAGGAGATCCTGAAAAAATCGAACCGCAGCGGCACGACTCGCCGCCGCAAGCGCCAGACCCGCTCCGCGACAACGGGACGTTTCGTGCGCAAGACGACGAAGCGCGTGAAGGCTCCGGCCCGCAAGCAGGTGAGCCGCCGCCGCACCACCGCCAAGCGCAGCCGCCAGCGCAGCCGTTAATTCCGGCATTGCCGCAAACTCGCCACTGGCAAAAGCCGATCCGTATTGCTATTTCTACGGCAAATCGAAGCTGCCGCCTTGAACGGCATGTGAAAGGACAGATAACATGAGCGCCCACGAATTCATCGAAAACGAAGTCAAGACCAACGACGTTGTCCTGTTCATGAAGGGCAGCCCGCAGTTCCCGCAGTGCGGTTTCTCTGGCCAGGTCGTCCAGATTCTTGATTATCTCGGCGTGGACTACAAGGGTGTGAACGTGCTGGCCGATATGGAAATCCGCGAAGGGATCAAGGAATTCTCCAGCTGGCCGACCATTCCGCAGCTTTACATCAAGGGCGAGTTTGTCGGCGGCTGTGACATTGTCCGCGAGATGTTCCAGGCCGGCGAACTTCAGAAACATTTCGAAGACCAGGGTATCGCCGTCCGCGGCGCCGCCTGAACCTACCGGCCGCAAGGCCTATAGACAATCTCCAGGTCATGAAGGCGTTGTTCCCAGCAACGCCTTCATGACGTTCCAAGGTCAAAATTTATGTCAAATTCATTACAGCCCACCCCCAAGGTCCTTGGGGGCATGGGGCGCGTCGAATTCATTGCGCTGATGGCTTTCCTCATGGCGCTCAACGCGCTGGCCATCGACATCATGCTGCCGGGCCTGCAGGAAATCGGCGCCGCACTCAACGTCGAGAACGAGAACCATCGCCAGTATGTCGTATCGGCCTATCTGCTAGGCTTCGGCATCGCCCAGCTCTTCTATGGTCCGATCGCCGATCGCTTCGGCCGACGCATGCCGATGATCATCGGCCTTGCGATCTATGTGGTCTCGTCGCTTGCCGTCGTCATGGTCCCATCCTTCGAGTCACTGCTCGTACTGCGTTTCATCCAGGGCATCGGTTCGGCGGCCACCCGCGTCATCACCGTGTCGATCGTCCGTGACGTCTTCGGCGGTCGCCAGATGGCGGAAGTCATGTCACTGATCATGATGGTCTTCATGGTCATCCCGGTGGTCGCGCCGGGCACCGGCCAGGTCATCATGCTCTTCGGCGACTGGCACTGGATCTTCGTTTTCATGGCGCTGATCGCCGTGATGGTCGGCGTCTGGATGTATGTCCGCCTGCCTGAAACACTTGCGCCGGAAGACGTGCGTCCATTTACGGTCAAGGTGATCTTCGACGGCTTCCGGATCGTGCTGACCAACCGTGTCGCCCTCTGCTACACGATCGCCAGCACCTTCATTTTCGGCGCCCTGTTCGGCTTCATCAACTCGGCCCAGCAGATCTATGTCGGCATTTATGGCCTTGGCGTCTGGTTCCCCGTCGCCTTTGCCGGTGTCGCCCTGTTCATGGCGCTCGCATCCTTCGTCAACGCCAAGCTCGTCGGGCGGTTCGGCATGCGAAAGCTGTCGCACGGCTCTCTGATCGGCTTCATCACCATCAACTTCATCTGGCTGGTGGTGCAGCTCGTCGGTCCGGCGCCAATGCCCTTTGCACTCTTCATTACCCTGTTTGCGTTGGCGATGTTCCAGTTCGGCTGGATCGGCTCGAATTTCAACTCGCTCGCCATGGAGCCGCTCGGTCATGTGGCCGGCACGGCATCCGCAGTGCTCGGCTTCATGGGCACGATCGGTGGATCGATCATCGGCGCGACCATCGGCCAGGCCTTCGACGGCACGGCGCTGCCAATGGTCGCCGGCTTCTTCATGGTCTCGGTTGTCGGCCTCGTTTTTGTCCTGATCGGGGAG
This sequence comes from Rhizobium sp. 'Codium 1', assembly GCF_020889605.1. Classification (NCBI taxonomy): domain Bacteria; kingdom Pseudomonadati; phylum Pseudomonadota; class Alphaproteobacteria; order Hyphomicrobiales; family Rhizobiaceae; genus Rhizobium; species Rhizobium sp. 'Codium 1'. The sequence goes on from NZ_JAJGPW010000004.1 coordinate 293,057, forward strand.
AAGGGCCGTCTGTTCCAGGCCCAGAACAAACCGGTTTAGTCGAAACGCCCTCTTTGAAACGTGAAAGGCCCGGTCGATGCCGGGCCTTTTTTTGATCAGTCGACCGTGAATATCCGCTCCCGCAATTCCTGCCATGCGTCCGCATCAGCTGCGACCAGAAGGCCACCCGACGTGTGGTGCGGCAGGTAGGGCGAACCGTCGAACCGCGCCACATGCGCGCCCGCCTCCTGCATCATCAGGGCCCCGCCGAGATGATCCCAAGGCATCAGCTTGTTGTACATGGCGAAATCCATATGCCCCTGGCCGAGCAGGCGATATTCATGCGCCGCGCAGCGATAGCTGGTGAAGAGGCGGACCTCTGCGAGGTTGGAGAGGATCTTGCGGCGCATGTCGATATCGAAGAAGCCGGTATTGGCAATGCCGATCATCTGTTCGAGCGCACCGCTCGGCCGCATGAACATCTGCTCCTGAGAGCCATCAGTGCGATAGAGCCAGGCACCCGATCCCTTTTCGCAAAGCGCCCAGTCATTGCCGATCGGATCATAGATGATACCGGCGACTGTCTCGCCCTTGGAGACAACCGCAAGCATGACGCCGAACAAGCTCAGCCCGGAGGCAAAGTTGAACGTTCCATCAATGGGATCGACGACGACGGCGAGATCGGCATCCTTGAGGCGATCGAGAAGGGCCGGGTCTGCGGCGACCGATTCTTCACCGACGAACAGCGCATCCGGCATAAGGGATTCGATTCCCTTTCGGATCAATCGCTCGGCAGCCTCGTCGGCTTCGGTAACGAGGTCGATGGCCTCCGTCTTCATCCGGATATCGCCATCGCCGAGATTGCGAAAGCGCGGCAGAATCTCCTCGACGGCAGCCTCCTGCAAGAGATTGGCTAGGGCGGCGATGTCGATGGCGGCAGTCATGAGGCGTCTCCTGATGCTTGAGGCAAGGCACGATGTGTCGCGCCATCCGGTCGCCCCCGTTCTAGCCCGTCGACAATGGTGAAGTATAGGCAGAAAGCCACGCCAACCTGATTGTCACCCGGCCTGATTCATGCATGATTTCGAAACAGCTGCATTTTCAGGACCACCACACGACATGTTTTCCAGGCGCGCCCTTCTCTCCCATGCATCGCTGATCCTCGCCGCCTCTGTTCTGCCAGCCGAGGCCGCAAAACCTCGCAAGCCGAAGCTCGCCACCGGCCAGGTCTATCTCTTTCGCGGCTTTGCAAATATCTTTTCGACGGGGCTCGATACCCTCGGAAAGAGGCTCGCCGAGGATGGCATCCAGGCGGAGGTCCTGTCGCTGCCCAATGCCCAGGCCTTCGCCCGAAGGATCGCTGAGCGATACCGCGCGTCGAAGGATGCCCGCCCGATCGTGCTCATAGGACACTCCCTGGGCGCGGACATGACCTTCTCGGTGGCAAGCGCGCTGCAACCGATGAAGATCCCGGTGGCGCTGATCCTGAGTTTTGATCCGACGGGCAAGGGTCCCGTCCCCCGCAACGTAAGGAAGACGCTGAACTTCTACACCGGTGGCGAAAATCTGTGGTCCCCGGTCTTGCCGGCGCCCGGATTCAAGGGCGAACTGGCCAATATCAACTTGCGCCAGGGCGAGGCGGCCATCAAGGGCATCGGCCACTTCAACATCGACAAGAACCCGGAGCTTCACCATCGGGCGATCAAGGAGATCACCCTGGCCCTTCGCAGGCGCTGACAGGTTTCAGAATATCCCGGGAACTAGCCGCTTGGTGCGGGCGCAATAGGCGTCGTATTCGGCACCGAAACTCTCCCGCATCATGGCCTCTTCACGAGACTGGCGCACCGCATAGAGCGCGACCACGGCGCAAAGGCCGACAAGACCGGCAATCCAGTTCGGGATCAGCAGCGCCTGCATGAGCCCCCAGAGCAGGAAAGAGGCATACATCGGATGCCGGACATGGGCGTAGACGCCCTGGGTGACCAGCTGATGGCCTTCGCGCACTTCGAGCGTCACGGACCAGTTCTTGCCCAGATCCTTGTGGCTGCGGCGGAACAGCCAGAGAAAGGCGATGCCCGTTATGGCGCCCAGAAGAACCTGCACGATCCCCTGCCCGCGATCGGCAATACCATCGAAGACATCCAGCCGCCATGCGATCGGCATGACCACGAGGGCAAAAGTGCAGAAGGCCAGAAGCGAGATATCGAGCGTCGAGCGGCGGTCGACCTGTGTCTTCTGGCGGCGCGCCCGACGCATGGCCGGATAACGCATCGCGCACCATGTCACCAGCATCAGGGCCCAGAGGATGAAGGAAATGCGGATCATGATACTGCCTCTGCCGTTTTGCCTGCCTCTGCCGAGATCGGCAGCGCATCGCCTCTTACGGCCTCGATTGGCCGGGTGCCGCAGCAGATCATGAAGAAATCATAGAAATAGCGCCGGCTGTTTGCCGAAATGAACTGATAGTGAACCCGAAAGAAGTTCTTCTTCACGCGGCGATAGGTGTCCCGCTCGAGCATGTCGCGGACACGCACCTGCATCTGGCGCGGAAACGCGTCGCCGCGCCTGTGCGAGAGACCTGCGCGTGCATAGGGGTCGCATTTGTAGAAGTTGATGATGTCGGTGAGCGCCTGGAACTCCGTCCACACGACCCCGGGATGAGATGCCAAGGCTTCGAGCCGCATCCGGGCCCGTTTTGCCGCCGGATGCAGGGCCACCTTGAGCGAGGTGGATCCGACGGTGACCAGCTTGAAGTCGACACGCCTGCCCTCAACCACCAGTCGCTCCGCAAGCTGGTGAGCGACATCGAGGATGAGGGCGCCGCCGGTCGAATGCCCGACAAGCAGTATCTCGTCATAGTCCGCAGCCGCGATCCGCTCGGCAATCAGCCCGGCCCAGCCGTGGATGCGCGCATCCATCACGGGACGGCGGCAATGCAGATGCTCGCGACTGAAGGACCAGAGATCCATGAGGTGAAAGACGAAGTAGCGCCGCCCGATGAAACGACCGACGGCATAAGCAATGGCAGCACCGACGATCGCCGGCAAAACCGGACCACCGGGAAGGGCCAAGAAACCGGCCAGCCGATAGGCGGTTGTAGCGAGCCAGGCGAAGACGAGCAGCATCACGAATGGGTAGAGAAAATACAGTGCGAATCGCCAGTTGGTCGCAAAGAAGCGGAACATGGTGCCGCTCAGCACATAATCGAAGAAGGCCACAAGATAGGCGAGCAGCCTGACGACGAAGGGCCGCGCACCGTCATGCTTCACGATATCGTCGAAGCTCAGAAAGCTGATCTCGGAGCGGCAGGCGCCATCCGGACCGTGGTACTCGACGGCTGCGGTAGTGACCGAGACCTGCGCATGCTCCACCGGCTTTTCCAGCGTCGCTTCGACCGACCAGCACTTGCAGAAGCGATCCATCTCGCGCCCGATGCGCCGGAAAAATCCGGCTGCGTCGTTGCGTTCATACCCTCCGACGAGAAACACGGCACGCCTCGACACCGAAGGCTGAGTGACCTCAGACATTCCTACTCCCACGAATTCCCGGAGCCGCGAAGCAGCGCTCGCAGTCCCTGTCCGGATGCAATGTGCAAGAAGCCCCCTGCGCAGTCCAGCCTTGGGACCCGATCAACATGCGACGGGAGGATTTTTCTTGTGTCTTTACAAGTGAGATGGCGCCGACCGGGGCAGTGCTGGGCTCAATCCGGCTTCGTTGCCATCAGTCCGGCAAAATCGAAGAGCTTCGGATCCAGCAGATGCGAAGGATCGACATGGGCGAGAGCCCTGAGCATCGCATCTTTGCGGCCCGGCATCTTCGATTCGATCCCCGCCAGCATCTCCTTCATTGCGTTGCGCTGCAGACCGTCCTGGGAGCCGCAGAGATCGCAGGGGATGATGGGGAACTGCATGGCCTGGGCAAAGCGCGCCATGTCCTCTTCGGCGACATAGGCGAGCGGCCGCATCACGAAGAGATCCTTCTCGTCGTTCAAGAGCTTTGCCGGCATGGCCGAAAGTCGGCCGCCATGGAAGAAATTCATGAAGAAGGTCTCGAGGATATCCTCGCGGTGGTGGCCGAGCACGAGGGCGCCACACCCCTCCTCCCGCGCGATCCGGTAGAGATTGCCGCGACGCAGGCGTGAACAGAGCGAGCAATAGGTGCCACCGCTTGGCACCTTTTCCTTCACGATCGAATAAGTGTCGCGATACTCGATGCGGTGCTTGACCCCGATCGAAGCGAGATACTCCGGAAGCACGTGTTTGGGGAAATTCGGCTGACCCTGGTCGAGATTGCAGGCGACGAGTTCGACCGGCAACAGGCCACGCCATTGCAGATCAAGCAGGATGGCGAGCAGGCCGTAGCTGTCCTTGCCGCCGGAGAGACCGACCAGCCAGCGCGTCTGGCCCTTCAGCATGTCGAAATCGGCAATGGCCTGGCGCACCTGGCGGATGAGCCGCTTGCGCAGCTTGTTGAAGGACACGGAGCGTGGCGCATTGGCAAAGACCGGATGCACCGTCGAGAGGTCGAGCGCATCCTCGCCGTCGAGTGCTGAGGCATCCTGACTGTCGATCATGTTGACGAGGTTCATCTTCGGCTCCGGCCCGGCAGCAATCGTGGCCATGCAATGCCCGTTGCAGCCGTGAAGATCAAGCCCCGAAGACCGACCAGCCCGTACGGGTTGCGAGCATCTCAAGCGCAGTCGAGCCGAGCGCCGAATTGCCCACCTCGTTGAGACCTGGCGACCAGACGGCAATCGATGCCTTGCCGGGCGCAACCGCGAGGATGCCGCCGCCGACGCCGGACTTGCCCGGCAGGCCGACATGATAGGCGAAATCGCCCGAACCGTCGTAATGGCCGCACATCAGCATCAATGCGTTGATGCGCCGCGCGCGCTTCGGCGAGACAACCGAGAAGCCGGTTAGCGGATTGGTGCCGCGATTGGCGAGAAATAGGCCGGCATGCGAGAGCTGGACACAGGAGAGTGCCAGTGCGCACTGGTGGAAATAGACGCCGAGTGTGTGTTCGACCGGATGTTCGAGATTGCCGAAGCCACGCATGAAATTGGCCAGTGCAAAATTGCGGAAGCCGGTTCTCTGCTCTGACTGGGCCACCTTCTCGTCAATCGACAATGTCTCGTCATCGGCGAGGTAACGCATGAAGCGCAGATATTCGCCGATCGCCTCGCGCGGCGCATGACCTGCCAGCACCATGTCCGTGACGACAATCGCACCGGCATTGATGAAGGGATTGCGCGGGATGCCATGCTCGCGTTCGAGCTGGACGATGGAGTTGAAGGAGGAGCCCGAAGGCTCGCGCCCCACCCGTTTCCAGACGGATTCGCCCGCCTTGCCGAGCGCAAGCGTCAGCATGAAGACCTTGGAAATGCTCTGGATCGAAAACGCCGTGTCGGCATGGCCTGCCTTGTAGGTCTTGCCATCCACGGTGGTGATCGCGATGCCGAACTGCTTCGGGTCGACGCGGGCGAGTTCCGGAATGTAGTCGGCCACCTTGCCTTCGCCGAGGCGCGGCTCAAGCACGCTGACGATCTCGTCGGCGATCAGCTGCAGATCCATCTCTTACCCCTTACCCGCGTCCGTACCGCGTCATCTTCCCCGGTGAGCGCTGCACTGCAAACAAAAAAAGCCGCCCCGAGGGGCGGCTTTCCACAAATCTGTCTCGCGATCAATTAGCGCGAGTAGAATTCGACGACCAGGTTCGGTTCCATGATGACCGGATACGGAACATCCGACAGGCCGGGAACGCGAACATAGGTGGCAACCATCTTGTTGTGGTCGACTTCGAGGTAGTCGGGAACGTCACGCTCTGCGAGCGATACCGATTCCAGAACCGTGACCATCTGCTTCGACTTCTGGCGAACTTCGATGACGTCGCCGGCCTTGCAGCGGTACGAACCGATGTTGACGCGAACGCCGTTCACGGTGACGTGGCCATGGTTGACGAACTGGCGGGCAGCGAAGACCGTCGGTACGAACTTGGCGCGGTAGACGATGGCGTCCAGACGCGACTCGAGCAGGCCGATCAGGTTTTCACCCGTGTCACCCTTGCGGCGGTTGGCTTCGTCGTAGGTGGCGCGGAACTGCTTCTCGCGGATGTCGCCGTAGTAGCCCTTCAGCTTCTGCTTGGCGCGCAGCTGCACACCGAAGTCGGAAAGCTTGCCCTTGCGGCGCTGGCCGTGCTGGCCCGGGCCGTATTCGCGGCGGTTCACCGGGGACTTCGGACGGCCCCAGATGTTTTCGCCCATACGGCGGTCAATTTTGTACTTGGAAGATGCGCGCTTGCTCATCCGTATTTCCTTCTCAACAGGTTACAGCGGTTTGTTGCCAAATCGCTTAAGGAAACACGCCCTCCTCTGAACCTCCTTCCGGGAGGTTCTGACAGGCTTCTCACGTCAGCGAACGGAGAAAACCACGGGACATGTCAAAACAAACACCGGGCGTTTCGGCCCGGCGTTGGTGGGGTGATTAGTGGCGAAGTACACATTTGTCAACACGGCATCCGCACTGCATGGCGCCGGATCTGCAAATAGACGCGCTCATGGACGGTCTAGAGCGGAAAAGATCGCAAAACAGCCTGCAAAGGCTGACAGAACGCAAGAACTCCGCTATCCCCGGGGCATCCTCATTAACAGAAGACACGTCCTTGATGATCAGACATCTGTTTCGCCTGCCTTTGCTCGCCCTTGCCGGCCTCTTCCTGGCCATCATGCCTGCGGCCGCGGAGATCCAGAAGCCCGGCCATGCGCATATCCTGGTCGATGCGGAGACCGGTGCGATCCTGGAGGCGGACAATGCCGATCGGGTGCTTTACCCCGCGTCACTCACCAAGATGATGACGCTCTATCTGACATTCGAGGCGCTGCAGTCCGGCCGCTTCGACTGGGATCAGCGACTGGTCATCTCGCAGAACGCAAACGACAAGGAACCCTACAAATTTGCAGTCGGCGCTGGCAATACGATCAGCGTGCGCGAGGCGGTCATGGGCATGGTGGTGCTTTCGACCAATGACGCAGCAACTGCCGTCGCCGAGACCCTTGCCGGTTCCGAGGAGGCCTTCGGCCAGATGATGACATCCAAGGCCCGGGAACTGGGAATGACGCAGACCGTCTTCACCAATCCGTCCGGCCTGCCCGATCCGCGCCAGTTGACGACCGCGACCGACATGGCGCGCTTGGGGCTGGCGCTGCTCCGGGACTTCCCCGAGGAGTACAAACTGTTCGCCTCGCGCGGCATGACATTCCGCAGCATGAAGTTTCGCGGTCACAATGCCTTCCTCGTGCAGTATCCAGGCGCCGAAGGGATCAAGACCGGCTTCACCAACGCATCGGGCTACAACATCGTGACATCTGCGAGCCAGGGTAACCGTCGTCTGATCGGCGTGGTTCTGGGTGCAGACAGCGCCAATGCCCGTACGCAGGAAATGATCACGCTGTTTGATCGTCATTTCGGAACCAAAGCCAGCCAGTGACGGCAGGAAGACCAGGAAAGGCATAGCCATGACCGACACCGTCCTCGACCGCTTCCTCCGCTATGTCGTCATCGACACACAGTCCGATCCTGCCTCCGAGGCCCAGCCCTCGACGGAAAAGCAGAAGGATCTCGGCCGGGTCCTCGTCGCCGAAATGCTGGCGCTCGGGCTCAATGACGCCCATCTCGACGAGCATGGCAATGTCTACGCGACAATCCCGTCCAACACGGACAGGGACGTGCCGGTCATCTGCTTCTGCTCGCATATGGATACCGCGCCGGACTTCACCGGCACGAACGTCAAGCCGCAGCTGGTGCGCAACTACCAGGGCGGTGACATCATCCTGACGGGCGACAGCAGCCAGGTGATCCGGGTCGCGTCTCATCCGCAGCTGAACAAGCAGATCGGCAATGATGTCGTCACCACAGACGGCACGACACTGCTTGGCGCTGACGACAAGGCCGGCCTGGCAGAGATCATGACGGCAGCGGCCTATCTCGTGGCGAATCCTGACATCCCCCACGGCACGATCAAGATCCTCTTCACGACAGACGAAGAGATTGGACGCGGCGCCGACAAGGTGGACCTGGCCAAGCTCGGCGCCCGCTTCGCCTATACGCTTGACGGCTCGACCGTGGGCGAAATCGAGAACGAGACCTTTTCAGCCGATGGCGTGACGATCGAGATAGCCGGCGTCGCCATGCATCCCGGATATGCCAAGGGCAAGATGGAGAATGCCATGAAGGCTGCAAGCGACATCGTTGCCCGCCTGCCCCGCGACATCGCGCCGGAGACCACGGACGGCCGTCAGGGCTTCATCCACCCGGTCGACATCTCTGGCAGCATGGAGAGCGCCATGCTTCAACTGATCATCCGCGACTTCACCGAAGCAGGGCTCAAGGAAAAGGAAGACCTGCTGGAGGCGATCACCGCAGACGTCATGGCGACCTATCCGGGCTCGACCTATCGCCTCAAGATCAAGCAGCAGTATCGCAACATGCGGGAAGTCCTCGATCGCCATCCGGAGATCATGGAAAACCTCGAAGAAGCGGTACGCCGCGTCGGTCTTGAGCCGGTGCGTCACAGCATCCGTGGTGGCACAGACGGCTCGCGTCTCTCCTTCATGGGCCTGCCCTGCCCCAATATCTATACCGGCGGCCATGCCTATCACTCGCCACTCGAATGGGTGAGCGTTCAGGATATGGAAAAGACCGTCGAGACGATTATTGCGCTGGTGAAGGTGTGGGAAGAGCGGGCGGCCTGAGCCGTCCGGCACGCTCTCAAGCCCACCGGGTTATTCGGCGGCGGACGCCGTCTGCTCGTCCGCATCCACGAGATTAGGGTCCCCCGGCTGCGTCTCGGCTTCCAGATCCGGGAAGGCCACGATGCGCTTGCCGGAAAAGTCGGTATGCACCACGACCAGCCCCTGTTCCTCAAAGTAACCGAGCAGACGTCGGGCACGGCGGGCAGAATGCGTGCCATAGGCCCTGGCGATGCGATGGTCCGACGGGCATTCCTCGTTGCGGAGCGCCGCCTTGGCGAGCAGCAGAAAGACGCCCTGCAGATCGTCGGAGACCCGGACCGAGAGCGAAAGAGCTGTCTGCCATCCCTCGCTCGCCGCAGTTTCCTCATCGACACCAGCGCGCGCAACCGCCACTCGACGGCGGAATTCACCCATGGGCATTGGCGGGCCGGTCACGCGACGCATCCGGGCCCGGACCAGAAACTCCTGATAGAGCACACTATCGGTCCGGTAGGCGGCCTGCGGATCACCGAGGATTTCGGAAAGCACGGCCGCGAGTCGATCCTCACGCTCTTCGGCCGACATTTCTGCGCCACGCGCCGGAGAATCGCTTGCGACCGGGGTCATGGAAGCGGGGGAAGAGCGGGAGAGCTCGGCCAGAATGTCCGTCGTCGGCCGTGGCGCCGGCGATGCTCGGCGCACGATCGGCCGGGTGAATTCTTCCGGGTCGGGCGTGAAGATCAGATCCTCGACGTCCTGAGGCGCATCGGGTAGCGGCATCAGCATGGGCGAGGACGAGCGGGCGGACGTCTCGACGGCACCGATGACGATCGGCAGCGGCCGGCGCGACATGGCCGGGCCCAATGCAACGAAATTGCCGCGTTGCAAATCGCGGAACATCTCCGCCTGCCGGCGGTCCATGCCGAGCAGGTCGGCTGCGCGCGCCATGTCGATATCGAGAAAGGTTCGGCCCATGAGGAAGTTGGAAGCCTCCGCCGCGACGTTCTTGGCAAGCTTTGCGAGGCGCTGGGTGGCGATCACGCCGGCCAGACCGCGCTTTCGGCCACGACACATCAGATTGGTCATGGCGCCCAGCGACATCTTGCGGGCATCTTCAGAGACATCGCCGCTGACGGCGGGTGCAAACATCTGTGCTTCGTCGACCACGACGAGGACCGGATACCAGAATTCGCGATCGGCATCGAAAAGACCGTTGAGGAAAGCGCCTGCCGCGCGCATCTGCTGCTCGACATCCAGGCCCTCCAGCGTGAGCACGCAGGAGACGCGGTGCCGGCGGATACGATCCGCAATGCCCGCAAGTTCCGCTTCGGTGCGCTCACCATCGACGACGACATGGCCATATTTTTCGGAAAGCGTGACGAAGTCACCTTCGGGGTCGATGATGACCTGCTGGACCCACTGCGCCGATTGCTCCAGCAGGCGACGCAGAAGATGCGACTTGCCCGAACCCGAATTGCCCTGCACCAGGAGTCGGGTCGCAAGAAGCTCCTCGATATCGAGCTTGGCAGGCTGTCCCCCCTGCACCGTTCCCATATCGATTCCGACCTTCAATGACGGCATCCTCAAATCATGTGTTGATCTGTTGTCACTAACAGACTTGAAAGCCCGCGTATGGGCTGCATCCGCGAAACCCACAGGGAAGTGCTGACGTCAGGCGGCCTTTCGGCGACGCAGCAGACCTGCAAGCAAGATGCTGAGTACCAGCGCAGGCAGAAGCGTTGCAAGCCCGCTACGCAACCCGGAGAGTTCTGCCACGAAACCGATCATCGGCGGGCCGACCAGGAAACCGAAAAGCGCGATGAAGCTCAGGATCGCGACATTTTCAGCCGCCGGCCGGTCACCCAGATCGGCAGAGGCCGTGACGGCGAGCGGAAAACCGACGGAAACGCCAAGGCCGACACAGGCGAGACCAAGATAGACAAGCGCCGTGGCAGGCGCAACGACGACGAGCAGCAGACCGCCAAGCGAGAAAAGAAGGCAGATCCGCGCCAGAACCACAGCGCCCAGACGTTGCTTGGCCCCATCGCCGAGAAAGCGGCCGACCGAGACCATCATGGCGAAGACGACATAGCCCATGCCCGTCGCCATGCCCGACGTCGCGAAGACATGCTTGAGATAGACGGCCGACCAGTCGGCAACCGCCCCTTCCGTCATCGTAATCCCGAAGACGAAGAGACTGATGCCGAGGATATCGGGACTTGGCAGCCGCCACGACGACCGCGGCGCATTGGCCACAGCCGTCACTTCGTGCAGCGGCAAGGCACGGCAGACAAAAAAGGCAACCGGCATCAGAAGCAGCGACAGCACAGCAATCGCAATCACGGGCGATGTCTCCAGCGCCAGGAAACCAGCCCCGATCAGGCTGCCCGACATGATCCCAAGGCTCCAGAAGCCGTGGCAGCGGTTCATGATCGAGGCCGTGCCGCGCTTCTCGATAATGTCAGCCTCGACATTGAGACCGAGTTCGATCGTTGAAAGGCCGATCCCGAGCAGCGCGAGCAGCAGGAAGAGCGACAGCATATCCGGGGCCGCGACTGGCAGCGGCACCAATGCGAGAAAGACCGGAAAACCAAAGATCAGTGTGTTGCGGCTGCCAATCCGACCGACCAGCTGACCGGCGAAGGGCAGCATCAGCAGAATGCCTGCCGGCAGGCCAAGCAGCGCGATCGCAAGTTCGGCAGGGCCGAGCGCCAGCCGCTCCTGCACCCTGGCTATTTGCGGCAGCCAGCTGCCGAAGGCGATCGGCTGCAGGAAGAACGCGGTCATGATGAGGAATTGCGGCGGCATTGACGGACCGGGTGCTGGGGAGGGAGGGAATCAGATCCCCAAGATACTCGGCCAGCCCCGCTGTTTTGGAAAGCAGACCACCGCATCGAGTGGTCTGCTCGCCGACAAAAATTCTGACCCGGACGGTTCGCGATGCGAGGACCAGTCAGCGCTCAAGGTCTGATGTCCCAGAGCGACAGACGGCCCGGAAAGACCGGCCGATCCTCGGGGAGTCCGATATCCCGCCGCAGTTGGGGAGAAAGATGCGCCGTCAGATTGCGAAGCTGTCGCCGCCTCCAGCTGGCACCGATCAAGGCGGCCAGCAGTCGCCAGGAGCCAAAGTGTTGCAGCAGTTCATCCATCCGCTTGGCGAGCGGGTCGGCAACTATAGATTGATTTTCGTGCATGACTTGTCCGTCCCGGAACGCCGACGCGCCCAGGTCCTTTCGCTGATGAAAATGCGACGTGACACAAGCGAACGAACGCGTTCACACGCGCTGGCGGCAAGTCACGTCAGTATGGTTGAAAACGCCGGAAAAGGCAGGAAATATGACTGTTCAGACAGTCATTGGGTGCATCGAACGATGGTGGATGAACCCACGCACATCGAAGACACCGATCCGCCAGAGAGGCGCATACGCATGGTAAAATGAGTCATCTGTCGCCTCCTGTAGTTTGTGTTGCGGATGATCGAAACATGCCATGCAAAATCGACTCGGGCAAGATCACAATTCGAGATTGCAAATCTTGCCGAAGACCGTTGCCGATCTGCAACAAATTGTCGCAGGGCCGATTGGGAGCCGTCCTGTTGTTTACCGTAAGACCGTTTCGGCCGCTGGTGGCAGGGACAGGCCCATGCCCTGCATCAGGCGCCGGGTGGAAAAATCCTGACTGCCGGAGGTGAAGACGGCAAAGTCAAAATTGTCGGGATGTTCGGCCCCCTCCACAAGCGGAACAAGACGGCGCGCCTGCCGGGCGATGGCTTCCGCCGGATCGAGCCAGTCGACGGGCCAGGGCGCGAGCCGGCGAAAGACGTTGGCGAGGAACGGATAATGCGTGCAGGCGAGCACCACGATATCGGACCGCCTTCCGTCCTTCTCGACGAAGCAGGGCGTAATCTCTGCAAGCACCGCCGCATCGTCCAGCGCCTCGCCCCGGATATAGGCCTCCGCCATGCGGGCGAGGTTTTCCGAACCGACGAGGCGGACATGGCATTGTGAAGCGAAGGACTGAATGAGGTCGCGCGTATAGGCACGTTTCACGGTCCCCGGCGTCGCCAGCACCGAGACGAGGCCGGACCGTGTCCGCTCGGCCGCTGGCTTGATCGCCGGGACCGTTCCGATGAAACGCATCTCGGGAAATCGCTGCCTGAGGTCGGAACCCGCAAGCGTAAAGGCGGTGTTGCAGGCCACGATCACCGCCTCGGGATCATACCGCCCGAGCAGATCTTCAAAGAGGCGCACGATCCGCGCCTTCAACGGCTCTTCGTCCCAACCGCCATAGGGAAAACCGGCATCGTCGGCCACATAGATGAAGCCGCGCTCGGGCATCAGCAGACGCGCCTCACGCAGGACGGTCAGTCCACCTATGCCGGAATCGAAAATCAGGATCGGCTTCGAGCCGACCGCATCGCCGTTATCTGCCGGAGCCTTCGTCATCAGGGCCATCTTTCGCCATCACAGACTTCACCGACGCGTTGATCTGGCCCGGCCGCGAAAAACGGTCGAGCGAGTTGATCACGCCGCGGATCACGTGGATCTCGGGCGTCGTGAATGCCCGCCGGGTGAAGACAGCGCGCAGATTGTCGATCATCCTCGGCTTCTTGTTGGCGGGATGGAAATACCCCCTGACGTCGAGCGCCTGCTCCAGATGCTCGAACATGCCGATCACCTCGTCCTTCGTCGCCTGTGGCTGTTCCGGCGCATCGAACGGCACCGCATGCGGATCCTCGATGTCGGACTTCATCCATTCATAGGACATGAGAAGCACCGCCTGGGCAATATTGAGCGAGGCGAAGGCCGGATTGACAGGGAAGGTGACGATTTCATCGGCCAGCGCCACATCTTCGGTCGAGAGGCCCGACTTTTCACGTCCGAACAGGATACCGGTCTTCTCGCCCGAGCGGAAACGCTGGCGAAGCGTCCCGGCAGCCGTTACCGGCGAGCGCACCGGCTTGAAGCCATCCCTGAAGCGCGCTGTGGTCGCATAGACGAAGTTGAGATCGGCAACCGCCTCTTCCAGCGTATCGAAGACCACTGTGCCGTCGATCACGTGATCCGCCTTCGAGGCTGCCGCGCGCGCCTTGTCGGACGGCCAGCCGTCGCGCGGACTGACGAGACGCAGTTCCGCCAGGCCGAAATTGGCCATGGCCCGCGCCACCATGCCGATGTTCTCGCCGAGTTGCGGCTCCACCAGAATGATTGCCGGCCCTTCGGCCAGCATGATGCGCTCGCTGTTCGTCCCTGCCATGATCTGCCCTTGCATGATTGTGGGGCTCCCATTGGCATAAAATCACGCGTGCGCAAAGGGGTTGGGGCGGCAACGCAGCCGCTGAAACATCGTAGGGGCGTTCGAATTTCGGCCAAACGAACAGCGGCCAAGGCTCAGATCCCGCCTTGCACCTTCAGGTCCTGCTTGATGGAGGTACCACTCTGTCCATCGACGACCGGATAGATGTCGTCGATCACAGACCGCGCCCCTTCGTCAACGACGTGAAAGATCAGGACCGTATCGACATCGTATTCTGCGCCTTCACCGAAGCAACGGCGATTGTTGAAGAGCGCCGTCACCTGCCCCTCCCCGTCATCCTCGATCCGGATGTTCTCGAAGGGGCATCCATCCTGTCCCTGGGCAATCGGGTCATAGTCGAAGGGATAGCCGGTGGTCTCGCCGTCCGGCGGATCGAATGGCGGGTTCTTCGATGCCGCCTCGAAAGCCCGGGCAAAATCCCGGCTGAACAGGCGGGCAAGACGATCCTCGCTGAACACGTCTTCGCTCGGCCCGTCGATTGTATCATCCCAGCTGCGAGCCGCAGCCTCGACGATCTCTCGAACCGGTTCCGTCACGTCGGCTGAGGCGGAACCCGATGCGACCGAAGCGAAAAACAGGCCAAGGACAAATGCTGCGGACAGGGGTTGCATGGAACATTCCGGTGGGTTCTTGCCGATACACTGCTTTTAGCCGCAAATCGCCAGCCCTAGACAACCAAGTTTGGGGACAAATGCAGGCCGAAAGTCTGACCCGAGAATTTCCTTGAACACCCCCTCTCCTGTTTGCCTTGTACCGAGAGAATGTTATAGGCAGGCCATCGGCACGGCGCCCTCCCCGCGCTCGTCCCATAGGCACCAACCCCGCGAGGATATTCATGAGCAAGATCAAGGTAGCCAACCCGGTCGTCGATCTCGACGGCGACGAGATGACCCGCATTATCTGGCAGTTCATCAAGGACAAGCTGATCCTGCCCTACCTGGATCTCGACATCGAGTATTACGACCTTTCGGTCGAGAACCGCGACGCCACCAATGACCAGGTGACGGTCGATGCGGCCCACGCCATCAAGAAGCACGGCGTCGGCATCAAGTGCGCGACGATCACCCCGGACGAACAGCGCGTGAAGGAGTTCAACCTCAAGGAAATGTGGAAGAGCCCGAACGGCACGATCCGCAACATCCTCGGCGGCGTCATCTTCCGCGAACCGATCATCTGCAAGAACGTACCCCGCCTCGTTCCCGGCTGGACCAAGCCGATCGTCGTTGGCCGTCACGCCTTCGGCGACCAGTACAAGGCAACCGACTTCAAGTTCCCCGGCAAGGGCAAGCTGACGATCAAGTTCGTTGGCGAAGACGGCGAAGTGATCGAAAAGGAAGTTTACAACGCTCCTGGCGCCGGCGTTGCCATGGCGATGTACAACCTCGACGAATCGATCCGCGAATTCGCCCGCGCATCCATGATGTACGGCCTGATGCGCAAATGGCCGGTCTACCTGTCCACGAAGAATACCATTCTCAAGGCCTATGACGGCCGCTTCAAGGATATCTTCGAGGAAGTCTACCAGGCCGAATTCAAGGCGAAGTTCGAGGAAGCCGGCATTGTCTACGAACACCGCCTGATCGACGACATGGTCGCGTCCGCGCTCAAGTGGTCCGGCGGCTACGTCTGGGCCTGCAAGAACTACGACGGTGACGTGCAGTCCGACACGGTTGCTCAGGGGTTTGGCTCGCTCGGCCTGATGACCTCGGTTCTGCTGTCGCCCGATGGCCGCACGGTCGAAGCCGAAGCTGCACACGGCACGGTCACACGCCACTATCGCCAGCACCAGAAGGGTCAGGAAACCTCGACCAACTCGATCGCCTCGATCTTCGCCTGGACCCGTGGCCTCGCCCACCGCGCCAAGCTCGACGACAATACGGCACTGGCAAATTTTGCCGCGACGCTCGAAAAGGTCTGCATCGACACCGTCGAGTCGGGCTTCATGACCAAGGACCTGGCGCTGCTCATCGGTCCCGATCAGCCGTGGCTCTCGACCACCGCCTTCCTCGACAAGGTCGATGAAAACCTCAAGAAGGCCATGGCCGCCTGATCGGCGCCCAAGGCTTGAAACTTCAGAACCCGGTCACGGCAACGTGGCCGGGTTTTCTGTCTCGGCAATGTCGTCCCCAGCATCGACGTCTGCAAAGCGCTTGCGGATCTCGGTCCCGAGGCGCCGGGCCGAAATATGGTAGCCGGACAGCGGCAGATCGTAACTCTCGAGACGATCGGGGTCATCCTCGTCCAGGTAGTCGATGTCAACCAGCCAGCGGCCATCGACACGGCGCTGGGCCAACTCGACCATCGAGGCCCAGGGGATCCGTCTCTCGGTCCTCAAATCGATCAGTTCCTCATTGTTGAGCTCGATCACCGGCCGCGTGGCGAGGACCAGATCTCGCCAGCCCTTGCGTAGCCCGAAGACGGCAAAGGCGATCAGCGCCAGATAGACGAGAACCATCAGGCTCGCCCAGTCGCCGCCCAGGAGACTGGCCATCAGCCCGCCAATGGATACGGACAAGAGAATGGCGGCCATGGCGGCCCAGAGAACCCCGAAGCCGCGGCGGGGATAGACGATGAGGGTCGGGTAGCTTGTCTCTGTTTTCATCATTGACCTCCATACGGAAAATCATCCCCGGCGAATAGCCGGGACGAGGCCTGTCAGACCGGCCTAATCCTTTAGCCCTGTTGTCAAACAGCGGGACTCAGGCTCCAATACTGCCAAAAGGCAACGGGGGATGCCGTGACAGGACACATGCCACCGAAAAAATCATGACCGAAGCCATCCTGCCGAAAACCGTCAGCGTTTTCAAAGAAGGATATGGTCCAGCCGGGTTCAAGGCCGATGCACTGGCCGGCCTCACCGTGGCCATCGTCGCGCTGCCTCTCTCCATGGCGATCGCCATCGCCTCGGGCGTCACCCCGGATCGCGGCCTTTACACCGCAATCATCGGCGGCTTCCTCGTATCCCTGCTCGGCGGCAGCCGCCACCAGATCGGCGGCCCGGCCGGTGCCTTCATCGTGCTCGTCAGTGCGACCGTGGCAAGTCACGGCATCGACGGCCTCATTCTGGCCACCGCGATGGCCGGCATGATGCTGATCGCCTGCGGGCTCCTGCGGATCGGAGATTACATCAAGTTCATCCCCTATCCGGTTACCGTCGGCTTCACGGCGGGCATCGCGGTGATCATCTTTGCCAGTCAGATCAGCGAATTGCTCGGCTTGCACTTTCCCGGTGGAGAACCCGGCCCGCTTGCCGAGAAGCTATCTGCCATCGCGGCTGCCCTGCCCGGTTTTTCGCCGGCCGCAGCCGCCATGGCCGGGCTTACGGTCGGCGTCATTCTGCTGTTGCGCCGCTACCGCCCGTCCTGGCCCGGACTGTTGATCGCGGTTGTCGTAGCCTCGGCTGCGTCCGCCGCTCTCGACCTTCCCGTCTCGACCATCGGCTCCAAATTCGGCGGCATCCCCTCCGGCTTGCCGATGCCGGCGCTGCCGCATCTTTCGCTTGATCTCGCAATCGCCGTGCTTCCCGATGCCATCGCCTTTGCCTTGCTCGGCGCCATCGAGTCCCTGCTATCGGCCGTCGTCGCCGACGGCATGACAGGCCGCCGGCACCGATCCAACACCGAACTGGTGGGCCAGGGCGTGGCCAATATCGCCTCTGCCCTGTTCGGCGGCATCTGCGTGACCGGGACGATTGCCCGAACGGCGACCAATGTACGCGCCGGTGGCACCAGCCCGGTTTCCGGCATGCTGCACGCTGTCTTCCTGCTCGTCTTCATGCTGGTCGCAGCGCCGCTTGCCGCTTACATTCCGCTCGCAGCCCTTGCCGGCGTGCTGGCGGTCGTCTCCTGGAACATGGTGGAGAAATCGGCGATCGCGGCTCTTGTCCGCTCCTCGCGCGGCGAAACGCTGATACTCGCCGTCACCTTCCTGCTCGTCGTCTTCCGCGACCTGACGGAAGGCATTGTCGTGGGCTTCTCGCTGGCGGCCCTCCAGTTCATCCATCACATGTCGAGAAATGTCCGCATCACACCGGAAAAGGTCGAGAGCCCGCTGGAGGAAATGGACGCGGAAACAGTGACCTACCGACTGGACGGGGCCTTCTTCTTTGGCGCCGTGGCGGCCGCGAGCGCCGTTCTCGACAGGATTGCCGATGATCACCGCAATCTCGTCCTAGACTGCCACGGAATCCGTTTCATCGACACCTCGGGCGTCAATCTGCTTGCCGGCGTCATCCGCAAGGCCGTCCGGCAAGATGTGCAGGTCTATGTGATTTCGGACCGCCCGGAGATGCGGCAGATGCTGCTGCATCACGAGGTGCCGGAACATGGGGTGCACTTCGTCCCTTCCTTCGATGAAGCCCGCCGGCAGATCGCAGAACGCGGGGGATCTAAGGATCCGTCATAGACGGATGCGCTGCGCGATCATTGCGCCCTCTCGCAGCATGTTCTGGAGCGCCAGCCAGGCAGTGCCCCAGCCAGCCAGTGCTCATGCAAGCGGACAGGGGCCAGCGTCACCGCCAGCCCCATTTCCGTTTCTTCAGTTGAGCGCTGCCTCGACTGCGGCAATCGCCGCATCGGCCTCAGCACCATCCGGGCCGCCGGCCTGGGCCATGTCCGGCCGGCCGCCGCCACCCTTGCCGCCGAGTGCTGCAGAAGCGATACGCACGAGATCGACGGCGCTGAAACGATCGGTCAGGTCAGATGTGACCGACACGACGGCGCTCGCCTTGCCGTCTTCGGCAACAGCAATCAGCAGGACAACGGCGGTTGCAAGCCCCGCCTTGGCCTCGTCTGCCATGCCCTTGAGGTCCTTCGCATCGATGCCGGCAAGCGTGCGACCGATGAAATTGACGCCATTGATCTGCTTCGGCGCATCGGCACCACCGGCGGCACCACCACCCATGGCGAGTTTGCGCTTGGCATCCGCCAGTTCCTTTTCGAGCTTGCGGCGTTCCTCGACAAGCGCCTCGACGCGCGTGACGACATCCGTCGGCTGCACCTTCAGCGTCGATGCGAGCGTCTTTACCCGTTCGTCCTGCTCGGAAAGATAGGCGCGAGCCGCCTCTCCGGTCAGCGCCTCGAGACGGCGCACGCCAGCACCCACGGCGCTTTCGCCGACCAGGCGCACAAGGCCGATATCGCCCGTTGCCGACACATGTGTTCCACCGCAGAGTTCGATCGAATAGGCCTTGCCTGCCTTGTCGCCGCGCAGCGCCGTGCCCATCGACACGACGCGGACTTCATCGCCGTATTTCTCGCCGAACAGCGCCATGGCGCCTTCTGCGATCGCGTCGTCGACCGCCATCAGGCGGGTCGTGACTGGAGAGTTCTGCAGAATGATCTCGTTGGCCATCTCCTCGACAACCTTCAATTCCTCGGCCGAAATCGGTTTCGGATGCGAGATGTCGAAACGCAGGCGCTCAGGGGCAACCAGCGAGCCCTTCTGGGCCACATGGGTACCGAGCACTTCGCGCAGAGCCTCATGCAGGAGGTGGGTTGCCGAATGGTTGGAACGCAGGCGCGAGCGGCGCGCGTGGTCGACGTTCAGCGTGACGGCCCCGCCAGCCTTGACGACGCCGTTCTGCACGGTCGCGACATGCACGAAGACGCCTTCGCCCTTCTTCTGGGTATCGGTGACATCAAGCGAGTATCCCTCGCCGACGATCTCGCCCGTATCGCCTGTCTGGCCACCCGATTCGCCATAGAACGGCGTCTGGTTGACGACGATCTGCACCTGTTCGCCGGCGCTTGCGTGCTCGACGACCTTGCCATCCTTGACGACGGCGAGAACCTGGCCTTCGGCCGTCTCGGAACTGTAACCCAGGAATTCGGTCGCGCCGAACTTCTCCTTGAGCTCGAACCAGACGGTCTCGGTCGCCTTGTCGCCGGAGCCCGACCAGCTGGCGCGCGCTTCCGCCTTCTGGCGCTGCATAGCGTCATTGAAGCCGGTGAGGTCGACGCCGATACCACGACCGCGCAACGCATCCTGCGTCAGGTCGAGCGGGAAGCCATAGGTGTCGTAGAGCTTGAAGGCGGTTTCGCCGTCGAGGCTGTCACCATTGTCGAGGGTTGCCGTCGCATCCGACAGAAGCGTCAATCCGCGTTCCAGCGTCTTGCGGAAGCGGCTCTCCTCGAGCTTCAGCGTCTCGGAGATCAGCGATTCGGCACGGACCAGTTCCGGATAGGCGCGGCCCATCTGCTGCACGAGAACAGGCAGGAGCTTGTAGATGATCGGATCCTTCGCGCCGAGAAGCTGCGCATGGCGCATGGCGCGGCGCATGATGCGGCGAAGCACGTAGCCACGGCCTTCGTTCGACGGCAGCACGCCGTCGGCGATCAGGAAGGCCGACGAGCGCAGGTGGTCGGCGATGACCCGGTGGCTGGCGCGGCGCTCGCCCTCGGCCTTGACGCCGGTCAGGTCGACCGAAGCATCGATCAGTGCGCGGAAGAGGTCGATGTCGTAATTGTCATGGCGCCCCTGCAGGAGCGCTGCGACACGCTCGAGGCCCATGCCGGTATCGATCGACGGGCGCGGCAGATCGACCCGCTCGTCCTTGGTGATCTGCTCGTATTGCATGAAGACGAGGTTCCAGATCTCGATGAAGCGATCACCGTCTTCTTCCGGTGAACCCGGAGGGCCACCCCAGATATGATCGCCATGATCGTAGAAGATTTCCGAACACGGGCCACAGGGGCCGGTGTCACCCATGGCCCAGAAATTGTCGCTGGTCTTGATGCGGATGATCTTGTCGTCCGAAAGACCGGCGATCTTCTTCCACAGGCCATGCGCCTCGTCATCCGTATGGTAGACGGTCACCAGCAGGCGGTTGCGGTCGATGCCGAATTCCTTGGTGATCAGGTTCCAGGCGAGCTCGATCGCGCGTTCTTTGAAATAGTCGCCGAACGAGAAATTGCCAAGCATTTCGAAGAAGGTATGGTGGCGCGCGGTGTATCCGACATTGTCGAGGTCGTTGTGCTTGCCGCCGGCGCGCACGCATTTCTGCGCGGTCGCGGCCGTCGTGTAGGGACGCTGCTCCAGTCCGGTAAAGACGTTCTTGAACTGCACCATTCCGGCATTGGTGAACATCAGCGTCGGATCGTTGCGCGGCACCAGCGGACTGGAGGAAACGACCTCGTGACCGTTCGTCTTGAAGTAGTCGAGAAAAGTCGACCGGATGTCGTTTACACCGCTCATGTC
This sequence comes from Rhizobium sp. 'Codium 1', assembly GCF_020889605.1. Lineage (NCBI taxonomy): Bacteria > Pseudomonadati > Pseudomonadota > Alphaproteobacteria > Hyphomicrobiales > Rhizobiaceae > Rhizobium > Rhizobium sp. 'Codium 1'. The sequence continues at coordinate 314,277 of NZ_JAJGPW010000004.1, forward strand.
ACGCCCTTCATTCAGGCCGGGAAGCCGGCCAATTTGCAAAATCAATGGCTTTTATCGCCCGGCTTCCTCCCTGTCCAGCAGCCGCAACGAAAACCGGCCGCGTCTCCAGGGAAACGCGGCCGACAAATATCACAAAGGTGGACGACTGGCTTACGCCTCGTCGGCACCATCGCCGTCATTGGCGTCAGGCCCACCGTTCTGCAGGAATTTTTCCGCGATCAGACCGGCATTCTGGCGCAGCGCCATCTCGATCTCCTGGGCCATTGCCGGGTTGTCACGCAGGAACAGCTTGGCATTTTCACGCCCCTGACCGAGACGCTGGCTATTGTAGGAGAACCAGGCGCCCGCCTTCTCGACGATGCCGGCCTTGACCCCGAGATCAACGAGTTCGCCGGTCTTGGAGACGCCTTCGCCATACATGATGTCGAATTCGACCTGCTTGAAGGGAGGTGCCATCTTGTTCTTGACGACCTTGACGCGGGTCTGGTTGCCGACGACCTCTTCGCGATCCTTGACCGCACCGATGCGGCGGATGTCGAGACGAACCGAGGCATAGAACTTCAGTGCGTTACCGCCGGTCGTGGTTTCCGGCGAACCGAACATGACGCCGATCTTCATGCGGATCTGGTTGATGAAGATCACCATCGTCTTCGACTTGGAGATCGACGCGGTGAGCTTGCGCAGCGCCTGGCTCATAAGGCGGGCCTGCATGCCAGGCAGGCTATCGCCCATTTCGCCCTCGATTTCGGCGCGCGGAGTCAGCGCTGCGACCGAATCGACGACCAGCACGTCGATCGCACCGGAACGGACAAGCGTGTCAGTGATTTCAAGCGCCTGTTCACCGGTATCCGGCTGCGAGATCAGCAGGTTCTGCAGGTCGACACCCAGCTTTCGGGCATAGATCGGATCGAGCGCATGCTCGGCGTCGACGAAGGCGCAGATGCCGCCCTTCTTCTGGGCTTCGGCAATTGTCTGCAGCGCCAGCGTCGTCTTGCCCGAGCTTTCCGGCCCGTAAATTTCAACGATGCGGCCCTTCGGCAGGCCGCCAATGCCGAGCGCGATGTCGAGGCTGAGCGACCCCGTCGAGACCGTCTCGACTTCGACCACGCTCTCGTTCGCGCCGAGCTTCATGATCGAGCCCTTGCCGAACGACCGTTCGATCTGCGAGAGCGCCGCCTCCAATGCCTTGCTTTTATCCACCAATTTGTCCTCTACAAGCCGCAAAGAATTCTGTGCCATTCGATCCACCTTTAGGTTATTGAGGCCGCATAGGCAATGAAGCCGCCGATGAGCAACATGTACCCTTTTTGTTCTTGTTTTGCAAGCCTCCGCGAAGCAATTGATATCACATCGTTTTTGAACTCATGTTCGAAATATGTTCCGCGCGGGGCATCGACGTCGCGACAATGCCCTGTCGGGACCGTCGACAGAGCGGGCCTGCCGATTTCGATTCGTGAAATCCGGCCCGCGGAGAGGTGCACATGACCGTCGAAATCCTGGCAATCGGTGGCGCGCATATCGACCGCCGCGCACGCATCCTGGGGGATACAAAGCCCGGCGCCAGCAATCCCGGCGCATGGTTCGAGGAAGCCGGCGGCGGGGTTTTCAATGCAGCCTGCAATCTCTCGCGTCTCGGTCGTGCCGTCCGCCTGATTGCTCCCCGGGGGGGCGATGCGGCCGGCCAGATGGTGGCTGACGCGGCCAGCCGAGCAGGCCTTGAAGACCAGCCGGTGATGTTCCTGGATCGGGCGACCCCGAGCTACACAGCCATTCTGGAGCGCGACGGCAATCTGGTCATCGCGCTGGCCGACATGGCCTTGTATGACGCTTTCACGGCACGGCGACTGAAGGCGCGATCGCTGCGCGACAGCCTGGCGCTCGCGGGCCACGTCCTCACCGATGCGAACCTGCCGGCAGACACGCTGACCACGCTCGCGGCGTCCTGCCATGCGGCCGGAAAGGGCATATCCGCCATCGCCATTTCTCCCGCGAAAGTCATCAAGTTCCGGGCCGCCCTTCCCCATCTCAGCCATCTCTTCATGAACGGAGCCGAGGCCGAGGCGATTGCCGGCGAGCGGCCCGAAGGACCGGAAGACTGGCCGGCTCTGCTGCGCGCCAGGGGCCTCCGAGGCGGGACTGTGACCAGCGGCAGCGGTCCCACGATCGCCTTCGATCCCACCGGCATGGCGCTGATCGAACCCTTGCCGCTGGAAAAAATCGCCGATGTGACCGGTGCAGGCGATGCCTTTGCAGCCGGCTTCCTCGATGCGCGCCTGACCGGCGCATCTCTCGCTGAAGCCTTGCGACACGGCACCGCCAGTGCCGCGATCACCCTCGCATCACTGAACGCAACCGACGAAAACCTGTCGCAGGAGCGGCTGGCAAGCCAGTTGGCACTTGTCCCAGCCGCCCGTTTCCTGTCATGAGAACCTGAATTTCAAGCGGAAGCCCCCCATGACCCGTTCCATCTCTCCTCTCCTGCCGATCACCTATTCGAGTGAAGTCAGCGCCGCAAAGCAGCGCGGCGCCCCGATCGTGGCACTCGAATCGACCATCATCACCCATGGCATGCCCTATCCCGGCAATCTGCAAATGGCCCGCAGCGTCGAGGACATCGTTCGCCAGCAGGGCGCGGTTCCCGCGACCATCGCCGTCATCAAGGGCGTGCTGCATATCGGCCTCGAGCCGGCAGAGCTGGAAGCGCTGGCGCAGATGGAGCATGTCATGAAGCTCTCGCGCGCCGATCTGGCCTTCGCGATCGCCGAGCGCCGCAACGGAGCGACGACCGTCGCTGCGACCATGATCGCCGCCTATCGCGCCGGCATCCATGTTTTCGCCACCGGTGGCATCGGCGGCGTGCATCGCGGCGCGGAAGAGACCTTCGACATTTCAGCCGACCTGGAAGAGCTCGCCCGGACCGCCGTCATCGTCGTCTCGGCCGGCCCTAAAGCCATTCTCGACATCCCGAAGACGCTGGAAGTGCTCGAAACACGCGGCGTTCCCGTTGTCACCTTCGACAGCGAGGACTTCCCGGCCTTCTGGTCGCGCAGCTCCGGCCTCAAGAGCGTGCTCAACCTGCAGAGCCCGGCGGCCATCGCGAATTTCCAGAAGATGCGGGATCAGCTCGGCATCGACGGCGGTATGCTCATCGCCAATCCGGTTCCGGAATCCGACGAGATCCCACGCGAAGAGATGGAAATCTACATCAGCCGCGCACTTGCAAATGCCGAGCGCGACGAGATCGCCGGCAAGCAGGTCACCCCCTATTTGCTCGACAACATCTTCCACCTGACAGGTGGACGTTCGCTCAAGACCAATATCGCACTCGTCGAAAACAATGCGCGCCTCGCCGCCGAGATCGCCGTCGCCATGAACGGCTGACAGTCGGGATGACCCGAGAGAAAGAAGAACCCGCCGGAGCGATCCGGCGGGTTCTTTCAGTCTGCGATAGTCCATAGGCCTATGGAAGACCTCAGCCTTCGCCATCCAGCATTTCGCGCACGGCGACGGCGAGTTGCTTCAGCGAGAAGGGCTTGGGCAGGAAGCCGAACTTGGCATCCGCCGGCAGATTGCGGGCAAACGCGTCCTCGGCGTAGCCCGACACGAAGATGAACTTCAGGTCCGGATATGTCTTGCGCAGTTCGGTGAGCAGGGTGGGGCCGTCCATCTCGGGCATCACGACGTCGGAGACGACGATGTCCACCGCCCCGTTGAGTTCGTCCATGATGTCGAGTGCCTCGACGCCGGAACCAGCCTCATGCACGGTGTAGCCACGCGTCTCCAGCATGCGCTTGCCGCCGCGCCGCACCGCCTCCTCGTCTTCAACGAGCAGGACCACGGCCGACTTGCCCGTCAGATCCGGCGCATCCTGCAGTTCGGCATTGCCGCCGGACTTGGCGACCGTGATCGCATCCCCGTTGAGTGCGGTCGAGACCTGTCCCTCGATGACCGGCTGCACCTCGGGCACATGCCGGGGCAGGAAGATGCGGAACGTCGTTCCCTTGCCCACTTCCGATTCGGGATAGATGTAGCCGCCCGACTGCTTGACGATGCCATAGACCATGGCAAGGCCGAGACCCGTGCCCTTGCCCACTTCCTTGGTGGTGAAGAAGGGCTCGAAGATCTTGTCCATGATTTCGGGCGCGATGCCCGTGCCTGTATCGGCCACTTCGACCAGCACCATGTCTTCCGACGGCAGACCACGATAACCGAAGGCGCCGGCTTCCTCAGCGTCAATATTGCGCGTGGAGACGGTGATGGCCCCTCCGTCCGGCATGGCGTCGCGCGCGTTGACGCACAGATTGATCAGCACCTGCTCGAACTGCGACAGGTCCGTCTTCACCGGCCAGAGATCACGGCCATATTCGACCCTGAGCTTGACATTGCTGCCGGAAATGAGCCGATCGACCAGCATTCTGAGATCGCCGATCACATCCGTCAGGTTGAGCACGCTCGGCCGCATCGTCTGCTTGCGCGAGAAGGCGAGCAACTGGCGCACCAGAACGGCCGCGCGGTTGGCATTGCGCTTGATCTCCATGAGATCGGCGAAACTCGCATCCGAGGGGCGGGCCTGCAAGAGCAGGTGGTCGGAAGACAGGAGGATGGCAGTGAGCACATTGTTGAAGTCATGCGCGATGCCGCCGGCCAGCGTACCGACAGCGTTCATCTTCTGCGTCTGCGCCATCTGCGCCTCGAGCGCCTTCTGGTCGGTCACATCGACAGCATAGACGATGGCCGCCTCTTCCGGCGCTTCGTCGCTCTGATCGATCACGGCGTTGACGTAGAAGCGGAAGTGCCGGGTGTCATTGGTCGGATGGCGGCTGTCGATCGGCGAAATGTCGACCTGCCGGTCCATGGCGGCGGCCAGCGCTTCCCGGAAGTCGTCGCGATCGCCCTCGTGCAGCACCACCTCGATCAGCCCGTGCTGATCGATCTCGTCGCGTGAAATGACGTCGGCGAAGAGCTTCATGAACGGAGCATTGGTGCGCAGTATGCGACCCTCTCCATCGACGGAGGCGATCGCCATCGGCGTATTGTTGAAGAAGCGGGTAAACCGCATCGAAGCGACGGAATCCGACTGGTCGCCGCCCTCGCCCTGGGCGCGGGACAGCACGATCGAGCGGCTTTCCCCCGGCGCTCCGTCGCGGGCAGCGCGCACGCGATGCACGAGTCGCACCGGCAGGCTCTGTCCGTTGACGCGGCGCAGATCGAGGTCGAGCGTTTCGGTGCGGGCCTGTCCGGGCTCGGCCTGCACCGAGTTGATCAGCGCCATGCCCTCACCGGCGACAAGGTCCGTGATCGTCATGGAGCCGGGATTGAACTGGGTGAGGTCGACCCCCAGCCATTCGGCGAGCGTCGCGTTCAGATAATAGATCTCTCCCTTGCGACCGGCGGAGAAGAAACCCGCCGGTGCGTGGTCGAGATAATCGATCGCGTGCTGAAGTTCCTTGAAGAACCGCTCCTGATCGTCGCGCTCTGCGGTGATGTCTGAGATCTGCCAGACATGCTGGGGCTTGCCCCGCCCTTCTCCGGGCAGAAGCCGCGCTTTCAGGCGATACCAATGGGCGCCGGACCCGTTCACCGTCTGGCTTCCCAGCGGCTTGAGGAGGCGGAACTCCTCGTGGCCGTTGCGCCCCTCGCGCAGGCCGTTTGTCAGCCGGTACAAAGCCTCGCTTGATTCGCGGTAGCGCGACAGCAACGCCTCCAGCGTCTGGACTTCCGTGGCCTTGCGCGCGCCGGTCATCGCGCCATAGGCCTGGTTGGCAAACACGATCCGCCCCTCGACATCCGTGATCAGCGTGCCGTCGGGCTGGCTGGAAAGGAAACGGCGGGCGAGCGTATCGCCTTGCGACTGCGGCATGACCTCGACGAAACCGATGACGGCGGAGACGATGAAGAAAATGCCCATCATCGCGAGGATGCCGAGCACACCCAGCACCATCTGATTGTCGAGCTGGTCGCGGAAGAAGATGAAGGCCGCCGAGGTTGCGATGAGCACAAGAGCAAGCAGCAGGATACGAAACACCATACCGGCGCCACTGCGGCGATCGACCAGGGGGCCGTCTCCATCTCGATCGAACTGCTGTCGTGTCATTGATGCCTCTTGCAAAAAGCGCCCGGATGGATCGACCAAGCGAGAATCGGCGCTTTCTCCTGTTTATCAACTTGCCGTAACCGCAAAAAGGAAAGAAAGGGCCAGAATGCCCTGCAAAGCCGCTCTCCCACAGGAATGCCGCAATCCTGACGGAGCATTCAGGCCGTTGCCGCGTTGTGGACCCCATATCTCGCCTTCGCTCAAGATTGCGGAAGGGAGCGTCTTCTGCCAGAAAGCCTGACAAAAGGAGCACGCACATGCTGGATGACCTGATCGCGGCCTATGGCAATCGATTACTCGTGGCGGCACTGGGCGTCAGCCTCGCCCTGCTCTGCCTTTTTGTCGTGCTCTGGATTTTGCGCAACCGGGCACCCTCGCCCTTCGTGCGTGGTGGCCGCAATCGCCAGCCCCGCCTTCAGGTGCTGGATGCCGCCGCCGTCGATACGCGCCGCCGCATCGTGCTGATCCGCCGCGACAATATCGAGCATCTTGTGATGATCGGCGGCCCTACGGATATCGTCATCGAGAGCGGCATTGGCGACGACAGGCCCTATCTGAACGCCCGCCCTTTGACGCAGCAGGGCGAAGAAGACCAGTCCACATTGCCAAATTCGGCGGCGCAGGCGAACCTTGCGGCAGCAGAGCCGCCGGCACCGATGATCACTGCGCCGGCAGCAGCCGTGGCGGCACCGCCCGCCGAGCCGCTCGCACGACGCCAGCCTGTTGCCGGACCGCCAAAGACGGAACCCTCACCGCTGCCAGCCAGGCCAGCCGCCAATGCCGGGGATGCCACCGAGAGCAAACCTGCACCAACGATCCCGGCGCGCCGGCCAGAACCCCCGATGGAAAAGCCGGTAGCTGCGACTGCTTTGCCCATGGCTGCCGCCGCAACCACCGTGATGCATGCGCCACCCCTGCCGACAACAGGCAAACCTGTCGAGCCAGCACCGACGGTAGCTGCGGAAGCCGCGACGATCCAATCCGTCTCACGCCCCGCGCCATCGGCCGATCGGCCAATGGCAGCCGAAGCCCCTGCAGTGCAGCACACCGCGCAACTCGAACCGGTCATGTCCGTCGAGGCCGATAGGGCACCCGCAACGGGCGATTTCGAGCGGATCCGTGCCGAACCGGAGGCGTTCCGGACAACGACGGTCATCGAGCCAGGTGTGACGGTCGGTACGCCGTCGATCGAGACGGTCCGCATGAACAGTGTCGAACCCGTAATGGCAAACGAGGTCCGACCCGCGGCCCGTGATGAAAACCGAAACTTTGTCCCGGCAGAGCCTGCACCCACTCCACCGCCCGTCATTGATCCACCGGCGGCCGAGGAACTGCTCGAAGCGGCACGCCAGCGGGTGCTTGCGCCGGCCCCTCCGCCCACGCCGGTCGTCAGTCAGCAGCCGCAACGAGCAGAACCGACGACCGACATCACGCCCTCAGTCGACGCAAGCGAAGCGCCCAAACGTGACATGAGCGACTTCGAGCGTGTCCTTGAAGAGGAAATGGCCTTGCATCTGGCGGAAGATCCCGCTCCGGCCGCTCGGCCCGCCCCGACGATTTCGCCCATCCTACCGGAAACGCGTGCCGATCGGCCCCGCCCGCCGGTTTCAGCAGTCTTGCCGGAAGGCAACCGGCCAGGACCGGGGCAGAACCAGGCCAAGCCGGGCGATGAGCCCAATCTGCAAAACGAAATCGCCCGCATCTTCGGCGAGATGTCGGCCAGCCGAAACCCCTGACGAAAAGCGGACTGGCAGCAGAAAAAAAGACCCGCCAATGGCGGGTCTGAGATTTTTGTTGCGATTGCCGAGAATGCCGAAGCGTCACTCGTCGCGGTAGACCTTCTCACGGCGCTCGTGCCGCTCCTGGGCTTCGATCGAAAGAGTTGCGATCGGACGAGCATCGAGACGCTTGAGACCGATTGGCTCCCCGGTTTCCTCGCAATAGCCGTAGGTGCCATCATCGATACGCTGCAGTGCGGCGTCGATCTTCGAGATCAGCTTGCGCTGGCGATCGCGGGCTCTGAGTTCGATGGCTCTATCGGTTTCCGAGGAAGCCCGATCAGCGAGATCAGGGTGGTTGGCGCTTTCTTCTGCGAGGTGACCAAGCGTCTCTCGCGCTTCGCGGAGGATGTCGTTCTTCCATGCGACAAGCTTGGCCCTGAAGTACGCCCGCTGGTTCGCATTCATGAACTCATCGTCTTCCGAGAGTACATAATTGCTAAGATTGATCTTCTCACTCAACGCGATTCTCCTGAAGAACATCTCAATGGGCGGGTGTATAACCTTTCAAGGCAACCGGTTCAAGCCTTCTGACTGTTTCAAAGCCATTTTTAAATCCGTTACATTTTTGATCTAAATTTCTATTTTTTAAGCATAATTTGTTTCGACACCGAGCTCCGATACTTCCCACTGGCTGATGCAGGCTGCTCCTTCGCCTGGTTGACGGCGAGGCCCAAGAACCGGTACGTCAATGACGAGCTCCATCGCACGCGGATACCCCAACGGATGACGCCCTCCATTCAGCCTCCAAAGCGGATCTATCTGCTACGCCATGCGAAATCCGGCTGGGCCGAGCCCGGTGGTCGAGATTTCGACCGCAGCCTCGCGGACGCTGGCTTTGCAGAAGCTGAACTGCTCGCGGAGACGGCTGCAGACAAGGGCTACCGCCCCGATCTCGCCATCTGCTCGACCGCAAAACGCTGCCGCCAGACCGCGGACGCGATCAACCGGGTCTTTTCCGGCCTGGTCGAGTTCCGTTATGAAGATGCGCTCTACAACGCACCCGCCGAAGTCTACCTGGAAATTGCCCAGTCCACCCGCGGCGTCGATGCTCTGATGCTCGTCGGCCACAATCCAGCAATCGAGGAAGTCTTCGCGCGCCTCTGCGGCAACGAGGTGATGGGCCGCACAGTGCCCGAGGGCTACCCGACATCCGGCCTCGCGGTGATCGACGCCCTGGGCGACGATGCCTATGTGCTGCGGGATTTCCTGATCGGCTGAACGCGGGTTCACCGAATGTGAGTGCCTCTTTATTGCGCCGCAACCGCTGCCTATATGGGAGTTCGAGACGCGTCTCGCCTCGAGACTAGTGCGCGACCATGACAGACCTGACAGGACACCTCCTTGCCCCCTTCCCTGACCAGCCTGACCGATGAAGCCGCGATCGCCCTGGACAATCTGGCGGATCGTGCCGCCAATCTGGTCAATCCGACGATCCGGCTCGGCGTGACGGGCCTGTCGCGTGCGGGCAAGACCGTGTTCATCTCGTCCCTGGTGCACAATCTCCTGCATGGCGGCCGCCTGCCACTTTTCGAGCCCTTGCGCTCCGGGCGCATCACGGGCGCGGAGCTCCAGGAGCAGCCCGACGATGCCGTGCCGCGCTTCCAGTACGAAGACCATATCCGGGCGCTGGTCGAGGAAAGGGTCTGGCCGGACTCGACACGCGCCATCTCCGAATTGCGCCTCACCATCGATTACAAGAGTGCCAGCTCCTGGAACCGCATGTTCTCCGCTGGCAGATTGTCGATCGACATCGTCGACTATCCCGGAGAATGGCTGCTCGATCTGCCGCTGCTTGGCCAGGATTACCGGACCTTCTCGGAGAACACCGCCAGGCTTGCGGCGTCGGGTGTGCGTGGCGAACTCGCCGCCGAATGGCTTTCGCTGGCGGCCAGCATCGATCCGGACGCTCCGGCGGACGAAATGACCGCCCGTCGCCTCGCTGAGGCCTTCACCACCTATCTCAGGCTCTGCAAGTCGGACGAACGGTCCCTTTCCACCTTGCCGCCGGGCCGTTTTCTCATGCCGGGCGATCTCGATGGTTCACCGGCACTGACCTTCGCCCCCCTGCCGGTCTTGCCCGAAGGGCGTGCCCCCAAGGGCTCGCTGCGCGCAATGATGGAGCGACGCTTCGAGGCCTACAAGTCCGTCGTGGTCAAACCCTTTTTCCGCGAACATTTCGCCAGGCTCGATCGCCAGATCGTGCTGGTCGACGCGCTCCAGGCGATCAATCGCGGCCCTGAAGCCGTACAGGATCTCGAACGCGCGCTCGGCGACGTGCTCACCTGTTTTCGCGCCGGATCCAACAATATCCTAACGTCGCTCGTGCGTCGGCGCATTGACCGGGTTCTGGTGGCTGCGACCAAGGCGGATCACCTGCACCATGAGAGCCATGATCGACTGGAAATCCTCACCCGGCGTCTCGTCAATCGCGCGATCCGCACGATCGGCATGAGTGGTGCCGGCATCGAGGTCATGGCGCTTGCCTCCGTCCGCGCAACGCGTGAGGCCAATGTGAAGCAGGACGGCCATGACCTGCCCGTCATCGTTGGCACGCCCATGGCCGGCGAACGCATAGGGGATGAATTATTCGACGGCAGCCGCAAGACGGCAGTCTTCCCGGGCGACCTGCCACGGGACCCTGAAGCGTATTTCCGCTCCGTCGACGAAGGCGACGCCTCGGCTGCCCTCCCCGATTTGAGCATCGTCCGCTTCCGCCCGCCGCAACTCGACGAGCGGCAGGGCATCACGCTGTCGGTGCCGCATATCCGCCTCGACCGGGCGCTGCAATTCCTGCTGGGAGATCGACTCGCATGAAGAAGCCGACCGTATCGCTACCCGGAAATCCGGCCACGAAGATCCCTGACCCGCAGCGACGCCCCGCCGCCTTCACCATCGAGCCGGAAGCGCCGCACATGTCGGGCGCCGAGAACCTGCGCCGTCCACCACGCAGTTTCGCCGGCGAAGTTGCGATCGTGCCGGATGACGAAGATCCCTTCATCGCGGCCGCAGACGATCTGCCGCCCGCCCCCGTGGCCGAACCGCAGCGCCGCCGGTTTTCCTTCGCAAGGCTCGCCGCCGGTGCTTTCGGCCTGCTTCTGTCCCTCGCTTTCGGCCTTTGGGTCGATCGCCTGATTGCAGATCTTTTCACCAGAGCCGACTGGCTGGGTTATACGGCGCTTGGTGCTCTCGCCATCGGCCTCCTGGCGCTTGCCATTGCCGTAGGGCGTGAATTGATCGGCCTCTGGCGTCTCGAGACGGTTCAAAACCTGAAGGCGGAGGCGCAAGCCGCTGCCGAAAGCGGCAAGCGCAAGCAGGCCGCATCCGTCGTCAAGAAACTCATCGGCCTCGTTGCCCATCGCCCGGAAACCGCCCGCGGTCAGAAGAACCTGGCGACGATCGAGGACGATATCATCGACGCGCCGCAACTGATCGAACTCGCGGAACGGGAGCTGCTGGCGCCGCTGGACAACCAGGCAAGGGCCCTCATCCTGAATGCCGCCAAGCGCGTTTCGGTCGTCACCGCCGTCAGCCCGCGTGCCGTGGTCGATCTCGCCTATGTGCTCTTCGAAGTGGTGCGCCTCGTGCGAAGCATGGCCAATCTCTACGGCGGCAGACCTGGCTCGTTCGGCATGCTGCGGCTGCTGAGAGACGTCTTCGCCCACCTCGCCGTCACGGGCTCCATCGCAATCGGTGACGGCCTTGCCCAGCAGGTTCTCGGCCATGGCCTTGCCGCACGCCTGTCCACCCGCCTCGGCGAGGGCGTGATCAACGGCCTGATGACGGCGCGCATCGGGATTGCCGCGATGGATCTCTGCCGCCCACTGCCCTTCCGGGCCGCCAAGCGCCCCGGCATCGGCGACTTCATCGGCGATCTCACCCCCTCGATGACCGGCAAGGACCGCGATCGCGCCGGGTGAGGCAGTCCGGCCACACTTGCCTTGCCTGTGACTTTTGTCAGTTGTCCGGGCCGCCATTTGAGGTTAATGGCAAGGATGCATTAACCATTTTTCCGCTAGGGTGTCTGCGGGGTTTATGGTTTCTCGTACCAAGGCAAATCGATGTTCTCTCGCTCCTCGACAATCGGCCGTTGCGCCGCCGTGCTTGCCGTTGCCGCGCTCATGCCGGCCACGGTCGCTGATGCTGCATCGCGCGACAAGCGCTTCTTCCAGTCCGTCGCCGGGGTATGGAAGGGTCCGGGTGAAATCGTTGCCGGCAAGTACAAGGGCACGAAGTTCACCTGCAACCTGACCGGCCTGCCGGCAGAGGGCAATGAAACCGGCCTGAAGCTCGACGGCACATGCCGCGTTGGCGTCTTCAGCCAGCCGATGTCGGCGGTGATCTCGCAGTCTGGCGGCAGCTACAAGGGCCAGTTCCTCGATGGCGCCGATGGCAAGGGTCTCGACATCGTCTCGGGCACAGTCACGGGCAATCGCGCCGTGATGGGCATCAATCGCGCCAAGCTGAACGGTGCCATGGTCGCCCGCATCGAGGAAAACGACGCGATGAACATCACCATTTCGGTGAAAGTGGAAGACCGCATGATTCCGGTGATCGGCCTGAAGCTCAACCGCCAGGCGACCGCCATGGCCGAGAGCGACTGAAGATCCACCTTGCAAGAGCGATCGAATTCAACCGCGCCACCAGGCGCGGTTTTCGTTTGCAACGACAATTCCGGTCCGATCGACGCTATCCAGCCAGTCGCCGACGCTCCGTCCCTTGACTGAAAGCTGCGGATCGATATCCGCGAGTGGCATCAGGACGAAGGCCCGTTCCGTCATGCGCGGATGCGGCACTTTCAGATGCTCGGCGTCGATGATCCGGTCTGCAAATGTGAGAATGTCGATGTCGATCGTTCGCGGCCCCCACCGCTCCACCCGGACCCGCTTCATTCTCCGCTCGATCTCAAGGCAGGCGGCCAGAAGCTCCTGCGGTTCGAGCACTGTTTCCACAGCGGCACAGGCATTGTAAAAATCCGCCTGATCGGTCTTTCCCCAGGGCGGCGTCCGATAGAGCCGGGAGACCGACGTCACGCGGCAATCCGAACGCTGGTCAAGCCGGCCAAGTGACTCGGCCATGGCCGCAGCCGGATCCCCGACATTGCCACCGAGACCGAGTATTGCCGTCGACCAGCGCTTACCGTCTGAACTGTTCAACGCTCACCTGCACATAATCGAGGATACCGGCGATCGGGGCGCTCGGCTTGCGAACGGTGATCCGGCACCGAAGCATTTCGGGGAACCGGTCGAGCAGGCCTCGCGCGATTGTCAGCGCCAGAGCCTCGATCAACTGCCGCCTGCTGCCCGTGACGATCTCCTGGATCACCTCGAAGGCGATCCCGTAATGCACGGTCCCGTCCAGCGTATCGGTCTCGGCGGCTTGAAGTGCATCGACGTCGAACTCGGCGTCGATGAAAAAGCGCTGTCCAAGCACACCCTCCTCGGGAAACACGCCGTGATGGGCAAAGAAGGCGCAGTTTTTCAGGGTAATGGTGAAAACGCCGCTCATGTGGAAGATCCCTTCGCCGCAGCGGTCCGCCGCTCGGTTTCCAGCATAGCATCGGCGATCAGGACGGCGTCCCTGTTGATCGCGACATTATGGACGCGGAAAACGGAGGCCCCTTTCAGCCGGAGCGCCACCGTGGTTGCAGCGGTTGCTGCATCGCGGTCCGGGGCATCGCGCCCGGTCAGCGCCCTGAGGAATCGTTTGCGTGAAGTACCCACGAGCAGCGGCAGGCCAAAGGCATGCAGTTCGCCGAAGCGGGTCATCAGCTCCATATTCTCCTCCAGGCTTTCCTTCGCGAAACCGAAACCCGGGTCGAGGACGATTGTTTCGCGCGCGACGCCGGCACGTGCGGCAATGTCGAGGGAAAGGCCAAGAAACTCCCGCTGGTCGGCGATCGGATCGGCGAGCTTGGCGCGTCCACGCCCGGTATGCATGATGCACAGCCCAGATCCGGTTTCCGCAGCGACGGCCGCGATGTCCGGCTCCCGTTGCAGTCCATGCACGTCGTTGACGATATGGGCGCCTGCCGCAACGGCCGCCCGGGCGGTGACCGCCCGATAGGTGTCGATCGAGATCAGCGCATCCGTTCTCTGACGCAGAGCCGAGATCACAGGCAATACACGCGCCATCTCATCCTCTGCACTGACCTCCGCCGCACCCGGTCGTGTCGATTCACCGCCAATGTCGAGAATGGTGGCCCCCTCCTCGACACAGGCCAGGGCATGGGCGACAGCGGCCTCGGTATTGTCGTGCAGACCGCCATCGGAAAAGGAGTCCGGCGTGACATTGACAATGGCCATGATCACGCCACGCTCGCTCAAGTCGAGGGTGCGGCCGTATCCAACACGCCAAATTGTGGGCTCAACCATGGCCACGCGACCTTGTATCCTCTCGACGGAAATCCGCGAAGCTGCGATAGTACAAATCGGGTTTGGCTATGCCCCAAGGGCGCGGCGAATACAACATTGCGGAAAAAAGAATGAAGAACTCCCGCCGTCTTCGGGCCGCCAGCATCTGGGCAGCTCTGATCGGCATATCCCTGCCGCTTTCGGCGAGCGCCGACGTCGTCGTCCAGAAGTCCATCACCTACTTCCAGATCGGCGGCCGGACTCCGGCCGATCTCGACGCAGAACTCTCGCGCAAGGGTCCCTTCACCCAGGCGAGTGGCAACCGCCATCCGGGCGCGACCCAGATCCGCTTCGGTGGCGACCTGACCTATACCCGACGCGGCGACCGCTGCGCGATCGAGGATGTCCGCGTCACAGTGGCGACCAAGCTCATTCTGCCTCGCTGGAAAAACCGCAACCGCGCAACCCAGGACATGGCCACCTTGTGGGATGCGCTCTCGTCCGACATCAAGCGGCACGAAGAGCGGCACGCCGAAATCGCGCGCCAGCATGCCAAGCTGCTGGAACAGCGCCTTTTGAAGTTGCGCCCGACACGCGACTGCGAAACCCTGCAGGATCGCGTCAGCGAGACTACCGACGAAGTGACGGTGGCGCATGACGAGGCGCAGATGAGATTCGACCGAGTCGAGGCGAAGAACTTCGAGGATCGCATGGCGCGGATTCTCAGGCATCGCCTGGAAACCCGGGAAGACCGCTAGAAATCACCCCTGAAATCCAAGGGCAAGTGTTGCCTTGATGCTGCAGCTTGCGCAGGCCTTGCGCCTACGCCTGTGAATAACCGGCAATTTCTCGGCGTGGCCCTTGATACAAATCTGAAATATAAGTGTCATCGAATACGTTGTTTAAGCGTTCCCGATTTCCAGTTCTCCCGGCGCGTCCTGGTGCCACAGGTGCTTCCTCCCTCGCCTGTTTGGCGATGCGCCCCCTTGCCCCGCTTTCGCGTTGCGAAAGCGGGGCTTTTTTTGGGGGATAGCGATGACCGAAAGTCTCAGCCCTGCCGTTCCGGAACGTGAACCACGAGCCCTTCGAGGGATGCTGACACCTTGATCTGACAGGAGAGACGCGAAGTCGGACGTACGTCGACGGCAAAGTCCAGCATGTCTTCTTCCATCGGTGACGGCTGGCCAACCTTTTCGGACCAGGCATCATCGACATAGACATGACAGGTGGCACAGGCGCAGGCGCCGCCGCATTCGGCATCGATCCCCGGGACCGAATTGCGCACCGCATTTTCCATCACGGTGGAGCCGTCGGCTGCCGCGATGTCGAAACGTGTGCCGTCGAATGCGATGATGCTGATGTTTGCCATGTTTGCCTGTCCAGACTTCGCCTTGTGAAAAATCGGCGAAGTCATCTCCCAATTCGGAAAGTCAGTCAACTCACGGGAAAGCGATCAGGGCGAGTGAGAACACGCCTCTGGCGATCAGCGGGCGAGCTTCAGGATGAAGTGCTCGGCTTCCAGCACGGCGGACGAGACCGTAGCCATGGAGTCGGCGGTCGCCCCCTTGGCTTCGACCAGATCGGCGGCAGCCACGACGCGAAGCGCACCGACGGCCATGGCCGCATTGCGCAGACGGTTGGCAGCGGACTTCACTTCCACCTTGCCACGCCCGGCAGACATGGCGAGGAGGCAGCCACGGGCCTGGCGCGCGAAAATCTGCAGGATCTCGACCTCCACAGCCTTGTCGCCCTTGCTCTGGGTGGCCAGGTGTACGAGGTCGATGGGGCGCTGCAGGGAGGGCGTCAGACCATTCAGGTTGTCGGGGGATTCGAATGCGATATTGACTGCGGCGGCCATGACCGGGATCCTTGGTTTCTTGTTTTTGGTGTTGCCAGTCTGAGGCCTCACAATGGGCGCGCCGTTAAGAAAACCGGGGAACGCCGGAAAAAGCTGGCGCTATGGTTAACGGGAATTAAACCTAGGCGCGGACTGGCTTTTCAGCCGAAACCTTGATTGAAATACTGTTAACAAGAGCAAGGGGTGCGGGAACGCCAGGGGCGCATTAATTGTATCGGATGGCCAAATGTGTCAGTACGATACGGTTGATTGGGCAATCGTGCGTGACCTTTGCCCGCGAGCCAGTCGGTGCGCGTGATTCCGGCGATAGCGCCGGCACTGCAGCGACCGAACTGCTATAAGTCAGAGGTTTTGTCCGGCGTGGCGGCGGGCGGGATTTCAAGTGTACGGCGGGAGCCGGACGGAACCGAAGCGATGAGCGGCATCGCGGTTTGGCGTCTAACCCACCGAGAGTAAGCGGTAACGAGGCGTAACCCTATGGCGAACAAGAAGACCGACTCGATTGATGAGAACGCGTTCCACGCGCTCGAGGCGGCCCTGAGTATCGATTTCGATGGTGAGGACGACGCCGCTCCAGGCCCGGCACGGTCCAAACCTCACGCCCCGGAGGCAGCCTTGTCAGACAGTACCTCGCGTTCCGCCTCGAAGAAGACGATTGAGCGCCGCTCCGCGCGCGCCGGTGAGCTCAATCCCGAACCGGCACCAAAGGCTCCGGCCTTCTCTCCCGCCAATGACGGCTCGCGCCGCACGCCCACGGCGATCCTGAAAACGCTGGACGGAGCCTCGTTGACCTCGGCCTTGCGCAATGCCGCCGTCGTCTCCGGGCTGTGGGTCCTCGGCGCTCTGGGCCTGACCCAGCTTCTGTACGGCAGTGCTCTCTGGCAGGTCCCCTCGATCGCCGAGATCGTCGCCATGCCGGGCGTCGTCGCCATCTTCATCGGCACCTTCCTGCCGATCATGCTCTTCTTCGCCTTCGCGATCATGATGGCGCGCGCGCACGACCTGCGCAACGCGGCCCGATCCATGGCCGAGGTCGCCCTGCGCCTCGCCGAACCCGAAACCATCGCATCCGAACGCATCATGACGGTCGGCCAGGCGGTACGCCGCGAAGTCTCCGCGATGAACGAAGGCATCGAGCGCACCATCGCCCGTGCCACGGAACTGGAAACCCTCGTCCATTCCGAAGTGACCGCGCTCGAGCGCAGCTACACCGACAACGAACTGCGCGTCCGCGGCCTCGTCCACGAACTGGGCGCCGAACGGGATGCCATCGTCAACCACGCAGAGCGCATCCGCTCCTCCATCGTTGGCGCCCATGAACAGCTGAAGGAAGAACTGTCGCTTGCCACCGAAGAGATTTCGGTTCGCCTGCAGACATCGGGTGAAGCTTTCGCGTCGATGATCGACACCCGCGCCGCAACGATCATGGAAAAGTCCGATGCGGCGGTCAACGCTCTCGGATCGCTGCTCGCGCACAAGACCGAAAACATGGTCCAGACGCTCGCCGCGTCGGGCATGTCGCTCTCCAACGAATTTGACACCCAGCTCCAGTCGCTCACCTCGACACTGAGCCAGCGCGGTCGCGAACTGCTCGGCGAGTTCGAAACCCGCGCCTCCTCGCTCGACGCCAATACCGAAAAGCTGAACGCGGCACTGAATGAACGGGCGCGCCAGCTCAACGAGACCCTGGTCGAGCGCACCCGCGACATCGCGGAAACCCTGAAGGGCAGCGAGACCTCGATCACCTCGTCGCTCGACGACGTTCTCTCGCGCCTCAACCTGTCTCTGGACGAGCACGGCCGCGGCTTCCGCCAGAGCCTCCAGTCGAGCGCCGACGATGCGATCGTCGATCTCGACCTGCGCTCAGGCCTCTTCGAGGACCGGTTCCAGACGACGATCGGCCAGATCAACGCGACCTTCGACCAGCGCGTCGCGGAATTTGCCAGCGCCTTCGACCAGCGCGCCGGCTCACTCGATTCGAAGCTGATGGAAAGCCTTGCCCGGATCAACGAGACGGTGAACGGCGGAACCGACTCCATCAACGGCATCCTGAACTCCAGCATCGAACGCCTCGGCTCGACACTCACCGACCAGTCGCTGGCGCTCGCGATGACGCTCAGCACCAGCCAGGAAATGCTCGACAGTTCCATGTCGGATCGTGCGCAGGAAATCGCGGATGCAATGTCCGCCCGAGCTGCCGCACTGACGGAAAGCCTCGAAAGCGCACAGACACGTATCGATCAGGTCATGGAAGAGCGCAGTGGCTCGCTCTACAACGCGCTCAGCGACAACCAGCAGCGCTTTGAACAGACGCTGTCGAGCCGTGCCGAGCACATCGTCAATGCACTCGAAGCCAATCAGGATCGATTCGCCGAAACCCTCGACGTCAAGGCGCGCGGCATCGCAAATCTTGTCGAGGGCCAGAGCGAACAGCTCATCGACGCCCTCAACACCAAGAGCCTCGAGCTTGATCTCACCCTGACCGCACGCACTCAGGACTTGTCCGAGACCCTGAACGACAGCCAGCGCCGCATTGACGAGACGCTGAACCAGCGCGCCTCGTCCATCATCGAGACGGTTGCCGATGCCGATCGCCGCATCGACGCAGCGTTTGCGGAAAAGGCCGAAACCATTCGCAACGCCTATGGTGAAAACCAGGAACGTCTGGAACTTTCACTTGCAAGCCATACGTCCTATCTCACCTCGACGCTCGAAGATGCGACCGGCGACATCGAACGCAGCCTCGGCCAGAGCTCCGGCCGGATCGCCGAGACGGTCGCGACCGGTCTTGCCGACATCGACGAGAAACTCGGAGGCAACCAGCAGCGCCTGGAGCTATCCCTGGCAAGCCACACCTCCTATCTCGCATCGACACTCGAAGATGCGACCGGCGAGATCGAGCGCAGCCTCGGCCAGTCCTCGAGCCGCATCGCCGAAACCGTTACTGCCGGCATAGCCGAACTGGGAGACAAGCTTGGCGGCAGCGAGCAGCGCCTCGACAGCCTGCTTACCGCGGCCTCCAGCACCATTTCCAGCACGCTCGAAGACAATGCGGCCCGGATCGCGAACACGCTGAGATCCGGCGTGGACGACATCGATGGCAGGATTGCCGAGACCAACACCACGCTGAGGAGCAGCCTCGAATCGGCGACCAATGCGCTGGCGACGACCCTTGGCGAAAACACGGACCGCATCTCGCAGACGATAGATACCGGCGTCGCCGCGATCGATGATCGCCTGGTCGACACGCATGAGCGGATCCGCGCGACCCTCGACGACCGCACCCAGGCCATTACTGCTTCCATAGGTGAGGCCCGCGACGCGCTGGAAACTACGCTCGGCGAACATGCAACCTCGATCGGCGCCTCTGTCGCCGCCAGCACCGGCATGCTCGAAATGAGCCTGGAGGATCACGAGGAAAGCCTGCGCAAGGTCATCGACGACAGCAGCCGGGCACTCGACGAGCGCCTGCGCGGCACCGCCGGTGCCCTCACCGATCAGATCCGTGAAGCGGCCGACGACATCACACGTTCGGCCCACGGCTTCTCGGGCACCGTCGAACAGTCCGTCTCGGGCATGACCACCCGCCTGGACGAAACCAGCACCCGCATCGAACAGAGCCTCGGCACACTGGAAGATCGTCTGCGAAACGGTCTCGACGGCGTCGACGCGCGCGTCAACGATGCCGGCGAGAAGTTTGCCGCCCGCCTCGACGAAAAGGTCTCCAATATCGAGCGCGTTGGCGACGAAGCCTCGATGCGCGTGGCACAGGTCCTCGACGAGGGCATCGGCCGCGTCTCCGAAACCTTCGACACTCGTACACCGGTGATCGAAGAGCGTTTGGCGACCATGGACCGCGCCCTGAACATCGGGCTTGAAAACGTCAACCGCACCATCGAAGGCAAGGCCGCAGGCCTGGCGACTGCCCTGCGCAGCGCCGTGACCGACGCCGCCCGCGACCTCGACAGCGAGGCTCAGCGCTCGGTCGATCGCCTGGCGGCCACCACCTCGCAGTTTGCCGAGCAGATCGGCGAACGCAGCGCCGAACTCAACCGCACGGTCGAGGAACGCTCGGAGGACCTCGCGCGGCGCATCACCGACACCCAGAACCGCCTCGCCGGACAGGCCGCGACGATCGCCGAAACCTTCTCGCAGGCCGGCGATGTCATCAGCAACAAGGTGAACCAGGCAGAAGCGCTTGTCAGCGCCCAGGTGGCCAACCTTTCGGGCACCCTTGGCGAAGTGAGCACCACGCTGGAACAGCGCGCCGCCGCAATTCGTGACGCGATCTCCGGCAACACACAGGAACTCGCCGATGCCATGAACGCGGCAGAGAAGGCACTCGAGGATCGCGGCAATTCCATCCGCGACGCGATTTCCGGCAATACGCAGGAACTCGCAACCACCATGAATGCGGTGGAGAAGGCGCTCGAAGCGCGCGGCAACTCCATCCGCTCGGTGCTCGACGATCGCACCCGTGAGCTGAACTCGATGCTCTCCACGCGTTCGGCCGAACTGTCGCGTCTGATCGACGAGAAGGCAGCGCCCGTCGTCGCTTCCTATGCCGAGACCGGACGTGTCGCCGCAGAACAGATCGCCGCGGCTGCCGAGCAGAGTGCCGAGCGCCTTCGCGCCGAAAATGCGGCCCTGGTCAACGCGATCAGCCAGCGCACGGATCGTGCGGTTGCAACCCTGGGCGCGGCAGAGCAGAGCCTCGTCGCCAGCGCCTCGCAGCTCATCGAACGGCTGGGCGACAGCAATGCCGGCCTTTCTTCGATGATCGACCAGGCCGTCGAGAGCATCGGCTCGCTCGACAGCCGCCTCGGCTCCACGGCCAATCGCTTCAACGAGACGGCGAGCCAGGCGACCGACATGCTGTCGACATCCAATCGCCTGCTCGACGACAAGCTCGGCCGCCTCACCGCCGTCTCCGGCGAAACACTGCAGCAGGTCTCGTCCATCGTCAGCCGCTTCGGCGACCACACCCAGGTTCTCGGCAAGGCTTCCGAACTGTTGTCGGCTGCCCAGTCCAACCTGGTCGGCACGCTCGAAGAGCGCCAGCAGGCCCTGCGCGACCTCTCCATTGGCCTCGTCAAGCGGTCGGAGGAAATCGAGACCACCATGCAGGGGCTCGGCAAGATGGTCGAGACCGCCTTCGACCGCGCCGAACAGCGCTCCGGCCAGATGGCCGGCAATCTCCGCCAGAATGTCCAAGCATCCTTCACCGATATCGGTCAGATCCTCGGCGAGACGGAAAAGCGCGCCCAGTCGACGGCTGCCAACATGCGCGAAAGCGTTCAGGCCTCCTTCGCCGACATTGGACAGGTGCTCGGGGAAACCGAAAAGAAGGCACAGCTCACCGCAGCCAACATGCGCAATGCCCTGCTCTCCGCCGAACAGGAGGCACAGGTCTCCATCGACAAGACGCTGACCGAAGCCGAGAAGCGTTCGGGCGAACTTGCAAACCGTCTGCGCGGCGGCCTCGCCGTCTCGCTGAACGACATCGACCACCTGCTCGGCGAAGCCGGACGCAAGTCGGAAGGTGCTGCAGTTGCCCTTCGCGAAGCCATGCAGCAGGCCGTGACCGAGGCAGTTGCAAGGTTTGCGGGCGCGACCGACGAGATCCGTCGCTCGGCCGTCGACATTCGCAAGGAACTCGATCTGACCCGCAATGAGCTGAAGCGCGGGGCCTTCGACCTGCCTGAGGAGGCCAAGGAAAGCGCAGCCCAGATGCGCCGTGCCGTATCCGAGCAGATCAAGGCGCTACAGGACATCTCGCAGCTCGTCGGCCGCACAAGCCAGACGCTCGAAATCTCCGAGCCTGTCGCCCGGCGCCTGGCGGAGGCCCAGCCCGAACCTGCACGCCGCCAGCCGGCCGCACCGCAGCCGCAACCCCAGATCCGTCAGGCCGAAGGCCTGGCCCTGCGCGGAAGCCTCGGCGCGACCGAGCCCTACGCCCAGTCGACGGCTGCGACCACCCGCGCTGAAGGCGGTGGCTGGATCAGCGACCTTCTGCGCGGCGCCTCGCGCGAAGAACCCCAGGAAGCAGCCCCCGCTCGCCCGGCGCCTGCTCCGCAGCGACCGGTCGCGGAAAGCCAGCCGGCACGCCAGGGTGACACCCGCAATCCGCGCCACATGGTCGAATCGCTGAACTCGCTCTCGGTCGATATTGCCCGCGCGATCGATCACGACGCTTCTGTCGATCTGTGGCGCCGCTACCAGCGTGGCGAACGCGACGTCTTCACCCGCCGGCTCTACACGCTGAAGGGCCAGCAGACCTTCGACGAGATCAAGCGCAAGTACGACCGCGAGCCGGAATTCCGTGTCGCTGTCGATCGCTACATCGCCGATTTCGAAAAACTTCTGGCAGACGTCGCACGCACCGATCGCGACAAGTCGATCACCCAGTCCTACCTGACCTCCGACACGGGCAAGGTCTACACCATGCTCGCGCATGCGGCCGGCCGTTTCAGCTGATGATTTGATCTGAGCCGGTCACCCGGCTCAGATGCAGACCAACGAAAAACCCCGGATTGCGGTGACGCATCCGGGGTTTTCTTTTGTCTGGACTGGGAGGGGCTTCGACGTCGTCAGATCGACTGCAGCGTCCAGGCGACGATATCGCCGGTCACGCGGGCAAAGGCCCGGTCCAGCGCTGCCACATAGGCCGCATTGTCCGAACCGGACGAAGGCACTTCCGCACGGAAGACCCGCTGTGCCTTGACGGTGCCGTTGCGATCATTGAGCAGCTTGGCGGAAATCTCGACGACGCCTCGATCGGTCCCCTCGGCCGACACCTCGAAGGCGCGCACGTCGGTGATCAGCTGGAAGTCGATCGCCAGCCCCTGCCCCGGCCGGCCGACGCCGCCGAGCCGTCCGGTGTTCTCGAAAGCCTCGACGAGCTTGGACTGCACCACACGCGTCAGGCGGTCGCTCCACTGCGATTGCGACAGATATCGGATCTCGGCACCGGAGACGCGCACGAGGATCTGCTCGCTGTCGAGAGCCTTCAGCGCCGAGGGATCGGCAATGAGGAGCTGTCGGTTGCGGGCACTGGCAGTTGTCGTGACGTCGCTCGCCGAAGCCGTGAGGTCGAATGTATCATTGGCGGCCTTGGACCCGCAGGCCACAAGGCTGAGGCCAAGGCTCGGAACGATTACCGAGGTCAGAAGCAGCCGCCGAAGCTTGCCCATGTCTGCGGACCCGTTGACGCTGGCCTTTTGCATTCTGTCGTCCTTTCCGCTGGTACCCGTCATCGGCGTGTCCGTCCGTCGAATTCCTTGACCGTATCGCCGCCGAAAAGCAGGCGCTGCGGATCCTGGTCGAAGTTGCTGATCGCGTCGTTCAGGCCGCGCACGGTCTGGCGCGTGTCGTTGACGAGTGTCTGGATGTCTCGCAACCCGGTTGCCGAGAAGCGCTGGAAATTTTCGGCAATGGGCCCGATCCGGGCGTTGACGTTCTCCGCTGCGAGCCGGATTGATTCCAGCGTCCGGCGGGCCTCGACGCTGAGCGAATTGACGTCGCCGGAACCGAGGAAGCTGTCGACCTTTCGCAGAATGCCATCCACCTGGGTGGAGGCATTGTTCAGGCGATTTGCCAGTTGGGTGAAGTCATCGATAGCCTTGTCGATATCGTCTCGGCGACCGGTGATGCTGTCGGTGAGCTCACGGAACCCGGCGATGGCCTGCCGGGCGTCGGCGCTGGCAACGGACGCATTGTCGACGACCTGTCCCACCTTCTGGCTGTCCACAGCGTCGATCAGCTTGGAGACCTTCTGCAAGGTCTGGTCGGCATTGGACCCGAAGCGCTGGAAGGTTTCTGCGGTCTCGCGGAAACTGTCGATCGCCGGACCGATGCTGTCCGAAGCCTGGGCGAAGCTTGCAGTCGCGCGCTCTGTATTGGTCAGGATCTGGTCGATCTTCTCGGAGTTGAGCGCTTTGAAGAGATCCTCGGCAGCCGACAAGGTCGTATCCAGTCGGCCGGAGAGACCGGAGACAGAGTCAGACAGGGAGCTCACACTTTTCAGGAATTCGTCGATGCCCTTTGCATTGTCGGCGAGAGACTTGGAGAATGTTTCGGCATTGCGGACGGTATTCGTCAGCGGCGCGCGCGCATCGGCAATGAAGCCCTGGAGCTCGGCAACGGCACCGTCGGCGCGCTGCAGGATCCGATCGGCGGTGGAAAGCAGATTGGTCACGCTGGATTGTTCGGCCGTCAGTATGGCCGGTTCGCCGGTATCGATCGCCCGCGCCAGGATCGGCTCACCCGACCCCGGACCACCGCCCGAGAGTTCGATATAGGCGGCACCCGTCAGCCCCTGAATCTCAAGAATTGCCTTTGTCCCGGACGTCACTGGCGCATCGGCACGAACTTCCGTAAAGGCCACGGAGAAATTCGGGTCCTCGTTGTCGATATAGAGATTGCGAACCGAACCGACAGAGATGCCGTTGAAGCGAACCGGCGAGCCGATGCTCAGCCCGTTCGCTGAACCCGGGATGCGAATGGCGAGCGGCGCCATCGGGCCGCCGCGGCCATATTCAGCCATCCAATAGACAAATCCAAAGGCGGCCGCGATGACCAGCATCGTGAAAAAACCGACTATGGCGTAATTGGCTTTGGTTTCCATGGTTCACTCTACCGGATGTCCGGCGGAAAGCTCCGACCGGGGAATGGAACGGGCACGTTTGCCCCTGAAGTAGGATTGTACCCACGCATCGTCGAAGGCGAGCATGTCGTCCAGCGTCCCTTCGACCAGAACGCGCTTCTGCCCGAGCACCGCGATGCGGTCACAGACAGAGAACAGGCTGTCGAGGTCGTGGGTCACCATATAGACCGTCAATCCCAGCGTATCGCGCAACTGTGCGATCAGATCATCGAATTCGGCAGCACCGATCGGATCGAGACCCGAGGTCGGTTCGTCGAGAAAGACGAGATCCGGATCGAGCGCCAGAGCGCGGGCGAGCGCCGCCCGCTTGATCATGCCGCCCGAGAGTTCGGAAGGATACTTGTCCGCCGCATCCGGACTGAGACCGACCAGCTCGATCTTCAAATAGGCGAGCTCGTCCATCAGCCATTGCGGCAGGTCCAGGTATTCACGCATCGGCAGCTGGATATTCTCCTTCACGGTCAATGAAGAGAATAGGGCGCCGTGCTGAAATAGAACCCCCAGGCGGGTATCAAGGGAGATGCGTTGTGCGTCATCCACAGTATCGTAGTCCGAACCGAGGATCTCGATCGACCCGGCCCGCCGCGGCAAAAGGCGCAACACCGTGCGCATGAGCACCGACTTGCCGGCACCGGAAGCACCGACGAAGCCGAGAATTTCACCGCGATAGATATCGAGATTGAGCTTGTCGAGAACGATCTTCTCGCCGAAGCCGACCGTCAGGTCCTTCACCGAAAGAATGGTCTCGCGCTCGTCAGAGGGTCTCTGGTTCATCTGCCCCTCCTCAAAAATCAATGGCTGCATAGAAGATCGCGAAGAGGCCGTCCACGAGGATGACGACAAAGATCGACTTGACCACAGAGGCTGTGACGTGGCGGCCAAGAGACTCCGCACTTCCTCCGACCTTCATGCCCTCGACAGCTGCGATAATCCCGATGATCAGCGCCATGAACGGCGCCTTGATCATGCCGGTCGCAAGCGTGGAGTAATCGACCGCATCGTGCAGACGGGTGATGAAAACATCGAAGGTGATGCCGGAATATCCCCAGGCGACGACAGCTGCGCCATAAAGCGCGGCAAAATTCGCCACAATGGTCAGCAGCGGCAGCGCGATCGTCAGCGCCACGAGCCGCGGGAAGACCAGAACGCCGATCGGATTGAGGCCGATGACCTTCAGGGCATCGATCTCTTCGCGCATCTTCATCGAACCGATCTCGGCCGTAATGGCGCTTCCGGAGCGACCGGCGATCATGATCGCGGTCAAGAGGACGCCGATCTCGCGCAATTGCAGAATACTGACGAGGTCGACGACGAAGACCTCGGCGCCGAAGTAGCGGAGCTGAAAAGCGCCTTGCTGCGCGATGATCGCTCCGATCAGGAAGGACATGAGCGTGATGATCGGAACCGCCCGAACGCCCATATGGTCGAGCTGGTTGACGACCGAGGCAGGCGACACGCCGGCGCCACGGCCAAGCTTGGTTTGTGCGCCCCGAACCGCTGAGCCCAGAACGAACATCATCGCGACCAGATCGCCCCAGAGGCTGACCGTCAGACGCCCGACCGGTTCGAAGACCCGCTCGAAACGGCTGCGGTGATCGACCAGCTTCTCTGGCGGCGTGACCTTTTCGGGCAGGGCTTCGATCAGATCCCGCATCTCGGGATGGGCGCCCACGATTTCGACAGACCGGCCCTGCTCGCGCCGTTCCGTCACGTAGCGGCGGATCAGCCAGGCTCCAGCCGTATCAATGCCAGAGACGGCGCTCAGATCGATCGTATCCGACCTGGAATCCTTATCGTCGACAAGTGGTCCGGCGGACTTGATCAGAGCGCTCAGGCTGGTGTTCTTCCACGTGCCGACAAGCCGGACCAGTCGACGATTGCCATCCGGCTGATCCTCGATCTCGATACGGGCGTTTTCAGGCTGAACCGGATTCAAGGTGGCGACAACTTCCATATTCGCGCCGGCTAGATCCGGTTACGCAAATCACGTGACAGATGGCTGCACACTATAACCATCGCCGACGGGAAGAAATCCTTTACGGAAAGTTAATCGCGCTTTTCCCGCCGGAATGCCGACAGCGATGGCTGCTTTGCAACAGGCCCTCGATCAAGCCGCCCGGACACCGTCTTCCTTGGCCACGTCGGCAACGCTGGACGGAAGGTAAATCGGAACGAGCCGGGTGGCACGCTTCGGCGACGAAAGCGCACCGACCTTGTGGCCCCAGGAGATCAGCTCCAGCCTTCCGTCGGAATGCTCGGCGATCGCCGTACAGCTCTCCACCCAGTCCCCGGTATTGACGTAATGAATGCCGTCGATGTCTTCCATGACGGCATGGTGGATATGCCCGCAGATGACACCATCGACCTCGGCGCGCCTTGCCTCGTCGGCCACGACGCGCTGGAACTCGCCGATGAAATTGACCGCATGCTTGACCTGCAGCTTTGCCCAGGCCGAGAACGACCAGTAGGGCATGCCGAGGCGTCGGCGCACGGCGGCGAGCACGACATTGATGGCAATCGCCGTGTCATAAGCCCAGTCACCGAGATAGGCGAGCAGGCGGGCATTGCGAACGACCACATCAAATTCATCGCCATGCAGAACGAGATATTTCTTCCCGTCCGCCATTTCATACACCATGCGCTCGGCGACCTCGATACCGCCGAAGTGGACGCCTGGAAACTCCCGCATGAATTCGTCGTGGTTGCCGGGAATGTAGACGATGCGCGTGCCCTTGCGTGCCTTGCGCAGAAGCTTCTGAACAACGTCGTTGCATGGCTGGGGCCAGTACCAGCTGCGCTTGAGGCGCCAGCCATCCACGATGTCGCCGACCAGAATGATGGTATCCGCCTCATGCGTACGCAGGAAATCCAGAAGGAAATCCGTCTTCGCGGCCTTCGATCCCAGATGCACATCCGAGATGAACAGGGTCCTGAAATGGCGTGTTTCGCTGGCTTCTTCCACGGCACGGTCCTCTTCGCTGTCTGGACAGCGCTTAATCAGACTCGTGTTTCAGTAAGATGACATTGCAAGATTTGCGGCCCAACCGTGGTTCGCTCGTGTTATCCGCGCCGGCAGGGGATCGCGGAACTAAAGTCTACCACTCGTGGCCAATTCGTGTATGACGACAGGGAGTGTGTGAAGACAGGAATTGCCGGTGAACCGATGACTTCTCAGGACAAAAACAAGCCGCAAGTGGCAAACCCGACCGCCGATCTCGACGAACAGGCGCTTTTCTATCACCGCTATCCCCGTCCCGGGAAATTGGAAATTCAGGCCACCAAGCCGCTCGGCAACCAGCGCGATCTGGCCCTCGCCTACTCGCCCGGCGTCGCAGCACCCTGTCTTGCGATCAGGGACGACCCGGCCGCCGCCGACGATTACACGGCGCGCTCCAACCTCGTCGCAGTCATCTCCAATGGCACTGCGGTTCTGGGTCTCGGAAACATCGGGCCGCTCGCCTCCAAGCCCGTCATGGAAGGCAAAGCCGTTCTGTTCAAGAAATTCGCCGGCATCGACGTCTTCGACATCGAAATCGATGCACCTAGCGTCGATGATATGGTTTCGACCATCTCGGCACTGGAGCCGACTTTCGGCGGCATCAACCTCGAGGACATCAAGGCACCGGAATGCTTCCAGGTGGAAGACCAGCTCCGCGCCAAGATGAACATTCCGGTATTCCACGACGACCAGCATGGCACGGCGATCATCGTCGCGGCTGCGATCCTGAACGGCCTGGAACTGGCCGGCAAGTCGATCACGGACGTGAAGATCATCGCATCGGGTGCCGGTGCCGCAGCACTCGCCTGTCTCAATCTTCTCGTTATCCTCGGCGCCAAGCGTGAAAACATCTGGGTGCACGACATCGAAGGCCTCGTCTACAAGGGCCGCAACGAGTTGATGGACCCTTGGAAGGAAATCTACGCGCAGGAGACCGACAAGCGCACGCTGTCCGAGAGCATTGGCGATGCCGACGTGTTCCTCGGCCTGTCGGCTGCGGGCGTTCTGAAGCCGGAACTGCTGGCGCGCATGGCGCCAAAGCCGCTGATCATGGCGCTCGCCAACCCGAAACCGGAAATCATGCCGGAAGAGGCCCGCGCCGCCCGTCCCGACGCGATGATCTGCACCGGTCGTTCCGACTTCCCGAACCAGGTCAACAATGTCCTGTGCTTCCCCTACATATTCAGGGGTGCGCTTGATTGCGGCGCCACCACAATCAACGAAGAGATGAAGATGGCGGCTGTGCGCGCCATCGCCGCACTCGCCCGCGAGGAAGTTTCGGAGGTCGCTGCGAAAGCCTATACAGGCGAGACCCCGACCTTCGGTCCCGATTACCTGATCCCCTCGCCTTTCGATCCGCGTCTGATCCTGCGCATTGCTCCGGCCGTTGCCAGGGCCGCCGCCGACAGCGGCGTCGCGCGCCGCCCGATTGCCGATTTCGACACCTATCTCGACCAGCTGAACCGCTTCGTCTTCCGCTCCGGCTTCGTCATGAAGCCGATCTTTGCAGCCGCCAAGACCGCATCGAACAAGCGCGTGATCTTCGCCGAGGGCGAGGACGAGCGCGTACTGCGTGCAGCGCAGGTCCTGCTCGAAGACGGCATCGGCGAGCCGATCCTGATCGGACGCCCGCAGATCATCGAAACGCGCCTCCAGCGCTACGGACTGCGCATCAGGCCAGGCGTCGACTTCCAGCTGGTCAATCCGGAAGACGATCCGCGCTACCGTGACTATGTCGACGATTACTTCGCGCTCGTCGGCCGCGCCGGCATCAACCCGGAAGCCGCCCGCACCATCGTTCGCACCAACACCACTGTCATCGGCGCGCTGGCCGTCAAGCGCGGTGAAGCCGATGCCTTGATCTGTGGCGTCGAAGGCCGCTTCGACCGGCATCTGCGCGACGTGCGCCAGATCATCGGAAAACAAGAGGGCGTCCGGGACATCTCGGGCCTCAGCCTTCTGATTTCCCAGCGCGGCGCCATCTTCTTCACTGACACCTTCGTCACGGACGATCCATGTGCCGAGGAGATCGCCGAGATGACGATGCTGGCGGCGCAGGAAATCCGCCGCTTCGGCATCGCGCCCAAGGCGGCGCTTCTGTCGCATTCCAATTTCGGCTCCCGGCCCTCGCCCAGTGCCTCGAAGATGCGCAAGGCTCTGGAGATCATCCGCACCGAGGCACCGGACCTCGAGGTGGACGGCGAGATGCAGGGCGGCTCGGCACTGTCAGAGGTGCTGCGCAAGCGCGCCATGCCGGAGAGCACGCTGACCGGTGAGGCAAACCTTCTGGTCTTCCCGAATCTCGATGCGGCAAATATCTCGCTCGGGATCATGCGGACCATGATGGATGCCCTGCATGTGGGGCCGATCCTGCTCGGCGCAGCCATGCCTGTGCATGTCCTGTCGACCTCGGTCACGTCGCGCGGCGTCGTCAACATGGCGGCACTCGCCGTCGTCGAGGCATCCCAGCCAGCCGGCTGACGGGAACATCTCCGGCTACGCCTCCATATGCCGGTTGCCGCGAGATTTGCCATCTGGACAAGCCAAAGCGGCAACCCCGACACTGCCTCCCCTCGGAATCTAGGGGCGGCGAATGGTTCAGGCAGGCGCGTATTTCGACATCTTGGATTGGCTGGACCGGCGGGAGACATGGGATCCCCCGGCCTTTCTGGCACGGCTGCAGGCGGCCTATGGCACAGGGCCGATCACCTATCTGGACGCTGTGACCAGCAACGGCCGCTTGCGGCCACAGCGCATTCTCCACAGCCAGCGGCGCGATATCCAGCTGATCGCACGCAGCCTTCAACGCAAGCCGGCCCAGGAGCAACTGTTGCGGGTCTTTTCGGCGCTCGAGCCGATGCAGCTTGTATCCTGGCAGAACACCGGGAACTCCGACCAGGTAATGCTGGGCTATCCGCTGCCGAGCCTGCCAGGCCGGCACAACTGCCTTCTCGTGGAAAGCTCCGCTTCCAGACAGGACGTCTCGGCCTGGTGCCGCGTCCATGATCGCGACCTCCTGAGCCTGGGCGCCATCTTCAACGGCCGAATGGCCCGGTCCAAACGGCTGGCCCCTGGCGGAAAGGTCCGCAAACATCCACTCACCCGCCGTGAACGCGAGACGCTGGCCTGGATCGCGGCCGGAAAAAGCTACTGGGAGACCGCCGTCATCCTCGGAATTTCCGAGCGCACAATCCGCCATTTCATGGCCAATGCCCGCCAGAAACTCGACGTCGTCAACAATGCCCAGGCCGTCGCCGAGGCTGTCTGGCAAGATCTTATCCCCCGTCTTGCGGAGCACCAGCTGCCGTGAACCGAAACCAACCCGAAACAATATCATAGATTGCATTGTTGAAACTGGACGCCACCGCCAGTTTCAGACGCCTTTGCGGAACCGCATGCTGCCAGCTCCATTCAACAAGAAGGAGAACCGCATGATCAGGATCATCAACGGCACCCGGCGAAACCAGTTTCCCGAAGACATCGATGCCATGCACAGGCTGCGCAAGCGGGTCTTCCATGACCTCCTGGGCTGGGACGTCCAGGTGCGTGACGCCTGGGAGATCGATGACTATGACCGAGCCAATCCGCTCTATGTTCTCTCCTATGGCGAGGAGGGGCGGCTGCGTGGCGCGCTGCGCCTTTTGCCGACACTGGGGCCGAACATGCTCGATGATACGTTTCCGGTCCTGCTCGGCGACCGTCCTGAGATCCGCAGCGCCGAGATCTGGGAATCGAGCCGCTTCTGCATCGACCCGGAAATCTCGCAGGATCGCGCCAGCAACCAGGTGACGATTGCCGCCGCCGAACTCATGTGTGGCGTCGGCGAATTGGGGCTGACCTCCGGCCTCAGCCACATCGTGACCGTCACAGATGTTTTCCTGGAGCGCATGTTCAAGCGGATGGGCTGCCCGGGCATTCGCATCGGCGAGCCGAAGCGCATCGGCATCGTCCAGGCGGTCGCGGTTTCCTGGGAGGTCTCCCAGGACCTGCTCGACCGCATGAAGGCCATCGCCGCGATCGACGGCAGCGTGTTGGAGCACCGGATGACGCTGACCGCAGCCCAGGCCGCCTGACCGACGAAAGGCGGTCGCTGCACGGCAAGCCGCGACCGCCAACTCAACTGTCATTTTACTTTGGGGACCGCTCCGCTATCCTGCCGGCGATCAGGGTCGTTTCGTCCCTGCACGCGACAACGGAAATACGAATTTTGCCGATCAGAATAGTCAGATCCATCACGATGATCGTCGTTCTGGGCAGCCTGTTGCCGAACGCGGCAAACGCTTCGGCGCTGTGTGAGCGTCTGCGCGATCGGCTAGTCCTCCTCCAGGAGGGCGGCACCTCGCCAGAGATCAACAGCTATGCAAGTGCGATTGCCCAGCAGAACATAGAATTGCGCAAGGCGCACCAGGACCAGCGGCGTCTCCGCTGCCTGACCTCCTCAATCGTCCAGATCAGGCCCGACGGTGGCAATGACTGCAGCGAACTGGCGCGGGCGATTTCCCGGATGGAATCCAACCGCGACATCCTTGCGGCGAGACTGGCGGATCTTCGCGAGAACCGCGTATCCGATGCGCGTGCGGCTCTGGTAACCGCACTCGAGGCGAATGGCTGCGGCTCCGACGAAACAGCCTACCCGGAAGAGGCAGGGCGCATTCCCTATCTGGACACCTTGCCGGAACCCTATCGCCCGGACCGGCAAGCGGAAGCAGCATATTCCAACGAGCCACCCCAGATCTCGTTGATGCCCACCGGCAATGTCCGCACGCTTTGCGTCCGAACCTGCGACGGCGGCTTTTTCCCCATTTCGTCCCAGACATCGCCGATGAATTTTGGCCGGGACGCGGCCCAGTGTCAGCAGATGTGCCCCGGTACGGAGACCGAGCTCTTCTTTCACGCGCCTGAACGCAGCGAGACGCTCGATATGGTCTCGGCCGTCACCGGCCGCCCATATAGGGACCTGCCCAATGCATTTGTCTACCGCAACCGCCAAACGGGCACGGACCCATCCTGCAGCTGCAACATGCAGCTTTATTACCAGCGCATGACGCCACGCCAGGCGGTTCCCGACTACCAGTCGTCCATCCTGGAGATCAGCCCGAATAAGGCACCAGCACCGGCGGCGATACCACCTGCACCAGAGCGCGACCTGGACGAGGCGAGCCTGAGCGTGCGTCGGGTCGGACCGGCTTTTCTGCCCCCGGACAAGGGCACCATAGACCTCAGGAACCCTGCGGCGCCCGGCCCACAGCCGCTACAGGAGTAAGCGGCGCGGAGGCCCGCTCGCCCCAATGGTCCTCGAAGACGAGGTCTTCGAGTGCGAGGCGCTGGCGCCATCCCTTCACCTCCAGTTCGGGCGCCGAATAGAGTTCATCGACATATCCAAGGCAGAGATAGCCGATGATCTGGATCCGGTCCGGAACGCCGAGGATGACCTTTAGCTCTGCCTCGTGGAAAATGCTGACCCATCCGAGGCCGACACCTTCCGCCCGCGCAGCAAGCCAGAGGTTCTGGATTGCGCAGACGGTCGAGAAAGCGTCCATCCGGGCATCATGGGTCCGCCCGAGAACCACAGGCCCGGCGCGTTCCGGATCGCAGGTGACGCAAATGTTGAGCGGTGCCTTGCGGATGCCTTCGAGCTTCAGGGCGCGATAGGCGCTGCGACGTTCCTCGGGAAACATTTGCTCTGCCTCGGCATTCGCGCGGGCGAACGCCTCCCACACCGCAACGCGCGTTTCCGGGCTCCTGATCAGCAGGAAATTCCAAGGCTGCATGAAGCCGACCGACGGCGCCGCATGGGCCGCCCCGAGCAGCCTTTGCACCACGTCATCCGGCAAGGGATCGGGCAGAAACTGGTCGCGAACGTCGCGCCGCGTATGGATGGCCCGGTAGACAGCGGCCTTGTCTTCCTCGACAAAACCCGCTGCCCGGACGAGAAATTCGTTCGGATCGTCGTGCATCGCAATCCCCACAATGCGCAACCGCCCGCCGTCCGCGCAGGCTCGGTCTATCTTGCCAGGCCGGTCTTCTGACTGGGCATCATCCAGGACGCACACCTTCCCGGATCGCTCCAGTGGTCGGGTTTCCCCTTGCGCATCATGTCCGCCTCACAGCGTTGGGCACGTGCCGGAATTGCGCCGGCTTCCCGATTCTCCTGCCTTCGGCAGGCACCTGACTGATGGCTTGTATCCCGAAGCGGCAAGCTTCGACAGGCCAAAAACGACAGGGTCAATCCTCGATGGGGAAGTAACGGACGAACGCGAAGGCCGTCCCGTCCGGCGACCAGTTCGGAACGTTGATCGAACCCTGCCCGCCGAAGAACTCGAACAGCGTCTCGACATTTCCGCCATCGGCATCCATCAGCCGAAGCCGGACCTGCTTGTCGCGGGGATGGCCGGATACATCGGCGTCATAGGAGAGGAACAGGACCTTGCTTCCGTCTGGCGAAGGATGCGGGAACCAGTCGCCATAGCCATCGGAAGTAAGCTGCTCCAGTTCCGTGCCATCG
This sequence comes from Rhizobium sp. 'Codium 1', assembly GCF_020889605.1. Classification (NCBI taxonomy): domain Bacteria; kingdom Pseudomonadati; phylum Pseudomonadota; class Alphaproteobacteria; order Hyphomicrobiales; family Rhizobiaceae; genus Rhizobium; species Rhizobium sp. 'Codium 1'. The sequence goes on from NZ_JAJGPW010000004.1 coordinate 348,528, forward strand.
GTGCGCATCCGCCAGATCTGCATGGTGCCGGTGCGGCTGGAATTGAAATAGATCCACTGGCCGTCGGGCGAATAATCGGGACCGTCATTGTGTCCCTCGCCAAATGTCAGCCGCTGCTCAGACCCGCCCTTGGTCGGGATCGTGTAGATGTCGAAGGCCCCGTTCCGTTCGCCGCAATAGGCAAGTACATTCCCGTCCGGTGACCAGCCGTGCCAATAGGACGGCATATTCGCCGTCACCTGACGTGGCTCGTCATCGCCATCGCCGAGCAGATAGATGCAGGACTTGCCATGGAGTGTATGGTCGGAAAAGACGATCGAAGCGCCGTCAGGTGAAATTCCGTGGTCGTTGTTGAGCCGGACGGCAAAACCGGTATCGATCAGTTCGGGTGCCGGATCATCTTCGTCGAGCGGCAGTGCATAGATGAGACCGTCGCCATTTATGACGAGGAAATCACCGTCGCGCGACCAGTTGGGCGCCTCGACGAGGTCTTCCGTCTCCCAGACAACCTCGCATTCGCGTGTCGCCATGTCGTAGATTTCGACCGAACTGCGCATCCTGGACTCCCTGTTCGCCGTAAAGCCAGCTTCAGTGGCTACGACAAATAAACTCGCTTACCCGCGCAGCGCACGTGGGCAATGTTGATAAAGGGCCGCAAAAGCCAACAATTTAACGCTCACGCGCGATCCCGGAAGCGGTTCGTGATCGGATAGCGACGATCGCGTCCGAAATTCTTCTTGGTGATTTTGACGCCCGGCGCCGACTGGCGGCGCTTGTATTCGGCGAGATAGAGCAGGTGTTCGACCCGGTGCACCGTCCCAAGGTCGTGGCCGCGCGCGACGATCTCCTCAACGCCCATTTCCTTCTCGACAAGGCATTCGAGGATGTCGTCAAGGACGGGATAGGGCGGAAGCGAGTCCTGGTCGGTCTGGTTCGGACGCAGCTCCGCAGAGGGCGCCTTGGAGAGGATGTTCTGCGGGATCACCTCGCCAGACGGCCCCAGAGCGCCCGGCGGCACGTTCTGGTTCCTCCAGGCCGAGAGTGCATAGACTTGCATCTTGTAGAGGTCCTTGATCGGATTGAAGCCGCCATTCATGTCGCCATAGAGCGTGGCATAGCCGACAGACATTTCCGACTTGTTGCCCGTTGTCACGACCATCGAGCCGAACTTGTTGGAGACCGCCATGAGGATCGTGCCGCGTGTACGGCTCTGCAGGTTTTCCTCGGTGATACCGCTCTCGGTGCCCTCGAACATCTCGGAGAGCGACGACAGGAAGCCTTCCACCGGCTCCTGGATGGGCACGATGTCGTAGTGGCAACCCAGCGCCTTGGCGCAGGCCTCGGCATCGGCAAAGCTCTCCTGCGAGGTATAGCGATAGGGCAGCATGATCGTGCGCACCCGCTCCTCGCCGAGCGCATCCACGGCAATGGCCGCACAGATGGCCGAATCGATGCCGCCAGACAGTCCGAGCACCACGCTCTTGAACCCGTTCTTGTTGACGTAGTCTCGGAAACCCAGCACGCAGGCTCGGTAGTCTGCCTCTTCCTTCTCGGGTATGCGCGACATCGGACCCTGGTCGCAGCGCCAGCCGTCATCTGAGCGTTTCCACGTGGTGACGGAGAGCGTCTCCTCGAATTGGCTCATCTGAAAGGCGAGCGACTTGTCGCCGTTGAAGGCGAAGCTCGCGCCGTCGAAAACAAGTTCGTCCTGGCCGCCGAGCTGATTGGCGAAGATGAGCGGCAGCCCGGTTTCGATGACCTGACGCAGCGCCACCTGATGGCGCACGTCGACCTTGCCGCGGTAATAGGGCGAACCATTCGGCACGAGCAGGATTTCGGCACCCGTTTCGGCCAGTGTCTCGCAGACCCCGAGATCGTTCCAGATCTCTTCGCAGATCGGCACGCCGATGCGCACGCCGCGAAAATTGACAGGACCGGGCATTTCGCCTTCCACGAAGACGCGCTTCTCGTCGAACTCTCCGTAATTCGGCAGGTCGATCTTGTCGCGGAAGGAGAGGATGCGGCCACCATCGAGAATGGCGACGGAATTGTGCCGTCCCGCCTCGCCCTGGCGCGGAAACCCGACGATCACCCCCGGGCCGCCATCAGCCGTGTCGTTGGCGAGCGCTTCCACGGCCTGCAGACAGGCGGCGAGAAAGGCGGGCTTCAGGACGAGATCTTCCGGCGGATAACCGGAAATGAAGAGCTCCGTCAGCAGCAGCAGGTCAGCCCCCTGCCCGGCGGCATCGGCGCGTGCCGCACGCGCCTTGGCGAGATTGCCGGCGACGTCGCCGACAACAGGATTGCACTGTGCCACCGCGATACGCAGGACGTCGGAGATTTTCTTTGCTTCGCTCATGACACCGATTTAGCCCCTCGCAGATCGGATCGCAACGTCGCTTCTCGCAGTCGTCATCTGCCATGTCCGCAGCGGCTGACCAATCCCCCCGGAATTGTGGGAACCAAGCTTCATGCGTCACGGTTCATGTAGCATTCATGACGTTTGTGTGACACCTATGCGAAGCTTTCATGACACCGCCCATGCCCCGGAGTTCGACGTGGTTCAGACCAACCCGAAATCGATTGTTGCGAACATGTTCAACGCCGTGGGCGCGACCCGTGAACGGGAGTCCGGCGCGTCCATTATCGTGCAGTTGCTCATTCAGTGGGTCAACACGGCGCTGATTGCTGTCGCGATCGTTTTCATCAGCGAGGTCCTTGCCCGCGGAAGCGTGACCGACATCATCGAATACATGACCTCGTTCAACCGACCGGGTCTGGTCGCCACAGGCGTAGTCTTCCTCGTTCTCCTCTTTGCCGACGCCATGATCGGCAAGGCCCATCAATCGGCGCTCTTCGTCGGCCCCCTTCTGCTCCTGCCTGCCTTCTTTTCCGGACAGAAGCAGCAGTTCCTGTCGGACCCGCTCTTCCCGAGCGATCTCCTTTTCGGCCGCCAGATCCTGGAACTCCTGCCAGCCATGGTCGCAGCCGAGCCCTTGAAGGCCGTTGGCCTGGCGGTCGGATGCGTTGTTTTCATCGTCGCCTTCGCGGCACTGATCTGGAAGAGCCGCAAGGTCTTTCCCAAGCTGAACCTGTCGGGCCGCGGAACGCGCCTTGCCCTGTCCCTCCCGCTTCTCATCGGGTTTGCATCCCTAATGGATCCGATGACGTTTTCGGCTTTCCGCGATCGCCTCAACATCGTGCCCATGATGTGGGACCAGAAGGAAAACTATCGGCACAACGGCTTCCTCATGGCGTTTGCCTTCAACGTGCCAATGGCAAACGTCAGCGCGCCCGACGGCTACAGCAACCTGGCCATCACCGACATGCAGACCGATCTCTTGCCGGCTTCCTTCTTCTCCGGACGCCAGGCCGATGTGATCGTCGTCATGAGCGAGTCCCTCTGGGATCCGACCAGGATGAGCAGCGTGCGCTACTCCGCCGATCCCATGCCGACCATCCGCGCGGCTCAATCGGGCCAGGTCTTCTCGCCCGAATTCGGCGGCATGACCGCCAATGTCGAGTTCGAGTCGCTGACCGGCTTCTCGAATGCCTTCCTGCCCTATGGCAGCATTCCCTATCAGCAGTATATTCGTCGACCGGTTCCCTCGCTCGCCACGTTTTTCCAGTCCAAGGGCTACGTGACCAAAGCCTTCCATCCCTTCCAGGGCTGGTTCTGGAACCGCACCAACGTCTATCAGTCGCTGGGCTTCGAGGAGTTCCACTCGCAAGACAACATGCCGGCCATGAGCAAGCGCGGCATCTTCGCCTCTGACGAAGACCTGACGCGCTTCATCATCAAGGAAGCAGACAATACGGATCAGCCGTTCTTCTTCTTCGCGGTCACCCTTCAGGGCCACGGCCCCTACGAGCATAACCGCTACAAGAAGAACACGATCGCGGTCGATGCGCCCACACTCTCCGAGGCCAGCACCAACTCGCTTGCGACCTATACGCAAGGGGTGAAGGAAGCCGATCAGAGCCTCAAGGCGTTGATGGACTGGGCCAAGAAGCGCCGTCGAGAGACAATCATCGTGCTCTTCGGCGACCACCTGCCGCCGCTGAATGCCGTCTACACGGAAAGCGGCTACATGGCGAACGTGGTCGCGACCCGCAAGGCATCGGTTGCCACCATGAAGCGCGAGCACGAAACGCCGCTCGTCATCTGGTCATCCAAGCGCGGCGCACAGAAGGATATCGGCTCGGTGAGCCCGTCGCAGCTGCCCTACTACATCGTCCGCATGGCTGGCTATCGTCACCCCTACTATACCGGCATGCTCGGTCGTGTCGCGGAACGCTATTCGGTCATCGACCGGCACCAGCTGATCGGCCGCAACAACAAGGCTCAGGCCGACTGGGCGATGTCCGGTCAGGTGGATCCGCTGATCCGTGACTACCGCCTGCTGCAGCACGATGTCATGTTCGGCGAGGGCTACGGAGTGGAGAGTTTCTTCCCCGAGCACACCAATCGCCAGCAGGCAGCACCGAGCAGCTGAGCTCGCGCGGCTCCCGGTCGCGGATATCCATAGACATGATTTGATGGGGGGCGCTATTGCAGCACTCCCCATATTTGGCGTAGACTTTTTTTATTGACCCAATCCGACCGCTGGACAGTATTTGCCCAAACTGTTCTTGGCATGGCCAAGCAGTTTACCCAAGTCCTTGATCAAATTCGAAGTTTTGAGCCGAGCCGTTACCATGCAGCTAATGACGCGTGCTGAAATTGCAGCACATCCCCTCTACCCGGACATTGAAAAGCAGATCGCACAACATCTCATTGGCATCCACATCCGGACTCCACGCATGTCCCGCCTCAAGGCTTCCCATCGGAAATGGCTGATGACACAATCCGTCTTTGCACTGGCGCTTCGCCGGAGCGAAGATGACCCGCTGTCCGGCCTGACGGCGACGCGTTTCGTTGAGACCGTGATGCGCCTGGGTGCTGCCAGCCGCAACACCGCCACCGGCTACCTCGCCGAGCTGGTCGCCTACAAGTTCCTGCGGGACGTGCCGGATGTACCGGACAAGCGAGTGCGCGTTCTGGAGCCAACAGAGCTCAGCCTCAACGGCATGCGCAGCTGGTTCAACGGCCACCTCGCCTGCCTTGACAGGCTCGATGGCGGCAATCGTGAAATGACCTCTCTGGCCGAGGAGAGGATATTCCTGATCGCCCAGCCGATCGGAGCCGACATCATGGTTTCGGATCCCCTCTGGCTGGCCCCCCCTGACACGATTGGCCATTTCCTCTGGTCCGACCTCGGTGGCATCATCCTCCACGACCTCTTCTCGCGCCTCGACAATGTCGACCGGACCGCACCCGCCATCTCCTGTGGCCCGGTGACGCTGGTGGAACTGAGCGAGATGTATCAGGTCTCGACGACCAACTTGAAGCGCATGTTCAAGAAGGCCGAAACCGACGGCCTGCTCGCATGGGAGCAGCCGCGCCGACGGGGCGAGCTGCTGCTCACCAGCCGCTTCATCGAAGACTATTTCACCTGGCAGTCTGCAAAGTTCGTGGCCATCGACCAATCCTACCATCTTGCTCTGGCGCAACTGGGCAAGATCGAGAACGCAGCCGCCGCCTGACGCGCCTCAGCTGCTGCCCGCCGGGTATTGCGGTAATCCGTCGTCGATCTCGTAGAAATCGCCCTTGTCGGCGCAGTAGATGTGATAGCCTCCTTCGAGCCCTGTCGGATTGGGAAACAATCCGGCCATCAGCGACATCCTTTGCTCGCCGTCCGCCTTCCAGTAGAGTGGTGAGCCGCAATCCCGGCAGAAGGCGCGCTCGGCGCCGGGGCTCGCCCGGAACGCTCCGATCCTGTCGCGCCCGCTGATCTCGACCTCGCTCAGGGCGGCATCCGTCGTTGCATAGTAAAGACCCGTCTGCCGCCGGCATTGCGTACAATGGCAATAGCTGACTGGCCCGAGTTTACCCGTGACCGTGATCGTTACTGCGCCACACAGGCAACGCCCTGTCTTGTCTTCCGTCATGCTCACCTCCAAAACGAGAACCGGGCGAGCTTCGATGAAGCCCGCCCGGTCGTCAAACTCGGATTACTGAACCTATGTGTCAGCCGTTCGCAACCATCATGCGCTTCTCGTCACGACCGCTCTTCATCCGCTCGGCGAGCAGGAAGGCGAGTTCAAGCGCCTGGTCGGCATTGAGGCGCGGATCGCAATGGGTGTGGTAACGATCGGCCAGATCATTGCCTGTCACGGCACGCGCACCGCCGGTGCATTCGGTGACATCCTTGCCAGTCATTTCGATATGGATGCCGCCCGGATGCGAGCCTTCCGCACGGTGAATCTGGAAGAAGCTCTCGACTTCCGACAAGATCCGCTCGAACGGGCGCGTCTTGTAGTTGTTGAGGGTGATCGTGTTGCCATGCATCGGATCACAGGACCAGACGACCTTGCGGCCCTCGCGCTCGACGGCGCGGATGAGGCGCGGCAGGTGCTCTGCGACCTTGTCGTGACCGAAGCGGCAGATCAGGGTCAAGCGGCCGGCTTCGTTCTGCGGGTTCAGGATGTCGATCAGGTTCAGAAGATCGTCCGCCTGGAGAGACGGGCCACACTTCAGACCGATCGGGTTCTTGATGCCCCGGCAATATTCCAGATGTGCATGTTCCGCCTGGCGGGTACGGTCGCCGATCCAGATCATGTGACCGGACGTTGCATACCAGTCACCGGACGTGGAATCGACGCGCGTCAGCGCCTCTTCATAACCGAGAAGCAGGGCTTCGTGGCTGGTGAAGAAATCGGTCTCGCGCAGGCTCGGATTGTTCTCCGAGGTGATGCCCACGGCCTTCATGAAGTCCATGGTCTCGGAAATGCGGTCGGCGAGCTTGCGGTAGCGCTCGGCCTGTGGCGAGTCCTTGATGAAACCGAGCATCCACTGATGCACGTTCTCAAGATTGGCATAACCACCCATGGCGAAGGCGCGCAGCAGGTTCAGCGTGGCCGCCGACTGGCGATAGGCCATCAACTGGCGTTCCGGATTCGGAATGCGTGCGTCTTCGGTGAATTCGATGCCGTTGATGATATCGCCACGGTAGCTCGGCAGCTCGACATCACCGATCTTTTCCATGTCGGACGAACGCGGCTTGGCGAACTGGCCGGCGATACGCCCGACCTTCACCACCGGCAACTGCGCACCGAAGGTCAGGACGACGGCCATCTGCAGGAAGGCGCGGAAGAAGTCGCGGATGTTGTCGGCGCCATGTTCGGCGAAGCTTTCGGCGCAATCACCGCCCTGCAGCAGGAAGGCTTCGCCTTCAGCGACCTGGGCCAGCGACTTCTTCAAGCGACGGGCTTCGCCCGCAAAGACCAGCGGCGGATAGGTCGAAAGCTGATGCTCGGCAGCCTTCAACGCGTCGAGGTCCGGATAGGACGGAACCTGCTTGATCGCCTTCTGTCTCCAGCTGCTCGGGGTCCAATTCTGCGCCATGGTCGTCACCTGTCTAATACTGGTTGCGGCAACCTCCCGGCCGCATGGGATGGGGGCTTATAAACGGTTAATCACCGCTTGGAAAGGCGTTGTTTAGGCTCTTCGGAACCTCATGGGCCACCTGCGACGACTGGGAATGCTTTGCAAAAGCAGGCGCAGTCTCGTGACTTGGAAACCCGAGATTGAATTTACCTTCACGTAAACGTAATCTCCGAACCGGCATTCGGAACGGGAGGTTCGACATGAGACCGCATCATATGGAACGATCGGACATTGCCTTCGAGGCGTCGGACCGCTTTCCGTTGCACGCAACGCTTTTCCGCGGATCAGGGGATGGCCCCCTCGCCCTGATTTCCTCCGCCGCGGCCGTGCCGCGCGGCTTCTATGCCAAATTTGCAGAGCACCTCGTCTTGCGCCACGGCTTCCGGGCGGCATTGACCTATGACTATCGCGGCGTCGCCGGCTCCCAGGCGCCGAGCAGTTGGAAACGCCCGCTCCTGATGCGCGACTGGGCCCATTTTGACATGCCGGCCGCCCTTCATCGGCTGGAACTTGAAGCACCGGACCACCGCATGGTCGGCATCGGCCAGTCCTTCGGCGGCCAGGTTCTGGCGCTGGGCGGACGGGCCGAGAGATTTTCCCGCTATCTGATGGTCGCGACAATGACCGGCTACTGGGGCAATACCAAGCCGCGCTTCCGGGTCTTCAGCCAGATGAATCTCGTCGGCGTGCCCTTGGCAGTCCTACTCGGCAAGGTGCCCGGTCGGGCTGGTCTCGGGCAAACGCTGCCCGGCAGCGTCTATCGCGAATGGGCACGTTGGGGTCGGCATCCCGACTATTTCTTCGCCGATCCAACGATGGATGCGGCGCGCCGTTTCGCAGAGGTCCAGACGCCCATTCTCGCAATCGGCCTCACCGACGACCCCTGGGGCACGCCGAAAGCACAGCATGCCCTGCTGAAGTACTACAGCCGGGCACCGACCGAGATTCGCTGGATTTCACCGATTGAGGCCGGCGGGGCGGTCGGCCATCTCGGCTTCTTCCGCTCAGCCTTCCGGGACACATTGTGGGACCCCGCGATCGACTGGATCAAGCAGAGCTGACTACCGCAGCGCAACACGGTTACCCACACAATTCACAGCCTGCAACCCGGCCGTCCTTCAGCAATATCTTGCAAAGCGCGGCCTTCATGACAGCATGCGATGTCAGCAGGCGCACCGCCATAGCACCGTGCCCGCACATGCCAGAGGTTAGCTCCGCGCAAGCCTCGCCCTCTACCTCGATCCACGGGGGCGTAATGTTGTGTTTGGGAAGACTTTGTAGCTTCCCGTGTGATCATGAGGATCGTGTGATGGCGTATGATTGGACCGGCGTCCAAACCCGCAAAAACCGCAGGCTTCGTATAGCACTGCTTTCTTTGCTGACCCTTGCTGCGCTATCGGCACCTGTCCTGGGTCTGGATCTCATCTCGATACTCTGATTTCACCCGGCGGACCTCCGTCGAGGCCCGCCTGACCAGGCTCGGTTCGGATGAAACGGCGACGGGTCAGACCCGCTCGCCGTTCCGGACCCGATAGCTCGGATTGTACATGGTCACCAACTCCTCCGCGGCGGTCGGGTGTACCGCCATGGTGCGATCGAAGTCGTCCTTGGTGCAACCAGCCTTGAGCGTGATCCCGAGAAGTTGCGCCATTTCGCCGGCGTCGTGGCCGAGAATATGGGCGCCGACGACCTTGCGGTCGGCAGCATTAACGATCAGCTTCATGATCATCTTTTCGGCCCGACCGGAAAGTGTCGCCTTCATCGGGCGGAATTGGGCGCGATAAACCTCGATCTCCTCGAATTTCTTCGCGGCGGCCTCTTCGGAAAGTCCAACAGTGCCGATTTCCGGCTGCGAAAAGACCGCGGTTGCGATCAGCTCGTGATCCGGCGAGGTCGGATTGTTCTTGTATTCCGTTTCGATGAAGCACATCGCCTCGTGGATCGCGACAGGCGTGAGCTGCACCCGATCGGTCACGTCACCGAGTGCAAAGATGCTCTGCACGTTCGTGCGAGAATACTGATCGACCACGATCGCGCCACGTTCGTTCGTCTCGACGCCTGCGGCCTCGAGCCCGAGCCCCGTCGTGTTCGGATCGCGTCCAAGCGCCAGCATCACCTGTTCGACCACGAGACGACCATTGTTGATCGTCTCAACTTCGAGGTTCCCCGCAGCCGACTTCGACACCTTCTGCACATGGTCATGGCAAAGGATGCGGATGCCCTTGTCGACCATGGCCTCGTGCAGCCCACGGCGCATGTCCTGATCGAAGCGGCTGAGGATCTCCGCGCCGCGATAGATCAGCGTGGTCTCGACGCCGAGCCCGTGAAAGATGTTGGCGAATTCCACCGCAATATAACCACCCCCAGCGATCAGGATGGACCGCGGCAATGTCTCGAGGTGGAAGGCTTCATTGGAGGATATGCAGTGCTCATAGCCCGGCAGCGCGGCATGCGGGTTGGGGGCGCCACCAACGGCGACCACGATGCGTTCGGCCGTCACCTCCCGGCCGGACTTGACCAGACGAATGCTGTTCGGGCCGGTGAGCTCGGCGCGTGTCTCCAGGATCTCCACACCGGCACCATCCAGCCCCTTGCGGTAGAGGCCCTCCAGACGATCGATTTCCTTGTCCTTGGCCGCGATCAACGACGGCCAGTCGAACGAGCTCTTGCCGACGGTCCATCCGTAGCCGACCGCATCCTCGAAATGCTCGTGGAACTGCGAAGCGTAGACGAACAGCTTCTTCGGCACACAGCCTCTGATGACGCAGGTTCCGCCGAAACGGTACTCTTCCGCGATCGCCACCTTCTTGCCGAGCGAAGCGGCCACGCGGGCACTGCGAACCCCGCCTGAGCCACCGCCGATGACGAAGAGGTCATAGTCGTACTGGCTCATGGGATCTCCTTGCCCGCTCGGGCGCTTGCTGAAACTGCATCTGATATAGGAAGTGGAACCACAAAAAGAAAAGCCCGGGACGACGCCCGGGCTCGAATATCCAATCGGATTCTATTAGGGCTTCGGCGCTTCGGCCGCTGCCGGCTGCTCGGCCTGAACCTGGGCAAGCAGGGCGGCATTCGCCTGCTGCTCGAGATCGCGGGCAATGCCGGCGGTCCAGATATCGGCAGCTTTCAGAAGTTCACGCGTCGCGATCGGGCCGTCCTTCAGAAGCTTCTTGCCGGTTTCGCTACCGTAGAACGCCGTGATCTGGTTCAGTTCTTCAGCCGTGAACGCCTTGGCGTAAACAAGCGCTGCTTCGCGTTCCAGGTCGGCACGGCGAGCGGCGAGCTTGAGGGCTTCTTCCTCGACCTTGACAGAGATGACGTCCTGCAGGTTCGGGTAGGCCTGGATGAGCTGGGCCGTCAGCCGATCCATGATGCTTGGCAGGATCGCGTCGAAGCGGTTCGTGACGCCGAGCGCGCTGATCGCCTCGCGTGCCGACTGCAGGTGCTCGGCCGGCACGTCCTGTGCCTTCGCCGAAACGGCACCAAGCGCAAGGCTACCGGCGATGACGGTGATCGAGGCGAGGCGGCCCATACCCGTAAAGCTGATCATGAAATTCAATGCTCCTGTTAGTTCTTCGGCTCCATCACCCTTGCCCCCGCCGGTCCGGCGATGATCGCGAGCGATGCCAAGTTTATGAAAAGGCCGTGTTCCACCACGCCGGGGATTTGATTGAGCCGGCTTGCAAGAGCGTCTGCATCAGGAATGCGGCCAAAAGATGCGTCAAGAATGAGGTGTCCACCATCGGTCATGAACAGGCTTTCGTCGGAACGGGTCCGGAGCATCATCGGCCCGCTGAGACCGAGATCCGCGGCGAGCCGTTCGATTGCAAGCCGGGTGGAGGCCTGCCCGAACGGGTTGATCTCGATCGGCAAAGGGAAGGCGCCGAGCGTGTCGACCAGCTTTGTCTCGTCGGCGATGACGATCATGCGCTTTGAAGCCGCAGCGACGATCTTTTCACGCAGCAGCGCACCACCGCCGCCCTTGATCAGCCTGAAACCGGTATCGATCTCGTCGGCGCCATCAATGGTCAGATCGAGCTCGGGCAATTCGTCCAGTGACTTCAGCGGCACGCCGAGTTCGACGCAGAGACGCGCGGTGCGCTCCGACGTCGGCACGCCTTCAACATTCAGGCCCCCGGCAACCTTTTCCGCCAGCAACCGAACGAATTCTTCCGCGGTTGAACCAGTTCCGATCCCGAGACGCATGCCGTCTTCGACATGCTCCAGCGCCGCAGCTGCGGCCTTGATCTTCATTTCGCGGGCGTCCATGCGCCGAAAGCTCCCGTCCGTTTCGTTGGATGCTGTTTACACGCCTCCTTGGCCGAGTGAAAGCCCCGCATCGCCATGCGGCGTTGCCTTTTCAGAGGATTTCCCCTACCCCCGGCGGCACTGATCAGTTCGCAAGGGAGCTTCGTCTTGACCGCAACGACCATCGTCTTCGACCTCGACGGAACCCTGATCGATACGGCACCCGATCTTGTCGAAAGCCTCAACCACACGATTGCAACGCGTGACCTGCAGCCGGTGGGCTACGAAGACCTCACCCATCTCGTTGGCCAGGGCGCACGCGTTATGATCCAGCGCGCATTTGCTTTGCGCGGTGCGCCATTGCCGGACGAAGATATCCCTGCCCTGCTCGATTGCTTCATCGATCACTACGAAGCCGGCATGCCGGGCAAGAGCCGCCCGTATCCGGGCCTCGTCGAAGCCCTCGACCGATTGCGCGCGGCAGGCTTCAGGATGGCCGTCTGCACCAACAAGATGGAACGCCTGGCGCTTCCCCTGGTCGAGCGCCTGGAGCTCACCTCCTATTTCACGGCAATCGCGGGCGGCGACACTTTCGCCTTTCGCAAGCCAGACCCGGCGCATATTCTCGCGACCGTCGAGCGGGCTGGCGGCACGCCCGACAAGGTGCTGATGATTGGCGACAGCATCAACGACATCCTGGCGGCCCGAAATGGCGACATCCCCTCGATCGCCGTGGATTTCGGTTATTCGGACGTGCCGGTGGAAGAACTCGGCGCCTCTCATGTGATCGGGCATTTCAACGAACTGACCGTCGAACTCGTTGAGCGGCTGACCCGCTGAACCATTCTCGAAAACGAGAAATGGCGGACCAGCGGCCCGCCATTTCATGTTTTCGGCTTTCGTCCGGTACAATCAGGCGCGCGGCGCGCGTGCATCCGTCGTCGCCTTGAAGGCCTTGGCAGTGTAGCCGTCACGGCCGTAGACATCGTCGAAATACTCGACGACACCGTCACCGTTCGGCCAGGCCGTGAAATAGGACACATAGACCGGGATCTTCTGCGGCACTTGGACGGCGCGGTTCTGACCCGATGCGATCTGCTTGCCGATCTCCTCGACCGTCGTGCCCATGACGGCCGCCGCCATCACGCGCGGCTCGGCCAGACGAACGCAGCCATGGCTGAGTGCCCGCATATCCCGACTGAAATAGCTCTTCGACGGCGTGTCATGCATGTAGATGGCATGTTCATTGGGGAAGAGGATCTTCAACTCGCCCAGCGCATTGTCGCCACCCGGCGGCTGGCGGACATCGACGGCATGGGTGGCATTCCAGTCAATCTGGCTCGACGCAACCTTGCGGCCTCCATAGGACACTTCATAGCCCAGACGGTCGAGATAGGACGGATCGGCCCTGAGCTTGGGCAGCATTTCGTTGACGATGATCGACTTCGGAACGCCCCAATAGGGATTGAATTCGACAGTCTGGATCTGGTCCTGGAAGAAATAGGTCTGGTTGGCCCTCGACCCGACGACCACCCGCATCGAAACCTCTTCCTTGCCTTCGTTGAAGTAGGAGGCACGGAAGGAGGGTGCGTTGATGAAGACGTAGCGCGATCCGAGATCGGCCGGCAGCCAGCGCACGGCTTCCATCGCGACCTGCAGCTTAGCGATCTTCTCGGCATTGCTGTGTCCGGTCATGGCGCGAATGGTGGCAGGTCCGACGACACCATCCGGCTTCAGCCGCTTTTCCTTCTGGAACGCTTCGATCAGCGCCACCAGTTCGGGCGTGTATTCCGGTGTATTGGTGTAGGCAGAAAGCGTGGCCGCGTGGCCGGTCAGGATAGCATCGGACGCCACCTGCTTCAGGGCACCCACCACATTAGCGAGTTCCGGATTGCTCTGCCCGGGCTTCAGCAGCGTGCCCGGCGCAATGGTGATCCGCTGCGTCGAGGCCTGCGCATCCTCGACCCGCAGGCGGGCCAGCTCGTCGCGCAGGGCAACGAATTGCGGGCTCTTCGGATCGCGATTGCGCAGATAGGCGGCGACATCGGGGCTCTTCCGCAGCATGTCGAGCACCGGGGCAAGGTTCACACTCTTGCGCTTGAAGTCGTAGTACCCGGAGATTTTATTGGGATCGATCCGGCCGCGCCCCGTATCTTGCACATAGGTCAGGACCTTTGCCGAAAGGGCGATCTCGAACGCCATCAGCTCGCGCTGACGCTTCTCCGGATCGGCGGCATCGACTGTCTCGGACGGCAGGGTCACCGCATAGTCATCGGGAGAAAGACCAACCGCATCGGCCGAAGCGAGCGCCTCGATCATCGCATGGCCGCGCTCGGAAACGACCTCGCCATCCGTCCAGATCAGCGGCGCATTGGCCTTGCCATAATAGGCCTCGACGGTCTTTGCGACCTCGTCCGTGGCCCGCACGGAAACCTCGGAAAGGAAACGACGTGCGCCCAGGACCTCTTGGGTCGCAGGTGCCGCAGCGGTGCCAGCGCCAGGCTCCGCAGCCGGCAGCTTGATCTTGATGGCGCGCTGCGCCTCCGGCTTATAGGTGTGGTACTGCGGGCCAGTCACCTTCGGCAACGGCTCGGGATCTCCCATCTCGAGCCCGCCGCGGGCCTGTTGCTCCAGCGAGGCGGGAGCAGACTGCTGCTTGGTCTGGCGACCCGGGCCGCCGCGGAGCAGATCGAGAAGCGTCGTAGCAGTGGCCTCACCCGGCAAGGTCCCGACGGCAGTCGTCGCAGCGAGGAGCGCTGTGACTACGAATTTTGTCTTTCTCGTCATTCTCTGTTCCATTTCCCGGTCGAAGTCTCGACGGACTTGCGGCACATGCGGATGTTGCGCGGATCACTAGCCCATCGGCTTTTCATTGAAAAGTTGAACGGTGACATAGACCTCCGCCCGGCAACGGCAACCTAGCGTAACCCGACCCGTGATCGCAGCCACCGCCGCGACGCAAACTAAATGGAAACATTCGTTAAATTTTGATTGATGTTAACAAGGCCTGTACCGTGCCGCCCCGTATGCCCCCAGAAATCGGCAGACAATTTGTCGTGACACGTGCTGAAAACGACACAGCTGCAGGTCAAGAACGCCCCCGCCGACTCGGCGCAGAATTACTTGACACCGACAGTCCAATTATATTGATCGGCTTGCAAGCGGCCTGCAGCCACCTAAATGCAGGAAGAATTCGCGGCGCCAGCCAGAGCAACTGTCAAAGGCAGGACATCAGATGAAAAACCGTACTGAAACCGACACTTTTGGCCCGATCGAGGTCTCCTCCGATCGCTATTGGGGCGCCCAGGCGCAGCGCTCACTCGGCAACTTCAAGATCGGCTGGGAGAAGCAGCCTCTGCCGGTCGTTCGCGCACTCGGCATCGTCAAGCAGGCAGCCGCACGCGCAAACATGGCGCTCGGCAAGCTGGACCCGGCCATCGGCGACACCATCGTCGCGGCGGCGCAGGAGGTGATCGACGGCAAGTTGAACGAGCACTTCCCGCTTGTCGTCTGGCAGACCGGTTCCGGCACCCAGTCCAACATGAACGCCAACGAGGTGATCTCCAACCGCGCGATCGAGATGTTGGGCGGTGAAATGGGATCCAAGAACCCGGTTCATCCCAACGACCATGTCAACATGAGCCAGTCGTCGAACGATACCTATCCGACGGCCATGCATATCGCCGCCGCCGAGCATGTCGTCCACCACCTGCTGCCGGCCCTGAAACACCTGCACGCGGCTCTTGACGCCAAGGCCAAGGCCTTTGACCACATCATCAAGATCGGCCGGACCCACACGCAGGATGCAACGCCGCTGACGCTCGGCCAGGAATTTTCCGGCTACGCTGCCCAGGTCGCGTCGTCGATCAAGCGGATCGAGATTACACTGCCGGGGCTCTACGAGCTCGCCCAGGGTGGAACTGCCGTCGGAACAGGGTTGAATGCACCCATCGGCTTTGCCGAAAAGGTGGCCGAGGAAATTTCGAAGATCACTGCCCTGCCCTTTGTCACCGCACCGAACAAGTTCGAGGCGCTCGCGGCCCATGACGCCATGGTCTTCGCCCATGGGGCAATCAATGCGGCGGCCGCCGCGCTCTTCAAGATCGCCAACGACATCCGCTTCCTCGGTTCCGGTCCCCGGGCCGGTCTCGGCGAACTGGCCCTGCCGGAGAACGAGCCCGGCTCCTCGATCATGCCCGGCAAGGTCAACCCGACCCAGTCGGAGGCGATGACCCAGGTCTGCGCGCACATCTTCGGAAACCAGGCGGCCATTACCTTTGCCGGCAGCCAGGGCCATTTCGAGCTCAACGTCTACAATCCGATGATGGCCTACAACTTCCTGCAGTCGGTCCAGCTCCTGGGCGATGCCGCGGTCTCCTTCACCGACAACTGCGTCGTCGGTATCGAGGCCCGCGAGGACAATATCCGCAAGGGCGTGGAGAATTCGCTGATGCTGGTGACCGCGCTCAACAGCCGCCTCGGCTATGACACCTGCGCCAAGATCGCCAAGACCGCCCATAAGAACGGCACGACCTTGCGTGAGGAAGCGGTCGGCGGAGGTTACCTCACCAACGAGGAGTTTGACCAGTTTGTGCGTCCGGAACTGATGATCGGACCGCAGTGACAAAACGGCAATGCGGCGGCGATATTCGATCTGCCGCATTCGCGCGCCCGCTCAGCGCTGCAACACTTCAAGACCTGTCCGGCGAATATCCTTTGCCCGGAAGAGCGCCATGTCCGCCTGATGCAGCAGGTCGGCCATGGCCTCGTTGCCGCGGCGAATGGCAATCCCGAACGTGACGCGCAGAGTACCGCGTGCCAGGGAGCCGACCTCCAGCTCGGCCACGTCGCGCCTGATGGTCTCGCAACAGGATGAAACAGTGGCCGGCGCATCTCCCGCGAAGACCAGCACGAAAGTCTTGTCGGACATCCGTGCCGCCACCTGCCGGGGTGCAAAATGCTGGCGCACCACATCGCCCACGGCGACGAGCGTGAGATCGATGGTTTCGCGCTCAAGCCCCGCCAGCGGTGCATTGGTTGCTTCCAGCTCGAAAACCGCAACCACGACTTCCGCGCCGCCACCGATCTGTCGTGCAAGATTTGCCAGTTGCATGCCATAGGCGGCACTGCCGTTCAGGAGGCCCGTCAGGGGATCGAGCCCCGGCTGGCCGTCGACGCGTTCGGCGAGCGCCGAGATCTCTCCGACCATGCCGCAGACGGCCCGTGTCACGACCGCGATTTCGTCGTCGCCATGTTTGTTGAGGTGTTCGTCCACGAAGGGGCCACCGATACGATAACGGCTGATCGCGAGCGCCAGATTGCGCAGTGGCCGCGTCAGCCACCACATGGTCACGAGACAGGCGATGGTGCCGGCGAGCGTGGCGCCGAGCACGACGAGTCCGATCGTCAGCGCATCGGATTGCGGCGCCGTTCCGAAATTGATCAGGAGCGCTATCAGCGGAACATGGATGCAGACAAAGCTGATCAGGAATATCTTGGCGACGATCGACCGATGCCATTTCGCTCGGTTGGCGTAGTCCATTGGCATGCCTTGTTTCGCTCCTGCTCTGTCGAACCCAATGACGCTGTTTGCGCGAAGGCGCTTTCCCAGAAGGTCACCCGTCCTGTCAATGCGCAGCGTAAGGCTTTCGGCGCATTGAAATCTTAAGCCCTTGCCCGTAAACCACCGGAATTTCCAGCTTATGCCGCGAAAGGCCCCGTGATGGCAGACGATCTGTTCCCAATTGGCGAAGACCTGACCCCCTATCGCAAGATCACCTCCGACCATGTTTCCGTCGAGACCTTCAAGGGTCAGGAAATGCTGACCGTCGAACCCGAAGGCTTGCGCCTGCTGGCCGAGACCGCGCTATCGGACATCAACCATCTCCTGCGTCCCGGCCATCTGAAGCAACTGGCCTCGATCCTCGAGGACCCCGAGGCGACCGACAACGACCGTTTCGTCGCATTCGACCTCCTGAAAAACGCCAACATTGCCGCCGGCGGCATCCTGCCCATGTGTCAGGACACGGGCACCGCAATCGTCATGGGCAAGAAGGGTCGTCGCGTCTGGACCGACGGGCAGGACTACGCGGCACTTGCCGAAGGCGTACGCGACGCCTATGAGCGCCGCAACCTGCGCTATTCGCAGCTGGCACCGATCAAGATGTTCGAGGAAAAGAACACCAAGACCAACCTGCCGGCCCAGATCGACCTCTATGAAGAGGGCGAGGATGCCTACAAGTTCTTGTTCATGGCCAAGGGCGGCGGCTCGGCCAACAAGACCTTCCTTTATCAGGGCACGCCCTCGCTTCTGACCCATGACCGCATGATCGACTTCCTCAAGGAGAAGATCCTCACGTTAGGGACGGCAGCCTGTCCGCCCTACCATCTGGCGATCGTCATCGGCGGCCTCTCCGCCGAAATGACCCTGAAGACGGTCAAGCTGGCCTCGGCACGGTATCTCGACGACCTCCCGACCGAAGGCTCGGAAAGTGGCCATGCCTTCCGCGACATCGAGATGGAACAGGAAATCCACAAGCTCACCCAGTCGATGGGTGTCGGCGCCCAGTTCGGCGGCAAGTATTTCTGTCACGACGTCCGTGTCATCCGCCTGCCCCGCCACGGCGCCTCTCTGCCGATCGGCCTCGGGGTGAGCTGTTCCGCCGACCGGCAGGCCAAGGGCAAGATCACCAGGGATGGCATCTATATCGAACAGCTTGAAACCGATCCGTCGAAATACATGCCCGACATCGACGATACCGCGCTCTCCTCATCGATGGTCAAGATCGACCTGAACCAGCCGATGAGCGCGATCCTCGCAGAACTGACGCGGCATCCCGTCAAGACACGCCTGTCGCTGACTGGGACGATCATCGTCGCCCGCGATCTCGCCCATTCCAAAATCCGCGAGCGGCTGGAAAAGGGTGAAGGCATGCCCGACTACATGAAGAACCATCCGGTTTACTACGCGGGCCCCGCAAAGACCCCGACCGGTTACGCCTCCGGCTCCTTCGGCCCGACGACAGCCGGCCGGATGGACAGCTATGTCGACCAGTTCCAGTCCTTCGGCGGCTCCATGGTGATGCTTGCCAAGGGCAACCGCTCGCGCGCCGTGCGCGAGGCCTGCAAGACCCATGGCGGCTTCTATCTCGGCTCGATCGGTGGCCCGGCAGCCCGCCTCGCCCAGGACTGCATCCGCAAGGTCGAGGTTCTGGAATATCCCGAGCTCGGCATGGAAGCCGTCTGGAAGATCGAGGTCGAAGACTTCCCGGCCTTCATCGTAACCGATGACAAAGGCAATGATTTCTTCCAGGAATTCAATCTCGGCTGATTTTTCGACAATGACGAGAGAACTGCCGTTGCGGAGGGCAAGCGCCGCAATGGCAGTTATTACTTGTTTCGCAGATACTTAAGGAAAGAAATCGTCAATCGCCCATTTCGAACCGACGACTTATCATTGCGCGACAGTTAAACATTTTCCAATCATTTACCCCTACTTTTATCCAGGCTCTTCACGGGCTGAGTGACGATCACTGGAGTTGGCCGAATGACGACGGCGCCACCGCCAAAGACGCAGGCACCTGACGTTGCGGCACACATCACCTACGCCATGCGCTCGATGGGGGTTGCCCCCATTCCGCGGAACTATGAGCTGTTCTACGAAGCTTATATCGGCTCCAACCCGTCGCTCACCCGCGAACTTGCCGCTCTTGGCGGCAAGGCAACACAAGACGAACTCGACGCCATCGGCGAGCAGTATTTCGGCCATCACCAGACGCGTGTAATCGAAAACGCCCATGGCAAGCTGATCGGCGAACTGGACGGGCTCTTGCGGACCCTGCAACAGGAACAGAACTCGCTGCAGAGCTACAACCGCCTGCTGGGCGAAACCTATCACCGCATCAATTCGAAGAGTGCCAACAGCACCGACATCCTGCGGAGCGCCATCAATATACTGACGGAAGCCACCGGCTCGACCATGGCCCACGGCCAGGAGACAGTGGTTCAGATGTCGCAGCGCTCTCAGGAAATGGACGAGGTCCGGCGCGAACTCGACGAATACAAGCGCATTGCCAATACGGATTCGCTGACCCGCATCGCCAATCGCCGCGCCTTCGACGAGAAATTCGCCGCCGTCTACACGAGCGGCGCCAGACCTCTGGCCGCACTCGTCCTGGCCGATATCGACAATTTCAAGAAGGTCAACGACGCCTACGGCCATCCCGTAGGCGACAAGATCCTGGCAACCGTCGCCACCGTCATCCGGAACAATGTCCGCAAGGACTGTTTCGTCGCAAGAACCGGTGGGGAAGAATTTGCCATCATCGTCGAGGGCAACACCGCTGACGAAATGTTCCAGATATGCGAGCGCATCCGCACCGCTCTGGAAACGACACCCTTCAAGAATTCGAAAACCGGGGTCAATTACGGCCCGATCACCATATCTCTGGGCTTCGCCATGGCTGCGGATGCCGAGGATGCCGGCGAACTTTATTCCAGGTCCGATATCGCCCTCTACTGCGCCAAGAATACCGGTCGCAATCGCACGAAGGCTTATGAGGACGGCATGAAAAAGGAATTCGCCAAGAGCTGGCTGATCTATAAGCGCTGAGCGACGGCGGCGCTACCACATGGTCTTGGCCGCTCGCGCGGGCCACTCACGATCATAAGTCTCACGATCGAAGTCCGCCTGGGCTGCCTTCAGCATGTCCCCCGGTGTCGGGAGATCGGCTGCAGCGACCTGTCGCTCCACATTCCAGAGTTCGGCGCGCAGAACCGCCCGAGCACATTGAAAATAGGCCTCGTCGATCGTCACCAGGACGACACTGCGCGGATGGCGTCCCTCCATCTCGAAACTGGCAAGCAGATCAGGCGCGACCGAGACGACGGCTCGCCCGTTGATCCGCATGACGCTGCTGGAGCGGGGAATCAGGAACATCAGCGCCACCCGCGGGTCCCGCACGATGTTGACCAGCGAATCGACGCGGTTGTTGCCGCGCCAATCCGGCAGCGCCAGCGTCTTCTCGTCCTCGATACGAACAACTGCATCGCGGTCGCCCCGAGGGGAACAATCCAATCCCTCCGGCCCGACCGTCGCCAGCGCGACGAAAGGCGACATCTCGATCATCTGCCGGTAGGCGGAAGTCAGATATGTCGTGACCTTGGCGGTCGAGGCTACCGTGACCTCACCATAGATCGCCTTCAACTCCTCGACACTGCTGATGATCGTCATGACGCGCTCCCACTGTTACCGGACGGACTATTTCCGATGAACGCGGCTTAGGGAAGTCGCATGACGGCTCTATGACACGGCTCGGGCATCCAAGCGGCCCAGGCTGTCGGCTTCCGTCAGGAAAGACGCGACCGCTCGGATAACCTCGGGCGCACTGACGATCCGGCGGTGACCGTGTCCGTTGGCCCAGAGATGGCGCACATGTGGTGACACACCGATATAGCGCTGCGCATGGCCAACATTCACCTCCTTGTCGTCCTCGGCATGAACGACCAGCAATGGCCTGTCGATCCGCCGCGCCACCCCGACACCGTCGAGATCTTCCACACGGGCACCGACCAGTTCCATCGCCCTGCCCCGCATTGCACCGATACTGCCGTGCCCGAGGCCGACCATCGCAGCGAAGCCCTGGAATACCTCGCCCATGCTGGACGGCGAGCCGATGAGTGCGATGCGTCCAGGCTGAAACTGGCGAAGATCGGGAAACACGCGCCCCGCAGCCATCATTACCGCAGCCCCGCCGAAGGAATGGCCGACGACACCGTCGAAATGCCCGAAATGCCGCTCGGCCGCCACGATCGCTTCGGCAGCGATCTTCAGATCGAGCCGCCGTCCGCTCGATGCCCCATGACCGGGAAGATCGAGGACGACGACTTCCGCGCCGGTCTCCCGGATGCCGAGGGCAAGATCGGTCAAATATTCCGCCCGCGAACCCCAGCCATGAACGACCAGAACCCGCTTCGTCTCCCCGGTGCTCGGGTCCGAGGGCAGATGATGCGCCGCGGCCATCCCCCGTGTCAGGGCGAGACGCACGGTGGATGCCTGCCGCAGGCGATTGCGCCCCTTGAGAAAGACCTCCGTCGCCTTTGCGCCTTTCGGGCGGCGGGTAGGCGTCCGGCAGAAGAGCTCGAAGGCGAGGCGCCCGGCGAAAGCAGGAGAGAGCTTCTCCATCTGCGCGAAAGCCAGGCGGGTGACCTTGAGAGGAAAGGATGGCATAGTCAGAGTCCCATCAAATGTTCAATGCTGAACAATAAAGTACAAGAATGAACAAAAAACAAGCCCTCCCCTGGGACCATCCTCGATTTCGCAGCTGGATATCGGTCGCCCGAGCCTGTCAGTTGATGCAGCAAGCCCTGGCCCGTGCCCTCGCGCCCCTCGACATCAAGCCGCCGCATCTCGACATCCTCGTCAACCTCTACCGGTTCGAGGGGATCTCCCAGCAGGAACTGGCCCGCAAGCTGCTCGTCGGACGCTCGAACATGAGCATGTTGCTGCCGCAGATGGAAAAGCGAGGATTGCTGCAGCGTCGGCCCGACCAAAAGGACAAGCGAGTATTGAGGCTTTCCCTGACAGACGAAGGACGGGCCCTGAGCGAAGAGGCCATGCGCATCCAGACGGAACTCATCGAGCGCACCTTGTCGGCGACACCAGTCGACGAGTGCCAGCGGCTCGCCGACAACATGGACCTGCTCGTTCAGCGCATGCTGTCATCGGATGACATGCAGGATCTGGAAATCAGCGAGGATCGCGGCTGAGGTGCTTCTCGGCGAGTTCCACCTCATAGGCAGCGAATTTCTCGGCACCGCTTTCGCCCAGTTCCCGAAGGTAGAGCCAGGTGAAGATGCCGGTATCATGCCCGTCGTCGAAGCCTATCCGCACGGCATAGTTTCCAGTCGGCGTCATCTGCCTGATGCCAACATTGCGCTTGCCAGGCACGGTTACCTTTTGCCCGGGGCCATGCCCCTGAACCTCGGCGGAAGGCGACAGGACCCGCAACATCTCAGCCGGAAGCAATGCCACGACGCCGTCGTTGAAAGTCACGGTCAGGTGACGTCTGTCTTTCGACACTTTCAATTCACTCGGCCAGATCTCGCTCATGCGACCCTCGTCTTGCTTGGTGCGGCTGGTGCAGACCTAGGGCCAACGGCAGGCGTTTGCAATCGGATATCGACGCTGCGCCCGGTGTCAACTTGACGCTTCAAGGACTTGGCCCCACATTGGCTGAAACGGACAGGAGAACCCGGTTGGACCACACACCCGCCGATTGGCGCAATGCAGAGCCGCTCGTCGACCGAGCCGCCCCGATGATCGACCCCTTCGGACGGGCCGTCACTTATCTGCGTGTTTCCGTCACGGACAGATGCGATTTCCGCTGCACCTATTGCATGGCGGAGAACATGACCTTCCTGCCGAAGAAGGATCTCCTGACGCTGGAAGAACTCGACCGGCTCTGTTCGGCCTTCATCGCCAAGGGCGTGCGCAAACTGCGCCTCACCGGCGGCGAACCCCTGGTGCGCAAGAACATCATGCATCTGGTGCGCGGCCTGTCGCGTCACATCGGAAGCGGACTGGACGAGTTGACGCTGACCACCAACGGCTCCCAGCTCGCCCGTCATGCGGCCGAACTCGCCGACTGCGGTGTGCGCCGCATCAACGTGTCGATCGACACGCTCGACAAAGACAAGTTCAAGACCATCACCCGTTGGGGCGAGCTGGACAAGGTCATGGAAGGCATACGCGCCGCACAGGCCGCCGGCATACACGTCAAGCTGAACGCGGTAGCACTGAAGGACTTCAACGAGTACGAAATCCCCGAACTCATGCGCTTCGCACACGGCGAGGGCATGGATCTGACCCTGATCGAGACCATGCCCATGGGCGAGACCGATGAGGATCGCACGGAGCAGTATCTGCCTCTTTCTCTGGTGCGACAGCGGCTTGAAGAACAGTTTACGCTTGATGACATTCCCTATCGGACCGGCGGGCCGGCCCGGTATGTCGAGGTTCGGGAGACCGGAGGAAAGCTCGGCTTCATCACGCCGCTCACCCATAATTTCTGCGAAAGCTGCAATCGCGTGCGCCTGACATGCACGGGCACGCTCTACATGTGCCTCGGCCAGGACGACGCCGCAGACCTGCGCACGGCGCTCAGGGCCTCCGATGACGACGCCTATCTGTCGACGGCCATAGATGAAGCCATTTCACGCAAGCCCAAGGGCCACGACTTCATCATCGATCGCAATCACCGCAAGCCGGCCGTGGCGCGGCACATGAGCGTCACCGGCGGCTGAGCGCCGCCGGTTATCTCGCTCCGCCTCAAGCGGACCGACGGAAGCCCGGCGCTTCGGCGCGCTGGGTTTCGGTGCGAAAACGCGAGATCTTGTGCATCAGGATGTCGACGCGCTGGCGAAGCCCCTGGATCTCGGCATTGTTCTCCTCGACCATGGCAGCGTTCTGCTGTGTGATCAGTTCAACGTCACGCACGGCCGACGTAACTTCGCTGATGCCCGTCGCCTGCTCGCGTGTGGCAGCAGAAATGCCCTCCACCAGCGACTGGACCTCTTCGACCTGATCGATGATCGACTGGAGCGCAGCGCCGGTATTTTCCACCAGCTCGACACCCGAACGCACTTGGCCGCCACTCACGGAGATCAGCGTCTTGATCTCCTTTGCCGCATTGGCGCAGCGTTGCGCAAGATCGCGCACCTCCTGCGCAACGACCGCGAAACCGCGACCCGCCTCACCCGCACGGGCTGCCTCGACGCCGGCGTTGAGGGCCAAAAGGTTGGTCTGGAAAGCGATCTCGTCGATGACACCGATGATCGTCGAGATCTTGTCTGACGAACGGCTGATCTCCGCCATCGCCTCTACAGCCTTCCTGACCACCACGCCGGACTGCCGGGCATGGTCACGAGCCGACTGTACGGACTGGGCCGTGCGCCCTGCCCCGTCGGCCGTCGTCCTGACGACATCGCTCAGATGCGAAAGCGCGCGGACGCTCTCCTCGAGCGCCGCCGCCTGCTGCTCGGTCCGCCGCGCCAGATCGTCGGCGGACACGGCCAGGTTCTCCGTGCCGGCATTGATGTCGCTGCTGGCGGCCCGCACGTCTTCGAGCGTGGCACGCAGTGCCTCGACCGCCTCGTTGTAAGTGGATGCCATGGCAACGAAGTCCGCCGGCAGATCGTCGTCCATGGAGACGTTCAGCTGCCCGTTCGCCAGCGCCTCGAGGACGGACGACAGCGCTTCCAGGGCCGAGCGTTGGTCGGCCTCGACGCGCGCCCTCTCATGGGCGCGCTGTGCACTCTCATGCTCGGACTGCGCACGGGCGGCTTCCGCCTCGCCCTCGAGCCGCTTGTTTTCGAGCGCTGCATCGCGGAATACGGTGACCGAACGCACCATGTCGCCAATCTCGTCGCCGCGATTGCGTCCCTCAATCGGCACCGAGAGATCACCACTCGCCAGCCGCGACATGACGCTGGTGATGCGCTTTAACGGCGCCCGTAGCGTCTCGATCAACATCAGGCCGCCGATGATCGCGAGCAGCGTGCCCACAACCATGGTAATGACCGAGATCGTGGCTGATCTTTCACTGTCCTCGCGCCCGATTTCCTGGGCCTGGCTGACAAAATTGCGCAGCGATTCCATTGCGGCAGAGACCGAGGCATTGGCGGCCAGACGATTTTCCCGCCAGTCACGGGCGGCATCGAGACGGGCCTGCGAGTTCTCTGTGATCGAGGCGAGATGCGGCGCGATCTTCTGCGGAAAGTCACGCAGGGCGCTGTTCTTCGCGCCCAGTTCCGAAATGCGCGCCGCGACGTTCTGAAGCCGGCCCACATCGCCAATCACCACTGCGCGGCTCTGGTCGTCGAGGGAACCGAGCATCTGCTGAACGCGGAGCTCAAGCGTCGCGATGTCGAGCGCCGCTGTATCGACCAGCGCCATCAGTTCTTTTTGCTCGCCGACGAGCTTGTCGAGACTGACGAAGCGGTCGGCAGCGATGTCGCTGTTCTTCGCCGCCTGCAGGGTAATTTTCTGTTCGATCTCGACCAGTTCGGCAAGCACCCGTCCGAGCTCTTGCGCCCTGGCATCGTCAGGACCGGAATTCGCGAGAATCGCCTCAACCTTCTGGATCGCAGTGGCAACGTCAGCGACAAGCACTTTGCCCTTGCTGGATGCGATCTCCTCGGCCTTGGCCAGATCCTTCTTCATCGGACCGAGATACAGCTTGGCCTCGGACAGCTGCTCCTCAGGCGTAAACGCCATCTGCACGCCAACACGCAGCTTGCCCAGACGATCGAGCAGAGACTTGAAGGCGGAGGCGTCGAACAGCAACTCCTTGGCGAAGCGCTCCTTGCCCGAGAGATCGGTACGGACGAAATCGACCTGCTTGACGATCTGCTGGCTCTCCGACTGCAGTGCAGCAACAGCAGCAGTCAGCCCGGCGTCGAGTTCCTCCCGCCGCATCTTGCCATCCCAGAGTATATCAGTCTGCCCGCGCATCTCGGTCGGCAATCCCGTCAAGGCGGAGAGATCGGCCGTTTGCGCCTGCCCTGCCAACACGCCGTTGAGCACGGCGAGCCCTTTTTCCTGCCCTTCGATTGCCGCGACGAGAGCCTGCCGGCTCTGTTCGGTCGGATCGAGACTGAATTCCTGCAACCCCTGCTGAAGGGCCTCCAGGTCACTGATATTGCCGATCGTGGCGCGGGTGACCGTCATGTGACCGTTGAGGGTGGTGGCAGTCCAGTAGCCCAGAAGACCGACACCGGCCATGAGCAGGACGAGAGGAACGACAAAAAGCAAAACCTTGGTGACGATCCTGCGGCTTTGCAGGAGGCGATCGATAAAACTCATGAGACTCTCTGAAAGGCCGACGCCCGCGAAATCATCGCGCAGGTTGAAGTATGGGGCAGAGCCACCTCATGCGGCACCGGTTCCATTCTTGTCTTCGGGAGCTTGAACAAAGGTTAACCCTGTAACCGCCTTTTGGCAGTGCAGCATGTTTTGCCGTCCGGGACAGCGGAATTCCGGTTTCTACGGTCCCCGGCTTGGGCTAGAACCAGCGCACAGGCACGGGAATCGAGCATGGCATTATCCGAGAACACCCGAGGCGCCCTTCTGATGGCGGTCTCGATGGCTGGCTTCACCATCAACGACGCTTTGACGAAATCGGTGACTGCGGACCTGACCGTGGCGCAGATCATGTTCGTGCGCGGGGCCTTCACGGCCATCCTTGTTTACATCGTCGCCCGCCGCATAGGGGGACTGGACCACGTCAGGAATATCCTGCAGCCGATGATCCTCCTGCGCATCCTCTTGGAGACGATCGCAGCCATCGCCTTTCTGGCGGCGCTGGGACAGGTGCCGCTCGCCAATGCCTCCGCGATTCTTCAATCGATGCCCCTCGCCGTGACCTTGGGGGCTGCGCTCTTCTTTCAGGAGCCTGTCGGCTGGCGGCGCTGGACAGCAATTGGCGTCGGCTTTCTGGGCGTGCTGGTCATCATACAGCCAGGCCCGGAAGGGTTCACGCTGGCCTCGCTCTACGTCGTCCTGTGCGTCTTCACCGCCGCTGCGCGCGACCTTGTCACCCGCAGGATCGATCCGAAAGTCTCTTCGGTGACCGTGACATTGTTCACGGCCGCCTCGATCTCCTTTGCCGGCCTGCTGCTGATTCCCGCCTTTGGTGGCTGGGAGCCGGTATCGGCGACGGCATACGGGAGGCTGGCCTTCGCCTCGGTCTTCCTCTTTGCGGGCTACCAGGCGATCATCATGGCGATGCGCACCGGTGAAATCTCCTTCATCGCCCCGTTCCGCTATACCAGCCTGCTCTGGGCGATCCTGCTCGGCATCCTGTTTTTCGGAGAAACCCCTGATATCTGGATGATCGTCGGCGCCAGCATCGTCATCGGCTCCGGCCTCTACACATTCTATCGCGAGAACAAGAAAAAGGCGGCGCTCGCCCGCCTCTCCGATCCGTCCTCTCCGGGCTGATCGCGGTCGCCAGCCAAGGACAAGTTCGCGTGCCAGAGCCCTCCCGCTTCCTCGACCCGACAACCGCGCCGCATATCGTCAGCCTCGTGGCGATCGCGGGCCTGTCGGCGTTGACGATGAACATCTTCCTTCCATCGCTTCCGGCAATGGCCACGGACCTCGGCGTTGGCTATGACCGCGTCCAGATTCTTGTTTCCGGCTACATCGCCATGACGGCCTTGGTTCAGCTGATCATTGGCCCCCTTTCGGATCGATACGGGCGACGGCCGGTCATGATCGGCGCACTGCTCATCCTGATCGCCTCCTCCCTTGTCTGCGTCATCGCGACATCAATTGAGATCCTGACACTCGCCCGCATGGTCCAGACGGCAGTCGTGGCGGGCCTTGTCCTGTCTCGGGCCATCATTCGCGACATGGTGCCGATGGAAGAGGCTGCCTCGATGATCGGTTATGTCACGATGGGCATGACACTGATTCCGATGATCGGCCCGACGCTGGGCGGGCTTCTGAGCGACGCCTTCGGCTGGCGCTCCAACTTCGTGGCGATCCTCATCGCTGCCATTCTCGTGCTGATCCTCGTGCAGCGCGATCTCGGGGAAACCAACCGGCAGAAGAGCGGCAGCTTTTCGGAACAGTTTCGGGCCTGGCCGCGGCTGCTCGCCTCGCCCCGTTTCTGGGGCTACACCATGGCCGGCACCTTCACGTCCGGGGCCTTCTTCGCCTTTCTAGGCGGCGCGCCCTTCGTCGGTGGCACGCTGATGGGCCTGACACCGAGTACGCTTGGCCTGCAATTCATGTTCATCGCCTCCGGCTATATCGCCGGCAACTATCTGTCGGGCCGCTTCGCTCGGCGCGCCGGCATCGACATGATGATGCTCATCGGCGGTGTCGTCGCTCTCGCAGGGGCGACCATCCCCATCCTCTTCTACTCCCTGGGTTTTGTCTCCTCGCTGGCCTTCTTCGCACCGCAGGTCGTCGTCGGCTTCGGCAACGGCTTGTCCCTGCCGAGCACCAATGCGGGCATCGTCAGCGTCCGGCCGGAACTCGCCGGCTCCGCTTCCGGACTGGGCGGCGCGATCACCATGAGTGGCGGCGCCGTCGTCTCCTGGCTCGCCTCGCGCATCCTGACCGTCGAAACAGGTGCCATGCCTCTGCTGCTTGTCATGCTGGCCTGCTGCGTTCTGGCATTGGTGGCGGTAGTGCTCCTGCGCTTTTCGCCGGGAGAGGAAAGGTGAACTGATGGCCGAGTCCGCACGCCTTCCGGGCATCATTCTGGCCGGCGGCCTGTCACGCCGGATGGGTGAGGACAAGGCATTGATGCGGCTGGAGGGCACGCCACTCGCGCTGCATGTCGCCTCACGCCTCACCCCTCAGGTGACAACCGTGCTTCTGAACGCGCCGGAGGGACATGCCCTATCCGACAGCCTGCCCCTTTTACCCGACGCGAAGCCGGACAGGCCAGGGCCACTTGCCGGCGTGCTGGCGGGCCTCAAGATCTTTGCCGCCCTGCCGGACGCCCCGACCCACATTCTGACCACGCCCTGCGACACGCCCTTTTTACCCCGTGACCTCGTTTTTCGCCTAGCGGAGCAGGCAAGCAGCGGCATGATCGTGATGGCCGCCTGTGCCGGTCGGACCCATCCGGTCACGGCCCTCTGGCCCCTCGCGCTGGAAAAGGATCTGGACGCATGGCTGGACGATCCGGCACATCGCCGGGTCTTCGATTTCGTTGCACGACATCAAAACAGAACGGTCGAGTTCACGCCCCACGACGGCCCGCTCGGACCGGTCGATCCCTTCTTCAATATCAACACGGCAGAGGATTTGGCGCTTGCCGGCGCAATCCTCAAGCGAGGTGCCCTGTGACGACGAACCCGCGCATCTTCGGGATTGCCGGCTGGAAGAATTCCGGCAAGACCGGCCTGGCCGTGCGGCTTGTCGAGGAATTCACCAGGCGTGGCTACCGGATTTCGACGATCAAACACGCCCATCATGACTTCGACATCGACAAGGTCGGTGCCGACAGCTATCGCCACCGCGAAGCCGGCGCCCATGAAGTCGTCATCGTCTCCGGCACCCGGTATGCCATCATGCATGAGTTGCGGGGCGCGCCCGAACCGAGCTTCGAAGAAATCCTCTCCCGCATCGGCCCGTCCGACCTCGTGCTGATCGAGGGCTACAAGCGCGAACCGGTACCGAAGATTGAGGCCCGCCGCGCGGGCGCGAGCAATCGCGAGCCACTCGCCCCGACCGATCCCCATATCCGTGCCATCGCGGCGGACCATGAAGTGACGGACACGGACCTGCCCGTCTTCGATCTCGACGACACCAATGCGATCGCCGATTTCATCGCAGACGTCACGGGTCTGCCGCCGAAAGCCTGAAACACCTCGACAAGGAAAAGGGCCGCCGGATTGCTCCAGCGGCCCTTCTTTTGGTCAGCGATTCTGCCGTCGATCAGTCGTTGCTCGATATGCCGGCAGGGCGAACCAGCGTCGTGACGCGGCGGATGGCCACGCGTCGGTTCTGCTGTTCGGCGGCTTCCGTCCGGATCTTCAGGAAGCGCTCGCCATAACCCTGGACCGACATGTTTTCCGGCGGAATGCCGTAGACTTCGGTCAGGAGGTTGGCGACCGTCTCGGCGCGCTGATCCGAAAGAACCAGGTTCGAACGATCCGAACCGACCGCATCCGTATGGCCTTCAATCAGGAAGACTTCGCCCGGATCGTTTTCAAGCAGCTTCTCCATGGCCTCGGCAACCTTGCGCAGGGTCCGGGCCTGTTCCAGCGGAACCTCGGCCGAGCCCGACGGGAAGGTGATCGTGTCGAGGTCGATACGACGAACCTTGTCACGGATACGGGCAGACGACTTGACTTCATCGATGGAGTAGACGCGCTCGACACGCTCGACCGGCGGCTGCCCCAGGAATTCGTAGTAGTCGCGATCGGGTGAGCGAGTCGTGCTGACGATGTAATCGTTGACCGGAATGGTCAGACGCATCGGCGGCAGGGACAGACCGACATCGACATACATGGTCGGACGTTCGCCCTCCGCTTCCGGCGAATACATCAGGACATATTCACGACCGCGCGGAGAAATGCGCGAGCGAATGATGATGTCGCCGTAACGGTTGTAGACCGTGACCAGCTTGCTGCCGTCGGCACGCTCGATGGTTTCGCGGGTCCGACCGCGCGGCAGTTCCTCGTAGTAGGTCTGTTCCGCATCGTAGCGCAGCCGCTCGCGGTCGTCGCTGCGCACGACGATCTGGTTGCCGACATTGATGACCGTACGATTGTCGACCTGCTCGATCACCCGGATCTCGGTGACCTGATTGACCACGTTGTTCTGGACGATGTTGTTGTTGGTGACATTGTTCGTGACGTTGGTGGTCACCGTGCTGTTCGACACGTTGTTGGTGACAGTGGTCGGCACTTCGAAGGTCGGCGCAGCCTCAAGCGTGGTGCCCTGCTCCGTGATGTTGGCCTGCATGGCCTGCTGATCGACCTTGATCGAATCAGCCTGCGCGGCAGCATCATTTTCCGGCGGCGGAGCGGCTTCTTCCTGAGCACGGAGTTCGCTGCGCTGCTGACGGACTTCCTGGCCACCGCTGTTGTCGGCGTCCTTGTCGCTGTCGAGAACGGCTGCACCGTTGTCGACCGGCAGAACGACAGTCTCGGAAGACTGGGACGGATCTTCCGCGATCGCCTGCTTTTCTTCAGTGGTCCGCGTGTCGGTGATCTCCTGAACCGGCTGGTCTTCCTGTGGTTCGACGGCGGGCACGACGACCTGTTCGCCTTCCGGCTGGGCGCCAGCCGGAACATCGTTACCGGTCGCCTGCTGGTCGGCAGGTTGCTGGCCGGCGGGCTGCTCCGCCTGATCGGCCGGAACTTCGCCTTCTGTTGCCGGCTGTTCGCCGGCAGCGTCCTGACCTGGGCGCAGTTCTTCTTCGGCAGCCGGAGCCTGCTCCCCGGTCGGCTGCGGTGCGGCCTCCTCTGGCGCAGGCTGCTGTTCTTCGGTCGGCTGCTCGGTCACAGGTGCCGGGCATTCTGCCTCGGTGGCAGCTTGCGAGCCATCGGCGCACGTCACGTCCTGCGGCTCTGCTGCTGGCTGGGCCTCTTCAGCCTTCTGTTGCGCCTCTGCCTCGGCTGCACGCTGGGCCTCCGCTTCCGCCTGGGCCTGAGCTTCGGCTTCGGCCGCACGCTGGGCGTCGGCTTCCGCCTGGGCCTGTGCCTCCGCTTCAGCCGCACGCTGGGCTTCGGCTTCCGCCTGGGCTTGCGCTTCTGCTTCAGCCGCACGCTGGGCGTCGGCTTCCGCCTGGGCCTGAGCCTCTGCTTCAGCCGCACGTTGGGCTTCGGCTTCCGCCTGAGCCTGAGCCTCTGCTTCGGCCGCACGCTGGGCTTCGGCTTCCGCCTGGGCCTGAGCCTCTGCTTCAGCCGCACGTTGGGCTTCGGCTTCCGCCTGAGCCTGAGCCTCTGCTTCGGCCGCACGCTGGGCTTCGGCTTCCGCCTGAGCTTGCGCTTCTGCTTCGGCAGCACGCTGGGCCTCGGCTGCGGCCTGGGCCTGCGCTTCGGCTTCCGCCGCGCGACGCTGCTCTTCCTCGGCAGCGGCCTGCGCATCGCGGGCGGCACAGGTGTCCGCATCCGGAGCCTCGGTGCCGTCGTTGCAGACGACGGCCTGGGCAAGCTGGATCAGTTGCTCTTCGGCCTGGCGGGTCTGGCTCTGCCGTTCCGGGTGTCCGATGACCGAAGCCGCGACAGGCTTTGCGAGCACCGCCACCGACAGCACCGGTATCGCCACCGTGGCCAGCAATCTGTTCTTGAACATATCTTGCGTTTCCTTCCCTCTGCATGGCCACCGATGAAATCATCCGTGCCACACCATTGAATGCGTGCTCGATTACGCGAACCGAAACTGCCGCCAAGCTAGATGTCGCATAATTAACCGTGCCTGAACGGTTGGGAACGACATTTGCTCCATCCGCCGACGCAGAATGGAACAAAAAACTCCCTCTCGCCTGCTAACCGGGCAATTAGCAGCAAATTTTGTCGGGCACGCGGTTTGTTGTTGATTTCGGTGCAAAAACCGGACGAATATTGGGCCAAGTGCTGCCATCAACGCTGCACGATCATGGACAGCTGCATCAAAACAAAAAGCGGCGTCCACCAACAGAGAGGATCTCATGCGTATTCCGACACGTTTTCTGGCCGCAGCTTCGATTGCTGCCCTGTCGCTTTTTGCCGGTTCGGCCATGGCGCAAGAAAAGCTGATCATCGGCACTGAGGGCGCATACCCGCCATTCAACAACCTTGAAGCCGACGGTTCGCTGGTCGGTTTCGACATCGACGTCGCCAAGGCGCTCTGCGAAGAGATGAAGGTGACTTGCGAATTTGTCACCCAGGATTGGGACGGCATCATCCCGGCTCTGCAGGCGAAGAAGTTCGACGCGATCATTGCATCCATGTCGATCACGCCCGAGCGTCTGGAAAAGGTCGACTTCTCCAAGAAGTACTACAACACCCCGCCGGCCGTCGCCGTGCCGAAGGATTCGGACATCGCGGACGTTGCAGGTCTCGCTGGCAAGACCATCGGTGCCCAGTCATCGACGACCCACGCCAACTATGCCGAAAAGCACATGGCCGAGTCGGAGCTGAAGCTCTATCCGACGGCTGACGAGTACAAGCTTGACCTCGAAGGTGGCCGCGTCGATGCCGTCGTCGACGACATCGTCGTTCTCTCCGAATGGCTGAAGTCGGACGCTGGTAGCTGCTGCAAGATCCTGACCCCGCTTCCGGTCGACGTCGAGATCAACGGCGAAGGCGCCGGCATCGCGGTCCGCAAGGGCGAAACCGCACTGGCCGACAAGTTCACGGCCGCCATCGCCGCGATCCGTGCGAACGGCAAATACGACGAAATCAACAAGAAGTATTTCGATTTCGACGTTTACGGCGAGTAATCGCACCATCACCTGACAAACGAGTGGCGGAAGTCGAACACTTCCGCCATTTTGCATTTGGACGGCATGACGATCAAAAAGGCGGGAAAAACCGCCAAGGGGGAATGGCATGGGCGGATTGTCTTCCGCGCTCGGCTCGCTCTGGGCCTGGATCAGCTACACGTTTGATCCACTCTGCGGCCCGGTCGGGCTTTTCCGGCTTCTGGCGTCGGACACTCTGGTCAGCTGTGGCGACACGGGCTGGGGCGACGAGATCGCCTTTGGTGTGAAGGTGACGATTTCGCTGGCACTTGTGACCCTGCCGGTTGGCCTTGCCATCGGCTTCCTGATCGCCCTGGCGCGGCAGTCCGACGAATGGAGTCTGAGGGCAGCCACCGGCGTCTACACCACCATCTTCCGCGGCCTGCCCGAGCTCCTGACGCTCTTCATCGTCTATTTCGGCTTCCAGATCCTGGTCCAGTCGGTCCTTACCTGGTTCGGCAGCGAACAGCGGGTCGAGATCAACGCCTTCATCGCCGGCATGATTGCCCTGTCGGTGGTATTCTCATCCTATGCATCCGAAGTCCTGCTCTCGGCCTTTCAGGCAATCCCGCGCGGACAGTACGAAGCCGGCAGCGCCGTCGGTCTCTCGCGACGCAAGACGATGTGGCTGATCATCGTGCCGCAGCTGATCCGGATCGCCCTGCCGGGCTTGAGCAATCTCTGGCTCGTGCTGCTGAAGGATACGGCGCTTGTCTCGGTCATCGGCCTTGCCGACATCGTTCGCCAGACCGGTGTTGCTGCCCGCGTGACCAAGGAAGCCTTCCTGTTTTACGGCATCGCCTGCCTGCTCTACCTGATCCTGGCCAGCGTCTCGTCCATCGGACTGAATGCGATTTCCAAATGGGCGAACCGCGCGGAGGTGGGCCGATGAGCCATGCTCTGGAGATCATTCCGGCCCGCCCTGCGCCTCCAGCAAGAGTGATCCGCATCACTGCCGCTCGTGTTTTCGGCTATGCTGTTCTGACACTTTGGGCCGTGCTCGGACTATCCCTGGCCTGGTACCTCGTATCGAGCTGGGACCCCGAGAAGATCGCCCGCTACGGCTGGCGCTATATGGACGGCCTCGCCACCACCCTGATGCTGACCTTCGGCTCCATCACCCTGGGCGCCGTCCTGTCCTTGCCGGTGGCCTTCGCGCGCATGGCGAAGAACAGACTGCTGAACGCCATTTCCTATGCCTATGTCTACGTCTTCCGCAGCACGCCCATGCTGCTGCAGATCTTCATGATATACTATGGCCTCGGCTCGTTCCGCGCTGAGATCGATGCCGTAGGCCTGTGGTGGTTCTTCCGCGAAGCCTGGTATTGCGCGCTCTTCGCCATGACGCTGAACACGGCGGCCTATCAGGCGGAGATCCTGCGTGGCGCAATCGAAAGCGTCCCGCGCGGCCAGACGGAAGGCGCCAAATCGCTCGGCCTGCCGACGTCGATCACCTTCTGGAAGATCATCATGCCCCAGGCGCTGATCGTGGCACTGCGTCCCTATGGCAATGAAATCATCTTCATGATCAAGGGCTCGGCTGTCGTCGCCGTCGTCACGGTCCTCGATCTCATGGGCCAGACGCGATACGCCTTCTCGCGCACCTTCGACTACCAGACCTATCTGTGGGCCGCGATCTTCTACCTCGCGATCGTCGAGGCGCTCCGTCACACCTGGGGCGCTATAGAGACGCGCCTGACCCGTCACTTGAAGCGATAGTGGCTTTGCGGGCGGCATCTGCCTTGGTGTCGCTCGCCCCCCGCTAAGAAATCATTTACCAAACGGTGTTTCCATCATGTCAGGGCCCGCGTTGGTCGCGCCCCCGGTCGGTCGCGGAAGCGTGACGCCGTCCGCACCGATCCCTTGCAACGGGAAACGGAGCAATGGACATGAACAGCGAAATGGAACTGATGCTGAAGGGTTATGGGTTGACCACCGCCCAGATCCTCTACCGCCTGCCGGACCACCCGTCGCTGCTCCAGACCTACATCTGGCAGCACTACGACCTTGCCCCGGACTTTCCAGAGATGCGTGGCTTTTTGCGCTTCTGGCAGGACAAGATTGAGGGCCCTCTCCACTCCGTCACCTACGTGCACAAGAAGATGATCGCGGCCAGCGAATGGCGTTCGCTGAAGGGTGAGTTCATCCTGCACTGAGGTCAGATCTCCAATCAGACATGCACCTCGCCATGGGCGAACTCGCCGTCGTCGGGGTTTCGGTGCACGATGGCAAAGAGCAGCGACCCGTAAAAGGCGGCGACCAGCGCCAGCACAATGCCGCCATGCAACGGCCCAAGATGCGCATTCACGACAACCTGCCAGACGTCGCTGACAAACTCGGCCGGCAGTTCACCCTGCTGCAACTTGGGGCTGGAGATTTTCAGCGCCCAGGCGAGAAGCAGGATCAGGTACATCCAGATATAATTTCGCCGGATACGCCGCCGGAGCGCATCTCCATACTCGATCAGGAAGACGGGCTTCCGCAGGCTCGCCGCGATCGCCTCGGCCCAATCGGCCTTGAGCTCCGCCTGCGGGTAGAGCGCCTGGGCAAAGTAGTGCCGCTCCAACTGCCGGACGCGGGCTCGGTAGACATCGAAAAAGCGATAGCGCCGCGCCTCGATCAGCAGAAAGACCGAAATCAACAGCATGGCGAACAGCACCACGCCATGATGCGAGGCGGGGGTGGAAAGGGACACCGACAAGAGACCGGCGACAACCGTCATCGCCCAGTTCGATGTGCGGTCGATCCGGTCGCGCCAGCTGGTCATGCGACCGATTTCGCCCCGATAATAATGGATGATCATGTTGGCCTTTTCGGCCGAACTGGCCGGCAAGGCCGGCGCCTGACGTGCGGGCTCGGCGCTTTCCAACGGCAGGATGCCTGCTTTGTCGTCTGTCGTCTGTTCCATGCGTGGCTCCCTGCCCTGAAAACACTGGAAGACCCTGCACGGTTCCGTTTTCATTGCCAAGCCCGTCACGACGGGCTAGACGAGCCGCAAAGGCTGGCAAGAACAGCCGCGCAAACAGGAGCCTGACATGGCCAAGATCGACGAAGAAGCCCTGGCGGAAGCCTATAACCGCGCCCTGGCACTCGAAAAAGCCGGCGATATCGAGGCGGCCGTAAACGCCTATCTGGAAGTGCTGGCCATCGATCCCGACGACCACGGTGGCGCCTCGGTCCGGATCGCAGCACTTGGCCGCGGTGAAGCCCCGCCCAAGGCACCTGACGCCTATGTCGAAACACTCTTCGACCAGCATGCGGACGCATTCGAGGATATTCTCGTCGAGCAGTTGGGCTATACTGTGCCGATGATGGTGCGCCAGCGGCTGCAGGCCCTCAACCTGGGCCCCTTCAAGCGCCTGCTCGACCTCGGTTGCGGGACCGGCCTGACCGGCGGCACCCTGCGCGACATGGTCGACGACATGACCGGTATCGACATCTCCGAGAAGATGGTCGAAATCGCCCATGAGAAGGATCTCTACGAGACGCTCTACGTCGCAGAACTCGAGGACTTCCTCGAAGACAACGACGACGAGACCTTCGACCTCGTGACCGCCACCGACGTCCTCCCCTATCTTGGCGCTCTCGAGCCGCTGTTCTTCGGCACAGCCGAGAACATGTCCGACGGCGGCATCTTCGTGTTCTCCTCCGAGACGAGGCCCGCGGACGTGATGGCCGGCCGTCCCTTCATGGTCGGGCCGCACCAGCGCTTCGTTCATGCCGAGGCCTATGTGCGCGAACGCCTGACCGCCACGGGCTTCGAAATCGTCGAAATCACCGACATCAATGTTCGCATGCAGGACGGAGAACCATCGCCGGGGCATCTCGTCGTGGCGAAAAAGACAGCGGCTTAAATCCAAGGTTGAATTTTCAACCCTGGACTGCATTCGATTAGTAGCAGCCCACCTACAAGAGAATAGGCTTTCCCCAACAACAGGGGGAAGCCATGCAGACAGAAGTTGCCGCCCAAGCTGCCACCGACCCGTCCCTGGCATGGACGGTCGTGGTCGCATTTGCCATATCCCTCATCACCGTATTCGCCCTGATCTTCGGGCGCTACGAAATCAGGCTGCGACGCCTGCGGCTCATTCGCGACTACGTGAAGACCTTTCCTGTCATCGATCTGGGGGAAGAAGGCACCAGCCCATCATTCGAGTTCGTTCGCAGCAAATATGCAGCCGACGTGAGGAGCAAGGGCGAGAGAAGAACGGACGAGGGGATCGAGGAATCGCGCTCGGCCGAGGGTATCATCAGGGAAATCAACGATACGATTTCAAGAACGCGCTTCTTTCTGAACCGTGGCGACCTGCGGCTTTTGGTGGCGGCCCTGCCCTATATGCTCGTGATCACAGCGGGTTTCATCCTCGCCTTCTCCGGATTCGGCTGCTTTGAAACCGCGGCAACCTGCCTGGACGGTACGACCTTCAATCTGCTCACGGTCGGCGGCATGAAATTTTCCGAGCAGACGACCTCCGCCGAGTTCAGGCAACTCGCGGAGAACGTCCTGACGGTTGCCGCGATCACGTTCATTGGCGCTTATCTCTCGTCCTTGCGATACCTCGTCCAGGCGCTCGCGGTCTTCGACCTGAACGGCTACACGATGATCCGGCAGGCAGCGATGACCGTCATCTCCGTACTGGCTTCGGCGACGCTTTACCGCGCATTGCCGGATTTGAGTGCCTTGCAGGCGGTGGTGAGCATCGAAAGGACGACGCCCATCGGGGAGCTGCCGGCTCTCTGGATCCTTCTCGGCCTCGCCTTCGGCCTGCTCCCGGGCAGCGTCCTGCAGTTCATCTTGGTGAAGATCGGGACCCAGATCAATTGGATCAAGCAGTCGGACAACCGCTTCATCGACTGGACGAGGGTCGTCCCACTGGACGCCATCGACGGCATCGATTTCTTCACGCGCTTTCGCCTTGAGGAATGCGGGATCTCCGACGTCCAGTCGCTCGCCACCTACAATCCGATCATGCTGCATATCGAGACGCCCTATGGGATCTACCAGACCGTCGACTGGATCGCGCAAGCGCAATTGTGCTGCGTCGTCGGTCTCGACAGGTTCCTGCTGCTGCGACAGTTCAACGTGCGCACGATCTTCGACCTCGAACGAGCCTTGAAGCAGAACCGCAAGGATGACACCGAGGCTGATCAAAAGGCCATCGATGCCTTTGATCGCATCTATGCGTCGGTCCTGTTTGCACCGACTGGTCCGATGAAACATGTCCAGGAGAAGAGTACCGCAAAGTTTCTGATCCCGGGCACAGACGGCCAGATCAAGGAAGTCGATGCCAAGGACTTCAGCATCTGGGCGCTCACGACCATCAGTGAAACCAAGGAAATGTCATCACGCGCGATCGAGCACCTGATGGACTGGATCGGTGACGATCTTCATGTCCGCCGCTTGAGACGCCTGTGGAACGAGATTTCGAGCCGTCTCGGACAGCAGAGCGTCGAACTGACGCCGGACCACAAGATCGGCGCCAAACCGGACACCCAGGCTCCGGCTGAATGACCGTCAGGAGACCTTTCGTCCTCTGCTGCCATCGATTATGCATGTCGCATCGCGAATGGCAGGAGAGACGAAATGGCAAAGGTCGCATTCATCGGTTTGGGCGTGATGGGTTTTCCCATGGCAGGCCACCTGAAAGTCAAGGGTGGTCACGAGGTGAAGGTCTATAACCGCACCACGGCCAAGGCCGAAGCCTGGGTCGAAAAATTCGGCGGCAACCTGGGACACACACCGGCGGAAGCGGCCGCCGATGCGGATTTCGTCTTCACCTGCGTCGGCAATGACGACGACCTGCGTTCGGTGACAACGGGCGAAAACGGGGTGATCGCGGCGATGAAGCCGGGTGCGATCCTGATCGACAACACGACGGCCTCCGCCGAAGTTGCACGGGAACTGGCAGACGCGACGGCAGCCAAGGGCTGCGGCTTCATCGACGCCCCGGTTTCCGGGGGGCAGGCCGGCGCCGAAAACGGGGTCCTCACCGTCATGTGCGGCGGCGAGCCGGAGACCTTCGAGACGGCACGGCCGGTGATCGACGCCTATGCCCGCATGATCGGTCTGATGGGCCCGGCCGGCGCCGGTCAATTGACCAAGATGGTCAACCAGATCTGCATCGCTGGGCTCGTCCAGGGGCTCGCCGAAGGCGTTCACTTCGGAAAGAAGGCCGGCCTCGACATCGAAAAGGTGATCGAGGTCATCTCCAAGGGTGCTGCCGGATCCTGGCAAATGGAAAATCGACACAAGACCATGAACCAGAGCAAATACGACTTCGGCTTCGCCGTCGACTGGATGCGCAAGGATCTCGATATCGTCCTGACCGAGGCACGCTGCAATGGCGCCAACCTTCCGGTAACGGCACTTGTCGATCAGTTTTACGGGGAAGTGCAAAAGCTCGGCGGCAATCGCTGGGACACGTCATCCCTGCTGGCAAGGCTGGAAAAGTAAAGGTCTAAAAGGGGCGCTAAGGCGCCCCTCAGTCTTCCTGGGACTTCTGATTGTCGATCATCATATAGTCGAGCGGAAGCTCGGTCGTGTATTTGATCTGCTCCATGGCGAAGACAGACGACACGTCGCGGATCTCGATCTTGGCGATCATGCGCTTGTAGAATGCGTCGTAGGCCGCGATGTCTGGCACCACGACGCGCAGCAAATAGTCGACATCCCCGCTCATGCGATAGAATTCGACCACTTCCGGAAATTCCGAGACCACCTCGGAAAAGCGCTTCAACCATTCGATCGAGTGGCTGGAGGTGCGGATCGAGACGAAGACGGTGACCTTGGTATTGACCTTGGCTGGGTCGAGCAGCGCCACACGACGGCGAATGACACCGTCTTCTTCCATCTTCTGGATACGCCGCCAGCAGGGCGTCGTGGACAAGCCGACCTTCTTGGCGAGATCGGCAACAGCGAGCGTGGTGTCTTCCTGGAGAATGCGAAGAATTTTACGATCGAGGCGGTCCATGGGGCATCCTGATAAGACTGAATTTTCCTGATATAGCCGATCTGCTAAGATTTATGGAAAATCATTTCAACCTATCAACAAGCAAACTTCGCGCTGCAGGACCGGCAGGACCTCCTCCTCGAACCAGGGATGACGCTTCAGCCAGCCCGTATTGCGCCAACTCGGGTGCGGCAAAGGCAACACACGCGGCCCCTCCCGATTGGCCAGCAGGAATTCCCGCCAGTGGCTTACGGTCTCCGTCATCGTCTTCCGCCGACGGGTCCCGAGATGCCAGGCCTGCGCATACTGGCCAATCGCGAGGATCAACTCGACCTGGGGCATCGCCTCCATCACCGTCTGTCGCCAGTGCGGCGCGCACTCCCGGCGTGGCGGAAGGTCATGTCCGTCTTCATTGTAGCCGGGAAAGCAGAATCCCATCGGCGCGATCGCAAATAGACTGCGATCGTAGAAGGTCTCGCGATCCACGCCCAACCATTGCCGCAAGCGGTCCCCGGAAGCGTCGTTGAACGGAATGCCTGTCTCATGGACCCGCAGGCCGGGCGCCTGCCCCGCGATCAACACGCGTGCGGTCGCCGAGAGATAGGCGACAGGTCGAGGCTCATGCGGCATGCGCCGCTCCGGTCCGCCCGCTGGGCAGTCGCGACAGATACGGCAGCGCGCGATCGCCAACGACAATTCATCGATCGGCGGCGGGACAGTATTGGACGGCATTGCCGGAGGCCTCTGGGCGTCAAGTGGCATTCTCTGTCATTCCCCCAACCAGGTCAGAATCCAATGCGGAACTAACGTCCGGACCCAGGCCGTCTGTTCCGCCCCTTCGAGCTTTCGCATTCTTCGCCAATCCGAAGGACGCTCGAAGCCACCGTTCCAGATGCCGCGGCCCTCCCGCCGTGCCAGCCCCTCCTCCGCAAGATAGCGGCCTTCTGCCAATGCCGCGCCGGAAGCGACCAGCAGCCGCCCGAGATCGTCGGAACCGCGCCGACAGATGACAAGCAACCGGCGATAGCGGTCGTGATCCGTCCCGCTGCATTGCCATGCACCGGCGCCGACCAGATCCGCCAGGATTTGTCGGGCATCCGCTCCGCAAGAATAGGGTTCACCGTCCGGCCGTGTGCAGGTCTGATCGAGCTCTGGCGCATCCACCCCTTCGAGCCTCAGCCGATCTCCCCCTGAAACCAGCGTATCGCCATCAATCGCCAGAAAGGAGCCCTCGAACCGCTGGGCCTGATCGCTCTCCAGCTTGGCGATGATCAGGAGCGAGAGCGCGAGTATGGCGATTGCAACCACCCAATCGCGCATGTGGCGAAGAATTTTGGTCACATTCCGACCCATTTCAAAAACGAATCCTTTTCACACATGGCAAACAAATCCTTCCGAGACAGGATCTTCTTAAGAATTCGCCGCTAGGGTTTACCCGAGGCGTGGAAGACTGCAACGCAATGAGTAACGGCGTAGACACATCAGCGGACAAGAACGTTCTGGACCTGACGCGGAACACCCGCAACAGGGCAACGACGCGTGCTGTCCGCGCCACCCGCGATCGCCTGCAATCTCCCCAGGGGTCCTCACCGGCATTCGACGTCGAGATGCTCGCCATGCATGTGGCGGCCTCACTGCAGGGTGCCGCCGTCGTCCCCATTATCACGCTCCTGATCGCAGCATCCGGAGCCTACTTCACCGCACAGCCGCATTTCCTCGTCTGGGGCCTCTTCGCGCTGACCATGCACGCGATCGGCATTTTGCTGGTCAGGCGCGCTTCGAAGCACGACATTACCGTCGAGAACCAGCACAATTGGCGCCGTATCCTGCTGCTTTCGCAGGTCGCCATGGGCATGTCCTGGGCCATCTTTGCCCTTCAGGACTGCGCCACATGCAATCCGACTGCCTTCATCTTCTACAAGAGCGCGGTTCTGCTCCTGGCTCTCTCGATCACCGCCATGGCGAGCATGCTTCTCCGCCAGGCCGTGCTGTTCGGCTTCCTGCCGACGGTCGTGGCGCTCAGCTATGTCGCCAGCACGAGCCGCAACATGCTGGATCTTGGCCTGACGGCGGTCTTCACCACGGCACTCATCTTCTTCATCTACATCACAAGCCGCCTGCATCAGGCCAATCTGAAGCTCCTCTCCTACCAGACGGAGAAGGACGATCTGATCGCGGAGCTGGAAGTCGCGAAATCGCTTTCGGATGAAGCACGCCGCCGCGCAGAAGAAGCCAACATGGCGAAATCGCGCTTCCTCGCATCGATGTCGCACGAACTGCGCACACCGCTCAACGCCATCCTGGGCTTCTCCGAGGTGATGGCGACCGAAGTGCTCGGACCGCTGAACAATCCACTCTACAAGGAATATGCTGGCGACATTCACCGCTCTGGCAGTCACCTGCTCGAACTGATCAACGAGATCCTCGACCTTTCGCGCATCGAAGCCGGAAAATACGAGTTGAGCGAGGAAAGCGTTTCGCTGCTCGAACTGGCCGAAGACTGCATCGGCATGATCCAGCTGCGCGCCAAATCCAAGAATATCCGCATAGAGGAACAGTTCGAACGGGACCTGCCCTCGCTCTGGGCCGACGAGAAAGCCCTGCGCCAGGTCATCCTGAACCTCCTGTCGAACGCCGTGAAATTCACGCCACAGGGCGGCGAAATACTGGTGAAGGCCGGCTGGACGGCAGGTGGCGGACAGTACGTCTCGATCCGCGACAACGGACCGGGCATCCCCGAAAACGAAATTCCGGTCGTGCTCTCTGCCTTCGGTCAGGGCTCGATCGCGATCAAGAGCGCCGAACAGGGAACCGGCCTCGGCCTGCCGATCGTTCAGGCGATTCTCGCCAAACATGGCGGTGAATTCAAACTGAAGTCCCGGCTGCGTGAGGGCACGGAAGTCGTCGCAATCCTGCCGTCGAGCCGTGTCCTGGAAAGCCTGCCCGCGATCAGCGAAGTGAAGGCCGTCGAGCCGCGCCGCCGGCAGTTCGCCTGATCAGAAGAAGACCAGCCGGTTTCCCACAACATAGATCGCGAAGGCAGCATTCGCGATGATCAGGCAGAAGACCGCGAAGGAACCGAGGTCCTTCGCATTTCGCCCGACCGTTGATATTTCCGGCGATATGCGGTCGACCAGCTCTTCAATCGCCGTGTTCAATGCTTCGACCGAGAACATCAGCATCATCAGCACGATGAAGCCGAGGAATTCGAACAGGCTCGCGCCGACCACGGCGAAGACGACGAGCCCGCCGACAAAGCCCAGCAATTCGTGCCGGAAGGCGGATTCCTGGATCAGGCGCTTGAAGCCCTGCGCCGAATATTGCGCCGCCGCGAACAGATGCGCGACGCCGGTCTTCTTCTTGATGACGGTCGATGCGAGCGGCCTGGCACCCGGGTTCTTAGTCTTGCGATCACTCATGTGACTTGTTGGATACCCCTGCCTGCTCGAACGTCGCCATGCCGGAATGGCAGGCAGCAGCCGCCTTGACGATGCCGGCCGCAAGGGCGGCACCCGTACCTTCGCCGAGCCGCATGCCGAGCGCCAGAAGCGGCGTCTTGCCGAGCCTTTCGATCGCCCGAAGATGTCCCGGTTCGCCGGAGACATGGCCGATCAGGCAGTGATCGAGCGCCGACGGATTGGCGGCCTTCAGGATCGAGGCTGCCGCGGTCGCCACATAGCCGTCGATCAGCACGGGGATCTTCTCAATGCGCGCCGCCAGAATGGCGCCCGCCATGGCGGCGATTTCGCGCCCACCCAGACGGCGCAACACTTCCAGCGGGTCCGACAGGTGTTCCCTGTGGAAAGCCACGGCCTGCTTCACGGCGGCCACCTTGCGCGCCAGCACGTCGCCTTCGGATCCGGTGCCAGGCCCGACCCAGTCTTCCGCCTCGCCGCCGTAGAGCGCCAGATTGATGGCGGCCGCGATTGTGGTGTTGCCAATGCCCATCTCGCCGATGCAGAGCAGATCGGTACCACCGGCGATCGCCTCCATGCCGAAGGCCATGGTGGCGGCGCAGTCGCGCTCGGAGAGCGCCGGCTCGCAGGTAATGTCACCCGTAGGGTAATCGAGCGCGAGGTCGAAGATCTTCAGGCCAAGATCATGTGTGACGCAGATCTGGTTGATCGCAGCACCGCCGGCCGCGAAATTCTCGACCATCTGCTGGGTGACCGACGGCGGGAACGGCGTGA
This sequence comes from Rhizobium sp. 'Codium 1', assembly GCF_020889605.1. Taxonomy (NCBI): domain Bacteria; kingdom Pseudomonadati; phylum Pseudomonadota; class Alphaproteobacteria; order Hyphomicrobiales; family Rhizobiaceae; genus Rhizobium; species Rhizobium sp. 'Codium 1'. The sequence goes on from NZ_JAJGPW010000004.1 coordinate 393,379, forward strand.
TGCCGTGTTTCGTCACGCCATGATTGCCGGCGAAGATTGCGACCAGTGGACGATTGACCGCCGGCGCACGCCCACTCCAGGCCGCGAGCCACATGGCAATCTCCTCGAGGCGGCCGAGTGCACCCGGCGGCTTCGTCAATTGCTTGTCACGCTCGCGCGCGGCGACCAGCGCTGCGGTATGAGGTCCCGGCAGGTCGCGCAGCAGGGCGCGAAAATCGTCGAATGGCAGGCCGGTGACGCTCATGGATCGGGCTTCCTTGTATTCTTCCAGCAAATCAGGCTTTGTGGCCTCTCTCATACTGACCGGACCGGTGCCGCTCAACTCAAAAAACGACGCTGACGGTCGAAGGCGCAACGGAATGCTGAAATACGGAAAATGGGGATCATGCAGGTCATCGAGAACCTTCTGACGGAAACGCTGCGCGCCATTTCCTTTTTGAGCCGTCTCCCCGTGCCGGATCGCCATTTTAACGGCCATGACGGAAGCCTGCGCCGAACCGTCGCGGCCTTTCCCCTTGCCGGTCTCGTGATCGCCCTGCCCCCGACCCTGATGATCGGCTTGCTGTCTGCAGCCGGTGCCAAAGCCGTGCTCGTCGCGCTCATTGCGGTGACCATGCAGATCATGCTGACGGGCGCTCTGCATGAAGATGGCCTGTCCGATACAGCCGACGGCCTGGGCGGCGGCGGCAGCCGCGAAAAGGTACTGTCGATCATGAAGGACAGCCGCATCGGCACCTATGGCGCGCTCGCCTTGATCCTGTCGGTTGCGATCCGTGTCGCGGCGCTTGCGATTCTTGTCGAGGCTCTGCCGCCGCTCGCCGCGGCATTGTCCTGGCTGGCGGTTGCGGCCCTGTCCCGGACGCTGCTGGTCTGGCACTGGTCATCGCTACCCTCGGCGCGCACGGATGGCGTCGCCGCTTCGGCTGGCATGCCTGACACCGAGGCTACGAGGACAGCCTATGTTCTGGGCGCGGCAAGCACGGTTGCCCTCAGCATCGTCGCATTGCCGTTTCACGCCTGGTTTCTTGCCTCCGCCTTCGCGCTGGCAAGTGTGTTCATCTTCACCCGACATTGCCGCACGCGCCTCGGCGGCCATACGGGCGACACGATCGGGGCCAGCCAACAACTCTGCGAGATCGCCTTCCTCATCACCCTTGCCATGGTAGTTTAGGGACACGATATAAGAGCGAAACCAAGGGGCTCGTGATGGAATCACCCTGCATTCTCGTCTGTTCGATCGATGACAAGACCGGCTTTTGCTTTGGCTGCGGGCGCACGCGCGACGAGATCGGGCTTTGGACGACCTATAGCAGCCTCGAACGCCGGACGATCATGGCCGACCTGCCGGCGCGCATGGAAAACATGGAGCGCAAGCCGCGCCGCGAGACGCGCCGGTCACGCATGGTCCGCGAGCGCGAGGGCGGCTGATGCGCTTCGTTGTCGGGCTAGCCATTCTCGCCGTCGGCCTGGCCATCCTCGTCGTCAATCATGACAGCGGGCAGAGTTTCGGCGTAAACAACGAAGACTTCGGCCGGATGGTCGTGGCGCTGCCGATCCTGCTGATGATCTCGGCCGGCATTGTTCTGGGCAGACGCTCCCTCGGCCAGAGCTTGCGCCAGATGGCGGTCTGGGTGCTGATCGCGCTCGCGCTCGTCACGGGCTACCTCTATCGCGGCGATTTCCGCAGCATCGGCGAACGCGTCCTGGCGGGCTTGATGCCGGGTCGCGCGGTCACAGTCACGACCGAAGACGGCCGGGTGGAAGTGGTTCTCCACAAGACGCTCGGCGGCCACTTCGAAACATCCGTCGGCATGGGCCCTGTCTCGGTCCCCGTCCTCATCGATACCGGGGCAAGTTCGGTCGCCCTCCGCTACGAGGACGCGATGCGGATGGGCATTGATCCCGGTGACCTGAACTTCACCCGCACGGTGCTCACGGCAAATGGTCGGGCTAACGCTGCGCCCCTCCGCATTCCGGAAATCCGGCTCGGGTCCATCGTAAGAACCAATGTGGAAGCCGTGGTGCTGGAAGAAGGCCTGCTCGACCAGAGCCTCCTCGGCATGAGCTTCCTGTCGACCCTCAGCTCGATGCAGATGCAGACGGACGAGCTGAGGTTGCGGGATTGACCGTCAATCAGGGCCGGAGCTTGTATCCTGTCTTGAAAATCCAGACGAGGAAACCAAGGCAGGCAGCCAGGAAGCATCCAATCATGGCCACGCTGATCAAGGGATGCACATCCGAGGTCTCGAAGAAGCTCCAGCGGAACCCGCTCACGAGGTAGAGAACCGGATTAAGGTGGCTGACCGCCCGCCAGAATGGCGGCAGCATATCGATCGAATAGAATGTTCCACCGAGGAAGGTGAGCGGCGGCACCACGAGCGACGGCACCAGGTTCAACTGCTCGAAATTCTTCGCCAGGATGCCGATGATGAAACCGGCGAGGCTGAAGGTGACGGCCGTCAGCACCATGAACAGCAGCATCAGAACCGGATGGGCGATCTGCAGATCCACAAACGCCATCGCAGTGAACAGGATGATGATGCCGATCATCATGCCCTTGGTCGCCGCAGCGCCGACATACCCGATCAGAATTTCGCTCATGGCGATGGGTGCTGACAGGATTTCGTAGATGGTCCCGGTGAATTTCGGGAAATAGATGCCGACGGACCCGTTGGAAATGCACTGTGTGATCAGCGCCAGCATGATCAGCCCGGGCGTGATGAAGCCACCATAGGAGACACCCTCCACTTCCTGCATGCGCGACCCGACCGCAGCGCCAAAGACGATGAAATAGAGGGCAGTGGACAGCACCGGAGAGATCACGCTCTGCAGGAGAGTACGGCGGGTCCTCGCCATTTCGTAGAAGTAGATCGACTTGATCGCTTCGATGTTCATGCGGCATCTCCGATCAGCGAGACGAAAATGTCCTCGAGGGAGGTCTGGCGGGTCGACACGTCGTCAAATCTCAGACCGGCGGCATCGATCGCCAGCAGAAGCCTTGCTATCTCGCCGTCCTCACTTCCCAGTTCATAGTCGTAGACCAGCTCCTTGCCCCCGTCGCCGAGTGTCAGCGAATAGCTGTCGAGGCTCGCGGGAATGGCGCCGATCGGCTCGAGCAGCTCGATCGTCAGCTGCTTGCGGCCGAGCTTGCGCATCAGGGCGTTCTTTTCCTCGACGAACAGCAGTTTTCCCCTGTTGATGATTCCGACACGGTCGGCAATCCCCTGCGCTTCCTCGATGTAATGCGTGGTCAGGATGATTGTGACACCCGTCTTGCGCAAGCGCCCGACCAGCTGCCACATGTCCTTGCGCAGCGCCACGTCCACGCCAGCCGTCGGCTCGTCGAGGAACAGGATGCGTGGCTGGTGCGACAGTGCCTTGGCGATCAGCACGCGCCGCTTCATGCCGCCGGACAATTCCCGCAGCGTATTGTCACGCTTGTCGAACAGGCTGAGGTCTTTCAGGACCTGGTCGATATAGTCGGGGTCAGGCGACTTGCCGTGCAGGCCCCGCGAAAAGCTCACCGTGTTGAAGACGGTTTCGAACATGTCGGTGGTGAGTTCCTGCGGCACCAGGCCGATCTCGCCGCGCGTCTTGCGAAACTCGGTGACAACGTCATGGCCGGACACGGTCACCTGCCCGCCGCTCGGATTGGTAATGCCGCAGATGATCGAGATCAGCGTCGTCTTGCCCGCACCATTGGGACCGAGAAGCGCGAGGATCTCGCCCTCCTCGATGTCGAAACTGACATTGTCGAGGGCCTTGAAACCATCGGAATAGGTCTTGGAGAGGCGATTGATGGATATGATGGGAGCCATGTGGGCACTCCGGTCTGCGGAAGGTCGCACAGATATAGGCACACGTTGCCGGCAGAACCAGTGCACAACCTGCGTCTGTTCAGGAAAGCATGGCCTCGGAGTAGACGCGGTTCCGGCCATAGCTCTTTGCGAGATAGAGCAACTGGTCGGCGGCCGCGAGGTAGTTGCTGAAACTCTCGCGCCCAGCGATCTCGGCAAGGCCGATCGAAATCGTGACGTTCAGATCCTGATCATCAAGTGCGACACGCAGAGATTCGATCTCGCAGCGGAGCGTTTCGCAAAGCGCAGTTCCCTCCTCGACGCCAAGGCCGACCATGAGCACGCTGAACTCCTCGCCGCCGAGGCGCGCCAGGAGGTGACCACTGCCTTCCAGCCGACGCGCAAGCTTCGCGCCCACGGCCTGCAAGACACGGTCACCGATTTCGTGACCATAGGTATCGTTGAGCTTCTTGAAATGGTCGATATCGAGCATGGCGATACAGCAAGGCTCGCTTCGCTCCAGCCGCCCGGCGACCTGTGCTGGCCCTGCATCGAAGAAATAGCGCCGATTCGGCAAGCCTGTGAGATAGTCACTGAAGGCCGCGACACGCAGCTGCCGAAGCTGTGTCAGGGTCTCAATATTGTGCTGGATCCGGCACTGCAGCTCTTCGATCACATAAGGCCGATAGACGAAATCATTGGCGCCGGCCTTGAGGAAACTCGCCGACAGAAGCCGGTCAGCGGACGAGGAGATGCCGATGATGCGAAGCCGGTCGCTGTTATGCTCGCGCCGGATTCGCCGTGTGAGCTCGTACCCGTCCATATCGGGCATGTGGTAGTCGGTAATGACCAGCTCAATGTGCGGCTGGCGGGCAAGGATCTCCATCGCCTGGAAACCCGTCGAGGCTTCATAGACCTGGAATTTCTGCACCCGCAGAAGGTCTGCCAGCATCGTGCGGGCGGAAGGCTGGTCATCAACGACAAGCACGCCGACATCGCGATTGCTGAGCAGCCTGACGACGGACGACAGAACGAGATCGATCGCATTCTCGTTGTTCTTGACATGGTAGTCGGCGACCCCCTTCTGCAGCAGGCGATCACGCAGGTCGCGATTGAAATCTGCGGTGAAGACCACGGCCGGAATTCCCGCGGCGATCACGGCATCCAGCACTTCGCCGTCGGAGGCACCCGGCAAATTGAGATCGACAACCGCCACGTCGAAAGTCTGCCCGCTTTGCATGACGTCTCGAAAGACGTCCGCCGACGCACATTGGGTTACCTGGCAGAAGAAATCGTTCTCGAGCTTGTGGCGCATGATCGAGGACAGCGATCGCGAATCCTCAATGACGAGTATCCGCCCCTGCTCCGCGCGATTGCGCTGCAATGACGGCTCGCGCGCATAAATCTGCTCCGGAAAATACATAAATTACCTGCCACTTTACCGAAACCGCTTAATAAGCGATTCCCCCTCCCCAACGGCTGGACTGTAGCGACGTTGAATATGAGCCGCACCTATTTTTTGCGGGCTTGCGCAGCTTTGATCTGCACCAGCGTGTCGAGGTTCTGGTTGACGCGGCAATAGAATTCCTCGTCGATGAACGGACGCAGCATGAAGTCATTGCCCCCCACCTTGAGGAAGCGCGCCGACAGAAGCCGGTTGGTCGAGGACGAAACGCCGATGACCCGCAGTTCGTGCGATCCGCGCACCGAGCGAATGCGACGGGTGAGTTCGAAGCCGTCGATATCGGGCATGTTGTAATCGGTGACGACGAGGCCGATATCCGGATTGGCCCTCAGGATCTCGATGGCCTTCGCACCGCTTTCAGCCAGGCTGACGCGAAAATTGTAGCGGCGCAGGCGGCTCGAAAGAAGCGCACGCGCCGTCGGGCTGTCATCGACGATCAAGACGTGGTGGCGATGGTTGGTCAGGAAGCGGTAGACCGATTCCGCCAGCATCTCGACCGCGAAGACATTATCCTTGAGGATATAGTCGACAATGTCCTTTGCCAGCAGCCTCTCGCGCATTTCGTCCTGGAAGGTGCCGGTAAAGACCACCGTCGGGATATTGCAGTCGGTCAGATATTCGAGCGCTTCGCCATTTTCGGCACCCGGCAGGTTGATGTTCGAGATCGCAAGCTTCACCGGCTCGCCCGACAGCTCGTTCGCCATCTGCAGATCCTCGAAGGTCCGGCAGATCTCGATGTCGACACCCATCAGTTCCTTGAGGCGCTGACTGATCATCTGGGTGAAGACGTTGGAGTCCTCTCCGAGAATGATCCGAACGTCGGGAAAGGTCTCTCCCGAATACTGCATTCCAGATACGCCGAGAACTGCCATGGATCGCCTTTAGGTGTCTTGTTCCGTAGCAAGACACCTATCAAAGGCTCTTTGCCGAACCGTTAACTCAGCCTCCGCTGCCGCGGTGAGACAAGGTCATAGTTAAGCATTTCGCAATATCGAGTTATGAGATCCGTGCGCGTTACTTGATGGTGGCAACGCCATCCTTGATTTCGACAGTTTCACCACCGGCCAGACCGATACGATCGCCATTGGGCAGTGTCAGAAAGCAGCCGGAGGCGCAGATCACGTCAGACCCGCCGGCGTCCAGCGCCACCTCGGCCTTGTTGCCGTCCTCGACGACGACGAGAACAACGGCCGAGCTCCCCGCATTGTGGATCGACGCCGCGAACCCCGATCCGGCGACCAGGACGCTACCCACGACGATGACCAGTTGCGCATAGAATTGCTTCATGCCGACAGCAGAGCCAAGGGCTCTGTCCTCTCTTAGCGATTGGCTGACCCGATCGCTCCTGCCCCTCTTGTGTCGCATTGTGCCTGAATGGCGCCTGAATGCGACGTTCATGGCAGGAGTTTGTCATCATCCGGCCCCGGAAACAATTCCTCCTGTCCGTCGGACGGAATCTTCGCCGCGCGAGACCCGCGCCCAAGCAATGCCTCGCGGTCGCGATCCTGGATATGCAGCATGACCTCCTGATGCGCATAGGGCATGACGATGCCGCGGGCGCGGAACCGTCGCACGATATCGATACGCACCTCGTTTCGCACACGCAAACCGTCGGCAAAATCGGCGAGATAAAATCTGAGCTCGAAATCGAGAGACGATGCGCCAAAGCTTTGAAATTCGACAAACGGCTCCGGATTGTGCAGCACGTCCTCGCGCTCGGTGACAATTTCGAGCAGCACGTCGATCACCTCTTGCGGATCCGAGTCATAGCCCACGCTGACCGGCACCTCGGATCGCTGCACCCGATTGCGATGGGTCCAGTTTCCGAGCGGTGCATTGATCAGTTCCGAGTTTGGCACGATGATCGATTGCCGGCGGAACGTCTCGATCTCGGTCGCCCGCACCGAAATGCGCTTGACGATACCTTCATTGGCACCGGTGATGACGTAGTCGCCGACCTTGAACGGCCGCTCCACCAGGAGAATCAGACCAGACACGAAGTTCGAAACGATATTCTGCAGGCCGAAACCGATGCCGAGCGAAAGAGCACCGGCAACGAGGGCGAGACTGGACAAGTCGATGCCGGCCGCCGAAATACCGATGATCCCGGCGATGGCGGTTCCGAGATAGCCGACACCCGTCTTGACCGAATTGCGCACGCCATCATCGACATGTGAGCGTGCCATGACATTGCCGTCCAGCCACTTCTGGAACCAGCGCGTCATGACAAGACCGGCCGCGAACAACAGGATCCCGCCGAGAATGCCGAAGATCGAGATGCGGATCGTCCCGACATTGATTTCGGTAAAGAGGTTGAACAGCCAGAGTTGCAGGTCGCGGGCCTGAAAACCCCAGGACATCAGGATCAGCGGAATGCCGGTGATCAGCGCAAAGACATAGATGAAGAGGCCAGCCGCGATACCGCTCTGGTCGAGCCCGACGGCGGAGAGGCGGAAACGGCGGCCGATGAACTGGCCGACGCGCGTTTCACCGAACTGATTGGGTGCGGATATCGCCTTGCCGGTCAGGACGCCGATATACATGGTCGCCACGACCGCGCCGGTCAGCACGATCTGCGTCGCGAGGAACCGGGCAAGGCCGACATAACCGATGCCGGCGGCGAGGATCAGGACGGCTCCCACCAGCCGCAGCGTGATCGACACGGCCCGCGGCCACGGTCTCCCCCGCGCCGAGGGATCGCCGCTGACGGCAAGAACCGGCCGCAAAAATGAAACGAAGAGCAATAGGGTACCGACCACGAGCGAAGAAGCGAAGCTCTTCATCACAGTCAGCACGACCGGCGAACTGTAGGTCTCGCTGATGACCGAAAGGACATAGTCCAGTCCGTTCACCAGGGCCATGAGGAAGATCGCGATGCTGAGGTCTCGCGCGCCCTTGTTGGAGAGCCGGACCAGGCGCCAATTGGGTGCAGCCGGTGCCAACACCGCCCGCGAGATCGCGGTGATGAAGAAAACGAGGCCGACCAAGCCGAAGATGGAAGCCACGATCGGGGAGATGTCGGACCGAAGGACGTTGAATGTATCAAGCAGGAAATAGGTCGAGGAAAGAAAGAAGCTGAGCGCCAACGACGGCAGGATGGTCGAGAAGAATGCCACCGAGAAGCGGCTGAGATAGGACGGGTCTTCTATCGACGTGTCCCGACGATTGATCCGGCCGAAGAGGCGGTATTCGAGGAAGAGGATGAGAGAGGCAAGCGCCATCGACAGAAGTACGGCAACTGCCAGCGGCAGCGCCTTGAACTTGATCACGAAGGTGAGCCAGCTGGTAATGCTGCGCTGTACGCGCGCCGCGTCTGCGGAGAAAGACTGAAACGCCTCCTGAACAACGCTTCCATTGATCTCGGTATTCTCGAAAAGCCGGCTGGTGAAAAGGGTGCGGCGAATGTTGGATATCCGGTCGGAAAGCGCCTTCGCCTCGATCGACAGGTCCTCCGTCTGCCTCGTCAACGCATTGACCTCGGCACGGGCGGCATTGAGGCGGGCCCGCTCCTCCGCGACACCAGGGCTTTCCGCAGGCTGGCCCTCGGCCGGAGGCTCTCCCAATTCGGTCAACCGCGCCTGGATGTCGCCGATGCGAGGCCGCAAATCTACAGAAATTGCCAGCGCGTCGCGCACGAGCGCGTCGACATTGACCTTCACGTCAGCAAGAAGGCCGTCTTCCTCGATGTTTTTCTCGACCTGCGCCCGAAGGGCGGAAAGACGCGCCCTCTCTTCTTCGATACGACGCTCTGCCGCGACGATCTCCTCGTCACGCGGCAGCGGCGCTGCCGGCGAAGCAACAGGGGCGGTGGAAGCGGCAGGCGGTGTTGCCGGCTGGACCGGCGTCGCGTCAGGGGCCGTGAGAATTTCCGGTGCGGTTGCCGCCGGTGCGGCATTGCCATCCTGCGCCATGGCGGATTGGAAGGACGGAAAGAGCGACGAACCCGCAGCGAGCAGGATGAGCGCCACGACAAGGGAAATCGAACGGTATCGGATCAAGACGGGGGTCCAGTCGGTGAATGAATTCGACGGAACAATAGATCCAGTTAAAGGCAAAAGGAAGAACGGCTTAAAGGCGCTGACCGCCGATCGGCGAGGAACGGCGGCCCTGATTGAATGGCTCAGATGGCTGACAGGCGAAGCGCCTCGAAGCGGGACACCTGGCCTTCCAGAAGATTTCGTTCCTTGTCACGGCGAACGAAGACCTTGAACATGGCCTTGCCCTCGGCATTCATGAACCAGACCGAGCAGGAACGTCGGCCATGGAAGCCACGGTCGACGAAAGCGATCGACACACAACGCTCCTTGCGGATATGCCCACCAATCGGGCTGTCGCCATGAATATTGAACCAGCCATGGCCTTCACTGCCCTCCGGCAGGGTGCCTTCGACCTCGAGCACGATGTCGTCCGTGTGCACGATCATCAGGATCTCGCCCCACGAGGTGAGATCCTTCCAGATCGGCTCCCAGTGCTCCGACGGCACCAGCATGGCAGCACCTTCGGGCAGGATCGCAAGTACCTCGGCGGGCGTGACGTCGGCCTTCGCAGCGATCTGCTCGATCACCCCGTCAGGCTTCTCCGCCAATGCGGCCAACGCGCGCTGGCGCCTGTCTTCAGCGGTCTGGGTCAACGTCTCCATCGCGTCCTCACGCAGCTTCAAGCGCAGAGCGCTTGCCGGAACGGTCTTCGTGAATGATGACGTCAAAGCCTTCAAAATGCGGGCCAGAAAGATACTGCACCTTGCTTTCGCCGGCGCGCGCATGGGCGGCGCGGAACTGCTCCGACTTCGTCCAGGCGACGAACTGGTCATGGCTCTCCCAGACCGTGTGCGACGCATAGAGCGTATGGTCTTCGGCCTTGGGGCCCTTCAGCATATGAAACTCGATATAGCCGGGCATTTCGGCCAGACGGCCTTCACGCGCCTTCCACTGGTTTTCGAAGGCTTCTTCGAAGCCCGGGACGACGCGAAAACGGTTCATGGCGATGTACATCGGTAGGTATCCCTCTCTGCAAGTTGCTTGATCAGTCGAGGTCGTAAACGTCTGCGGGACACAGCTCGCTGCGAAATCCGCCGCCGTGGCACGACCACGCTCTGTTGCCTTCCTATTTAAACATGTGTATCGCAGTCAAGTTAAATGTCGGACCTGGATCCGGCATGACAATTTCGTCATCGGCGATCGGAAGGAAGGCAAATGGCCGGCCTGCTGTCGCCCGGATCAAAGGTTTGAACGTGTCCTTCTTGTTCCCTAGCTCCTCGCGCCGCCAGGTGCTTTCCGCCACCGCCGCACTCGCCCTCAGCCTGTCTGTGCTTCTGCCCTCGTCGCTGGTCGCCAAGGATGCGGAACGCATTGTCGCGATCGGCGGCACAGTCACGGAAATCATCTATGCGCTGGGTGAAGGCGACCGGGTGGTGGCCGTCGACACGACGAGCCTCTATCCGCCGGAAGCCATGGGAAAGGCGAATATCGGCTATGTGCGGCAGATCTCCGCCGAAGGCGTGCTTTCGCAGAAGCCGGATCTGATTATTGCGGAATCGGGCGCCGGCCCGGTCGATTCGATCAATATCCTGAAGGCGAGCGGGCTTTCCTTCGTCACAATTCCTTCGCCACCCGACACGACTGCGATCCCCGCCAAGATACGTGCGGTGGGGACGGCAATCGGACGGGTCGACAGGGCCGAGGAACTGGCAAAGTCGGTTGAGGCGAGCCTCAAGGCGATCGAAGACAAGTTGCAGGCGGCTACGGGCCCGAAGAAGAAGGTGCTGTTCGCGCTGTCCCTCGCCAATGGCCGCGTCATGGCGGCTGGCAACCAGAGTTCGGCGGACGCCATGATCCGCCTCGCCGGCGGCGAGAATGCGGTCTCGTCGATTTCAGGCTACAAGCCCCTGACGGATGAGGCAGTGATCGCCGCGGCCCCTGATGTCGTGCTCGTCATGAGCGGCGGCGGTCAGCACCTGACGGCCGACATGGCCTTTGCCCTGCCCGCTCTGGCCGCGACACCCGCCGGCCGCAGCAAGGCCTTCCTGACCATGGACGGCCTTTACCTGCTCGGCCTCGGCCCGCGTGCCGCGGACGCCGCTTCCGACCTCAACGCCCTGCTTTATCCGGAGGCCCGGTGACCATGAACACGCTGGCCCTGATGTCGTCATTTGGCAGGCGCGATGGAGACCGCTCCGGTCTCGGCATCCTGGTCATCGGCCTGCTGACCGTTCTTCTTTCCGCGGCCATCGTTGTCTCCATCGTCATCGGCCCGACCGGCGTCGGACTGCCGCATCTCATCGACTATCTGAAGGGGAATACCGCAGCGCTCGACCCGCAGAACCTGATCATCCTGGAAGCTGTCCGCCTGCCGAGAACCGGCATGGGCCTGCTGATCGGGGCTGCTCTCGGCGTTTCTGGCGCAATGATGCAGGGCCTGTTTCGCAACCCCCTCGCCGATCCCGGCATTGTCGGAGTAACCTCCGGCGCGGCCCTCGCAGCCGTTATCGCGATCGTCCTCGGGCCGACCTTGCTCTTTCCGCTGCACGCCTTTTTCGGTGAACAATTTCTGCCCCTGATGGCCTTCCTCGGCGGCCTCGGCAACACCTTGCTTCTCTATGTGATCGCCACCCGCAACGGCCAGACCTCGACGACGGCCCTCATTCTCTCGGGGATCGCGATCGCCGCCATGACCGGAGCCGCCACGGGTCTCCTGATCTTCATCGCCGACGACCGGGCACTCCGCGACATCACCTTCTGGTCGCTGGGCTCGCTGAGTGGTGCAACGACCGCCAAGATTGGTGCGATCCTGCCATTCGTCCTGTTCGTCCTCGCCATCATCCCCTTCGTGGCACGCGGTCTCGACGCGCTCATTCTCGGCGATGCAGCGGCCTTCCACATGGGCGTACCCGTCCAGCGGCTGAAGCGCATGACGATCCTGGCAGTGGCAGCCGCCTGTGGCGCGACAGTCGCGGCAGCAGGCTCGATCGGCTTCATCGGCATCGTCGTACCGCATCTGCTGCGGCTCGCAATCGGTCCGGCTCACCGTTTTCTGCTACCGGCCTCAGCCCTCGGCGGAGCGGTTCTGCTGCTCCTCGCCGACACGGTGGCCCGAACGATCGCCGCCCCTGCCGAACTGCCGATCGGCATCATCACCGCGATCCTCGGAGCGCCCGTCTTCCTCATGCTCCTGCTCGGCAAACAGGGGCGTCAGGCGATGGAGAGCCTGTGATGATCCGCGCGCACGACGTCACCATCCGCCGCGGCGGCCGAAACCTTGTCGACAAGGTCAGCCTGAATCTGGAGGCTGGAAAGTTCACCGTCGTCATCGGACCGAACGGTGCTGGCAAGTCGACACTCCTCAAGGCTCTTTCAGGGGAGTTGCGCCCGGATGGCGGTGAGGTCTTTTACACCGATCGAAGGATTTCCACCCTGAGCCCTCTGGACCTCGCCCATGAGCGAGCCGTCCTGCCGCAGTCCACCGCCCTCTCCTTCCCCTTCACGGCGCTGGAGGTCGTTCGCATGGGTGCCGTCGCCCATGGCAGCCGCGACCCGAACCAGTCGGCACGCCAGGCGCTGGTGCGCGTCGGCCTGGCCGGCTTCGAGGGGCGCAGCTACAACGCCTTGTCCGGCGGCGAACAGCAGCGCGTGCAGCTCGCCCGCGTGCTCGCCCAGATGCCGGATCCGCTTATGGACAAGCGACCGCGCGCAATCTTCCTCGACGAGCCGACGGCGAGCCTCGACATTGGTCACCAGATCTCGGTGCTGGAACTCGCGCGTGGCTTTGCCAAGCGCGGCGGGGTCGTGCTGGCGATCCTGCACGATCTCAATCTGGCTGCCGAATTCGCCGACCACCTGGCGATCCTCCACCACGGCCGGCTGGTGCGCGAGGGAAGCCCCAAGGCCACGATCGACGACGATACCATTGCCCATGTCTACGGCATTGCGGGTACCGTTGGACGCCTGCCGGACGCCGCCATACCCTATGTCCTGCCCCAGGCACGGCTCGGCACCACACGCTGAGCCGGCTATCGGAGTTGTCCACAGTTATCCACAGGGTACCGCAGCCCTATTCGCACGCATTTCCGATACGAAGCAGGAACACGAGCGACCGGTGATGGGAACATTTGCCGAACACGGACGCCTGGCCGGCCACGGGCACGATCGTATTGACGATCCGCAATTTTCTTGCCCGGCTAATTCAACAGAACGGCTGTAACGGATGTCGAATTTGCGACGAAATTCGCCCGCCACCTAGGCGCAGCGATGGGCAGACATGCAGTCGACAATTCTGTGCCGCATCGCGGCACTTCTTGTCATCCTATTGAAATTCTGGAGAATTTGGTGGGTGATGTAGGGCTCGAACCTACGACCCGCTGATTAAGAGTCAGCTGCTCTACCAACTGAGCTAATCACCCGCCTGCGCCGCTTTCCGGTGCCGCCGCCTCCGTTTCCGGTGGCGTGACCGGGCGTATAAACAGGATCATGGACCTTGTCTAGCGCCACCGCCAAAAATCTTTGCCCTTTGGTCAAAAAAATTTCAAGAATCCGAAATTCTCTATTGTTTTCAAAGCTCCATGATTCCAGTGGCCAGACGAACCGCTTGTCCGCCAATTCGCGCGCGAGAAATTTCGCCGTCCTTCACATCGACCTGCAGGTGGATAAAGGAGGGGCGTCCCATCTCCACCCCCTGCTCGATCATCATGGGGTGATGTCCATCGGGCAGTCCGTCGAAATGATGGATGGCGCCGGAGAGGGCAGCGACCGCGGAGCCAGTCGCAGGATCTTCCGATATGCCCATGTCGGGCGAGAACATTCGCGCATGAAACCTGGCGGCATGATGCACACCGCCGCGACAGTAGACATAGGCCGAGGTGAGCCGTCCCTCGCTCAGCGGTGCCACCCGCTCCCAGAGCTGCGGGTCGAAATCGACACTCTCGACCGAGGCCAGATCATGCAGTGGCACCAGCAGGAATGGCACACCGGCACTCCAGACCATCGGCAGATGGTTTTCAAAGCCGATGGCGCTGGCCTTGACCGAAAGCGCGTCGGCGAGCCCCTGGCGATCCAGCTGATGCTCCGGATGGCTGGCCGAGAGACGTGGAAGGTCGAATTCGGCGAAACTCGCCTCCCCCGGCCGAACACGCACCGCGCAACGCACCGGCCCCACCGTCTCCTCCAGCACCGATACGATATCCATGCTGGCCGCATCGCCGTGATAGGCCCGTTCCGCGAGCGCAATGGCCGAACCAACCGTCGGGTGACCGGCAAACGGGAGTTCGCGTCCGGGCGTGAAGATGCGAATGCGCGCCGTATGGGATGCATGATCCGCCGGCAGGATGAAGACCGTCTCCGAGAGGTTCATCTCGGCGGCGATCGCCTGCATGGCCTGATCCGAGAGGCCTATACCGTCAAAGATGACCGCAAGCGGATTGCCTGCCAGTTTGTGGTCGGTAAACACGTCGTAGATGGCATAGTCTCTCGCCACGGGCCGTCTCCGCTGAAGGTCACGCTCGCGGCACACACTGCCCGAGGCGACACGGCAAGGCAAGCGGAGTACGCTCAGCTCCCGTCGGGAAAAAACCAGCGCAGAATCGGCAGCATGGCGAGCCCGTATCGATGCAAAGTCGGATCACCGCTGCGGATGGCGATGGCCCGGGAAATCTCTGGATCCGGACAGTTGCGTGCGAAATCGTCGATCTTCGCGACGAGTTCATCGGCGCTCTCGGAGAAGGAGAAAAGCCTGAGAAGTGTCAGCCGTTTCGAACGATAGCTGGCATAGAGAACCGGATCGGCCGTTGAGACGCGAAGGTCGAGCCCGGTCTCCTCCATCACCTCGCGCCGCATATTGCTTTCGATGTCGCAACGCCCGTCGACGACATCTGAAAGATCCAGCGAGCCCGCGGCGAAATAAACCTGCCCCGGATTGGCGGTGTGCGGCGCCATCTCCACCGCGATCAAGGCACCGTCGGAGGCGACGATGACTGGATATCCAAACAGGTGGCAGGCACCGGCGAGTTCAGCTTGCCTCCGCCACCACAGAAAGGTGGCGAAACTCGAGACATGACCCTCGGCCCTCAGATGCCCGTCAGAAAAACGGATCCGCCGCTGCAGGATGGTCCGACCATTGAACAGCGCGGGATTGGCCCCGACCTCCCGCTCCCAGTTTTCCGCCACCGCCTCGGCCGCCAAAAGATCCAGCGGATGCGGCTCTGACGAGACGAGCAGCTCGTGGGAATGTACGACATGCAGGCTGCCATCGGCCGGCAGGCCGACATCATCGATCAAGGCATCGCTCACGGGAGGTGCAGCGTGATGGCGATGGGGCAGTGGTCGGAGGCCTTTGGTCGGTCCCAGCCGATCCGCGGGTAGCGTTCCACCTCCTGCCCTGGAGGAAATGGCGTGCGGAAGGGCTGACCGTTGCGGATCACGTCTGGCTTGGCCATCGGATTGGCTGCAGCGAGCCCCTTGGAGAGCCATATGTAATCGAGTTGGCACAGATGCTGCTCTTCCGGTCCGCGCGCGTGATAGAGCGTCCAGCGGTCGAGCGGATCGCGCCTCTGCATGGCATTCTCCGCAAAACCGTCATGCGAGAACACATCGAGCGCACTCGGCAGGTCTGATTGCACGACATAGTCATATCCATGCCGGCGATCGCCGATGACATCGACCTTCTCCTGATAATCGTTCATGTCCCCGCAGATGACGAAGTTGCGCTGACTGGCCTTGTCGCGGCCGAATCTGTTTTCGATGATGTGGCGCACCGCTTTCGCCTCGGCCTCACGGACCGGCATGCTCGATGTGCGCCCGTCCGCGCCATCCCGACCATTGGTCATCGACTTGAAATGCACGACATAGACGGTCAGGGGCCGCCCGCCAACGCGCAGGTCCAGTTCCAGGCAGTCACGCTTGAAGATCCGGTCCTCTGGCTGGATGTTGGACCCGAGACCGGGATGATAAAGGCCAAGGTCGTGATAGGTCAGCGCCGCGTGACTGGTGACGTCGCGCAACTCGATCGGCTCCCCGTCCCGGGTCTCCTCCCGCATCAGGACGGCGACATCGATCCCGCGGCCGTCATTGCCCTCGACAAGGTATTTCTGCCGATAGCCCGCTCCGATCATGCGGAACAGGTAGCCATACTCGAAGGCCTTGAGGGCCTCCATATTGTCGACCTCCTGGAGGCAGAGGAGATCGGCACCGGTGTCGGCGATCGCCAGTGCCGACAGCTGGCGCGTGTCGTCGGTTGACGAGACGACCCTCGCGGCCTCGAGCCGCTGATAATCGGCTTCAGACTTGATGTCGAACAGCTTCATCACCCGGTCCGACCTCAGCTGGTTCCGGAAGCCGGTGAAATCGAAACGGGCGATCAGGTTTTCAATGTTGAAGGTCGCGATGCGAATGGACATGAACACCCGTGAATTGTGCCTGGAAGCAGATGGATCCGGCGCACTGAACCACGCCCTCTCCGCCGCCGCAACCTCCAGGCACCGTTCCGGATGTGTCAGGCGGCGCGAACCAGCGCAGTTCCGACGAGCCGACCCAGACGTTTGATGCCCTCCTCGATCATCGCCTCGCTGGCGCAGGAGAAGGAGAGCCGGATCGTGTTCGTGCCGGATCGATCGGCAAAGAAGGCCTGGCCGGGAACGAAGGCAACCTTTTCCGTTTCGACGGAACGCGCCAGCAGTTCGGCACCGTCCATCCCTTCCGGCAGGGTCACCCAGACGAACATGCCACCTTCCGGCCGTGTCCACTCCGTGCCGTGAGGCATGTACCTCTCGAGTGCCGCGAGCATGGCATCACGCCGCGCGACATAGGCCGCCCTGATTTTTGCGATCTGCACGGGGAAATGCTTGTCCGCCACCTCCGCCACGACCATCTGATTGATGGTCGACGAATGCAGATCGGCGGCCTGCTTCATGAGAACCAATTTCCGGATCACGGGCTTTGCCGCCACCACGTAACCGACGCGCAGGCCGGGGGCCAGTGTCTTCGAAAAGCTGCCGCAATAGATCGTCCGGCAGGTGTCGATCCCGCCGCTGCGGGCGATATCGAGAGACAGGATTGGCGGGATCGGCTCGCCGTCATAGCGCAAATGCTGATAGGCCGCGTCCTCGATCACGGGTATGTCGAGTTCATCGGCAAGGGCGAGGATCTCTTTTCGCTCCTCGAGACTGACCGTCTGGCCCGTCGGATTGGCGAAGTCGGTGGAGAGATAGGCGAACTTCACCGCACTTTCTTCTGCCTCCGCCGCCGCGCGGTAGCTCGCCGGTGTGCGATTGCCTGTCCCGAGCTGGTCATACCGGGGCTCATAGGCATTGAAGGCCTGTAGTGCGCCGAGATAGGTCGGCCATGTCACGAGCGCGGTATCGCCAGGCGAGATGAACAGCTTTCCAAGATAATCGAGCGCCTGCTGGGATCCCGACGTGATGAAGATATTGTCGACGTCGCAGGCAATGCCGAGACGGCCCATCTCTTCCTTCAGCCATGCGCGAAGCGGCAAATAGCCTTCCGACACCGAGTACTGCAGTGCTGCGCTCGCACGCCCATCCGAGAAGAGAGCGGCATAGGCCTGGGCGAACTCCGCCTGCGGAAAAAGGGCCGGGTCGGGGATGCCGCCGGCAAACGAGATGATGTCCGGCTTGTCGAGCAGTTTCAGGAGTTCTCGGATTTCAGAAGCGCGCATGCGTGTCGAACGCGTGGCGAAGACATGGTCCCAGTTCAGCATCGGTGTTTCCTCGCGGCTTATCGTTTTGAGACGAGGAAATCACGAAATCCTCGATAGGTCAACAATGCTGACCTATCGAGGATTTTTTCTTGGCTCCGAACATTTTACGTTTGCAAACCATGTTGAATTTGTTCGAGAACTCGCGCTGCGACTGACTGACACCTCCCCACTACTCCTCCGGATTCTCAAGGACTGAAGATTTGCTGCTGCAAAAGCTCACCCTCCCGATCCTCGGTGCCGACGACAAGACGGATCCCCCTTGGGACCATCTCTCCATCCTCTACAACATCATCCCTCATCTGGTTGCCGCGGTTGCGATCCTGTCCGCTTCGGTTCTCCCCTATGCCGAGGGGCAAACGACCAAGGTGGCGATTGTCGTGCTGATCCTGGTCGTCCAGGTCGGGTTCAGGGCATGGGGCGACTATGCATTCCGCAGACGATCACCCCACGAAACGCTGGAGCTGTGGCTGGGTCGTTTTGTCCTGCTGTCGCTTGCATCCGGACTTGCCTGGGGCAGCGCACTTGCGGTCCTCTATTCCAGTGGCAGTCCCGACACGCAGGTCGTTGTGCTCGCCGTCGGCTGTGGCATCCTCCAGTCGGTCGCGGCCCGTGCCTATCTTGCGCCCCGCTCGACGCTGGTGCTCATCGTGATCATGACGGGCATCGTCAATGCCTCCGCCATCAGCGAGGGCAACTGGATCATGGTTCCGATCTGTGCGGCCTATGTCGGTTTCCTCGCGAGCTACATGGTCCAGCTGATTGCCATGGACGAGAAACGAACCGCGGCCGAAGGCAAGACACGGGTCCTGGTCAAGGCGCTGGCCGAGAGCAATTCAAAGCTGATCGAGGCGAACGAACAATTGCATCGCAATGCACGCACCGATGTCCTGACAGAGCTGGAGAACAGACGCGGTTTCGATGAAGACTTGCATCGCTGTCTCCTGTCGATGCGAGACGTGGGCAGGCCAGTGGCGCTGTTGCTGATCGACGTCGATCATTTCAAGCGCTTCAACGACGCCAACGGTCACCAGGCCGGTGATGAGTGCCTGCGGACCATCGCAAAACTTCTGGCTGGCCTCGTCGCTCCGTCGGAGGGCATTGCTGCAAGATATGGCGGCGAGGAGTTTGCCATCGTTCTCCAGGACGGCCACGCCATACGCGCCGAGACGTTCGCGGAAAAGCTGCGGGTGAGCGTCGCATGCCTGTCGATCCCGACGCGCCATGGCAAAGCGCACAAGCTGACGGTGAGCATTGGCGTTGCAATCGCAGAGCCGTCCGACGACGAACGCACACTGATCGCCCGGGCGGACCGCCGCCTTTACGATGCCAAGGCCTCCGGTCGCGACCGTGTTTGTGCATTCGACCGTACCAAGCACATTGTCGGCTGCCGCTGAAGGACATCCTGCTCACCGAAACGGAAAAGGCCGGGGAGGTCTCCCTCCCCGGCCGTTCTGCCATCCTGTGGGATGCAGATTAGTTGCGGGCCTTGTCGACCAGCTGGTTCTTGGCGATCCAGGGCATCATGCCGCGCAGCTTGGCGCCGACTTCTTCGATCTGGTGGCTGTCGTTCATGCGGCGGATTCCCTTGAAGCGGGCAGCACCGGCGCGGTACTCCTGCATCCAGTCCGAGGTGAACTTGCCGGTCTGGATGTCGTGCAGGACGCGCTTCATTTCAGCCTTGGTTTCAGACGTGATGATGCGCGGACCGGTGACATATTCGCCCCATTCGGCTGTGTTGGAGATCGAGTAATTCATGTTGGCGATGCCGCCTTCATAGATCAGGTCGACGATCAGCTTCACTTCGTGCAGGCATTCGAAATAGGCCATTTCCGGCGCATAGCCGCCTTCGACCAGCGTCTCGAAGCCGGCGCGGATCAGTTCGACCAGACCGCCGCAGAGAACGACCTGTTCGCCGAAGAGGTCGGTTTCGCACTCTTCCTTGAAAGACGTCTCGATGATGCCCGAACGACCACCGCCAACGCCGCAGGCGTAAGAGAGGGCGAGTTCAAGGGCGTTGCCCGAACCGTTGTGGTGGATGGCGACGAGGCAGGGAACGCCGCCGCCCTTCTGGTATTCGCCGCGAACTGTGTGGCCGGGGCCCTTCGGGGCGATCATGACGACGTCGACGGTCGACTTCGGCTCGATCAGGCCGAAATGGACGTTGAGGCCGTGGGCAAAGGCGATGGCAGCGCCGTCGCGGATGTTCGGCGCGATGTCGTCCTTGTAGATGTCGGCCTGCAGCTCGTCCGGCGTCGCCATCATCATCAGGTCGGCCCAGGCAGCAGCTTCGGCAACCGTCATGACCTTGAGACCATCGGCTTCCGCCTTCTTGATGGTCGGCGAACCGGCCTTCAGGGCAACGACGAGGTTCTGTGCGCCGGAATCCTTCAGGTTCAGCGCATGCGCGCGGCCCTGGGAGCCGTAGCCGATGATGGCAACCTTCTTCGACTTGATCAGGTTCAAGTCGGCATCACGATCGTAATAGACGCGCATTGTAGTGTCCTTCCCTATGCTTTGTCAGTTGTGGTGGATGTTGTTGATCGGCGAGCCGGAACGGGATGCCCCGTCGAGGCCGGCCAGTACGCGGTCGGTGCCGTAGAGGGCGAGGAAGGCTGCAACCGCCTTCGTGGCCCGGACCCCGAATTTGTGTGACTGCGGCGATTCGCCAAGCAACATGCGCACATGCAGGTCGCTGACGATCAGCCCGTAGAGCGTCCGATAGGCATCCTCACCATCGCCGAAGCGCAGGAGCCCGTCCCGCTGGCCGGCATCGAGCAGAGCCCGCGCCCTGCGGTCGATCTGCCGACGCCCGCGTTCGAGAAGAAGCGTGCCGAGCTTGGAGCCATCACGGCTCGACTGGCCGATGGCGAGCCGATTGAGCGCGAGCGAAACATCGCCGGCGAGAACCTCGAGCAGATCGCGGGCGAAGACATCGAGGTGCTCCGTGAGACTGGCGACCGTCAGGCGCTCGCCCGGCCGCTCAAAGGTGCGAACCTTGCTCGCCTGGTACGAAATCATCGCGGACAGCAGGCCATCGCGATCACCGAACCACTTGTAGAGGCTTTCCTTGGAGCAATTGGCGGCCCGTGCCAGACCGGCTGTCGTGACGGCCTTGTCGCCACCCTCGACAAGCAAACGCAGGGCTTCGGCCAGAACCGCACTCTGGCGTGGCGTGAATTCCGTGGTCTGTGTGTCGATCGACATGGCCGGCTCCTGGTACCGTACGGTACGGTTCGCCACCCTTATGTCCGTCACCACACAAGAGGTCAAGGGGCGATTGAAGAAAATTGCGGCAGTTGCGCGTGCCGTGAGTCCTGTTTTTAGGCAGACCCGCAGCCACCCGCGGTCGCCTGCGACGCCCCGATCGGGGTCTGGACAGTCAAGCAGCAGTCACAAAAGGGTGAGAGAAATAAAAAATAATCGTTCTATGTCATAGTTAAATGACAGCCAAAACACAGCCTAAACCGCTGATTTTCATAGGACAAATTTTCAAGTGCCTCTCCGTATACCGGGTACACCAACCGAA